>NZ_BJOR01000001.1:2455886-3069857 GCF_006540305.1 Streptomyces sp. 6-11-2 | reverse complement strand
CGAGGCGCTGCCGCTGCTGGGCTTCGGCGGGTCCAGCAGGCCGCCGGTGGAGCCGCCGAACAGCCCCTCGTCCGCGCTGCCCGAGCCGGTCGACGCGCTGGGGCTGTCGCTGCCGGTGTGGGGGCTGCCGGAGGAGGTGTCGCCGCCGGTGCTGGGCTGGGCCGAGTGCGCGGCGCCGGGCGAACCGGCGGTCGGTGTCGGCCGGGGGCCGTGCTGCGTGCCGTCGCCGCCCGGGGCGGGGTGCTGGGGGAGCATCGACTGGAGCGGGGCGACCTCGTCGTCTATGGCGTCGAACACCGACGACACCTGCTGACTGACGTCGCCGAGCTGCACGGGGAGGCGGTCGCGGAGCGCGCCCCAGGCCTCGCGGTGGGACCGCGAGAAGGTGGAGAGGGCCTGGATGGGACGCAGGGAGTCGGGGTCGCGCTCGTACGCCTCGTGCAGCAGGCGGTGGCCCTCGGTCGCGTCGTGCTGCATCCCGGACAGGGTGCGGCGGATCTCGCCGAGCGACTCGTGGTCGAGCCCGCCGCCGCGGCCGCGCTCCATCAGCCTGCGGGCCTCGCTCAACCGGGTCGAGGCGAGGTCGAGGTAGGCCTGGCCCTGCTCGTCGGCGCCGTCGGTCAGGTAGGTGAGCTTGAAGTCCTCGATGCCGCGCTTGAGGCCGTACAGCGAGTCACCGGGGAGGGCGCTGGAGCTGGCGGCGGCCACTCCGCCGAAGGCTCCCGCGGCCACACCCACGCTGAGTCCGCCGGCGGCCAGCGACTTGCTCAGCCGCGTGCGCGGCCGCAGTTTCCCCAGGCCGCTCGCCCGGTGTGCGCCGCGCGCCCGTTGCCTGGGCACCGGTGGGTCACTCGCCTCGCCCGCCGCGGTGCTCTCCTGGAGCATGGCCTCCATCGCGGCCACCAGGCGGGCCCGCTGGACGACCTTGACCTCGGGGTCCAGCTCCGGCCGCGGCAGCGCGTCCAGACCGGTGGCGAGGGCCAGCATGCGGCCCTGCTCGGTCTGTTCCGCGGCAGCCGGGGCCCGTGCCGGTCCTTCGGCCTGTTCGGCCGCCGTGCCCCGGTCGGACAGTTCTTCCAGGGCCTGGGCGAAGGCGTTCGCCCGCCGGTGCGCCGATACATTCGCGATCACTGGCGGCACCTCCTCTCGTCATCACGGTCGACTCCCCGGGGGTCCTGAGGGTGCACGTCCACAGCCGCTTCTTCCGGTCGGTCGACCAGGATTGGCCAGGGCGTGACCACAGGGAGCCTCTATCCCGCACAACGAGCGGCGCGGCACTTGGGTTACGGACCCGGGCGGATCGGATCGAGAAGTCAACGCGCTTCGACGGAGCGTGAGTTGAAGGTCGCGGAGCGTGTGTGCGGCTCAGCGCGTGTCGTCGGGGAGAAGCCGGGCCAGGGTGCGCACGGCCCGGTACTGAAGGGTCTTGATGGCACCCTCGTTCTTGCCCATCACCCGGGCGGTCTCCGCGACGGACAGGCCCTGGAGGAAGCGGAGCGTGACGCATTCCTGCTGCTGCGGGTTGAGCCGTCGTACGGCGTCCAGGAGGGCGGCGTTGGACAGGGACTCGAGGACGGAGTCCTCGGGGGAGCGCTCGACCTCGTTGGCGTCGAGCATCTCGCCGGTGGTGACCTCGAGCCGGAACCGGCTGGACTTGAAGTGGTCGGCGACGAGGTTGCGGGCGATGGTGACCAGCCAGGCGCCGAAGTCGCGGCCCTGCCAGGTGAAGGTGCCGATGCGGCGCAGGGCGCGCAGAAAGGTCTCGCTGGTGAGGTCCTCGGCCGTCGCCTTGCCGCCGACGCGGTAGTAGATGTACCGGTACACGGTGTCGCTGTACTGGTCGTAGAGCCGTCCGAAGGCATCGGCCTCGCCGGCCTGGGCGCGTTCGACGAGCTCCATCATCCGGGCGCTGTCGCTGTCCGCGGCGGGCCGCCGGACGGTGCCCGCCGAGGCCGAGCGTCCTCGTCGGCCGGCCGCCCGTCCGTCGCCGGTTCGTCGTCCCTCGACCACGGCGCTGCGAGTCGGCACCTGCTCCATGCCGTCGGCCAGCGCGTAGGCCGGACCTACCGGCGCGGCGGTGGCGAATACGGGGCCGGCGTACGCGGTGGGGACGAGACCGCGCAGCAGGTCCAGGACCGTTGCGCGGAGCGTAGCCAGGCCCGAGGCGTCAACCCCGACGTGTGGGTACACGGGACTCCCAGAGGCAGAGCTTCCATCACGTGCAGTGCGGAACCGTTCACCCGTCGTAGCGACGATGGGGTAACTGGTTTGCGTCTGAGGAGAATAACGCTTCGTACAGGCACTGCTACACCGAGTTGCTCAAATCATCGATTCCGTCGCTTCCGTAACCGATTGGCGTGCGGTCGGACGTCGGAGAGTGACCGTTTGCTGACCGATCTGTTCCGTCTTCGGTGTGTGTCCGGGGCGCATCCTGGCGATGCACCGCCAATTCGAATGGCCAGAACGGCATGGGCGTACGTTCGGTCAATTGCCCGCGGTTCCGGGTGCGCCGCACGAACGCGATCGGCTGAGGCCCGTACCGCCAGTGGGCGGTACGGGCCGCAGGCGGTACGGACGGTGGCCGGTGACGAGTGGGGGAGCGGCGGTGCGGTGCTCCGGCGTCAGCGGCGGCGGCGGTGCAGGGCGATGGCCGCGGCGGTGCCGCCGGCGACGGCGCCGACGCCGGCCGCCGCGGGGATGCCGACCTTGGCCGCCTTGCGGCCGGTGCGGTAGTCGCGCAGGCGCCAGTCCATCTCCCGGGCGTGGCGGCGGAGCTTGGCGTCGGGGTTGATGGCGTAGGGGTGGCCGACCAGGGACAGCATGGGGATGTCGTTGTGGGAGTCGCTGTAGGCGGCGCAGCGGGTCAGGTCCAGGGCCTCCGCCGCGGCCAGGGCGCGCACCGCCTCGGCCTTCGCCGGGCCGTGCAGCGGTTCGCCGACCAGTCGGCCGGTGTAGACGCCGTCGACGGACTCCGCCACCGTGCCCAGCGCGCCGGTCAGGCCCAGCCGGCGGGCGATGACCTGGGCGATCTCCACCGGTGCGGCTGTGACCAACCACACCTTCTGACCGGCCTCCAGGTGGGCCTCGGCGAGTGCGCGCGTGCCCGGCCAGATCCGCTCGGCCATGTACTCGTCGTAGATCTCCTCGCCGATGGACTTCAGCTCGGCGACCCGGTGGCCCTTCACGATCGACAGCGCCGAGTCGCGGGCGTCCTGCATGTGCTCGGGGTCCTCCACCCCGGCCAGCCGGAACCACGCCTGCTGCCAGGCGAACTTGGCGAGGTCGCGCGTGTCGAAGAACTTCCGCTTGTACAGGCCCCGGCCGAAGTGGAACAGCGCGGCGCCCTGCATGACGGTGTTGTCCAGGTCGAAGAAGGCGGCGGCCCTTTCGTCCCCGTGCACCGGGAACTCCGACGCCTCCCGCGGGGCCGGCGGGACGCCCGCTTCCTGCGAGGATTTGCGCGCTGCCTCCGCAGAGGCCTCGCCTGCCAACACGCTTCGCGCCGTGGCGGAGCGCCTACGGGAAGTGAGCCATCCGAGAGCGGCCATGGCGTGAGCATAGCCAGTTGGCCGGGTGGTTCCGGAGTCGAGAGGTTTCGCGGCCCGTGAACTCTTCGCGACGGTGTCGTTGCGGCGGTCCGCGCCGGCGGGGTTCCGCGGCCCCGTGCCGGAGCGACAATGGCCGACATGAGTCCCATCTTCCGCCGCAGGTCCCCCGGGCCCCAGGGGCGGCTCGTCACCCTCGTCCGCAAGCCCGGCTGCCACCTGTGCGACGACGCGCAGGCCGTCGTGGAGAAGGTCTGCGCCGACCTGGGCGTCGCCTGGGAACAGAAGGACATCACCCAGGATCCGGAGTTGTACGACCAGTACTGGGAGCAGATTCCGGTTGTACTCGTCGACGGTGAACAGCACACCTTCTGGCGGGTGAACGAGGGGCGGCTGCGCAAGGAGCTCGCGGGCTGATCGGGACTGACCGAGGAGTCCAAACTGGCCGGAAGTCGCCTAGAATCGATGGCGTCTTGGCCTCGGGGGTGGGGATCGTAGAGGAGAGTGTGCGGTTTTGCCCCCAACAAGAAAGGCACAGAGGTGCGGATGTGCCGGTTCCAAACATCCGCGTCGGGGGTGCGTGACCCCGGTCACGTTGGCCGGGCAAATCGGACACCATCTTTGTGCACACGTTCACAAAGACATAGCCTGCTGTCGACGGGGCGGTCTGGGGACATATGACCGCCCGCAGCCCCGCTCTACCCGCAGGAGCACCGTGGCAACTGGCCGAACTCACCGACCGGCGACCCGTAGCCGAGGGATTCCCGAGGCCACCGTCGCCAGGCTTCCGCTGTACCTCCGAGCCCTGACCGCACTGTCGGAGCGCTCGGTGCCCACGGTCTCCTCCGAGGAGCTCGCGGCCGCGGCGGGGGTCAATTCCGCCAAGCTGCGCAAGGACTTCTCCTACCTCGGCTCCTACGGGACCCGCGGGGTCGGCTACGACGTCGAGTATCTCGTGTACCAGATCTCCCGCGAACTGGGGCTCACCCAGGACTGGCCGGTTGTGATCGTCGGTATCGGAAACCTCGGCGCCGCCCTCGCCAACTACGGCGGCTTCGCCTCCCGCGGCTTCCGCGTCGCCGCGCTCATCGACGCCGACCCCGCGATGGCCGGCCGGCCCGTCGCCGGCATCCCGGTCCAGCACGCCGACGAGCTGGAGAAGATCATCCGGGACAACGGCGTGTCGATCGGCGTGATCTCGACCCCCGCGGGCGCCGCCCAGCAGGTCTGCGACCGGCTGGTGGCCGCCGGTGTCACCTCCATCCTGAACTTCGCGCCGACCGTGCTGTCCGTCCCGGACGGCGTCGACGTGCGCAAGGTCGACCTCTCCATCGAGCTTCAGATCCTCGCCTTCCACGAGCAGCGCAAGGCCGGTGAGGAGGCCGTCGCCGACCGCACCCTCCCGCCCGCCGCCGCGGTCCGCGACGAGTCCACCGACCAGGGCCCGGACGGGGATGTCCCCGCCGTGATGCCGGCATGAGTCTCCTCGTCGTCGGACTGAGCCACCGCAGCGCCCCGGTCAGCCTCCTGGAGCGCGCCTCGCTGAGCGCGGACGGCCAGGACAAGCTGCTCCAGGACACGGTCGCCGCCGAGCCGGCCACCGAGGCCGCCGTGCTCGCCACCTGCAACCGCATCGAGCTGTACGCCGACGTGGACAAGTTCCACGCCGGTGTCGCCGAGCTGTCCACACTGCTCGCCCAGCACAGCGGGGTCGGTCTCGAGGAACTCACCCCGTACCTCTACGTGCACTACGAGGACCGGGCCGTCCACCACCTGTTCTCGGTGGCCTGCGGCCTGGACTCGATGGTCGTCGGCGAGGGCCAGATCCTCGGCCAGATCAAGAACTCGCTGGCCCGCGCCCAGGAACTGCACACCGCCGGGCGTCTGCTGAACGACCTGTTCCAGCAGGCCCTGCGGGTCGGCAAGCGCGCCCACTCCGAGACCGGCATCGACCGCGCCGGGCAGTCCCTTGTCACCTTCGGCCTGGAGCAGCTGTCCGCGGGCGCGGACGTGCAGGACTGGGCGCGCGGCAAGAAGGCCCTGGTCATCGGCGCCGGTTCGATGTCGTCACTGGCCGCCGCCACGCTCGCGCGGGTCGGCGTCCGCGAGATAGTGATCGCCAACCGTACGCCGGACCGGGCCGAGCGCCTCGTCCAGATCCTCACCGAGGGCGACGACACGGACGTGCTGGCCCGCGCGGTACCGATGAACGCGGTGCCGCTCGAGCTGACACGTGCAGATGTCGCCGTCTCCTGCACCGGCGCGACCGGACTGGTCCTGACCGCCGAGACGGTCACCTCCGCCATCGAGGGCCGTACCGGGGTGCCCGTTGCCGTGTCGCAGGCCGTCGCGGAAGAGCACGGCAGGGGCCGTACGGCGGTGCGGACGGACGTCCGCGAGACCCCCCTGCCGCCCGTGGGCGCCGCGGGTGCCGACGAGAACTGCCCGCTGGACCTCGCCGCCGCCGAGCCCGGCTTCTCCCTGATGGGCGAGTCCGCCGTGGCCGGCATGGACGCGGCCACCCTGGAGCAGCACGGTACGTGGGTCGATGGGGGTACCGCCCTGCTCGAGCGGAGCCGAGAGCTTGGGGGAGGAACTCTCGACCGCCGCGAGTCCGCCCGTGCCGAGGCCGGCCCGGAGACCGATGCCGAGCTGATCACCGCGCTCGCCGCGACGGTGGCCACCGCCGGCCGGATCCCCGAGCACCGCAGGCCCGAGCCGGTCGCCGTCGCTCCGCGCCCCGAGCCGGCCCTCTTCGTGCTGGACCTCGCCATGCCGCGCGACGTCGACGCGGCCGTGCACCGGCTCGCCGGGGTGCGCCTGGTGGACATCGAGTCGCTCGCCGAGGCCTCCGCCGACGCTCCGATGGCCGCCGACGTCGACCAGGTCCGCCGTATCGTCTCCGACGAGGTCGCGGCCTTCGGGGCGGCCCTGCGGGCGGCGCACATCACACCCACCGTCGTCGCGCTGCGCACCATGGCCGCCGACGTCGTGAGCAGCGAGATCGCCCGCCTGGAGGGGCGGCTGCCCAGCCTCGACGACAAACACCGGGCGGAGATCACCCAGACCGTCCGGCGTGTCGTGGACAAGCTGCTGCACGCGCCGACGGTCAGGGTCAAGCAGCTCGCGGCCGAGCCCGGCGGCGCCGGATACGCGGACGCGCTGCGCACCCTGTTCGACCTGGACCCCGAGACGGTCGCCTCCGTCTCCCGGGCCGACAGCGATTCCGACGACTCCGAGAAGCACGACGACTCCGAGAAGCACAGCAAGAACCGAGGGCCAGCATGACTGAGAAGGCACTGAGGCTCGGGACCAGGCGCAGCAAGCTCGCCATGGCCCAGTCCGGGTTGGTGGCGGACGCCGTGAGCCAGGTGACCGGACGGCCTGTCGAGCTCGTCCCGGTCACCACCTACGGCGACATCTCCCGCGAGCACCTCGCACAGATCGGCGGCACGGGTGTGTTCGTGGCCGCGCTGCGCGAGGCGTTGCAGCGGGGCGAGGTGGACTTCGCGGTTCATTCGCTCAAGGACCTGCCCACCACGCAGCCCGAGGACCTGGTCCTGGCCGCCGTACCCGAGCGCGAGGACCCGCGCGACGTGCTCGTCGCCCGGGACGCGCTGAAGTTCACCGACCTGCCCCGCGGGGCGCGCATCGGTACGGGCTCGCCGCGCCGCATGGCCCAGCTGAACGCGTACGCCCGCGCCCACGGCCTGGACATCGAGACGGTCCCGATCCGGGGCAACGTCGACACCCGCATCGGCTTCGTCAAGAACGGCGAGCTCGACGCGGTGGTGCTCGCCGCCGCCGGGCTGAACCGGGTCGGCCGGAGCGACGAGGCGACCGACTTCCTGTCGGTCGACACGATTCTGCCCGCCCCCGGCCAGGGGGCCCTGGCGGTCGAGTGCAGGGCGGGGCACACCGCCCAAGACGCTGCCCTCGCCGCCGAGCTCGCCGAGCTCGACGACCCGCACACGCGGGCCGCCGTGACCGCCGAGCGGTCACTGCTCGCCGCCCTCGAGGCCGGTTGCAGCGCCCCGGTGGGCGCGCTGGCCGACCTGCTGGGCGACGGGCGGATTGTCAAGGAAATGCGCCTGCGGGGCGTCGTCGGCAGGACCGACGGCTCCGCACTGGTGCAGCTGTCCACCACCGGTCCCGTGCCCCAGACGCACGACCAGGCGATGGCACTCGGTCGCGAACTCGCCACCGAGATGCTCGCCCAGGGCGCGGCCGGTCTGATGGGGGAGCGAGCACAGTGAGCCCCACCACCCTTCCCGCCTGTCCCGAACACGGGCACGTCACCTTCCTCGGTGCCGGACCCGGAGATCCGGGACTGCTCACACTGCGCGCCGTGGAGGCGCTGGCCAACGCGGACGTCCTCGTCGCCGAGCACGAGGTGCTCGACGTCGTGCGCACGCACGCCAGGCAGGGCGTCGCCGTCGTGCACACGGATCCGGGTCCTTCGGCGGACTCGCATCCGGGCACGGGCACGCCCCAGCTCACGGTAGTTGACGGCACGTCAACAACCGCTGGGATCCCCGCGGTGCGGGATGCCGCACATCTTGTCATGGAGGCCGCGCGGGGCGGCAGGCGGGTCGTCCGTGCGGTGTCCGGGGACCCGGGACTCGACACGTACGCCGCGGAGGAGATGCTCGCCTGCGCCGCCGCGGGCGTTCCCTTCGAGGTCGTCCCCGGCATCGCGGCCGCCGTCGGCGTGCCCGCGTACGCCGGGGTGCCGCTGCGTGACGCCCAGGGCACCGACGTACGGTTCGTCGACGCGCGTACGGCCTCCGACCGCTGCTGGACCGAGGTCGGCGCCTCGGACGGCACGGTCGTCGTGTCGACCACGCTCGACTCGGTCGCCGCGGCGGCCGGTGAACTGGTCTCGGCGGGCCGCAAGCCCGACACCCCGTTGACGGTGACGGTCGCCGGTACGACCACCCGCCAGCGCACGTGGACGGCGACGCTCGGCACGATCGCGCAGACCCTGAAGCAGGCCAAGGTCCTGCCGTCCCCGGACGGCGGGCGTCCGGTGATAGCCGTGGTCGGCGAGCGCAGCGCGACCGCCCAGCGCGACCAGCTGTCGTGGTTCGAGTCCAAGCCGCTGTTCGGGTGGAAGGTCCTCGTGCCGCGCACCAAGGAGCAGGCGGCCTCGCTCTCCGACCAGCTGCGGTCCTACGGAGCCGTGCCGCACGAGGTCCCGACGATCGCCGTCGAGCCGCCGCGCACGCCCCAGCAGATGGAGCGCGCGGTGAAGGGCCTGGTGACCGGCCGCTACGAGTGGATCGCGTTCACCTCGGTCAACGCGGTGAAGGCGGTGCGGGAGAAGTTCGAGGAGTACGGGCTTGACGCCCGGGCCTTCGCCGGCATAAAGGTGGCGGCCGTCGGCGACCAGACCGCGAAGGCGCTGATCGCCTTCGGCGTGAAGCCGGACCTGGTGCCGAGCGGTGAGCAGTCCGCCGCGGGCCTGCTGGAGGACTGGCCGCCGTACGACCCGGTCTTCGACCCGATCGACCGTGTCTTCCTGCCTCGTGCGGACATCGCCACGGAGACGCTCGTGGCGGGTCTGATCGAACTGGGCTGGGAGGTCGACGACGTCACGGCCTACCGCACGGTCCGCGCCTCTCCGCCCCCGGCGGAGACCCGTGAGGCCATCAAGGGCGGCGGCTTCGACGCGGTGATGTTCACGTCGTCGTCCACGGTGCGGAACCTGGTCGGCATCGCGGGCAAGCCGCACAACGTGACGGTGATCGCCTGCATCGGCCCGGCCACGGCGAAGACCGCCGAGGAGCACGGCCTGCGGGTGGACGTGATGGCCCCCGAGCCGTCCGTCCACAAGCTGGCCGAGGCCCTGGCCGACTTCGGCGCGAGGCGCCGCCTCGCGGCCCTGGACGCGGGCGACCCGGTGACCCGCCCGAGCGAACGGCGACCGGGGTCGCGCAGGCGTCGTACGTCGACGTGAGTGTGTGAGCAGGTGGCGGAGCGTGCCGTGCGGGCGCGTTCCGCCATCGTGCGTTTTTGCCCGCGGTGGGCGGCCGGGCCGGCTTCACGGCCCGGGACGCACGGTGTTCACCGAGGTTTTCGCGAGGGCCAGCTCGCGGAGGATGCGGGCCAGGTCGGCGGGTTCGGCCGCGAGGCGGACCGGGGTGCCGGCGTCGTCGAGTTCGGCGACGTCCCAGTGTCTGTCCACGGGGTCGGAGCCCCGGGCTCGTCGTACGTTCTTGAGGGTGAGCCGCTGCACCGGTATCGGTTTCGCCGCGAACCGGCCCGGGCCGGGCGCCACCGCGAGGGGGCCGCCGTCCAGGACGATGTGGGTGCCGAAGCCGTGCGGGTTGTAGTCGGTGTCCTCCAGGAAGCGGGCGGGCAGGAACTCCTCCTCGGCCTCTGCGGCGGCGGACTTACCGGTCGCCGTGTCCGGCGCGGAAGCGGTGGTGGTGTGCCAGGCCCCGATGAACAGGCCCAGCGTGACCAGCGAGCCCACGACCAGCCACGTGATCGCCGCGGGGGAGGAGAACAGGGTCGTGGGGTGGAGGTAGCAGAGCGGCAGGAGCCACAGGGCGGTGGCGGCGAGTGCGCCCGCGAACGGGAGGGCCGGCGGGAGGTCCTTGGCATTGCGCAGCCGGCGCCCGAGCAGGCCCAGCAGTGAGTGGGCCCCGGCGTAGCACGCGGCGAGAGCGAACGCGGCCGCGAAGACGGCGGTGGCCCCGGCAGTGGCGACGTTCTCGTGCCACGCGTAGCTCTTCCCGGCGACCTTCATCACTCGGCCGCGCCAGAAGGTCAGTTCGACGTGGTCGCCGGCCCGGAACTCCAGGACGGCATCGCGGGAGACCTTGACCCGCTCCAGCGGCCGGCCGTCGGTGAAGTACAGCCAGTTGGGCTGCCGCCTGCTCCCGCTGTCCTCGGTTCGCGAGATCACTGCCGGCGTCGCGGTCAGGCACTCGCGGCGCTCCGCGGCGGGCGTCCGGGCGGTGCACGCGGTGGCCGACTTCCACGCCTGTTCGTCCGACGCGGTGCCGGACACGGACAGTGCGGCCATGGCCGCAAACACGAGCAGCACAGGGCACAGGACCAGCGCCCCTGCCCAGCCGTGCCGGGTGGTGCCGTACGACACGGCGGGGACCTTGCCCGGATCCGTGGCCGCGTGGCGGCGGTGCAGCGCGCGCAGCGCCTTCACCTCGGCGTCGAAGTCCGGGGCGTCGGACGAGCGGCTCCGCGGCAGGGGCAGGAGCCACTCACGTCCGTAGTGCGGGACCAGGGTCACGCGACGGGGCGTGTGGGTCCAGGAAGTTCGCGCGGGCCTCTGCTGCACGCGCAGTTCGGCGATGTCGCCCCATGGCACGCTTTGGCGGCGCAGCAGCGTTCGCACGTGCAGACCCCGGGCGTCGGCGCTCACCCGGACGAAGGGCCACAGGGCGCGTCTCCAGCGGGGGCGGCAGGTCAGGTTCCACACATCGGCCATGCGCGCCATCGTGTCATCGGCCGAGCCGCGCGCCGACGGGGTGGTCCGGGCCGCCGGTCGGAGGCCCGGACCCGTCCACGAGTCGTTACGCCACGGTCCGGATGAGCTTCTTGTTGACGAACTCCTCGATGCCGAGGCGGCCGAGTTCGCGGCCGAAGCCGGAGCGCTTGATGCCGCCGAAGGGCAGTTCCGCGCCCTCGGCGCCGACGCCGTTGACGAAGACCATGCCGGCCTCGATGCGGTCGGCGACGCGCTCGGCCTGGGCGGGGTCGGTGGTGAAGAGGTAGGACCCGAGGCCGTAGGGGGTGTCGTTGGCGATGCGCAGGGCGTCGTCCTCGTCGGCCGCCGGGAAGACCATCGCGACCGGTCCGAAGAGTTCCTGGCGGGCGGCGGTGTGTTCGGTGGTGAGCCCCGTGAGCACTCCGGCCGGGAAGTAGGCTCCGCGCCGCTCGCCCTCGCTGTGCAGCGTGGCGCCCTGGGCGACCGCCTCGTCGACCTGCCGGGCGAGGTTCTCGGCGGCGGCGACCGACGATAGCGGGGCACCGGTCTCGCCGGCGAGCAGCCGGGCGGCGAACTTCTCGACGAACGCGTCGTAGAGGTCCTCGACGACGACGAACCGCTTGGCGGCGTTGCAGGCCTGGCCGGTGTTGTCGAGCCGGGCGGCGACGGCGGCCTCGACGACCGCGTCGAGGTCGTCGGTGGACAGCACGATGAACGGGTCGGAGCCGCCGAGTTCGAGGACGACGCGCTTCAGGTTCCGCCCGGCGATCTCGGCGACGGCGGCACCGGCGCGCTCCGAGCCGGTGAGCGAGACGCCCTGGACCCGCGGGTCGGCGATCACCTCGGCGATCTGCTCGTTGGTGGCGTACACGTTGACGTACGCGCCGGCCGGGAAGCCAGCGTCCGCGAACAGCTTCTCAAGGAGCGCGGCGGTGGCCGGGCACTGGGGGGCGTGCTTGAGGACGATGGTGTTGCCGAGTGCGAGGTTCGGGGCGGCGAAGCGGGCCACCTGGTAGGCCGGGAAGTTCCACGGCATGATGCCGAGCAGGACGCCGACCGGGCTGCGCCGGACGACGGCGCTGCCGGGGCCGGAGGTGACGTCGAGCGGCTCGTCGGCGAGGAACTGCTCGGCGTGGTCGGCGTAGTAGTGGTAGATGTCGGCGCAGAAGCCGATCTCGCCCTCCGCCTCCGCGAGCGGCTTGCCCATCTCGCGCACGATGCTCGCGGCCAGTTCGGCCTGGTGCTCGGTGTGCAGATCGCCGAGCCGGCGCAGCAGCGCGGAGCGCTCGGCCACGGTGCTGCCACGGCCCCAGGCGGTGGCCGCGTGGGCGGCGGCGACGGCCGCCTCGATCTCGGCGTCGGTGGCGGTCGGGTAGGTCTCGGCGACTTCGCCGGTGGTGGGGTCGGTGACGGCGTACATCAGGTCTCCGGAAAGTGGTCGGGTGCGGGGCGGCTGTCGGTCACGGGACGGCTCACGGGGTCAGGATCGTCCTGACCCCGGTGTTCGACCTGAGATCGTCGAACGCCTGCGCCGTCTCCCGCAGCGGCCGGGTCCTGCCGATCAGGTCGTCCAGCGGCAGCCGGCCCGCCAGGTAGAGGCGGGCCAGTTTGGGGATGTCGATCTCCCCGACACTGGAGCCGTAGTTGCAGCCGAGGATACGTTTCCCCTGGTCGGTGAGGTCGAACAGGTCGAAGGAACCGGTCGCGCCGGTCGGTGCCATCCCGACCAGGACGGCCGCGCCGCCCGAGATGAGCATGGCCGGGAGGGTCTCGACGACCTTGGGGCTCCCGATCGCCTCGAAGGCGTAGTCCACTCCGCCGAGCTGCTCCTGGCACCAGGCCGCGACGTCGGTCCCGGCGCCGTCGAGTGTGTGGGTGGCGCCGAACCGCTCGGCCACGGCGAGCCGTTCGGGGGAGAGGTCGACGGCGATGATGTGCTCAACCGGGCGGCGAGCGCCACGACCGCGACGGGTGAGGAAGGTGAAGTGGAAACCGCCGGAGCCGAACGCGATCAGGGTCGCGGCGGCGTCGCCGTTCAGCCCGAGCAGAAGCCCGAGACCGGCCGGCACGGCCGTCGCCGCCCCGGCCGACTCCCCGTCGGCAAAGACATCGGGGCGGCGGGCGTAGCGTAGAGGGCATGACGAAGTACGGATCCTTTCCCGGTACGCGTCCTCGCCGGCTGCGCACCATCCCCGCCATGCGGCGCATGGTCGCCGAGACCCGGCTGCACCCGGCGGACCTCATCCTCCCCGCGTTCGTCCGCGAGGGCGTGAGCGAGCCCGTGCCGATCTCGACGATGCCCGGGGTGGTGCAGCACACGCGGGAGAGCCTGAAGAAGGCGGCCGCCGAGGCGGTGGAGGCCGGGATCTCCGGGATCATGCTGTTCGGGGTGCCGGAGGAGGGCAAGAAGGACGGCCTCGGGACGGCGGGAACGGACCCGGACGGGATCCTCCAGGTCGCGCTGCGCGATGTGCGCGCCGAGGTCGGGGACGAGCTGCTCGTCATGTCCGACCTGTGTCTCGACGAGTTCACCGACCACGGCCACTGCGGCGTCCTCGACGCCGAGGGCCGGGTCGACAACGACGCCACGCTCGAGCGGTACGCCGAGATGGCCCAGGTCCAGGCCGACGCCGGCGCCCATGTCGTGGGCCCCAGCGGGATGATGGACGGGCAGATCGGCGTCATCCGGGACGCGCTGGACCAGATCGGTCGGGAGGACGTGGCCGTCCTCGCCTACACCGTCAAGTACTCGTCCGCGTTCTACGGGCCCTTCCGGGAGGCGGTCGGCTCCTCGCTGAGGGGGGACCGCAAGACCTACCAGCAGGATCCGGCGAACCTGAGGGAGTCGCTGCGGGAGCTGGCCCTCGACCTGGAGGAGGGCGCCGACATGGTGATGGTCAAGCCGGCCGGTCCCTACCTCGACATCCTCGCCCGGGTCGCCGACGCCGTGGACGTGCCGGTCGCCGCCTACCAGATCTCCGGCGAGTACTCGATGATCGAGGCCGCCGCCGAGAAGGGCTGGGTCGACCGGGACCGGGCCATCCTGGAGACCCTGACCGGCATCAAGCGGGCCGGGGCGCGCAACATCCTCACCTACTGGGCCACCGAGGTCGCGCAGAAGCTGCGCTGACCCCGCCACCCCGCCGGGCCGCCCGTCTCCGCACGGGCGGCCCCGCCGCGCCGTGACCGGTGCGCGGAGGGGTCAGGAGCCCGTGCCCCGTTCGCCTTCGCCGCGTCGGCCGCGGGAACCTCCGCCCGCCGACGCCCGGGCCGAGCCGCCGTGCGAGGCGGCGTGCTGGTTCAGCACCTTCATGATCTCCATGGCCAGGGCCTCCGCCAGGGCGGGCGCGAGGGATTCCGCCAGCGCGGTCGCCAGGACCTGCGCGAACAGCGCCTTCTCCAGTTCCGAGGACCGGGAGTGCGCCGGCCGGGAAAGAGACGTCGCGGCCGCTTCCAGCAGAGCCGCCGTCAGCGGGTCCTTCCCATGCCTGATACCGGTACCGGTGTGCGGAATCCCGGACTCGCGCACCATTTCCTCGAAGACCTCGTCGATGAAGGTCTCCAGGGGATCCCGTTCCGTCTCTCCGCCGGACTCAGCTGCCATTTGTGGTTCCTCAAGTTCGATTGCCGTACGGGACCCGCCCCCCGATGCCGGTGGGCGCGGCCGTCGGGGGGCGGGGTGTCGCCCGTGCCTAGCGCCGGGCCAGCGCGGCGAGCAGCAGGGGGTTCTGGATCATCGAGCCCCCGCGCTCCTCGCGGCGGCGCATGAGCATGGCGAGGAGGAGGGGGTGTTCGATGATGGGCTCCTCGCGTTCCTCCCGGCGGCGCATCAGGGCGGCGAGCAGCAGGGGGTTCTGGATCATCGACTCCCCGCGCTCCTCGCGGCGGCGCATGAGCATGGCGAGGAGGAGGGGGTGTTCGATGATGGGCTCCTCGCGTTCCTCCCGGCGGCGCATCAGGGCGGCGAGCAGCAGGGGGTTCTGGATCATCGACTCCCCGCCCTCCTCCCGGCGGCGCATGAGCGCGGCGAGGAGGAGAGGGTGGTCGATGACCGGGTCCTCCCCGCGTTCCTCACGCCGGGCGAGCAGCGCGGCCAGCAGAAGCGGTCCGATGACGGACTCCTCTTCCTCCTGGCCGGCGCCCGCCTTCTCCCGCGTGGGGCTCTCCGTCGTTGCCGTCATGGATTCCTCCTTCTGTGAAGCAAGACGCAGACGCATGACGCGGCGGAGTGCCCGAACCGTGGGAAGTTCCGCGCTCCGCTCCTTCGTCATCGTCGGCGCGCCCGGTGCCCGCCGCACTTCGATCTTGTGCGGCGCGCGGAAGGCGATCCCGGCGACCCGTGCACGCCCGAGGAGGTGGGGGAGACGCCCGGACGGCCCTCGCAAACGCGCGCAGGCCCCGCCGCGTCGAGGACGGGGCGGGGCCTGCGGCGACGGACCGGGCGGATCCGTCAGAGGCTCAGAGGCTCAGAGGCGCTCGGGCGTCCGGATGCCCAGCAGGGTCATGCCCTGGTGCAGGGTGCGCGCCGTGACGTCGCACAGGAACAGGCGGTTCTCCACCTGCTCCGGCGTCTCCGCCTTCAGCACCGGGCACTTGTCGTAGAAGGACGTGTACAGGGACGCCAGCTGGTACAGGTACGCGGCCAGCTTGTGCGGGGCGTACTCGGTGGCGGCCTCCCGCACCGTCTCCGCGAAGGCGTCGGCGTGCAGGCCCAACGTCCGCTCCACCTCGGACAGTTCCAGCTCCGGGTGGGCGCAGGGCCGTACCTCTCCGGCCTTGCGGAGGATCGACTGGATCCGGGCGTAGGCGTACTGGAGGTAGACCGACGTGTCGCCGTTCAGCGAGACCATCTGGTCCAGGTCGAACTTGTAGTCCCGGCTCGCCGAGGTCGACAGGTCCGCGTACTTCACCGCGCCGATGCCCACTTGGGCACCCCGCTCGGCGATCTCCTCCTCCGAGAGGTCCTGCGCCTTCTCCCGGACGACCGCCGAGGCACGCTCGATCGCCTCGTCGAGCAGGTCGACCAGGCGGACCGTCTCGCCCTCACGGGTCTTGAACGGCTTGCCGTCCTTGCCGAGCACCGTGCCGAACGCCAGCTGGTACGCCGTCACGTCGTCGTTCAGCCAGCCGGCCCGCCGCGCGGTCTCGAAGACCATCTTGAAGTGCAGGGACTGCCGGGCGTCCACGACGTACAGCAGGGTGTTCGCCTTGAGGTTGAAGACCCTGTCCCTGATCGCCGACAGGTCGGTGGCCGCGTAGCCGTAGCCGCCGTCGGACTTCTGGACGATCAGCGGGACCGGGTTGCCGTCCGGGCCCTTGACGTCGTCGAAGAAGACGCACAGGGCGCCCTCCGAGCGGACCGCCACGCCGGACTCCTCCAGCAGGCGGCAGGTCTCGGCGAGCATGTCGTTGTAGCCGGACTCGCCGACGATGTCCGGGTCCCGGACATCCATGTCCAGCTTCTCGAAGACGGAGAAGAAGTAGATCTTCGACTCGTCCACGAACTTCTGCCACATGGCCACCGTGTGCGCGTCGCCGGCCTGGAGGTCCACCACCCGGCGCCGGGCCCGCGTCTTGAACTCCTCGTCGGAGTCGAAGAGCTTGCGCGCGGCCTTGTAGAGGCGGTCGAGGTTCGACATCGCCTCCGCGCCGGTCACCTCGGACGCCTTGTGGTCCAGCTCGTGCGGGTGCTCGTCCAGATACTGGATGAGCATGCCGAACTGGGTGCCCCAGTCGCCGATGTGGTGCCGGCGGACCACGTTCTCGCCGGTGAACTCCAGGAGCTGGACGACGGAGTCGCCGATCACCGCGGACCGCAGGTGGCCGACGTGCATCTCCTTCGCCACGTTCGGCTGGGCGTAGTCGATCACCGTCGTGCCCGGCTGTTCCGCGTACGGCACACCGAGCCGGCCCTCGGAGTCGGCCGCCCGCGCCGCGAGGTTCTCCGTGATCGCCCGGTCGGTGACCGTGATGTTGAGGAATCCGGGTCCGGAGACCTCGATGTCCTCGATCAGATCAGCGGTGACCACGTGCCCGACGACCTGCGCCGCCAGCTCCCGCGGGTTCGTCTTGGCCCGCTTGGCCAGCGCCAGGATGCCGTTGGCCTGGAAGTCCGCCCGGTCGCTGCGTCGCAGCAGCGGGTCCGCGGCGGCGGTCTCCGGCAGGGTGGCCGAGAGGGCGGACGCGAGGCGCTGGTGGACGGAAGCGGTGAGGGACGTGACCGAGGCCATAGGAAAGGGTGCCGTTCTCCTCGTGCGGATGGATAGACAGGCCCAGTATCCCATGCGGGGTAAAGCGAATTTTCCGGCCGACGGGCGAACGCCGGGCCGCTCGCGCCCGTCCAACGCGTTGAAAAGGTGTTTTCGCGGATGCCGACCCGCCTGGGACAATGGAGCGGTCAGCCGTGCGACCGTAGCGGCTGCCCACGGAGAACCTTCAGAGAAACTTCAGGGAAAGAGGACGTGCCGATCGTGGCTCAGAGCACCGAGACCGCCGACTGGGTCTCCCGTTTCGCGGACGACGTCATCGAGGAGTCGGAGCGTCGGGCCCCGGGCAAACCGGTCGTCGTCGCGTCCGGGCTGTCGCCGTCCGGCCCCATCCACCTGGGCAACCTGCGCGAGGTCATGACCCCGCACCTCGTCGCCGACGAGATCCGCCGCCGCGGGTATCCGGTGCGGCACCTGATCTCCTGGGACGACTACGACCGGTACCGCAAGGTCCCGGCCGGGATCGCCGGTGTCGACGAGTCGTGGGCCGAGCACATCGGCAAGCCGCTGACCTCCGTCCCGGCCCCGAAGGGCTCGGCGCACCCCAACTGGGCCGAGCATTTCAAGGCCGCCATGGTCGCCTCGCTCGCCGAGCTGGGCGTGGAGTTCGACGGCATCAGCCAGACCGAGCAGTACACCTCCGGCGTGTACCGCGAGCAGATCCTGCACGCGATGAGGCACCGCGGCGACATCGACGCGATCCTCGCTCAGTACCGCACCAAGCCCAAGGCGGCCAAGAAGCAGCAGAAGCCCGTGGACGAGGCCGAGCTGGAGGCCGAGGAGGGCTCGGGCGCCGCGTCCGAGGACGACGGCAGCTCCGGCTCCGCCGGCTACTTCCCGTACAAGCCGTTCTGCGGCAACTGCGAGAAGGACCTCACCACCGTCACCGCCTACGACGACGACTCCACCGAGCTGACCTACGCCTGCACCGCGTGCGGTTTCTCGGAGACGGTCCGGCTCAGCGAGTTCAACCGCGGCAAGCTGGTCTGGAAGGTCGACTGGCCGATGCGGTGGGCGTACGAGGGCGTGATCTTCGAGCCGAGCGGTGTCGACCACTCCTCGCCGGGGTCCTCGTTCCAGGTCGGCGGGCAGATCGTCGGGATCTTCGGCGGCAAGCAGCCGATCGGCCCGATGTACGCCTTCGTGGGCATCTCCGGCATGGCGAAGATGTCGTCCTCGCGCGGTGGCGTCCCCACCCCGGCCGACGCGCTGAAGATCATGGAGCCGCAGCTCCTGCGGTGGCTGTACGCCCGGCGCAGGCCGAACCAGTCCTTCAAGATCGCCTTCGACCAGGAGATCCAGCGCCTGTACGACGAGTGGGACAAGCTCGCCGCCAAGGTCGCCGACAGCTCGGCGCTGCCCGGTGACGTCGCCGCGTACACGCGCGCGGTGGGCACCGCCGCCGGCGAGCTGCCGAAGACGCCGCGCCCGTTGCCGTACCGCACGCTCGCGTCCGTCGCCGACATCACCGCCGGCCACCAGGACCAGGCGCTGCGCATCCTGTCCGAACTCGACCCCGCCAACCCGCTGGGCTCGCTCGACGAGGCCCGCCCGCGGTACGACAGGGCAGAGGCGTGGATCAACACCCACGTCCCCGCCGACCAGCGCACCATCGTCCGCGAGGAGCCCGACACCGACCTGCTGAAGTCCCTCGACGAGCCCTCCCAGCAGTCGATCCGGCTGCTGCTCGACGGCCTCGGGGACCACTGGTCGCTCGAAGGGCTCACCCACCTCGTCTACGGCGTGCCCAAGGTCCAGGCCGGGTTCTCCGCCGACGCCACGCCCAAGGAGCTGCCGCCGGAGATCAAGACCGCCCAGCGGTCCTTCTTCGCGCTGCTCTACCACCTGCTCGTCGGCCGCGACACCGGGCCGCGACTGCCCACGCTGCTGCTCGCGGTGGGCCAGGAGCGGGTGCGGGCCCTGCTCGGGGAGTAGCGCGAACAGCGAAGCGACACGCGGCGATACGACGACGAAGAGGGGCCCTCGTGCGAGGGCCCCTCTTCGTGGTTCAGGGGTCGTTCGGGGTTCACGGCTCAGGCGATGTGGTCTTCCTCCAGCTCCGCGTTGAAGCGGTTGGAGAAGCGGCTCACCAAGTGCTTGGCCTCGTTGTCGGGCAGCGAGATCCCGTACGTGGCCTCCACCCCGTCGGCGAACTCGCGGGGGGTGGGCAGGCTGCCGTTGATCGACTGACGGAAGACCTGGTAGTAGGCCTCCTCGTCCGGCTCCGCGGGCGGGGTGCCGCCGCCCTCGCCGAGCTGGCGGGTGCGGTTCGGGCCGGCCGGGATGGGGAAGCTGCCGGTGTCCTCCGGGGAGGGCTCGGGCTGCTGCGGCTGCGGGGCCTCGCCCTGGTGCTCCTGGTACCCCTGGTCTTCCTGGTACCCCTGGTGTTCCTCGTACCACTCCTCGTACGGGAGTTCCTCGTACGGAGGCTCCGGCTCGTACGCCGGGTCGTAGCCGCCGTGGTAGTCGACCTGCTGGGGGGCGGAGAACCAGGGACTCGCTTCGTCCGGGGCCTGCTGCCCGCCGTTGTGGGGGCCGGCCAGTTCGGGCCGCTGCCCGCCGGGAGGCGCCTCCGCCAGCGCCGGAACGGACTGGGCGGCTCCCCCGTCGCCCATCCGTGGAGCCTCGGCGGCGCGAGCGTCCGCGGCCGCCTCGACCTGCGGGCGCGGCGGGATCAGCGCCGGTTCTATGCCCGCCGCCGCCAGGCCCGCCGGGGCCGTCTCCCCCAGAGGGACGCCGTAGCGGGCGAGGCGCAGCGGCATCAGGGACTCCACCGGGGCCTTGCGGCGCCAGGCCCGGCCGAAGCGGGAGCGCAACCGGGCCTGGTAGACGAGACGTTCCTGTTCCAGCTTGATGACCTGGTCGTAGGAGCGCAGCTCCCACAGCTTCATACGGCGCCACAGCAGGAAGGTGGGGACGGGGGAGAGCAGCCAGCGGGTCAGGCGGACGCCCTCCATGTGCTTGTCCGCCGTGATGTCCGCGATCCGGCCGATCGCGTGCCGCGCCGCCTCCACGGCGACCACGAACAGCACCGGGATCACCGCGTGCATGCCCACGCCCAGCGGGTCCGGCCAGGCGGCGGCGCCGTTGAAGGCGATCGTGGCCAGCGTCAGCAGCCACGCGGTCTGGCGCAGCAGCGGGAAGGGGATCCGGATCCAGGTCAGGAGCAGATCCAGGGCGAGCAGCACACAGATGCCCGCGTCGATGCCGATCGGGAACACATAACTGAAGTTCCCGAAGCCCTTCTTGATGGCGAGTTCACGGACGGCCGCGTACGAACCTGCGAAGCCGATACCGGCGATGATCACGGCACCCGTGACGACCACGCCGATGAGAACGCGGTGCATCCGGGTCAGCTGTGGCGTGGCCACCCGTAACTCCCTCCCCTTGCGTGTTGGTTGCGCGCAACAGGGTGGCACATCTGTGCGAGGGGTGTGGGACCGGTCCGGTTGCTCCGCTTCCGCGGGCCGTCCGTGGGTCAGCCGTGGGACGCCGACTTCGACGGTGAGGCCGACGTCGACGGCGACTTCGCGGGGGACTCGGACGCCGAGGAGGAAGAGGAGGTGCTCGGCGCACCGCCGCCGGACGCGCCGTTCGACGTCGCCACCGCGGTCACCGCCTCCTTGGCGGCCTTCTCCGCGGACTTCGTCAGGCCGTTGGCGTCCGGGGTCGAGTCACCGGCCAGACCGGCACCGTTGTAGTCGAGGGTGACGACCACGTTCTCCGCCCGCGCCACGACCGTCTGCTGCTTGAAGGCGCCTTCCTTCTTCTTCAGGTCGTAGCGCACCACCGTGGCCTCGTCGCCGGTCCCGGACACCGGCTCCGACTTCACGTTCTGCGCGTTCTCCACGCTCCGGGCGTCCTGCAGCTGCCGCTCGTAGAACGCCTGCGCCTGCTTCTCGCCGGAGCCGCGGGTGACATCGGACTCGAAACGCAGCAGCGACACGTTGAGCCAGCGGAACTGAGAGCCCTTCACGCCGTTGTTGTCCAGGCTGTTCCAGGAGCAGCCGGCACGTGTGGAGAGGTCGCTGGAGGCGCTCTCCTTGCCCGACTTCGTGCCCTTCGGGACCAGTTCGCCGAGTGTCTTGGCCGAGAGGATCTTGCACGCCTGGGGCAGCTTCGCGTACGCCGCCGCCTGCACCGTCGGCGACGGGCTCGCGCTCGCGGAGCCCTTCACGTCGCCCGGCGCGGTCTGCTGGGCACCGCCGCCGGAGCCGGAGTCCGAGGAGGAGCAGGCCGCGGCGAGCAGCATCACGGGGACGGCGATCGCGCAGACGAGGGCGCGGTTCGGACGCTTCGCTCGCGGGGTGCGCGGGGCTCGCCCCCACTGCCTGAACGGCGTGGGAGGTACCCCCACTTCTCGCTGGGCTGCTCGCTGCATGGTTCCTTCGCTCATGACGCTCGTGGTTCCTGCGGTCGGTTCGGGTCCGAGGGGCCACCGTACGCGGTGAGACAGCCGTGCGGTCCCACTTGTCGTACTGAGCGCGGCGGCACCGGGTGCCGCGCGGGAGTCGTCAACCACCCAGTGAATCGGCCAGGCGAGCGGCCAGTTTCCTTGCCTTGTCCTGCATTTCCTTGCTGTCCGGGACGACGCCGACGGTCGCCGGCTGCTCCTCGTACACGATGGTCACGATCACGTTGGACGTGCGGAATGCCACAGTCACGGTGCGCTGCTGGGCGGTCGAACCGGAGCCGCCGAGCGCGTCGTCGAGCAACGCCTCGTCGCCGAGATCGCTCAGGAGCCGGGGCTGGAGGTCGGCCGAAGCGGCGTCGCCGGAGGCGGACGAGGAGGAGTCGGGGGAGGGCGAGGACGCCGAGGACGCCGAGGGTGACGGGGACGACGGCGGGGTGCTGCCGGAACCGGAAGGGGATGCGGAGCCCGCGCCGGAGGCGGTCCTGGACTCGGTCGTGGAGGCCGAGTTCTCGGTGGCGGTCGGCTCGGGAAGGTGCGCGGCGGCCCGTTTGGCGGCGAAGACCGACTGCGCCTGACTGTCGTCGCTGACGGTGTTGTCGTAGGAGACGACCCGCTCGAAGTCGATGGAGAGATGGTCGGTGGCGTCCGAGGACTCCACCTTCCAGCGGCATCCGACCTTGCGGTCGGTGTCGTACGTGAGCGTCGCCTGGCCCTCGTAGGCCTTGTCCCGCTGGTCCACGTCCATGATCTGCTTGATGCCGGGGAGCAGTGAGTCGAGGGTGTTGTGGCCGACCGCGCGGCAGGCCTCCGGAAGCGTCCGGTACCTGCCCGGCTGGGCCGCCGCCGTCGTCGCGTCGGAGCCGCCGGGGTTGGCGTTGTCCGCCCGGCCGTCACTGGACGAACCACCGGTGCAGCCGCCCAGCAGCAGCGCCGCGAGGAGCGCGGCCGCGCCGGGTACGTACGCCTTCCGCAGCACGGTCAGGCTCCTCTCGCTTTCGATGGCCCCGCTGGTTATTCGCTTGCCGGGCGGGGGCGCTCCCTGGAGACAATGTGTATCGCACGCACTGCCGTGGACGCCGGTCCGTTGTCCTGTTTCGCTGACCTTGGCGCTGGTATTGCGTTTCCATGCTTCTGTTGTGTTTCCGGGGGAATGAGGGCGATATGTCGTATGTGGAAATGCCGGGCGCGAAGGTCCCGATCCGCATGTGGACCGACCCGGCGACGGTCGAGGACGTGGCGATGCAGCAGCTCCGTAACGTCGCGACCCTCCCCTGGATCAAGGGCCTCGCCGTCATGCCGGACGTGCACTACGGCAAGGGCGCGACGGTCGGCTCGGTCATCGCGATGCGGGGCGCGGTCTGCCCGGCGGCCGTGGGCGTGGACATCGGCTGCGGAATGTCGGCCGTGAAGACCTCGCTGAGGGCCGGCGATCTCCCCGGCGACCTGTCCCGCCTCCGCTCCAAGATCGAGCAGGCGATTCCGGTGGGACGGGGAATGCATGGCGATCCCGTCGATCCGGGACGGTTCCACGGTCTGGCCACCGCGGGGTGGGACGGGTTCTGGGGGCGTTTCGACGGGGTGGCGGAGGCGGTCAGATTCCGTCAGGAGCGCGCCACGAAGCAGATGGGAACGCTGGGCAGCGGAAACCACTTCGTGGAGGTGTGCGTCGACGAGTCCCAGTCGGTGTGGCTCATGCTGCACTCCGGCTCCCGCAACATCGGCAAGGAACTCGCCGAGCACCACATCGGCGTCGCGCAGAAGCTCTCGTACAACCAGGGGCTGGTCGACCGCGACCTCGCCGTCTTCGTGGCGGACACACCGCAGATGGCGGCGTACGAGCACGACCTGTACTGGGCCCAGGAGTACGCGAGGTACAACCGCGCGATCATGATGGCGCTCCTGAAGGACGTGATCCGGCGGGAGTTCAAGAAGGCCAGGGTGACCTTCGAGCCCGAGGTGAGCTGCCACCACAACTACGTGAACCGCGAGCGCTACGAGGGCATGGACCTCCTCGTCACCCGCAAGGGAGCGATCAGTGCCCGGGCGGGGGAGTACGGCATCATCCCGGGCTCCATGGGCACCGGCTCGTACATCGTCAAGGGCCTCGGGAACGAGGAGTCCTTCAACTCCGCGTCGCACGGCGCCGGCCGGCGCATGAGCCGCAACGCCGCCAAGCGCCGCTTCTCCACCAGGGACCTGGAAGAGCAGACGCGGGGCGTGGAGTGCCGCAAGGACTCGGGCGTCGTCGACGAGATCCCGGGCGCCTACAAGCCGATCGAGCAGGTCATCGACCAGCAGCGGGACCTCGTCGAGGTCGTGGCGAAGCTGCGGCAGGTCGTCTGTGTGAAGGGCTGAGGTCCGCGGGCGCGGCCGTACGCCCGGGCCGTGCGGCTACTTGGCGTGGCGGACCGCGTAGATCATCACGAAGGCGACGACGTGGATGCCGAAGAGGAAGTAGCCGAGGTAGTACCAGACGTACCGTTCGCGCTTCTTCTCCAGGGCGAGGCGCGCGCGCTCCGGCTCCCGGTCCTGGTCGTCGGTCATCACAGCTCCCGGTGGACCTTGGTGTTCGACGCCTGGGCGCGGGGGCGGACGACCAGGAGGTCGATGTTGACGTGGCTGGGGCGGGTGACCGCCCAGGTGATGGTGTCGGCCACGTCGTCGGCCGTCAGGGGCTCGGCCACGCCGTCGTAGACCCTGGCGGCCTTCTCCCGGTCGCCGCCGAAGCGGGTGAGGGCGAACTCCTCCGTCCTGACCATGCCGGGGGCGATCTCGATGACCCGTACCGGCCTGCCGACGATCTCCAGGCGGAGGGTCTCGGCGAGGACGTGGGCGCCGTGCTTGGCGGCGACGTAGCCGCCGCCGCCCTCGTAGGTGCCGTGACCGGCGGTGGAGGAGACCACGACCACCGTGCCGTCCCCACTGGCCTCCAGCTGGGGCAGGAGGGCCTGAGTGAGGTTGAGGGTGCCGAGGACGTTCGTCTCGTACATCGTGCGCCAGTCGGCCGGGTCGCCGGTGGCGACGGGGTCGGCGCCCAGTGCCCCGCCAGCGTTGTTGACCAGGACGCCGATGGCCTTGAAGGCCGTGGCGAACTCGTCCACCGCCGCGCGGTCGGTCACGTCCAGCTGGTAGGCGGTGGCGGAGTGGCCGGCCGCGCCGATCTCCTCGGCGAGCGCCTCGATGCGGTCCTTGCGGCGGGCGGTCAGGACGACCCGGTAGCCGGCGGCGGCGAGCTGCCGGGCCGTGGCGGCGCCGATGCCGCTGCTCGCACCGGTCACGACGGCGATGCGGGAGGCGGCGGACGGGGCGGCGGTGGCCATGGGCTTGCTCCTCGGGGACGGGTGTCGGGTGCGTGTCTGCGCGGTCGTCGTCTCCAGCGTAGGGGAGCGTCAGCCGCCGTTCCGTGGTGCCCACATGATCACGGCCATGCCCGCCAGGCAGACCAGCACGCCGGTCACGTCCCAGCGGTCGGGCCGGTAGCCGTCGGCGGCCATGCCCCACAGGATCGAACCGGCGACGAAGATCCCGCCGTAGGCGGCGAGGACGCGGCCGAAGTGGGCGTCGGGCTGGAAGGTGGCGACGAAGCCGTACGCGCCGAGCGCGAGGACGCCGCCGGCTGCCCACATCCAGCCGCGGTGCTCGCGCACGCCCTGCCAGACCAGCCAGGCGCCGCCGATCTCGAACAGCGCGGCGACGACGAAGAGGGCGGCGGAACGGAGGATCAGCATGAGGGCAGCCTCGCACGAAGCCTCTGCCGGGAAGAGGGCGGTCCGGTCGACCGTTTTCGGTCACACAACGTGACACGTGCCGGCTGGTGGCCTCGACTGCCCCGGTATGGCGGGAACCAATCAGAATAGTCATGAACAAGCCATCAAAATGGCCGGTCTTGTGCTGTCGCCGATAAACGTATGGTTGATCACATCCGGTTGTTGACCTTGGCCAACTGATGTCCCTTTCCTTCCTGTTGACGCTCCCTTTGCCTGCCCGTTTTAGATACGGAAGTCAGCTGTGAGAGCGGCATGGGTGGGATGTAGCGGGGATGTGGACTGGATTGCGGGGCGGGGGCAGGGCCTTCGGGGCGCTGCTGAGCGTGACGTTGGCCGTGGGAGTGGTTCCGGCCTTGGGAGGCGGTGAGGCCGCGGCGGCTGTGCCGGCCGCGTCGCGCGGCGCGGAGGCAGCTCCTGCCGATGGTGGTGTGTCGGAGGCGGACGCTTTGGCGGAGGCCAGGCGGACGGGGAAGCCGGTGGAGGTCTCCGCGCGGCGTGGGGAGAGCCGTGAGGTGTTCGCCACGCCGGAGGGGAATCTGGAGGCGCGGGAGTATCTGCGTCCGGTGTGGGCCCGTGGCCAGGGTGGCTGGAAGCGGGTCGACACCAGTCTGGTGGCGACCGGTGAGGGGATGGTCGCACCGAAGGCCGCGACGGTGGAGGTGGAGTTCTCCGCCGGTGGTGGGTCGGCGCCGTTGGTGCGGATGCGGCGGGCGGGGCGTGAGCTGAGCCTGTCGTGGCCGACGGCCCTGCCCAAGCCGGAGCTGGAAGGCGCGGTGGCGACGTATGCGTCGGTGCTGCCGGATGTGGATCTGCGGATGACCGCGCAGGAGGACGGTTTCACCCAGTTGCTGGTGGTGAAGTCGGCGAAGGCCGCGGCGAGTGCGGAGCTGGCCGAGCTGCGGTTGAAGCTGTCGGCGTCGGGCCTGGACGTGCGGGAGACCGACGGGGGCGGGCTGGAGGCCGTCGACCAGGGCGCGGCGGGCGCGGTGTTCGAGGCGCCGAAGCCGATGATGTGGGACTCCAGCCCGGGCGAGCAGCAGTCGCGGGTGCGGACACTCGGCACGCAGGCCACGGCGCCGCAGGAGTCGAGCGGTGAGTCGGGCCCGGCGGAGTCGGGCAAGCTCGCCCCGGTCGGCGTGGATGTGACAGCCCGGCAGGACGAGCTGGTGCTGACCCCGGACGTGGACGTGCTGAAGGGCGCGGACACCACCTACCCGGTGTACATCGATCCGCAGTGGTACACGCCGAAGGCGTCGGCGTGGACGATGGCGTCGAAGTACTGGGCGTCGTCGCCGCAGTGGAAGTTCAACGGCGCCGCGGACGCCGGTCTGGGTTACTGCAACTGGGACTACTGCGCCCCGCATGACACGAAGCGGCTGTTCTACCGGATCCCGACCTCGACGTTCGCGGGGAAGTCGATCCTGTCGGCGGAGTTCGTGGTGCGTAACACGTGGTCGGCGTCGTGCAATGCGCGCAGTGTGGAGTTGTGGCAGACCAAGGACATCTCCTCCTCGACCACGTGGAACAGTCAGAACGCCTCGGGTTTCTGGATCAAGCAGCTGGCGTCGAAGTCCTTCGCCTACGGCTATACGGGCTGTGCGGCCAAGGACGCCGAGTTCGATGTGAAGTCGGCGGTGCAGACGGCCGCGAACAACAAGAGCGCGACGATGACGTTCGGGCTCCAGGCGGCCAGTGAGACGGACGGTTATGCCTGGAAGCGGTTCTCGGACAAGGCGTATCTGCGGGTGCAGTACAACCGGCCGCCGCCGCAGATCAAGATGTCGCAGCTGACGATGGAGTACGGCGGCACGTGCAAGAAGCCGGCGGAGGCGGCGCGGGTGCGCACGCTGGGCAAGATCTACGCGAACAGTGTCACCGACCCGGACGGCGACACCGTCGCGGTCGAGTTCCAGGCGTCGTGGGACACCGGGGACGGCAAGGGTGTGATCGCGCGGTGGAAGCCGGCGCTCACCTCGTACAAGAAGTCCGGGTCGAGCTTCTCGATCAGCCTGCCGTCCAATGTGCCGCAGAACAAGCAGATCTACTGGCAGGCGCGCAGCTACGACGGGGCGCAGTACTCGCCGTGGTCGTCCTCGGGTGACCCGACGGCCTGCTACTTCTCCTACGACACGAAGGTGCCGAAGGCGCCGTCGATCAGCTCGGGCGAGTACCCGGCCTCGAACCCGGAGGACCCCGAGGACCCGTGGCACGACGGGATGGGCAAGTACGGCACCTTCGAGCTCAAAGCCGCCGACAGTGATGTGACCAAGTACTGGTACGGCGTCAACGGCGACCCCACCTCGAAGAACGCGGTCACCACGTCCGCGGGCGCCGCGAAGGCCATCCGCATGCTGCCGGCCAGGCCGGGACTGAACTTCGTCACCGCGCAGGCCTTCGACCAGGCCGGCAACGCCGGAGAGGTCCGCACCTACCAGTTCCGGGTCAAGGCCGGACAGCCCGAGCGCGCGATGTGGCAGATGGACGAGGCCGCCGGTGCCACCACAGCCGTGTCCACGACCACGCCGCGGACCGTGCGGCTGCACGGCGGCGCAGCGCTGGGCGCCGCGGGCAGGAAGGGCACCGGTCTGCACTTCGACGGCACGTCCGGGTACGCCGACTCCGACCTCACCGTGGTGGACACCTCGGACAGCTTCTCCGTGGCGGCCTGGGCGCGGCTCGACCGGATGCCGACGTCAGCGGCGATCATCGCCGCCCAGCCGGGCAACCACTCTCCGGGCTTCGAGCTGTACTACTCCCAGTCCTACGACCGGTGGGTGTTCAACCAGTACACCTCCGATACCGCAGGGGCTTCCATCGCCCGGGCCATGGCCGCCGCGCCCGGGGACGCCAAGGCGGGCGCATGGACCCATCTGGTGGGCGTGTACGACGGCAAGGCCAAGCAGCTGCGGCTCTACGTGAACGGCACGCAGGCCGGTGCCACCGCGTACACCACCGCCTGGGAGGCCCGCCGCGGGCTTCAGTTGGGCGCCGGGATCTACAGCGGTGTCCACAAGTCCTTCTTCCCGGGCACCGTCGACGATCTGCGGATCTTCGACCGGGCGGTCAGCGCGGCCGAGGCCGGGCGGCTGTACCAGGACCAGGAACTCACGACCGGCCGTCCGGCGCGTGCGGTCTTCCCGCTGGACGAGGAGGCGACCGCCCAGGAAGCGGCGGGAACGGCCGCCCGGCAGCCGCTGACCCTGCACGGCGGTGCGAACCTGGGCGTGAAGGGGGTCGCGGGCAACGCCCTGAAGGTGGACGGGACCAGCGGCTACGCGGCCACGGACCTGCCCGTGCTCAACACGGCCCGCTCGTACTCCGTTTCCGCCTGGGCGAAGCTGCCCGCGGGAGGCACCAGCGGCAATCGCACGGTGCTCAGCCAGAGCGGCACCTACTACAGCCCGTTCTACCTCTCCTACGAGGGGGAGGTGAACACGTGGAGCCTGCGCACCTCGCTGGAGGACGTGGAGTCGGGCAACATCCGCGATCAGCGGGTGCGGGCCAACCAGCCGGCGCGGCCCGGTGAGTGGACCCATCTGATGGCGGTCCACGACGTCGACGCCCAGCAGATCCGCCTGTACGTCAACGGGCAGTTGCAGGGCAGCTCCGCCGCGCCCAAGACCTGGGAGGCCCAGGGGCCGGTGCAGGTCGGCCGCACCATCTGGACGGGCAAGTACGTCGACTACTTCGCCGGGGAGGTCGACGACGTACGTCTCTTCGACCGGCCGGTCACCGATGACGAGGCCCAGCAGCTGTTCCGGCAGCGTCCGCTGGTCAAGGGGCGCTGGACGTTCGAGACGGCGTCGGGCTCCCCGCTGGTGACGCCGGACAAGTCCGCGTCGGGCAACGGCATGACGCTGTACGGCGGTGCGCAGCTCGACTTCGGCTGGGTCGACGGCGGCGTGAGCCTCGACGGCGTCAACGGTTACGGGGTGACGTCCGCCGTGCCCGTGGACACCGGCGCCAGCTTCACCGTCACCGCCTGGGCCCAGGCGGCGGCCGTCCCGGCCAAGGGCGTTGCCCTGCTCAGCATGCCGGGGGCGACACAGGACGCGTTCGCGGTGCGGTACGAGCCGAGCGCCGATCCGGACCGGGATCCGGGCCGATGGCGGATCGCCGTGGCGTCGGCCGACAGCACCGGCGCCACGGTCGCCCAGGTCGACAACGGCCAGTTCTTCAGCCCGACCGACTGGACGCACCTGGCCCTGGTCTACGACGGCTTCACCAAGCAGCTTCAGCTCTATGTGAACGGTGAGCTCGAAGAGGTGGGGTGCGCCGACGGCGACGGCGACGGCGACGGCACGGCGGACGGCTCCGCCTGCACGGACCGGGTCTCCTGGGCGGACGACGTGCTGTCGTTCCCCGCGACACGCCCGTTGCAGCTGGGCAGGGCGCTGACCGGGCCGAGCACCTGGGGGGCGTACTGGCCCGGTTCGGTGTCCGACGTGTGGGCCTTCCAAGGCACGTTGACCGAGGCGCAGGTCAGGCAGCTTGCCACCGGCCAGTTCGGCATGGCCACCGAGGTTCCCGGGGGCGAGTGACCCTCTCCGTGGCCGGCCTGCTTCCTCCGCGGCCGGCCACGGCCCTCGCCGGGCTTGGCAACCGGCATCCAGCATCCAGCATCCAGCTTTCGCCCCACCCCGTGCCTCGCGCACGGGGCGGGGCTCGCAGTGAAGGGCGAAGTAGAGGATGAACGGCAGATCGAGCAAGTGGCTCGGCATGCTGCGACGAGGTACCGCGCTGACCGCGGCCGCGGTCATGGTCGGCACGCTCGTGCAGGGACTGACGGCACAGTCCGCCGCCGCGGCGGAGAACGGGAAGGGCCGCCCCGCGCTGCCGTCGTCCGAGCGGCCGGTTCCCGGCTCGGCCGGCAGCGTCAAACCCCGCACCCTGACGAAGGGGCCGCGCACCCCGGGCAGGGCGCCCGACGCGGTCTGGCCGGCGGCGGCGAGCGCGTTGGTGGAGCTGCCCGCGGCGGGAAGCGGGAGCGCCGCGTCCACGGCGCCGCGGGCCAAGGGATTCCCGCTGTCGCTGGACGTCCCGCCGGGGGCGGGCAAGAACTCCGCCCGGGGTGAGATCGAGGCCCGTGTTCTCAGCCGCAAGGCGGCCGAGGACGCCGGTGTCGACGGCGTGCTGTTCACCCTGCGGTCCGGCGGCGACCGGAAGCAGTCCCAGCCCGGCAGGCTGCGCGCCCGGCTCGACTACTCCGGTTTTGCGGGGGCGTTCGGCGGCGGTTATGCCTCCCGGCTGACGCTGGTGGAGCTGCCCGCGTGTGCGCTGACGACTCCGAAGGAGGCACGCTGCCGTACGAGCCTGCCGGTGGAGACCGTCAACGACGCCGGGAAGCAGACGCTGACCGCGCAGGGTGTGACGCTCGGTGCGGCCGCTCCGACGGTGCTCGCGGCGGTGGCGGAGGCGCAGAGTGCGAGCGGTGACTACACCGCGACGCCGCTGTCGCCCTCGGCGACCTGGAGCACCAGTCTGAACACGGGTGACTTCTCCTGGTCGTACGACATTCCGGTACCGGACGTGCCGGGCGAACTGGCTCCGAGTGTCGGTCTGTCGTACTCCTCGGGCTCCGTCGACGGGCGTACCGGCGTCACGAACAACCAGGCGTCGTGGGTGGGCGACGGCTTCAGCCTGTGGCCCGGTTCCATCGAGCGGCGGTACAAGCCGTGTGCGGATGACGGGGTGAAGAACGCGGACGGCAGCAAGCCCGGTGACCTGTGCTGGGCGTACGACAACGCGTTCATCACGTTCAACGGCAAGGGCGGCGAGCTGGTCCCCACCGGCACCGACTCGTGGAAGCTGAAGGACGACGACGGCACCAGGATCGACCGGCTGACCTCCGGCGACCGTGGCAACGGGGACAACGACGGCGAGTACTGGCGGCTGACCGACCCGGACGGCACGCGCTACTACTTCGGCTACAACCGGCTGCCGGGCTGGTCGGACGGCAAGCCGGTCACCAACTCCGCCTGGAACGTCCCCGTCTTCGGCAACGACTCCGGTGAGCCCTGCCATGCCGCGGCGTTCGCCGACTCCTGGTGCCAGCAGGCCTGGCGGTGGAACCTGGACTACGCCGTCGACGTGCACGGCAACGCCATCGCCTACTACTACAACAAGGAGACCAACTCCTACGGCCGCAACCTGAAGGCCAAGGACAACACCCCCTATGTCCGCGGCGGCACGCTGGACCGGATCGAGTACGGTCTGAAGTCCTCCTCGATGTACGGCACGAAGGCGCTGGCCAAGGTCAGCTTCACCGACGCCGAGCGCTGCCTGCCCGACTCCTCCACCACCTGCACCGACATCGGCAAGGACGCCGCCTACTGGTACGACACGCCGTGGGACCTGAACTGCGAGGCGGGCAAGGACTGCGACAAGGGCCGTCTCTTCCCGGTGTTCTTCACCCGCAAGCGGCTCAGCGAGATCACCACCCAGGTCTTCGACGGCAGCGCCTACCAGACCGTCGACTCCTGGAAGCTGACCCACCGGTGGGGCATGGCCGACACCGACTACCAGTTGCTGCTCGACTCGATCCAGCGCACGGGCCATACCGCGACCCCAGCGGTCACTCTGCCGAAGACCACCTTCGCGTACACCCAACTGGCCAACCGCCTGGACAGGACCGGTGACGGCTACCCGCCGTTCATCAAGGCCCGACTGTCCACGGTCGCCGATGAGTACGGCGGCCAGATCGACGTCAACTACTCCGCTCCGGCCTGTGACTTCGCCGCGCTGCCGACACCGCAGTCCAACACCACGCGCTGCTTCCCGCAGTACCTCGGCGGCAGTTCTTCGGCCGATCCGGAGCAGCAGTGGTTCAACAAGTACGTGGTCACGTCCGTGACGGCGACCGACCGCACGGGTGGGGCGCCGGACGAGGTCAGCACGTTCCAGTATCTGGGTGGTGCGGCCTGGCACTACGACGATGACGACGGGCTGACGAAGGAGAAGTTCAAGACCTGGTCGCAGTGGCGTGGTTACGGTCAGGTCCGGGTGCAGACCGGTGGCCAGGGCGGCGCGTCGGCGATGAGGTCGCAGGAGGACACGTACTTCCTGCGGGGCATGGACGGCGACCGCAAGGACGCCAGCGGCGGCACGAAGCCGGTGAGTGTGACCTTGGGCGCCGGTGAGGGCGATCCGATCACCGACCACGAGTCGGCGGCCGGCTTCGCCTACAAGTCCGTGCGCTACTCAGGGCCCGGTGGCAAGGTCCTGGAGAAGACGGTGGACCGGCCCTGGCTCCACCAGACGGCGAAGAAGACCCGCAGCTGGGGCACTGTCACCGCCAACTTCACCGGTACCAGGTCGACCTCGTCGTGGACGTCGCTGGACGACGGCGCGGGCACGAAGTGGCGCACCACCGAGGCCATCAACGAGTTCGACACGGTGGCCGGGCGCGTCACCCAGGTCGAGGACCGCGGTGACACGAGCATCGCGACCGACGACACCTGCACCCGCACCACCTACGCCACCAACACCACCGACAACATCCTCAACCTGCCCTCGCGGGTGGAGACGGTGGCGAAGGCCTGTAGCGCGAGTGCCGGCCGTCCCGCCGATGTGATCTCCGACGTCCGCACCGCCTACGACGGCGGCGCGTACGACGCGGCTCCCACCAAGGGCGACGCGACGGCGAGCGCGGCGCTGAAGGACTACAACGGCACCACCGCCCTCTACCTGGAGTCCGGCACCACGTACGACTCCTACGGCCGGGAGCTGACCAGCACCGACCTGACCGCCGACGTGACCGCCACGGCGACGGGGACGGTCACGCGCACAGCGCGCAAGGACGGCCGTACCACCACGACCGAATACGGTCCCGCGACCGGTTTCGCCACCACGGTGAAGGTGACCACGCCCCCGGCCAAGGCGGGCAACGCGACCACCGCCCAGACGACGACCACCACCCAGGACATCCTGCGCGGGGTGCCGGTGAAGGAGGCCGACACCAACAGCAACGCCGTCGACTACGCCTACGACGCCCTGGGCCGCACGGCCAAGGTGTGGCTGGCCGACCGGCTCACCGGTCAGACCCCGACCTACCAGTACACCTACACCGTCACCGACGGCCAGCCGGTCGCCGTGGGCACCAGGACGCTGGGCAACAACGGCGCCCAGCGCACCTCCTACACCCTCTACGACGGCCTCCTGCGCACCCGCCAGACCCAGGAGCCCGGCCCGGACGGCGGCCGTCTGCTGGCCGACACCTTCTACGACGAACGCGGCCTGACCGCCAAGGAGTTCGCCACCTACTACGCCACCGGCGCTCCCTCCACCACGCTGTTCAAGCCCGAGGACGCGCTGGGGGTGGAGAGCCAGAACCGGTACACCTACGACGGTCTGGGACGCGAGACGGAATCGAGGCAGATCGCCGGGAACGGCGACGGTGGCACCGTGCTGGGCACCACGCGGACGATCCACGGCGGTGACCGGACCACGGTGATCCCGCCGGTCGGCGGCACCGCCACCACCACCGTCACCGACGCCCGCGGCCGGACCACCGAACTGCGCCAGCATGTCGCCCGCAGCGCGGAGGCGGCCTACGAGACCACCAAGTACACCTACACCCCGCGCGGCGAGCTGCTGAGGCTCACCGACCCGGCGGGCAACAACTGGTCGTACACCTACGACCCGATGGGCCGGCAGCTGACGGCGACGGACCCCGACAAGGGCACCACCACCAACAAGTACGACGACCGCGGCCAACTGGTCACCACCAAGGACGCCCGCCCGGGCACCCCGGTCCTGTGGAACGGCTACGACGACCTCGGCCGCAAGACCGAACTGCGTGAGGGTTCGGTGACCGGCACCCTGCGCGCAGGCTGGACCTACGACACGGTCAGCGGCGCGAAGGGGCAGCTCGCCGAGTCCACCCGCTACGTCGACGGCGCCGCCTATACCACCAAGGTCACCCAGTACGACCGCCTCTACCGGCCGGTCAGGACCGCGGTGGTCGTCCCCGAGCGGGAGGGCGCCCTGAAGGGCACCTACCAGAGCGGTACCTCCTACCTGACCTCCGGGCTGGTCGGCGGCGTGAGCTTCTCCGCGGCGGGCTCGCTCCCGGGCGGCGGCCAGTCGTTCACGTACGATCCGGAGACGCTGCGGCCCATCTCCCTGCTGGGCGACGGCTTCAAGGCGGAGACCAGCTACAGCCTCACCGGCAAGCCCCTCCAGTACGCGATCTCCAACACCAGTGGCGGCAAGACCACCTGGGCCACCAACACCTACGAGTGGGGCACCCGGCGTCTGGCCACCTCCCGCGTGGACCGCCAGGACATCGCCGGGGTCGACCAGAACAGCACCTACCGCTACGACGAGGCGGGCAACGTCCTGTCCGTCTCGGACGTCTCCCGCTCCGGCACCGACAACCAGTGCTTCACCTACGACCACGTGCGCCGCCTGACCGAGGCCTGGACCCAGAACACCACAGGCTGCGCCACCGCACCCAGCGGCGGCGTGCTCGGCGGCCCGGCCCCGTACTGGCACTCCTACACCTATGATCTGGCGAACAACCGTTCGACAGAAACCCTCCACGACCCCACGGGGAACGCGGCCAAGGACGTCAAGCGCGCCTACGCCTACCCCGACGCGGGCAAGGACCAGCCGCACACGCTGAACTCCGTGACCAGCACCGGTCCCACGGGGACGGTGAAGGACTCCTACGGTTATGACGAGACTGGCAACACCACGGGCCGCACGGTGGGGGGCACCACGCAGAGCCTGGAATGGGACGCGGAGGGCCACCTGGCGAAGGTGACCGAACCCGTCGCGGGCGGCAGCGGCAAGGTCACCGAGTATCTCTACGACAGCGAGGGCAACCGCCTGATCGGCCGCACCCCCACCGGTACCACCCTCTACCTCGGCGCCACCGAGATCACCCTGGCCAAGGGCTCCACCACGCCCAAGGCCACCCGCTACTACGACCTCGGCGACGGCAACCAGGCCGTCAAGAGCGACGACGGCGCGGTCTCCTTCACCCTCGCCGACCACCACGGCACCGCGCAGCTCGCGATCGAGGCCGGTACCCAGAAGCTCACCCAGCGCCGCACCCTGCCCTTCGGCGGCACCCGCGGCACCGGGCCGGACTCCTGGCCCGGCACCAAGGGCTTCGTCGGCGGCACCGACGACACCCAGGTCACCGGCCTGACCCACCTCGGCGCCCGGGAACACGACCCCGCCACCGGCCGGTTCCTCTCCGTCGACCCCGTCCTGGACACGGGCGACCCGCAGAGCCTCAACGGCTACGGCTACGCCGGCGGGAACCCCGTCACCTACAGCGACCCGTCCGGGGCCATCAGGATGAACCCCGACGGCACGCAGTGCCGTGACGGCTGGGAGAAGTGCGGGCCCGGAAACGTCCGTAGCAGCGCGTCGAAGTCGAGCGGCTCCGAGGGTCCGGTCCGGGCCTGCCGGTGCGGATCACGTCCGGTGCTCGTCAAGGGCAAGACCAAGCCCACCGGCCTCGGCGGTACTCCGGGTCGCCGCAATCTCACGCCCTCGAAGTCGGCTCCCAAGGGCTGGCTGAAGACCGCCCCGCCCAGCCCCAAGCCCGAAGCCCGGAAGAAGTGGTACCAGCGTGCGGCCGACTCGTTCGCCACGACGCCCGGCGGCTTCAAGGAGAGGCTCCTGGGGGCGGCGTTCGGCGCCCTCGGGATGGACGACTCCAGAGGTTCGTGCGCCAGCCTGGGAGGAGGTTTCTTCGTCACCGGTGAGATCTCCGGCTGCCTCGTGATGACGAAGAGGCCGGACGGCCACGTGGACTTCGGGTGGACGAGGTCCGCCAGCGTCGGCGGGTTCGGCTTCGGAATCAGCGGTGACGTCTCCACGCTCCACAGCAACGCGGACGACATCGGCCAGTTCGCCGGAAACGGCCGCGACGTGGGAGCGTCCTTCTTCAGCGGACTCGGCGGCACGGTCAACCACGAGACCGCCATCGGCACGTACAACTCCCGGGGGGAGCAGGTGACCTCGCTTGAGCTGGGCATCGGCCTGGGTGTTGAGTACGAGGGATACGCCGGCGTGAACAGGACGTGGAGCGGCAGATGGTTCACCCGATGACAGCCAGAAGGGTCCGCACGTGTTCAGTCTGATCATCGGGATCGCCCTGATCGCCTTCGGGGTCTGCCTCATCGCGGACCTCGGGGGGATCGCGACCCGGATCCACGCCTTCTTCACCTCGTTCATGAACCCGGGACAGGCCACCACCGGAACCATCCGGCTGGTCGGGGTCTTCGCCGCCCTCGTGGGGGTCGTCTGGGTCGTGACGTCCTTCCCGCTCGGGTAGCGGGCCGTAGAGCGACCGAGGTGTGCCGGGGCAGCGCCCGGCACACCTCGGTCGTCGTATGCGGGCGGGGCGGAATACTTCCGGGACGGGGACGGTTGGGCAGGTATAGTTGAACCGTCAACAATTAGGAGGGTGAGTGGCCATGCAGTTCGGGATCTTCAGCGTCGGCGACGTCACGCCGGACCCCACCACGGGGCGTACGCCGACCGAGCGCGAGCGGATCAAGGCCATGGTCGCCATCGCGCTGAAGGCCGAGGAGGCCGGCCTGGACGTCTTCGCGACCGGTGAGCACCACAATCCGCCGTTCGTGCCGTCGTCCCCGACCACCATGCTCGGCTACATAGCGGCGCGGACGGAGCGGCTGATCCTCTCCACCTCCACCACCCTGATCACCACGAACGACCCGGTGAAGATCGCCGAGGACTTCGCGATGCTCCAGCACCTGGCCGACGGGCGGGTGGACCTGATGATGGGGCGCGGCAACACCGGGCCGGTCTACCCCTGGTTCGGGAAGGACATCCGGCAGGGCATCAACCTCGCCGTCGAGAACTACTCCCTGCTGCACCGCCTGTGGCGCGAGGACGTCGTCGACTGGGAGGGCAAGTTCCGCACGCCGTTGCAGGGCTTCACCTCCACGCCCCGCCCGCTGGACGGCGTACCGCCCTTCGTCTGGCACGGCTCCATCCGCTCCCCGGAGATCGCCGAGCAGGCCGCGTACTACGGCGACGGCTTCTTCCACAACAACATCTTCTGGCCGGCCGACCACACCAAACGGATGGTCGAGCTGTACCGGAGCAGGTACGCCCACTACGGGCACGGCACGCCCGAGCAGGCGATCGTCGGGCTCGGCGGCCAGGTGTTCATGCGGAAGAACTCCCAGGACGCGGTGCGCGAGTTCCGTCCCTACTTCGACAACGCGCCGGTCTACGGCCACGGGCCCTCCCTGGAGGACTTCACCGCCCAGACCCCGCTGACCGTCGGCTCCCCGCAGCAGGTCATCGAGAAGACGCTGTCCTTCCGCGAGTACGCCGGCGACTACCAGCGCCAGCTGTTCCTGATGGACCACGCGGGCCTGCCCCTGAAGACCGTGCTGGAGCAGATCGACCTGCTCGGCGAGGAGGTCGTGCCGGTGCTGCGCGAGGAGTTCGCCAAGGGCCGCCCGGCGGACGTGCCGGACGCGCCGAACCATGGCTCCCTGCTGGCCGCGAGCCGGTCCGGCGACGAGGAAGAGGTGAGCACCGTATGAGGCTCGTCGTCGTCTCGGCGGGGCTGAGCGTCCCGTCCTCCACGCGGCTGCTGGCCGACCGGCTGGCGGCCGCGACCGCCGAGCACGCCGGGGCGCCGGACACGCGGGTGATCGAACTGCGGGACCTGGCCGTGGAGATCGCCCACAACTTCACGGGCGGCTTCCCCGGCCCGGCCCTGGCGGACGCGCTGGACGCGGTCGCGGAGGCGGACGGGCTGATCGTCGTCACGCCGGTGTTCTCCGCCTCCTTCAGCGGACTGTTCAAGTCCTTCTTCGACGTGCTCGGGGTACGGGACGAGGGCGCGCTGGCCGGCAAGCCGGTACTGATCGCCGCGACCGGCGGCACCGCCCGGCACTCCCTGGCCCTCGACCACGCGCTGCGCCCGCTCTTCGCGTACCTGAAGGCCGTCGTCGTCCCCACCGGCGTCTACGCCGCCTCGGAGGACTGGGGCGCCGAGGGCCTGCCCGAGCGGATCGCGCGGGCCGCGCGGGAACTGGCGGCGCTGATGAGGGGGCTGTCGGCGGGGCGGCGGCCGGAGCGGGCCGCCGTGCCGGAGCAGGCCGCGCCCGCGCAGGCCGGCGGGTTCACGGTGGTGCCGTTCGAGGAGCAGCTGGCGGCGCTGCGGAAGTGACGCGTATCCGCTGCTCGGGAGGGCCGCGGGCGGGCGGGCGCCGCCGTCGATGGTGAGAGGACGGTAGGCGACCCGCCGCGTTGCCTCCGAGTCGGTGAGAGGCGGGTAAAAAGGGTGATCGTAGGCCCATTCGTCTCCGTCGCGGGCCCGCGGCCTTGGCAGACTGGACGGGTGCCTCAGACTCTGCTCCTCGCCGAAGACGACCGTGCCATCCGTCACGCCCTGGAGCGTGCCCTGACACTGGAGGGCTACGACGTGACGGCGGTCGCCGACGGCGTCGAGGCACTCGCCCAGGCCCACAAGAGCCCGCCGGACGTCCTCGTCCTCGACGTGATGATGCCGGGCATCGACGGGCTCCAGGTCTGCCGGGTGCTGCGCGCCGAGGGCGACCGCACCCCGATCCTCATGCTCACCGCCCTGGTGGAGACCGCCGACCGGATCGCCGGCCTGGACGCCGGTGCCGACGACTACGTCGTCAAGCCGTTCGACGTCGAGGAGGTCTTCGCCCGGTTGCGCGCCCTGCTGCGCCGCACCAGCCCGGTCGGCGTCGGCGCGGGCGGCGCGGGGGACGTACCGGCGAAGGAGCCGCAGGCGCCCGAGCGGCAGATCGAGGCGGCCGGGATCCGCATGGACCTCCAGGCCCGCCGGGTGTGGCGGGGCACGCGCGAGCTGGAGCTGACCCGCACCGAGTTCGAACTCCTCGAACTGCTCGTCCGCAACGCGGGGATCGTGCTGGACCACTCCACCATCTACGACCGGATCTGGGGCTACGACTTCGGCCCCGGCTCCAAGAACCTCGCCGTCTACGTCGGCTACCTGCGCCGCAAGCTCGACGAGCCGAACGCGCCGCAGCTGATCCACACCGTCCGAGGCGTGGGCTACGTGCTCCGGGAGGACTGAGTGGGCCGCCTCGCGCGGCTGCTGGACAGACCGCGGCCCCGGCTGTCGTCGCTGCGGACCACGTTCGCGGTGTCGTTCGCCGTGGTGACCGCCGCCGTCACCGTCCTCGTCGGCATCCTGTCGTACAACTCCGCCGCCCGGCTGGTGCGGGTGGACCAGCAGTCGGTGTTCACCCAGGTCGTGCAGGACGTACGGGACGAGGTACGGCGCTACCAGCTGATGCCCGCGGACTTCACCTCCTCCCGCCCCGGGCACGAGCTGGTCCGGCCCAACCGCACCAACGTGCAGGTGCTCGGCGCGCACGGCGAGATCGTCGACCACGGCACACCGCCGCTGCCCGTGACCGCCGGGGACAAGGCCGTCGCCGCCGCCGCGAAGGCCGGCAAGGCCGTCCAGTACAAGGACGTGCACGTCAAGGGCGAGGTGTACCGGATCGCGACCGTCGCCCTCGGCAAGGGCCACGGCGCCGTGCAGGTCGCCCAGGAGTTCAGCGACACCGAGGACCTGCTGCGCGCGCTCCAGCAGCGCACGCTGATCCTGATGGGCGCCGTGGTGGTCGCCGCCGGCCTGTGCGGCTGGTGGCTGGCCCGCCGCATCACGCGCCGGCTGGTGATCCTCACCTCCGCCGCCGAGGGCGTCGCCCGCACCCGGAGGCTCGGCATCGAGGTGCCCGTCACCGGCTACGACGAGGTGGGCCGCCTCGGCCGCTCCTTCGACCGCATGCTGGGCCGGCTCGCCCAGTCCGAGGAGGACCAGCGCCGCCTGGTCCAGGACGCGGGCCACGAACTGCGTACGCCGCTGACCTCCCTGCGCACGAACATCTCCTTGCTGCGTCGCATCGACGAACTCCCGCCCGCCACCCGCGAGGAACTGGTCGCCGACCTGACCCAGGAGGCCCGTGAGCTGACCGACCTGGTCAACGAACTGGTCGACCTCGCGGCCGGGCAGTCCGACACCGAGCCCGTGCAGCGGGTCGACGTCGCCGACATCGCCGAGGACGTCGCGGGACTGGCGCGCCGGCGCAGCGGACGCGACATCGTGGTCCGCTCCAGCGGCGACACCACGATCCAGGGCCGGCCGGGCATGCTCCAGCGGGCCATCTCCAACCTCGTGGAGAACGCCACCAAGTTCGACCGCGGCGGCAGGGCGCCCATCGAGATCGCCGTCGCCGGGCCCGCCCGGCCGGGCATGGTCCGCGTCGAGGTCCTCGACCGCGGGCCCGGTATCGCCGCGGGCGACCTGATACGCGTCTTCGACCGCTTCTACCGCGCCGCCGACGCCCGCTCCCTGCCCGGTTCCGGCCTCGGCCTGTCCATCGTCCGCGAGGTGGCCCTGGCCCACGGCGGCGCGCCGTTCGCCTTCCGCCGCGAGGGCGGCGGATCGGTGATCGGGTTCACCGCGGGCGCGGAACGGGGCCACCACGACACGGGCGGAACGGCGACCGGATCCCGCGGTCCGGGCCGGGACCCGAGCCGCGGCACCTGAGACGGGACACCGCCCGGGGCCGTGACGGCGACGGGATCCGCCCTCTAGTGCTGCGACCGGAAGGAGGACGCGTCGGTGTACTCCCCGGCCGGCCGGGACTCCTTGCGGCGGGCGAGGGACGGCAGGGCGGGCGCGGTAAGGAAGCCCTCGGCGCGGGCGCTGGCGATCCCGATGCGTGGGATGTCGCTGCTCTTGGCGAACAGCAGGAAGCGGGGCTCCCAGACCGGCCGGTACTTGGCGTTGGCGCGGTACAGCGACTCGATCTGCCACCAGCGGGAGAAGAAGGTGAGGACCGAGCGCCACAGCCGCAGCACCGGCCCGGCGCCCAGCCGCGCCCCGCGTTCGAAGACCGAGCGGAACATGGCGAAGTTCAGCGACACCCGCCGCACCCCGAACTCCTCCGCGCGCAGCAGAAGTTCGACCACCATGAATTCCATCAGGCCGTTCTCGCCGTCGCGGTCGCGGCGCATCAGGTCCAGCGACAGCCCGTGCTCGCCCCACGGGACGAAGCTCAGCAGCGCCCGCGGCACCCCGTCGGCGTCCCGGCACTCCAGCATCACGCAGCGGCCGTCGGCCGGATCGCCCAGCCGTCCCAGCGCCATGGAGAAGCCGCGCTCGGTGGCGCCGTCGCGCCAGCCGTCGGCGCGCTCGACGAGCAGCGCCATCTCCTCGTCGGGGATGTCCTCGTGCCGGCGGACGCAGACGGTGTAGCCGGCCCGGCGGACCCGGTTGTGGGCCTGCCGTACGACGCGCATGGCACGCCCCTCCAGCCCGAAGTCGGCGACATCGACGACGGCCTCGTCGCCCAGTTCGAGGGCGTCCAGGCCGTGCCGGGCGTAGATCGTGCCGGCCTCCTCGCTCGCGCCCATCACGGCGGGCGTCCAGGCGTGCCGGCGGGCCTCGGCCAGCCAGGCGTCGATGGCGCCGGGCCACGCCTCCGGGTCGCCGATGGGGTCCCCGGAGGCGAGGCTGACCCCGCCGACGACGCGGTAGGTGACGGCGGCCTTGCCGGTGGGGGAGAAGATCGCGGCCTTGTCGCGGCGGAGCGCGAAGTAGCCGAGGGAGTCCCGCTCGCCGTGTCCGCCGAGCAGTGCGCGCAGCCGCTTCTCGTCCTCCTCGCCGAGCAGGGCGCGGCCGCGGGGGGAGCGGAAGCAGGCGTACAGGACGAGGAGGGAGGTCGCCGCCATCGAGAGGTTGATGGTGATGTCGACCCAGTGGGGCGCGTGCACGGCCGGGACGCGGTCGGCGAGCGGGCCGACGCTGACGCCGCGCAGCAGGACGTAGCCGATCCGCTCGGTCAGGGAGGCGCCGCCGTGCGCCCTGTTGGTGGCGTCCACCAGCCAGGTGCCGAGGCCCGCGCTGACCAGGACGCCGCAGGCGCCGACGGCGAGGGCGAGCCTCGGGTTGGAGCGGTCGCCGACGGCGTGGAACTCGCGCCGGCCGATCAGCAGCGCGGTCACGAAGAGGCCGGTGAGCGCGGCGGAGACCCAGTTGAAGACGTGGTCGTGGAACCGGTCCTGGGTCAGCGCGAGGACGTAGAGGACGAACAGGGGCCCGGCGAGCAGCAGGTTGAACACCCAGGCCGCGCGTTTGCGGCGCCGCATCACCACGGCCAGGAACAGCGCGAGCACCGCCGAGACCAGGCCGGCGGTGGCCAGGTACGGCGTGAAGAACTCACCGCCGTTGTGTTCGTGGACCTCCTCGCGGAACGGCAGGGAGACCACGGCGACGATGTTGAGCACCGCGAGCAGCCGCAGGTACCAGACGGTGGCCGCCGCGGCCCGCGCCCGTAGCCGCAGGCCCGGCGGGGGAGAGGGGGAGGCGCCGGCGTCACGCTGGGCGGGGACGAGGAGCGACTGCTGTGCGGGCATGGGTGACACGTCACCTCGGAGCGGGCCGGGGAAGCCGGCGGGGACGGAACCGGCGGGAACAAAGGGGACAGCCGGAGGGTGGGCGGTCGTACGGCCAATGGCGATGGCACCGACCCTACGGTCTGTAGGGTAACCGGGATACGTCGGACCCTTGTCCGCCGAGCGTCTGGAAAAGGTAAGGAAAAGGAACGAAGGTGCGGGGTGGGGCGGGTCGGGCCCGGGGCCTACTCGGTGGGAAGCGAGGCGGGGGCGCGCCGGCCTTCGGCGGGAGCGGCCGCGCGTCTGCGGGACGCCGTCAGCAGCCAGGCCAGGTTGCCCACCGCCGCGCCGGCCGCCACCGTGGCGACGATCACCCCGGCCGTGGCGAAACCGGCCCGGAACAGCCGCGGCCGCGGGTTGAGGCTGTGCAGCCCGAAGCCGCACAGCAGATAGACCCCGACAGCGGCGACGGTGAGGCTGACGACGAGCAGGACGACGGTCGGACCGAGCCCGCCCTGCGCGTCCTTCCCGGGCGAAGCACCGGGCCGCCCCGTACCACGTGCCTCCTGCATGGGTCCCCCGTCGGTGGTTGAATGGCGAGCCGACCCCCTACAGTACGTAGGGCCGCTGCCGGAGGGAAACCGGTTCAGTCACCGGCCGTGTCCGAGCGCCACGTCATCGTCACCTTCAGATGCGCCTCCGCCTCCGACTTGGCGATGACCGCGCCCAGCTCGGCGTTGAACCGCACCCCGAACTCCAGGCCGACCTCGCTGGGCGGGCTCGGCATGTCCCGCAGCCGTCGCAGCGCGGCCCCGGCCGCGTTCCGGATCCGGTCGACGCCCTCCTCGAACGACGCCGCGGCGTCGGCCACCGCGTCGCCCGCGCGGGAGACCTCGACCACGCCCGGTTCGTCCTCCGCCACCTCCACGACCAGGAAACCGTCACCGTCCTGTGCCGGGAACCGCAGCAACCGCGTCATGTCCGCCGCCTCCTGATGCCTCGTCCGGCCCCGCGCACGGCCCCACGCTGTATGACCTGCGGCCGTCTTCCACTGGCGGGCCATTGCAGCCACCATGGAAGCGCACCCCGAGCCGCCAAACCACCACGTCAGGGGGAACCACGGTATGGCAGAGTCTGCGAAGGACTTCTGTTCCGACCTCGTCGATCTATCCGGGATCTCTTTGGCGGAGCTGCATTCCCGTGGCGATCCAGCGCTGCGAAGCGCGTTGAGCCGGGCGGAGTACCGGGCGAGCCTGGCCTTCGGAATCGCGGGAGAGTCCAACAGCGAAGAGATGAAATTCCTCCGCGGGCGCCGGCCGGATCAGTGGCGGCAGTGACCGCTGCGCCGCTGGACGCCCTGCGGATCTCCGAGGGGTCGCTCAGGGCCATAGCGGCGGGCAACGCGAACGAGGCGGACCTGAACCTGCTGTGCTCCACGCAGCGAAGCCAACTACTGCTGATCCTCCGGGTGTTGCTGGATCGTGCCGACACGGCGGCCTCGCGCGCCCGGCACCCCGGGGACGTTCCGTCGGCGCGGGCGGCCTGGGAACTGCTGTGCGCGGCGCAGCGACAGGACCCCGGCGCGGTCGAGACCGTGCTCGGCGATCCGACCGTCATGGCCTGGGCCCTGCGTCTGCTGCGGCGGATCCGCGCCACGGATGCCGCGGCACTGTCCTCGGCTCCGCTGTGGGCCGATCTCGGTCAGTTCCAGGCGCTGGCCGCGGCCGCGGCCGCCCGCGCCGGGGTGTCCGCCGTACTGCGGGTGCCCGCCCACCGCGGCATGGTCTGGTTGCCCGGCGCGGGCGTGGCGGGGCCGGTGTCCCGCCGCCGGTGGTCCGAGGCGGAGGTACGGGTGGAGGGCCGGGGCGTCGTCGTGTCCGGGGAACTCACGCGAGTGCGGCTGCCCGGCACCCTGACCGAGCCGCTGCCGGGGTGGCGTCCGCTACGGGTGGTGCCCGGCCGGAAGGCCGGTGATGTTGCCGGCGGGGCCGCAGCCACGCCGTGGCTGGACACGGTGACGCCGTACCGGGACTTCACGCGGTACCCGAGGTCGCCGGGCAGATCCGGTGAGCGCCGCTTACGGCTGTGGGAGAACCGGCTCGCCGACGCCTACGCCCTGCTGGACGAGGAGTGCCCGCGGGACGCGGTCGCGCTGCGGGCGCTGGTCCGCACGCTGGTGCCGCGGTCGTTCCAGACGGCGCGGGGCGGACTGGTGGCCAGCGCCTCCTCGCTGGACGCCTTCGGCGCGGTCACCCTGTCGCTGCCGTACGACGCGACCCAGACCGCTTCAGTGCTGGTCCACGAGTCCCGGCACCAGCAGCTCAACGCCCTGCTCAGCCTGGTGCCCCTGGTACGCGACGGTGCGGACCGGCTCTACTACGCGCCGTGGCGCAGCGACCCCCGGCCGCTGCTCGGCCTGCTGCACGGGGTGTTCGCGTTCTTCGGGGTTGCCCGGTTCTGGCGCACCCACCGGGCCCATGTGAGCGGGACCGAGGCGGAACGCGCCGCCTTCGAGTTCGCCGTGCTGAGGGAACAGGTGCGGGAGGCACTCGCCGGACTGAGGGACGACGTCCCGCTGACCGAGGCGGGGCGGATCGTCGTGGACGAGATGGCAGCGATCGCCGGCCGCTGGCAGGAGGACGAGGTGCCGGTCCGGCCGGGGGAACTGGCCCGGCACTACTGCGCGCTCCGACGTGCCGTGTGGCGGGCCCGGCACCTGGAGATCCCTCGGCCCGCGGCCCAGCGGCTGGCCGCAGCCTGGGCGGCCGGACGGCAGGCGCCCGAGCTTCCGGCACCGGTCCTGCGGCCGCGGCACGACCTGATCCGACTCGACATGTTCGGACCGCTGGTCCGGTACCGCCTGTCGGCGCCGGAGCTGTTCGCGCGCCGGCGGCGGGAGGAGAAGCACGGTGACCCGGAGCGCCGGGCCGAGTACGCGGTGATCGCAGGCGACACCGGCGCGGCCGCGCTCGGCTACGCGGAGTGGACCGCGCGGATTCCGCACGACGCCGAGGCGTGGATCGGAGCCGCCCTGGCGCTCCCCGAGCACGCCGGCACGCCGGGGGCGGCCCTGCTGCTGAGTCGGCCCGAGGTGGTGGTCGGCGCCCACCGGGCCGTCGCTGCCGCCGGGAGCGCCGTGCCCGCCGACGAACTCGCCGCATGGCTCGCCGCGGCGGATCCGGGCCCGGCCCGACCGGCCCCCGCCGGGGCGGGGCTCGCCGCGGACAGCGGATGACGGCCGTGGCAGGACGACCTCCGCGACGGCCGCCTGCACCGCGGTGGTCCGGATGTACTCGGCCGGGAGGCGTGTCACCGACCTCCCGGCCGAATACACCTAGAGCAGCAGCAGGTCGATGTCGGCGTTGGCCCTGAGGCCCTTCTCGGCGTCGAGCGTCGCGGGGTGGGAGGGGCCCAGGACTGTGCGGTACCGCTCCAGGGCCCGCGCGTACAGCCGCTCGCTCTCCTCCGTCCGCCGCAGCGCCTTCAGGTCGTAGCTCAGGTTGAGTTCCATGGCCAGGTTCGCCGGGTGGCTCACGCGCAGCCGCGCCGACGCCTCCACCACGGCCTCGTCCAGGGCATGCGCCTCCTCGGGGCGCCCCAGGGCGAAGTGGTCGCTGGCCAGGTTCATCCGGGCCAGCAGCGTCCGGGGGTGCTCTGCGCCGAGCACGCGGGTCAGGCCCTCCACCGCCTCGTCGTCCAGTTCCAGCGCGGCCTCGGGCTGCTGGAGCAGCCTGAGGGTGACCGCGAGGTTCATGGCGCAGGCGTAGCTGTGCGGGTGCTCCCGGCCGTACCTGCTGCGGTGTTTCTCCAGCACCTGCTCGCTCAACGTACGCGCCTCCTGCAGCTTGCCGATCTGCCGGAGGTCGTTGGCGTGGCTGGCCGCGGCCAGCAGGTAGGGGCGGCTGTCGGTGCCGGGCATCTCGGCGAGCAGTTCGAGGTACCGGCGGGACAGCGCGTAGGCACCCTCGTGATCGCCCTTCTTGCGGCGGGTCACACAGAGGTGGCGGTTCACCTGTGCGGTGAAGGGGTGCCGCTCGCCCAGCTTCTCGGTGATCTCCTCTGCCAGCAGCTCGTAACCCTCCAGCGCTTCCTCGTACCGGCCGACCTCCTGAAGGTCGAGCAGATGAGTCTCGCGGGTGGACAAGGTGTACATGTGGTCCTCGCCCAGGGCCTCGATCCTGCGCTGCCAGGTGTCGTAGTCGAGTTTCCGGGCCGCTTCCGAGTCACCGGCCAGGCGCAGGCTCACCGCGTAGTTGTGGGCGGCGAGGAGGGTTGCCGGGTCGTCCGCGCCGAACTCCCGCAGACTGGTCTCGAAGACGCGCTGGTCCATTTCCCGCGCCTCGTTGAAGTTTCCGCGATTGCGGTGGTGGATGGCCATGAAGCTCTGCGCCTGCAGCGTGTTTTCGTGCGCCCCGCCGAGGGCCGTGCGGTACCGCTCTACCAGCCCGGCCTGCAACTCGTACGCCCGCCGCAGATGGGTGCCCTGCTCGCGCAGCGCCTCGGCGATCTGCTGGTCGATGGCGAGGACCTCCTCGTGGTTCTCGCCCAGGGTTCCGCGCCAGATCCGCGCGGCTCGCTCGCCCAGTTCGAGGGCCGCCGCGTGGTCGCCGCGGGCGCGCAGGAACCACACCTCGTTCAGGACCAGACGGCGGGTCCACGGCTCCTCGCACTCCACCGCGTTGGACGCCCGCACGTGGGTGAGGAGAGCGGAGTAACGCGGCCAGTAGCTGGCACGCTGCGGGTTCCTGGGGTCGGCGTGCGCCAGCAGTTGGTGAGCCGCGTGCCGCATCGTCGCCCGCTCCTGCGTGTTCATCTGCTCGACGAGCACGCGCTGGACCAGTCGGTGCAGCTGAACCGTGTTCTGCCGGTGGTCGATCCGCGCCAGCGCGTACCGGCCGATCTCGCGGACCGCCCGACCCAGTTTGACCGGGTCGTCCAGGGCGGCCTGGAGTTCCTGCGGGACGGAGACGCCGCGCACCGCGGAGAACAGGTCCCACTCGATGGGCTCGGGAGCGAAGAAGGCGCAGACCTGGAGGAGCTGGAGGGCGTCGGGGCGGGTCTCGCGCAGCCGGCCGAGGGAGACGTTCCAGGCGGCCGCCACCGACAGCGGGTAGTCGCCGGGCGGCTCCGACTGCATCAGTTCGGTGAAGTTGCGCTCGTAGACCTCGAGGTACTGCTGCACCGGCATACCGGTCTCGGCCAGCCACACCGCGGCCTGTTCCACCGCGAGCGGCAGGTCGCCGAGGGCGGCGGCGAGGTGGTCCACGGCGTCGTCGGGCAGCTGGGGGCTGCGGCGGCGCAGCAGGGCGACGCTCTCGTCGCGTGCGAACACGTCGACCTCCAGCGAGCTGGCGTCGGTGGACCACTGGAAGTTCCGGGAGGTCACGACGATGCGTCCGGGCCCGTCGCTGGGGAAGTACTTGCGCGCCTCCTTGGGGTTCTCCGCGTTGTCGAACACCAGCAGCCAGTCGCGGTACGGCTCGCCCCGGCGCAGGGCGTCGAGCACCGCGGGCACCGCGCTCATCTCGGAACCCGCCTGGAGGCCCATCTGCTCGCCCAGTTCGATCAGCGACTGGACGATCTGGTTCTCCTGCTCGGACGGGATCCACCAGATGAGCCGGTAGTCCCGGCTGTGCCGGTAGACGTACTCGATGGCGATCTGCGACTTGCCGACACCGCCCATGCCGTGCAGGGCCTCCGGCAGGACCGCGGTGACACCGCTGCTCAGCCGTTCCTGGAGCCGTTCGAGCAGAGTCTCGCGCCCCGTGAAGTTCCGGTTCCGCTGCGGTACGTTCCCCCAGATGCGGGGCGGGTCGTGCGGGCTTCGCGGGCCCGTGGCAACGGGCAGACCGGCAGTCACGGCGATGCCTCCTTGTCGTGGACGCGCGGGCGCGGACGCGGGCGCGGGGGAGGGGGTGGGGGAGGAACTGGGCTGGGTGGGCGGAACGGGGGCGGACGACGGTTCCGCGGGTGAATTCCCCGCCGGTTGCGGGGCGTTCGCCGGTTGCGGGGCTTGAGGCGTTCGCGGCCCGTAATGTAGCGCGTCGGTGGGCGCAATGTTCAATTCTGATCGCATTTCTACGGATGAATACCCTGATGGCCGCTTGTGTCCTGGTATGGGCGCTGTGTCGGCGGCGGCCTTTCCGGCCTGGTGGGGGACGGCCGTGCGCTGGAGCAGCCGGCCCAGGTGGTTGGCACGAGCGAGGTAGGGTCCGGACACCGCGCACAGCGCCGTGTACAGGTGGCTGACGAACGGGCGGGTCTGCTCCGTCATCGGGGGGTCCGCCGGATCCCCCTCCGGGGCGACCAGCGCGCTCGCGCCCTCCCCCCACACCTCCTCCAGCACCGGTCCGAGATGGCGCCGGACCTCGTCCAGCGCCCGGATGGTCCCGGCCCGGCTGCCGAGGGCGAGCAGTTCCTCCCGTACGCCTTCCGCGAAGTCGAAGGACACCCGGTGGGGGTCCTCGACGTCCGCGGTGTCGTCGGTGCGGCGCACCAGGCCCAGCAGCACGATTTCGGCCAGGTTCCAGAATCTCGCGCCGGGCTGGGCCTGTTGGAGCAGCCGCATCACGGGGAGGTTCAGGGGGGCCGCGGCCAGGCGCTGGGCGAGGGCGTACGCCGCCGGGGAGGCGGTGGCGCGGAACCGGCGCACCGTGGTGGCGGCCCGCCTGGCCCGCCGGACGGCGGGCGACTCGTCCGCGCCGGCGCCGGCCCGCCGCGGTTCCGTGGGACGGGGCGGGTCCGTGCGGTGTGGCGCCGTCCGCTGATGTCCGGGGTGCGGAGGCTCCGCCACGATGGTGGCGAGCCGCTCGGGGACCGGGCCGATCACCGCCGAGCGCAGGTCCCGGTCCGGCGCGGTCCACAGCGCGGCCAGCCCGTGCCATTCGCCGCTGCCCGCCGCGGCCACCAGCCGGGCCCAGCGGGCCAGCGACGTCGGCCGCAGCTCGACGACCGGCACCGGGATCGCGGTCCCCAGGCCGGGGTGCGGCGCGAACTCCGGCTCGGGGCCCAGCGGGTCCGCGTGCGGGTGCTTCCACTCCGCGTCGTAGGAGCGGTTGGGTGCGGCGGGGGCGGGTGCCCGCAGACGGGTCCGGGTGACCGTGGGCAGCGTCAGGTCCCACAGGTGCTGGGGCAGCAGGCTCAGTACGGCGACGGGGGAGTGCCGGCCCAGCCCGTGCAGCAGCGCGGCCGCCCGGCCGGTGCGCCAGGCGCTGTGGCCGCCGTCGGTGACGACCAGCACCAACTGCCGTTCGCTCGGGTGCAGTTCGGCCGCCGCGAGGCCCGCCGTCGCCGCGTCGCAGCCGTCCGGGTCCCAGCGGACCCGCCGTACGGTGCGGAAGGCCGCCGTCTGCTCCATCAGCTCGGCGATCTGCCGTGCCGTGTGCGACCACAGGGCCATCGAGGGACTGTCGTCCACCAGCAGCAGCAGGTCCAGCCGCCGCTCCGGGACCGGCCGGCACACCGGTGTCCACACTCCGGCCAGCGCCGCCTGCTCGGCGGTCGCCTCCTCGTCCAGCTCCAGCTCGTGGGGCGAGGCGAGGAACAGGCGCAGCGGGCGCAGCGATCTGCCCAGAGCCAGGGAGTCGGCCAGCCGGGGGGACGCGGGCCAGCCGGCCTGCTCGGTGGGCCACTCGTCCGAGTGCGGTGCGGGGCGGGTCCGCGGACCGGCCGGCCTCGCCGCGGGGAGCGTGGCGAAGAGCGGGCGGGCAGCGTCCGTCAGGGTGGTCAGCCCCTCTTCCAGCAGGAGCAGTTCGTCGTCGGACCCGAGGCCGTGGCCGTCGTCCTGCGCCTCGGGCGGGCGGGAATCGTCGCCGGGCGGGCGGGAATCGTGGTCGGCGGTGCGGGAGTCGTCGTCGGGTGTGCGGGAGTCGCCCGGAGCCGGGGTCTCGCCGGCCCGGTGACGGTCGCCCATGCCGCCCTCGGGGTCCGGGGGCGTGCCGTCCCGGTCCTCGGGCGTGGCGGATCCCGCGGCCGGGTCGCCGCCGGGGTCCCCGGGCGGCCGGGAGGCGACGGGCCCGGGGGAGCCGTGGCGCTCCCACGGGGGCGGCCGTTCGCTGGGACGGTTCTCCCGGCGGGACCGCTCGCCGCGCTCCCGGGCCTCGCGGCCGGGCACGTCGAACAGCGGTACGGCCGCGTCCTGACAGGCCGCCAGGTACAACGCGTCGGCCAGTTCCGTCCAGGTCGGCAGCTCCCGGTCCAGGGCAGCCCGGCTTCCCCCCTCCGGCCGGTCGGGTGGGGCGGGGGTTCCGGGGGACACTGTCATCCGGCCCTCGTTTCCGCCCCCGCTCCGTCGAGCCGGTGCCACAGCGCGTCCACGAGGTGCTCCAGCGACTCCTCGTCCTCGCCGGGGAAACGGCCCGAGGTGGCCAGGAACACGGCGTTGAGCAGCTGGTCCACGGCGAGGCCGCCCCGCTCCCGGCTGTTGCGCAGGAACCGGTCGACCAGCTCGTCCGCCCGGGCGGAGTTCGCCGACCCCCGCGCCGCCTCCCTCAGATGGGCCGTGATCATGTCGACCAGCTGCGAACGGTCCGGGTCCGGCATCCGGAGCCGCAGACAGCGGCGGAGGAAGGCGGGTGGGAACTCGCGCTCGCCGTTGGAGGTGATCACCACGATCGGGAACGCCCGGCACTTGACGACGCCGTCGGCGATCTCGGCGCTGCGGTGCGGATCGTCGGTCATCACCGTCACCCTGGGGTGCAGGCGCCGGGCCCGGACCAGCTCGGTGACGGGGTACTGGCCTTCCTCGAAGACGCCGAGCAGGTCGTTGGCGAGGTCCTGGTCGCTCTTGTCCAACTCGTCGATCAGGAGCACCCGAGGCAGCTTGTAGGGCAGCAACGCCGTTCCGAGCGGGCCGAGTTGGAGGTAGTCGCCGATCCCGGGAAGGCCTTCCTCGCCCGGTGTGCGGCCCTGCGGAGCGCCGTGGCCCGCGCCGTCCGTGGCGGTCGCGCCGTCCGTGGCGTACGGCCGGTGCGCGGCGCGTAACGCCGCCGAGTCCTGGACCCGGCCGATCGCGTCGTACTCGTAGAGCCCGGAGCGCAGCGTGGTGCGGCTGGTGATGTGCCAGCGCAGTACGCGGCCCAGCTTCAGCTCCCGGCTGATGCGGTAGGCGAGGGACGACTTCCCCGTGCCGGGGCGGCCGGTGACGAGCAGCGGCCGGCGCAGCAGCAGGGCCGCGTTGACCATGTCGGCCTCGCGCCTGAGCTGGTCGGGACCCGTGGATAACGCCGAGACGCGGCCCAGCCGGCGCTCGATCTCCTCGTCGTCCGCCGGGGGCGGGTCGACCACGGGACCGCCGGTGAACCGGCGCCAGGGCGGCGGGGGCGGCAGGAGTTCGTCGAGGCTGGTGTCGTACAGGGGCTGCCCCGTACCGCGGTAGATCCACCACCGTTGGTCGGAGGCGCCCCGCACCGCACCGTCGGGCACGGGGCCCGCGGTGCCGTTCGCGTGCGGCCGCGGTGGATCCCCCGCCACCCGGTCGCCGTTCGGACGCGTCCCCCCGGATGCGCCGTCCTCGGGAAGCATCTCGTCCTACCCTCCCCCCTGCGCGGATGAATCCGCCGCGTCTGACCGACCGCTCGGTAGGCGGTACGGGTCGTCCCAGAGCAAAGCTGCGTGGCGACCGAGCGTAGAGGAGCCGCCCCCAGCAGGATCCTCGCCCCCGGCCTCTATGCGCAACGACCTGAGAGCGTCGGGTAGTCGGTGTATGCCCTTGCGGGAGGAGAGTTCCCGCAATTCGTCCCGAAAGGCTGGATCGACTCCCCCGCGCCGGTCCCAGACGACGATCGGCACACCCGCCCGCAGGGACTCACCCAGCTCATCGACCCCGGGGCCCCCGTCGCCGCCGCCCCCGGGCGGATCGCTGAGGACCACCATCACCGGCTGCGGCTCGGTGAGCAGATGGGCGCGGCCCTCGTCGGGGAACCAGTGCACGGGCCCTCCGCAGGCGGTCACCAGGGCGTCCCAGCGTTTGGCCCAGCGTCCATGCGTGTCCGCGCGTTCCATCCTTTCGAGGCTGCGCAATACCACCGGGTGGTCCTCCCCGAGGGCGCCGTCCGCGCCGTGGAAGCCCTGTTTCGCCCATCTCTCGACCGGCAGGTCCAGCAGGTCCCTGGGCAGCAGGAACTCCAGGGTCAGGTCCTCCTTCCAGAAGTAGGCCCAGCCCGTCTCCGCCTCCTCCACCAGCGTCTTCACCCGCTCGGGCAGATCGGCCAGATCGACGCGCACGTCCCCGCCGCGCACCGGGTACGGCTCCGGTCCGTCGATCTGCCACCAGTACGACAGGAGCCGCTCCTCGCTGTGATCGGGGTCGGGCAGGGGGCGCAGCCGGACCAGCAGGCAGGCGCCGGGCGCCCAGACGGCGTCCGCGGCGTCGTCCTCCGGCAGCGGGACGGAGGCGGCGGCCGGCACGCGGGCGGGGCGGGTGGTCACGTCCGTGGCCACGGGGGAGCTGCCCGCGCCGGCCGGCAGATCGCCGCCGACCCGGGCGGCTACGGGCACCGCGGCGGCACTCGCCCTGGCCGGGGCGGCGGAGGCGGCCGTGGTCTGCGCGCCGGCCCCGACCGGGTGCGCGGCCGGCGCACCGGGATACATGTCGGGGCGGATCAGGTGCTCCTCCACCCACTCGAACAGGTCGTGCTGCTGTTGGCCCTTGGCGTAGTGCGCGAGGTGCTCGACCAGCAGGACGCAGGGCAGCGGTTCGCCGGGGCGGGCGTTGAACGTCGCCGCGTGCAGCACCGCCGACCACGGCTCCGCGCAGTGGACCGGCAGCGGATCCGGGCGCCCCAGGGCCTCCCGGAAGATGCCCGGGACGTCCAGCACCTCCAGACCGCTGAGCAGGGACATCAGCCGTTCCCAGCTCTGCGGCGGGAAGAGCGGCACCTCCGCGAGCGCGATGGCGGTGCGCACCCGGCCCATGTGCCGGGTCTCGCCCTCCAGCGTCGAGACCACGCTGCCCAGCACCTGGATGCCGTCCGGATACGGCATCACCTCCCTGAGCAGGATCAGCAGCGAGAACCGCCGCCGGCTGCTGTCGGGCAGGGCGATCGTGACCCCCAGCGCGCGGCCCACCTGGCGGGCGCACTCCTGCAGCAGTCCGGACTCCTCGAAGCACGGGACGGCGTCCAGCGCGTCGAGCAGCACTTTGGGCGGCCCCCAGGCCCCCTGGGCGAGCGTCACGGAGCCTCACCCCCCGCGGTGGTGGGCCACAGTTCGTCGATGAGTTCCAGCACGGCACCCGCGGGCGCCGAGTCGCCGTCCAGCAGCCGCAGGGCGTCGACCAGGGCCTGCCTGCCGTCGCGGTGGTCGGCGCAGGCCTGGACGACGTAGAAGAGCTGGAGCCGGGGGCGCGGGCTGGTGCGGACGGCGCGGCGGATGGGGGCCGGCAGCAGGCGGCGCAGCGCCGCCGCGTCGTCGTCCTCGACCTGAGGCACGTTCAGCAGGGCGTCGGCCAGGGCGAACTGGCTCTTGTCGGACGGCGGTTCGGGGGACCTCCGCGGCGCGGGCGACCGGGGCGGCACGAGGGCCGGGGCGATCGCCGGCCACAGGCGGGCCGCCGACTCCAGCGGGAGCATCCAGGCCACCTTGGCCTGCCGGTCGGTGTAGGCGGCGGTGACCAGGCCGACGACCCGCCGCGCCGCCGGATCCCATACGCCGGCTCCGCTGAACCCGCGTTCCACCGGGACGCCCGTCGTGCCGAGTCCCTCCAGCTGGATCCAGTCCCGGTGCGGCCCGCCGCGCCCGGTCAGACGGGCTAAGGACCACAGGCCGTCGGGCGCCCCGGCCGGGTGGCCGTACACGCCGACCTCGCGCCGGTCGGGCTCCCCGCACGGGCCGAGCCGCGCCGGAAGCACGTGGGCGGGTGGCGACCAGTCCGTGCTCAGGACGGCGAGATCCCCGTCCGACCCGCCGGCCAGCGGACCGGGAAACCATCCGTCCGGCACGACGGTGGCCTCGCCGGCCTCGGCGTCCGGCCGCCCCGGAACGTCCACGACGACGGACCCCCGAGGCACGCCCCCGGCTTGCCCGCCGGCCGCCCCGAGGGCCGACGTCACCACGTGCGCGCAGGTCAGCACGGTGCCCGGCCGTACCAGAACCCCGGCCCCGTGCACGGACCCGCGCGCCGACAGAACGCGTACCCGTCCCAAGGGCGACGCGCCCGTCATCTCCCCGTTGACCACTGCCCCGTCCCTTCCCCCGCGTGCGGCCGTCGTACCGGACGGCGCCCACCTGTGAACCAGCGTACGAAGCGCATGCGCCCGGTACACGGGTCATGCGTATCCCGGAGCTTTACCGGTTGCGCCTTGGGCGAATCATCGGTTCACGGGCGGGCGCGCGGCGTCACAAGGGGGCGCACACCCGGATCCGTCAACCGTCTCCTGCCCGCATCACACCCCGGCACTCCCATGGCGCGCTCGCCCATCCGGCACGGGTCCGCCGGACTGTGCTAGGGTTTTGGCGTTGCAGTTGTGGTACCCATGAACCTATGTGCGCCTGACGGGAATGTTTCTCCTACAGGCGCATTATTTGTTTTCCGGCATCTCCGGATGGGGCCTCTGCCTACAGAAGGAGAAAGTCATGGCACAGGGAACCGTGAAGTGGTTCAACGCCGAAAAGGGTTTCGGCTTCATCCAGCAGGACGGCGGCGGCCCCGACGTCTTCGCCCACTACTCGAACATCGCGACCCAGGGCTTCCGTGAGCTCCAGGAGGGCCAGCGGGTCTCCTTCGACGTCACGCAGGGCCAGAAGGGCCCGCAGGCGGAGAACATCGTCCCCGCCTGATCGCCGGGCGCGTATCTGCTCACCGGGGTCGGCACCGACATGGTGCGGACCCCGGTTTGTGCTGTTTCGAGGAAGGCAGACCACCCACCGCATGTCCCGCAGACCCCAGAAGCCGAACAACCGGCGCGCCTCGTCCCGCCCGTCGTCCTCGTCGCCGTCGTCGCCGAGGGAATTCCGGCTGCCGGAAAGTACGACGCCCGCTCTTCCCCCCGTTGAGGACTTCGCCGGTCTGGACATGCCCGCGGGGCTGCTGAACACCCTCACCGCGCAGGGCGTGACCGCGCCCTTCCCCATCCAGGCCGCCACGCTCCCGAACTCCCTCGCCGGTCGTGACCTGCTGGGACGGGGTCGTACCGGCTCCGGCAAGACCCTCGCGTTCGGGCTGGCGCTCCTGGCCCGCACGGCCGGACTGCGCGCGGAGCCCAAGGCGCCCCTCGCCCTCGTGCTGGTGCCCACCCGTGAACTCGCCCAGCAGGTGGCGGACGCGCTGACCCCGTACGCGACGGCGGTGAACCTCCGGCTGGCCACGGTGGTCGGCGGGCTGTCCATCACCAAGCAGGCCGGTGCGCTCCGGCGCGGCGCCGAGGTACTCGTGGCGACTCCCGGCAGGCTCAACGACCTCGTGGAACGCGGGGACTGCGTGCTCGACGGCGTACGCATCACGGTGCTGGACGAAGCCGACCAGATGACCGACATGGGCTTCCTGCCGCAGATCACCAAGCTGATCCAGCAGGTGCGGCCCGACGGACAGCGCATGCTCTTCTCGGCCACCCTGGACCGCAACATCGACCGCCTGGTGCAGCGGTTCCTGACCGACCCGGTGGTGCACTCCGTGGACCCGTCCGCGGGAGCGGTGACCACCATGGAGCACCATGTGCTCCACGTCCAGGACGAGACCGACAAGAAGGCGGTCACCACGCGCATCGCGGCGCGTGACGGCCGCGTCATCCTCTTCCTCGACACCAAGAGGTCCGCAGACCGGCTCGCCAAGCGTCTCCTCGCCGTCGGTGTCCGCGCGGCGGCACTGCACGGGGGCCGCTCCCAGCCGCAGCGCAACCGCACCCTGGAACAGTTCAAGAACGGCCAGGTCACCGCGTTGGTGGCGACGAACGTCGCGGCCCGGGGCATACACGTCGACGACCTCGACCTCGTGGTGAACGTCGATCCCCCCACCGACCACAAGGACTACCTCCACCGGGGCGGCCGCACGGCTCGCGCCGGCGGCTCCGGCAGCGTGGTCACGCTGGTCCTGCCCGACCAGAGGCGGGACGTCACCCGGCTCATGTCGGACGCGGGCATCCGTCCCCGGACGGCGAGCGTCAAGTCGAACGACGAGGAACTCGCCACCCTCACCGGAGCCCGCGAGCCCTCCGGGGTGGCCGTCACCATCGAGGTACCCCAGCCCACGCCACCGACGGCGTCCCGCCCGGCCCGCAAGACCGGCACCGAGCCCGGCCGGCGCTCCGGCCGCCGACGCCGCAACAGCGGCGGAACCGGCCCGGTGACCGGCGCCGCCACCGACCCGGGCGCCCGCAACCGCCGTGCCCCGGCCGGGGCGGCAGCGGCCGGTACGGCTGCCGGCACCTCCGCCTCCGGCGGCCGCGGTTCCGCCCGCCGAGCGGGATCAGGCGGGGCCGGTGCCGCCGGCCGGTCGGGATCCGGCGGGGCCAAGGGCGGTGCCGCCGGCACGGGCGGCCGCGGTTCCGACCGCCGGTCCGCGACCGGCTCCGCCTCCGGCAACTCAGCCCGTGTCCCGGGCCGCCGCCCGGCGCCCGGAGGAGCCACACGCGGCTCCTCCAGCACGGGCGGCCGTGGCTCTTCCGGCGCGGGCGGACGCGGCTCCGACCGTCGTGGCTCCGCCACCTAGTGCTGTGACCGGAAAGGTTCACCGGCTCGCGACGGCCGGCACGGCACTCCCCCAGCCTTCGGCCGGGGGTACCCCCACGCCGCGTTGTCGCATCACCCGAGTACATCCAGTACGCGGGTGATGCTCCGCCTTGCGAGGCTCCCCCACTGCCTGAAGGGCGTGGGAGGTGCCCCCGGCACCGGACGCCGCGAGCTTCCCGGCAAACCTTCCCGGCCACAGCACTAGTGCGGAGTACTTAGTACGGCATCGGCGCGCGCAGCCGCGTCCGGACCGGGCGACCGGTCGCGGCTGCGCGCGCCGATCGCATGCGTACCCTCCGGACGCGTCCGCCCGAGCCCTGCGAAACCCCGGCTCAGGGCCACACAAGGCAGTAGGGCTGATGCCCCGCCTCATGCAGCCGGTGGCTGAAGTCCTGCCACTCGTGCAGCAGCTGGTACACGTTGAACGCGTCCCGCGGACCGCCGCGGTCCGGGACCGTGGACCAGATGAAGGCGGCCGCGCCGACCGCTTCCTCGCCGATGTCGCGCAGGGGGTCGACCGCGGTCGTCGGGAGTTTCACCACCGCGTAGTCGGGGTGCAGGACGACCAGCTCGAGCGGCGGCACCTTGTGCAGGGGCACGCCCTCGATGCCGGTCAGCACCATGGCGGCCATCGTCTCCGGCTTGATCTTGGTGAACATGCCGCCCATGCCGAGCTCGTCGCCGCCGAGTTCCTCGGGGCGCATCGAGATCGGGACGCGGGCCGCCGTCGCGCCGTCGGGCGCGCCGAAGTACTTGTACGTCACCCCCACCCGACCACCATTCCTGCTCCCTGCTCCCAGCAGCTCGGACCGGCCCTCGCCTCGCCGGTCGGTCCGCTCGGACTCACTCGGTACATCCCGTGCCTGGCGGGCTTCGCTCGCTTCCTCAGCGTCGCGCCGGTGCCTTCCCCGCCGGGCACGTCGAGGACCCAGGCCGTCAGTCCCCTCGCCCAGTCCGCCACCGCGATGCATATCTCCACCCGACTGCTTTTCTAGGACGCGTGGCCCCCGCCGCGCAACCCGATCATCGTGTCAGTGACCTCCCCCGCGGCCGCCCGCCGAAACGTGCGCCGAAACTTCTGCCCGCGGGATCCGGGCGGTCCCCGACACGACCCTTCGCTTGTTCATACGTACGCGGAGCCCAGTTTCGCAGATGGGCCGCTCCGAATCCTCGAATCCGCCGCTCGGCGCACCCGGATCCGGCCGGACCCGGCCGCTCCGCCCCGGGCCCGCCGCCGTCACTGGCCTACCCTGAACAGGTCACTGCCCACCGTATTCGGAGAACCCCCGAGAAGTCGGAGAAGTCGCAGGTCATGAGCGAACTGCCATATCCCTACGAAGCCCCTGTCTCGCAGGCGCTGTTCGACCGTGCGGCGGCCGTCACGCCCGGCGGCGTGAACTCGCCGGTGCGCGCCTTCCGCGCCGTGGGCGGCACGCCCCGGTTCATGGTCTCCGGCAGCGGTCCGTACCTGAAGGACGCCGACGGGCGGGAGTACGTCGACCTCGTGTGCTCCTGGGGTCCGATGATCCTCGGGCACGCGCACCCCGAGGTGATCGCCGCCGTGCAGGAGGCGGTCGCGCACGGCACGTCCTTCGGGACGCCCGGTGAGGGCGAGGTCGCCCTCGCCGAGGAGATGGTGAACCGGGTCGGCCCGCTGGAGCGGGTGCGGCTGGTCTCCAGCGGCACCGAGGCCACCATGTCCGCGATCCGGCTCGCCCGCGGCTTCACCCGGCGGTCCAAGGTGATCAAGTTCGCCGGGTGCTACCACGGGCACGTCGACTCCCTCCTCGCCGCGGCCGGGTCGGGGGTCGCCACCTTCGCCCTGCCCGACACCCCCGGCGTCACCGGCGCCCAGGCCGGCGACACGATCGTGCTGCCGTACAACGACCTCGACGCCGTGCGCGCCGCCTTCGCCGCGCACCCGGGCGAGATCGCCTGTGTGATCACCGAGGCCTCGCCGGGCAACATGGGCGTGGTGCCGCCGCTGCCCGGGTTCAACCAGGGACTCAAGGACCTCTGCGGCGAGAACGGCGCCCTGTACATCTCCGACGAGGTCATGACGGGCTTCCGCACCAGCCGGGCCGGGTGGTACGGCGTCGACGGGGTCGAGCCCGACCTGATGACCTTCGGAAAGGTGATGGGCGGCGGATTCCCGGCCGCCGCGTTCGGCGGACGCGCCGACGTCATGGCGCACCTCGCCCCCGCCGGGCCCGTCTACCAGGCCGGCACCCTCTCCGGGAACCCCATCGCCACCGCCGCCGGGCTCGCCCAGCTTCGCCTGCTCGACGACGCGGCGTACACCAAGGTCGACTCCGTCTCGCAGCAGATCCAGGCCATGGTCTCCGAGGCGCTGACCAAGGAGGGCGTGGCGCACACCCTGCAGAACGCCTCCAACATGTTCTCCGTGTTCTTCACGGACCGCCCGGTGCGCGACTACGAGGACGCCAAGGCGCAGGAGTCGTACCGCTTCACCGCGTTCTTCCACGCGATGCTGGCGAACGGCGTCTACCTGCCGCCCTCGTCCTTCGAGTCCTGGTTCGTCTCCACCGCGCACGACGAGACGGCACTCCAGCGGATCGCCGACGCCCTTCCGGCGGCGGCCCGTGCGGCGGCGGAGGCGACGGCATGAGCGACACCCCCGAGAAGAACGGCCGGGACGACATCACCGTCGTCCACCTCATGCGGCACGGCGAGGTCGAGAACCCGGACGGGATCCTGTACGGGCGGCTGCCCGGCTACCACCTGTCCGAGCTCGGACGGAAGATGGCCGAGCGGGTCGCCGAGCACCTCGCCCCCCGCGACATCACCTATGTCGTCGCCTCCCCGCTGGAGCGGGCGCAGGAGACGGCGACGCCGATAGCGAAGGCGCACGGACTCGACCTCGCCACCGACGAGCGGCTGATCGAGGCGGCCAACGTCTTCCAGGGCAAGACCTTCGGCGTGGGCGACGGCGCGCTGCGCCGGCCCGCCAACTGGAAGCACGTGGTCAACCCGTTCAAACCGTCCTGGGGCGAGCCGTACATCGACCAGGTGGTGCGCATGATGGGCGCGCTGAACGCGGCGAAGGACGAGGCGCGCGGACACGAGGCGGTACTCGTCAGCCACCAGCTGCCGATCTGGATCGTGCGCTCCTACGTGGAGCGGCGGCGGCTGTGGCACGACCCGCGCAAGCGGCAGTGCACGCTCGCCTCGCTGACGACGTTCACCTACCGGGGCGACCGGATCGTCTCCGTCGGCTACACCGAGCCGGCCCGCGATCTGGTCCCGGCCCATCTCCTCGCGGGCGCCAAGCCGGTGAAGGGGCAGGGCAAGGCGTTCGGCGCGTAACGAAGCGCGCGTAAGGAAGGGTGCGGCACGGGCGGGGACCGCACGGTCCCGCCCGTTGCCGCACCCTTCCTTTGTGTTTGTTGTGAAATTCATATCGACTCGCGGAACCCCCGTGTTCGTCCCCGCCTCTGAGTGAGTGACCACCAGCGGCAGTGACGGATCGGGGATCTCATGCGCACCTTCTCCCGAAGGGGACTACTCGGCCTCGGCGCGGGGGCCGCGGCCGCCGTCGGGCTCACGGGCTGCGGCAGCGTCAAGTCCTCGGACCCGGGCCGCACCGGTGCCTCCCCCAGCGCGAGCACGCCCAGCCCGCGTGCGCGTACGACAGCCCCCGCGCGCCTCATCGGCGACGGCTCGACCTCGTTCACCGGCAAGCAGCCGCACCAGCCGGCCGCGCCGGTCCCGCTGGAGCCGGGCGAGACCCCGCCGCAGTTCGTCGTCTTCTCCTGGGACGGGGCCGGCGAGGTCGGCAACGGGCTGTTCCCGCGCTTCCTGGACCTGGCCAGGCAGCACGAGGCGCACATGACCTTCTTCCTCTCCGGGCTCTACCTGCTGCCGGAGTCGAAGAAGCGCCTGTACGACCCGCCGAACAACCCGCGCGGCGCCTCCGACATCGGCTATCTGACCGACGACCACGTCAAGGCCACGCTCACCAACGTCCGCCGCGCCTGGCTCGAGGGCCACGAGATCGGCACCCACTTCAACGGCCATTTCTGCTCCGGCCACGGCTCGGTCGGGGGCTGGACGCCCAAGCAGTGGCGCAGCGAGATCGACCAGGCCAAGGCATTCGTGAAGGAGTGGCGGACCAACACCGGCTGGACCGATCTGCCCGCCCTGCCCTTCGACTACGACAAGGAACTCGTCGGCGGCCGCACCCCCTGCCTGCTCGGCCAGAACCAGCTGCTGCCCACCGCCCGCGAGCTCGGCTGGCGTTACGACGCCTCCTCGCCCGGCGGCCGCCAGGTGTGGCCGGACAAGCGGCTGGGCATCTGGGACCTGCCGTTGCAGCAGATACCGTTCCCCGGACGCCGGTTCGAGGTGCTCTCGATGGACTACAACATGCTCGCGAACCAGTCCGTCAACTCCACCAACGCTCCGGCCCACAACCACCCGGGCTGGCGCAGGCAGTCCACGCAGGCCTACATCCAGGGCTTCAGGCGGGCATGCGAGACAAACCGGGCGCCGTACTTCATAGGCAACCACTTCGAACAGTGGAACGGCGGCATCTACATGGACTCCGTCGAGGAAGCCTTCAAGCACATCGCGCGGGAGAGGGAGAAGGGCGCCGACGTGCGCATGGTCTCCTTCCGGCAGTTCGTCGACTGGATGGACGTGCAGAAGCCGGAAGTGCTGGCCAAGCTGCGCACCCTCGACGTCGGACAGCGGCCGGCCGGCGGCTGGAAGGAGTTCCTCGGGGACGCCGGAAGCACCGGCACGCCGAGCACGGAGGGCCCCTCGAAGGCGGCCTGAAATGCACTTTTCCGGTCGTGAGGGGGGTGCGCAAGATCCCCGGAAGGGGCATGCGAAACTTTTCACATGAGTGCCGTCAGTCGTGCCCCCCAGTGCTCGAACCGGGCGAACCGCACGCCCCGTCCGCGCCGCACGCGTTCGAGCCGTGTCCGTGGCCGCGCCGCCCTGCTCGCCGCCGGGGGCGCCGCACTGGCACTCGCCCTGTCCGCCTGCGGCTCCGGCGGCACCTCCGGCGGCTCGGGCAACACCAACTTCATCACCGGCGCCGACGGCATCGCGACCGTGCCGAAGGGCGACCGCAAGCCCGCGCCCGACCTGTCCGGCAAGACCCTCGAGGGCAAGCAGCTCGACATGGGCGCCTACAAGGGCAAGGTCGTCGTCCTGAACGTCTGGGGCTCCTGGTGCTCGCCGTGCCGCGCCGAGGCGTCCAACCTGGCGAAGGTGGCCAAGGACACCGCCGGCAAGGGCGTGCAGTTCGTCGGCATCAACACGCGCGACACCAGCACCCAGCCGGCCCTCGCGTTCGAGAAGCAGTTCGACGTGTCGTACCCGAGCCTGTACGACCCGACCGGCAAGCTCATGCTCCGCTTCCAGAAGGGCACCCTGAACCCGCAGATGATCCCCACCACGATCATCGTCGACCGGGACGGGAGGATCGCCGCGCGCGCCCTCCAGGCGCTCAGCGAGGACAAGCTGCGCAAGATGCTCGACCCGGTCGTCGCGGAGAAGTGAGCCGCCGTGCTACTGGCCGCAGCCACTGATCCCAATCAGACGGTGTTCAGCGGAGCCCTGCTGCTCGCGCTGCCCGTCGCCGTACTCGGCGGACTCGTCTCGTTCTTCTCCCCCTGCGTCCTGCCGCTCGTCCCCGGCTACCTCTCCTATGTGACCGGGGTCACCGGCACGGACCTGGCCGAGGCCCGGCGCGGACGGATGACCGTCGGCGCCGGCCTCTTCGTCCTCGGCTTCACCGTGGTCTTCGTCTCCGGCGGGGCGCTGTTCGGGTTCTTCGGGCAGACCCTCCAGGACTACAAGGGCACCCTGTCCAAGGTGCTGGGCGTGCTCATGATCCTCATGGGCGTCTTCTTCATGGGCCTGATGCCCTGGCTGACCCAGCGTGAGTTCCGCTTCCACATGCGCCCCACCACGGGCCTGATGGGCGCACCCGTGCTCGGGGCCCTGTTCGGAGTCGGCTGGACCCCGTGCATCGGCCCGACCCTCGCCTCCGTGGTGGCGCTCTCCTCGACCCAGGCCAGCGCCGGGCGCGGAGCCCTGCTGACCGTCGCCTACTGCGCCGGCCTCGGCATCCCGTTCGTGCTCACCGCGATCGCCTTCCGCAAGGCGCTGGGAGCCTTCGGCTGGGTCAAGCGCCACTATGTCTGGGTGATGCGCGTCGGCGGCACGATGATGATCGTGACCGGCGTGCTGCTGCTGACCGGCGCCTGGGACCGGCTGGTGCAGGAGATGCAGACGTGGTCCACCGGCTTCACTGTGGGGATCTGATCCATGAGCAAGACGCCAACCAGTACGACGGACGACGAGACCCCGGTGGTGGTGCCGCCCGGCGACGACGACCTCGGCGCCGCCGGGTCCCAGTTGTCCACCGCCCCCACCGAGACGTCCGTCCCCGGCTCCTTCGGCGGCAACCGGGCGCCCGGACTGGCCGGCCGGCTCGCCTGGACGTGGCGGGAGACCGTCGGCTGGGCCCGCTGGTTCTGGCGGCAGCTCACCTCCATGCGCGTCGCGCTGATGCTGCTGTTCCTGCTCTCCCTCGGCGCCGTCCCCGGCTCGCTGATCCCGCAGAGCGGCACCGACGCGCTGAAGGTCGAGGCCTTCCGGCAGGCGCACACGACGCTCGCGCCCGTCTACGACAAGCTCGGCCTGTTCCACGTCTACAGCTCGGTGTGGTTCTCCGCGATCTACATCCTGCTGTTCGTCTCCCTCATCGGCTGCATCGTGCCGCGCACCTGGCAGTTCGTGGGCCAGCTGCGCGGCCGCCCGCCGGGCGCCCCCAAGCGGCTGGACCGGCTGCCCGCGTACACCACCTGGCGCACCGCCGCCGCCCCCGAGGAGGTCCGCGGGGCCGCGCTGAAGATCCTCAAGCAGCGCCGCTTCCGCGCCCTCCCCGACGGTGACGCCGTCGCCGCCGAGAAGGGCTACCTGCGCGAGGCCGGCAACCTCGTCTTCCACATCGCGCTGATCGTGATGCTGATCGCCTTCGCCTGGGGCCAGTTGTACAAGACCGAGGGCAACAAGCTGATCGTCGAGGGCGACGGCTTCTCCAACACCCTCACCCAGTACGACGACTTCAAGTCCGGCAACCTCTTCAACGACGACGACCTGGTGCCGTTCAGCTTCAACCTGAAGAAGTTCACCGGCACCTACGAGCGCACCGGCCCCCAGAAGGGCACGCCGCGCGTGTACCGGGCGGACATCACCTACAGCCTGGGCGCCCACGGCCAGGAGCGGAAGGCGAGCATCTCGCCCAACCACCCGCTGAGCGTCGACGACGCCCGGGTCTACCTCGTCAGCCACGGCTACGCCCCCACCGTCACCGTCCGGGACGGCAAGGGCCAGGTGGTCTACCGCCAGGCCGTGCCGCTGCTGCCGGTCGACTCCAACGTCACCTCGCAGGGCGCGATCAAGGTGCTCGACGGCTACAAGAACGCCCAGGGCAAGACCGAGCAGCTCGGCTTCTCCGCGTTCTTCGTGCCGACCTTCGCCGGTGCCGGCAAGGGCACGATGTTCTCCCAGTTCCCGGCGCTGGACTTCCCCGTCCTCGCGCTGACCGGCTACCACGGCGACCTGGGCGTCGGCGCGGGCGTCCCGCAGAACGTCTACCAGCTCGACACCAAGAACCCGAACCTCAAGCAGTTCAAGGACGCCAAGGGCAACCCCATCGCCGCCCGGCTGCTGCCCGGCGAGACCATGACGCTGCCGAACGGCGCCGGCTCCATCACCTTCGACAAGGACATCAAGGAGTGGGCCGGCTTCCAGATCGTGCAGCAGCCCGGCACCGGCTGGGCGCTCACCGGCGCGCTCGCCGCCATCGCCGGACTGGCCGGCTCCCTGTTCATCCAGCGCCGCCGCGTCTGGGTGCGGGCCGTGCGGGGCGCCGACGGCGTGACCGTCGTCGAGATGGCGGGCCTGGGCCGCAGCGAGTCCGCGAAACTCCCCGAGGAGCTCGGCGACCTGGCCGCCCTCGTCCACGACAAGGCGCCCGCACAGGCCGACGCCGACCCCGACCGGGAGCCGGACGCCGGCACCCCCGTACCCGCCGAAGGGGCTGAGGAGAAATGACTCTCGCCGCCGCGACCGAGCTAGCCACGGCGACCAACGAAAACCTGGCCAACATCAGCAACACGCTGATCTACTCCGCGATGGCCGTCTACACCCTGGCCTTCTTCGCGTACATCACCGAATGGCTCTTCGGCAGCCGCAGCAAGGTGGCCCGCACGGCCGCCGCGCTGACCGCCAAGGACGGCGCGGCCACGGCGCAGGGCCCGGCCGTGGCGGTGAAGTCCGCCGGGGGCACCGCCGTGCTGGAGCGCCCCAAGGTCGTCGTACGGTCCGCCGCCGGCGCCCGCGACGTGCCCGACGGGCCCGGCGCGCACGGCGGGGACGAGAAGGGCGACCTGTACGGCCGGATCGCGGTGTCCCTCAGCGTCCTCGGCTTCCTCCTCGCGCTCGGTGGCGTGATCGCCCGCGCGGCCTCCGTGCAGCGGGCGCCGTGGGGCAACATGTACGAGTTCAACATCACCTTCTCCACGGTCGCGGTCGGCGTCTACCTGCTGCTGCTCGCGCTGAAGAAGAACGTGCGCTGGCTCGGCCTGTTCCTGACCACCACCGTCCTGCTCGACCTCGGCCTCGCGGTCACCGTGCTCTACACGGCGAGCGACCAGCTGGTCCCGGCCCTGCACTCGTACTGGCTGTACATCCACGTCTCCACCGCGATCTTCTGCGGCGCGGTCTTCTACGTCGGCGCGGTCGGCACCCTGCTGTACCTGTTCAAGGACTCCTACGAGAACAAGCTCGCCTCCGGCGGGAAGCCCGGCCGCTTCGCGACCTCCGTCCTGGAGCGGCTGCCGGCCTCGGCGTCCCTGGACAAGTTCTCCTACCGCATCAACGCCGCCGTCTTCCCGCTGTGGACGTTCACGATCATCGCGGGCGCGATCTGGGCCGAGTCCGCCTGGGGCCGCTACTGGGGCTGGGACCCCAAGGAGACCTGGTCCTTCATCACCTGGGTCGCCTACGCCTGCTACCTGCACGCCCGCTCCACGGCCGGCTGGAAGGGCCGCAAGGCCGCCTACATCGCGTTGATCGCGTTCGGCTGCTGGCTCTTCAACTACTACGGCGTGAACATCTTCGTCAGCGGCAAGCACTCGTACTCGGGCGTCTGACCGGCCCCTCGGCGACACTGGTGTCATGACCGGTTCCATCGAACAGGGCACCAGCCGGATCCACGGGAACACGCACCTCCTCACCTTCCTGGTACGGCTCCCCAGACCCATGGAGCAGGTCTGGCCGGAGCTGACCACACCGGAGGGCCTCGCGCGCTGGTTCACCGGCGCCGACGAGCTGGAACCCCGGCTCGGCGGCGCGGTGAGCCTGCGCGGTCTCGGCAGCGGGCGGATCACCGCATGGGACGTGGACCGGGTCGCCGAGTACACCGTGGAGGGCGGCGGCCGCATCCGCTTCCACCTGGAGCGCGACGGCGCGGACGGTTCCGTGCTCCGCTTCACCCACGAGTTCCGGGGCGAGACGGAGTCGGAGCCGCGCTGGCGAGCCCGCTTCGAACGCCTGATCGAAGTGGTTACGCGCCAATGTCCTCGTTCCACAGATCCGGATGCCTCCCGGTGAAGTCCCGCATCAACGCGACGCACTCCGCGTCGTCCAGGACCACGATCTCCACACCGTGCTCCGCGAGCCAGCCGTGCCCGCCCGTGAACGTGGCCGCCTCACCGACCACCACCCGCGAGATGCCGAACTGACGGACCAGGCCGCTGCAGTACCAGCAGGGCGAGAGGGTCGTCACCATCGTCGTGAGAGCGCCGGACGGGAAGTGATGGCCGTGGACCCTCGCGACACCTCCCGGCGGTGCCCCGAATGCGGGCACACCGCCAAGGAGAACCGGCCCACACAGGAGAAGTTCCACTGCCAGGCGTGCGGCCACTCGGCGCACGCGGACACGGTGGGCGCCCTGAACGTTCTACGGGCCGGGCTGGTCCGTCGCGAAGCTCAACCCGCTTAGCGAGAAGCCACCCGGTTTACGGGGTGGAGGAGTCACGCCCTCACTGTGCTGACGACGCGCGCGCGTCGCACGGCAACGGCCGGCGCCCGCCCCCGGAAGCCGCGCGCGCCGCACTCTGTACCCTGACTCGATCATCGCCGCACGCGCGGCAGTTGGCCCCGGTGGGTGGGAGGGAACGGTCATGGTCGCTGCTCCGGTTCTGGAGGAGCTGCGGGACGTCTGCCAGCCGCAGGCGAAACTGGCGAGCCGCAACGGTGAGCACTGGGCGGGCCGCCTGTACATGCGGAGGATCTCGCTGCGGTTCACCCGGCAGCTGGTGCGCACCCCGGTGACCCCGGACCAGCTGACCTGGACCATGGTGGTGTGCGGGACGGCCTCCGGCGCCGCGCTGCTGATCCCGGGCCTGACCGGGGCCGTCCTGGCCGTCGTGCTGATGCAGCTGTTCCTCCTCTTCGACTGCGTGGACGGCGAGGTCGCCCGCTGGAAGGGCCAGAACAGCGCGGCCGGCATCTACGTCGACCGGCTCGGCGCCTACCTCGCGGACGCCGCCCTGATGGTGGGCGCCGGCTTCCACGCGGCCCGGTCCGGCTTCGGCGGCTGGGTGTCGCTGGGCCTGGCGACCGCCCTCGGCGTGGTCCTGCTGAAGGCCTCCACCGACCTGGTCGACGTGGCCCGGGCCCGGCGCGGGCTGGCCGTCGCCGACGACGAGTCGACCCGGCCGCGCTCGCAGGGCGTGGCCACCGTGCGCCGGCTGGCCGCCGCGTTCAAGATCCACCGGGTGACCAACGGCATCGAGGCGTCCCTGCTCCTGCTGGCCGCGGCCATCGGCGACACCGTCACCGGCGGCGCCGACGTCACCCGCTGGGCGTTGATCGCCCTCGCCGTCATCACCTGGGTGATGGTCCCGGCCCACCTGCTGTCGATCCTGTCGTCGTCCCGGCTGCGTTAGTGCTGTGACCGGAGAGGTTCACCGGCTCGTGACGCCCGGCGAACCTTTCCCGTCACGGCACTGGAGAGCCGCGCCCACACCGCCGTCGTGACCCCGCGCGCGGCCGCCCCGGTCACCTGCTTGGGGTGATCGCATCGGAAGGGGGTGCGGCTGTTCGGGCGTCGTGCGTACGGTCGCATGCCGGGTGCCGGGTGCCGGGTGCCGGGTGCCGGGTGCCGGGTGCCGGGACAAGGACTGGGGGGATGGCGGCGGCGGTGCGGGAGGCCGACGGGGGCGGGATGTCGAAGTGCCCCGGCGGTTCGGCTCTGTCCATCGGTCCCCCTGGAGTACGGCTGGTGCCCCGTTACTGAGTGAGGACCATCAACTCCGTACCGCGCCCTGGGCGCAAGCCGGTATCGAACGTCAACTGTGTGCCGGATGTGGAGAGTTGGCGAACAGGGGCGGCTCGTCGCCCCGGTGGCGGCTCAGGTGCTCTTCGGCTCCTCGCCGTTCTCCTTGCGGCGCAGTTCCTCCTCGCGGCGGCGCAGATCGGCCTCCCAGTTCTTCAGCAGGTCCTCGTCCTTCTTGTTCTCCTCGGCGAGGGACTTCAGGAAGGCGGGGTTGTCGTCCGGGGCGACGTAGTCGAGCCGCTGGTTGCGGTGCCACTCCGAGGGCGTGCGGCCGTTCGCCGGAGGACGGCGGTCCTTGCCCGCGGCGAGCCAGGCGATCGAGCCGACGATCGGGAAGAGCAGGATGATGAAGACCCAGGCGACCTTGGGAAGGTGCTTCGCCTCGTCCTCGGGCGTGTTCAGGCAGTCGATGAACGCGAAGATCATCAGTGCCAGCGGCACGACGTAGTACAGCAGCACCCTGAGCATGTCGGAAAGCCCCCTGGGAAGCGGTGGTGGGGCCCTGCACCGGCCCCGTGACGGGGCCAGGGTAGCCGCTCGGGGATACTGGACCCCATGGCGTACGACGATCTTCGTTCCCTGCTCAGGGCGCTGGAGCGCGAGGGAGACCTCAAGCGCATCAAGGCCGAGGTCGACCCGTATCTGGAGGTCGGTGAGATCGTCGACCGGGTACAGAAGTCGGGCGGCCCCGCACTGCTCTTCGAGAACGTGCGCGGCTCCGCGATGCCCCTGGCCATGAACGTCTTCGGGACCGACCGGCGGCTGCTGAAGGCCCTCGGCCTGAAGTCGTACGGCGAGATCTCCGACAGGATCGGCGGGCTGCTGCGGCCAGAGCTGCCGCACGGCTTCGTGGGCATGCGCGAGGCGTTCGGCAAGCTCGGCGCGATGACGCACGTACCGCCGAAGAAGGTGAAGTCCGACAACGCCCCCGTGCAGGAAGTGGTCCTGCACGGCGACGACGTCGACCTCGACGCCCTGCCGGCCCTCTTCACCTGGCCCCAGGACGGCGGCTCCTTCTTCAACCTGGGACTCACCCACACCAAGGACCCGGAGAGCGGCGTCCGCAACCTCGGGCTGTACCGCCTCCAGCGCCACGACAAGCGCACCATCGGCATGCACTGGCAGATCCACAAGGACAGCCGCAACCACTACCAGGTCGCCGCCCGGCGCGGGGAGCGGCTACCGGTGGCGATCGCCTTCGGCTGCCCCCCGACCGTGACGTACGCGTCGACCGCGCCCCTCCCCGGCGACATCGACGAGTACCTGTTCGCCGGGTTCATCGCGGGCAGGCGGATCGAGATGGTCGACTGCAAGACCGTCCCGCTCCAGGTCCCGGCGAACGCCGAGGTCGTCCTGGAGGGCTGGCTGGAGCCCGGCGAGATGCTGCCCGAGGGGCCGTTCGGAGACCACACCGGCTTCTACACCCCGCAGGAGCCCTTCCCGGCGCTGACCATCGACTGCGTGACGATGCGCAAACGGCCCCTGCTCCAGTCGATCGTCGTGGGCCGCCCCCCGACGGAGGACGGGCCGCTCGGCCGTGCCACCGAGCGCTTCTTCCTGCCCCTGCTGAAGATCATCGTCCCGGACATCGTGGACTACCACCTGCCCGAGGCGGGCGGCTTCCACAACTGCGCGATCGTCTCGATCGACAAGAAATACCCCAAGCACGCCCAGAAGGTGATGCACGCCATCTGGGGGGCACACATGATGTCGCTGACCAAGCTGATCGTGGTCGTCGACTCCGACTGCGACGTGCACGATCTGCACGAGGTCGCCTGGCGGGCCCTCGGCAACACGGACTACGCCCGCGACCTCACGGTCGTGGAAGGTCCCGTCGACCATCTCGACCACGCCTCCTACCAGCAGTTCTGGGGCGGCAAGGCGGGCATCGACGCGACGAAGAAGCTGCCCGAGGAGGGCTACACGCGGGACGGCGGGTGGCCGGAGATGGTCCTCTCGGACCCCGACACGGCCGCCCTGGTGGACCGCCGTTGGAAGGAGTACGGCCTGTGAGCTCGGCGTCCGCCGCGATCCCTCAGCCGGGACGCACCAAGGCCTTCCTGCGCCTGGTGATGATCGAGCACTCGATCTTCGCGCTGCCCTTCGCCTACATCGCCTCCCTGACCGCGATGTACGACTGGGACAGGACCATCCACTGGGGCAGGCTGCTACTCGTCACCGTGGCGATGGTGGGGCTGCGCACGTTCGCGATGGCCGTCAACCGGATCATCGACCGGGAGATCGACGCCCGTAACCCGCGCACCGCGCAGCGCGAGCTGGTGACCGGCGCGATGTCGGTGCGGCACGCCTGGACGGGCGCGCTCGTCGCGCTCGTCGTGTTCCTGGCGGCCGCGGCCCTGCTCAACCCGCTCTGCCTGGCCCTCGCCCCCATCGCGGTGATCCCGATGGTGGTCTACCCCTACGGCAAGCGGTTCACGAACTTCCCGCAGGCCATCCTGGGCCTGGCCCAGGCGATGGGCCCGATCGGCGGCTGGCTGGCGATCTCCGGCAGCTGGTCCTGGGAGGCGGTGATCCTGGGCCTGGCCGTCGGCATCTGGATCGGTGGCTTCGACCTCATCTACGCCTGCCAGGACGTGGAGACCGACCGCGAGATCGGCGTGAAGTCGGTCCCGGCCCGTTTCGGCGTCCCCGCCGCCATCCGGGGAGCGCGGGCCTGCCACTTCGTCACCACCGCGCTGTTCGTCTGGTACGCGGTCGCCACCGGCGCCGGCGCCTTCTTCTGGCTGGGCCTGATCGTCGTCGCGGGCGCCTTCGTCTACGAGCACACGATCGTCCGCCCGCACGACCTGTCCCGCCTCAACCGGGCGTTCTTCAGCGTCAACGGGTTCATCGGTATCGCCCTTTTTGTGTGCGCGCTGCTGGATCTGCTGGTGCGCGGTCTCACGGTCTGATCCCTCGCGGTTTGGATCATGAGTACTGACGGATAGGCTCGACACATGAAGCCAGGAGAAACGCGGCGCGCGCCTTGGATCGTGGGGGTGTCCGGAGCGTCCGGCACGCCGTATGCGGCCGCTGTGCTGCGTGCGCTGCTCGACGCCGGACAGAGCGTCGACCTGGTGGTCAGCCGGGCCTCGCGGCTCACCCTGCTCGACGAGACCGGCATCTCCTTCCGGGACGCCCACTGGGGGGACGACCTGCGTGAATGGCTGTCCCTCGGCGCCGACGGCAAGCCCAGCACGTTCGACGTGGACATCACCGGGGTGCGGCACTGGAGCGCCGGTGACCTGGCGGCCGGTCCGTCCTCGGGGTCGTACCCGGCGAAGGGCATGCTGATCGTGCCCGCCTCGACGGCCTGTGTGGCGGGCGTCGCCCTCGGGCTGTCCAAGGATCTGCTGCAACGGGCGGCGAGCGTGACCCTCAAGGAGGGCAGGCCGCTGGTCGTGGCCGTACGGGAGACCCCGCTGAACGGCCAGACGCTGCGGCACCTGGTGGCACTGGACGACGCGGGCGCCACCGTCCTGCCCGCCTCGCCCGCCTTCTACGCCGGGGCGACGCACATCCAGCACCTCGTGGACTTCGTCGCCGGCCGGGCCCTGGACGCGGTGGGCGTGCCCCACCGTCTCTACCGTCGCTGGGAGGGCGAACTGGGCGGCTCCCGGCCCGCGTGAGCGTCGGGCGGCGCTCTCCAGCAGTACCAGCACCACTCGACACTTCAGGAACTTTCTTCAGATCTCTCGTCGGATCTCTTCAGTGGAAGGCTTCGATCGCATGGACGCGGTGGACAGGCAGCTCATCCAGGCCCTGAGGGAGAACGGCCGGGCCTCATACGCGGAGCTGGGGCGCCTCGTCGGCCTGTCGGGACCGAGCGTCACCGACCGCATCAACCGGCTGGAGGCGGCCGGTGTCATCACCGGCTACCGCGCCACCGTGGACGCCGCCTCGCTCGGTCTCGGCGTCACCGCCCTGATCGGCATCTCGCTCTCCGACGCCGCCGACCACGAGGACGTGGCGCAGCGGCTGAAGGACCTCTCCGAGATCGAGGACTGCTGGTTCATCGCCGGCGACGACTCCTTCATGCTCAAGGTCCGCGCCTCGGACGTCGACGGACTGGAGAGCATCATCCGGCGGCTGTCCGGGACCAAGGGCGTCTCCCGGACCCGTACCACCATCGTGCTGTCCACGAAGTGGGAGAACCGGGTGGGTGAGCTGCCCGAGGAGGTCTGATCCTCCAGGCGCGGAGCGCCGTTTGGGGGCACCCCCGCCCGGAGGGTGGGGGAGTACGGTGGTCGCAGTCTTCAGGAAAGAGGTAGAGGCATGGACGTCGGGCTCAAGCGCGAGCTGGAGGAGAAGGTGAGGGCGGGCGTCCGCCTGACCCGTGAGGACGGCATCGCGCTGTACGAGTCGGACGACCTGGCGTGGCTCGGCGGTCTCGCCCACGAGGTGCGCACCCGCAAGAACGGCGACGTGGTGCACTTCAACGTCAACCGGCACCTCAACATGACGAACGTGTGCACCGCGTCCTGCGCGTACTGCTCCTTCCAGCGCAAGCCGGGCGAGAAGGACGCGTACACGATGCGCATCGAGGAGGCCGTGAAGCTGGCCAAGGCGATGGAGTCGGAGAACCTCACCGAGCTGCACATCGTCAACGGCCTGCACCCGAACCTGCCGTGGCGCTACTACCCGCGTTCCCTGCGCGAGTTGAAGGCCGCACTGCCGGACGTGTCGCTGAAGGCGTTCACGGCCACCGAGATCCACCACTTCGAGACGATCTCCGGGCTGTCCGCCTCCGAGATCCTCGACGAGCTGATCGACGCCGGTCTGGAGTCCCTGACCGGCGGCGGCGCGGAGATCTTCGACTGGGAGGTCCGGCAGCACATCGTCGACCACCGCACCCACTGGGAGGACTGGTCGCGCATCCACCGGCTGGCGCACGAGAAGGGCCTGAAGACCCCGTGCACCATGCTCTACGGGCACATCGAGGAGCCCCGCCACCGCGTGGACCACGTGCTGCGGCTGCGTGAACTCCAGGACGAGACCGGCGGGTTCCAGGTCTTCATCCCGCTGCGCTACCAGCACGACTTCGTCGACGTGCAGGACGGCAAGGTCCGCAACCGCCTCCAGGCCCGTACCACCATGGCGACCGGCGCGGAGGCGCTGAAGACCTTCGCCGTCTCGCGGCTGCTCTTCGACAACGTCCCGCACGTCAAGGTGTTCTGGGTGATGCACGGCGTGCAGACCGCGCAGCTCGCCCTCCAGCACGGCGCGGACGACATGGACGGCTCCGTGGTCGAGTACAAGATCACGCACGACGCGGACAACTACGGCACCCCGAACAAGCTGACCCGCGAGGACCTGCTGGACCTGATCCGCGACGCCGGCTTCCGCCCGGTGGAGCGCAACACGCGCTACGAGATCATCCGGGAGTACGAGGGCCCGGACCCGGCGCGCCGCGAGTCGCCGCAGCCGATGCGGGTGTGAGCCCGCGCGTCCCGCGCACCCCGTGACGTCGCCGGCCGGGCGGGTACCCGTCCGGCATGGCCACCGCGAAGGCGCCCGAGGACGCCTACACCGCCGCGCCCTTCGTGCCCGAGCGCGCGGACCTGGCCGCCCTGCGCGAGGCGGCGGCGGGCTGCCGGGGCTGCCCGCTGCACCGCGACGCCACGCAGACCGTGTTCGGCGCCGGGGACACCGGCGCCCGGGTCATGCTCGTCGGCGAGCAGCCCGGGGACCAGGAGGACCGGCGGGGCCGGCCGTTCGTCGGGCCCGCCGGGAAGGTGCTGGACCGGGCTCTGGCCGAGGCGGGCATCGACCCGGGCGAGACGTATGTCACCAACGCGGTCAAGCACTTCAAGTTCACCCGGTCCGGGCCCGGCAAGCGCCGTATCCACAAGGCGCCGAGCCTGCGCGAGACGGCGGCGTGCGGGCCCTGGCTGGCGGCCGAACTCAGGCTCGTGGAGCCCGAGCTGATCGTGGTCCTGGGCGCGACGGCCGGGAAGGCCCTGCTGGGCTCCTCGTTCCGGGTGACCGAAGTGCGCGGGACGGTGCTGGAGGAGGAGATCCACGGGCGCCGGGAGCGGCTGGTGCCGACCGTGCACCCCTCGTCCGTGCTGCGCGCGGACGACCGGGAGGCCGCGTACCGGGGGCTGGTCTCCGACCTGAAAGTGGCTGCGCACGCCCTGGTGTAATAGATACTATCGCCCGATGCCCCTTACTTTCACTCTTGATCCTTCCGTCGACCCCGCTCTGCGCGACGGCGTCCTCGACCTGTGGACCGATGTCACGAACGCCGGCGGGGCGGTCGGCTTCGTGCCGCCCGCGACGCGGGAGGAGATACGTCCGGAACTGGTCAAGCAGTTCCTCGCGCTGACCGAGGGCCGTGCCCGGCTGCTGGTCGGCCACGACGAGGAGGGCCGGGTCGCCGCCACCGCCTTCCTGACCCTCAACACCCACCGGCTGATGACGCACTGGCTCTGGCTCTACACGGTGATGGTGCACCCGCGCCACCAGGGCCGGGGCTACGGACGGGACCTGCTGGCGGCCGCCGCGGACGCGGCCGGCGGCTTCCCGGGCATCGACGCGATCCGGCTCACCTGCCGGGGCGGGCTCGGCCTGGAGCGGTTCTACGCCTCCTGCGGCTACAAGGAGGTCGGGCGGGTGCCCGGCGCCATCCGGGTGGAGCCGGGCGACGACCGGGACGACGTGATCATGCTTCTGCCGCTGACCTGAGGCTTTACCGGTCCTTGGCACCCCCTTGCGTGATCCGGCGTCCGGCGTGCTTCACTGGACGGTGCCCCTTTGGGAACCTTCGGAACGGAAGAGTGGATTGAGATGCTCCGCTACACACTGATGCGCCTCGGGATCTTCGTGGGCTGCCTCGTGGTCGTCTGGGGCCTCGTCTACTCCGGTGTCGCCCCGCGCGGCCTCGGCAGCTCCAACGGGCTGTGGATCGTCACGCTCGCCCTGGTGATCTCGGCCCCGATCAGCTTCGTCGTCCTGCGCAAGGAGCGCGACCGGGCGTCGGTGCAGGTGTCCGAGCGGGTGGACCGCATGAAGGCGAACTTCGAGGCCAACGCGGGCCAGGAGGACCTCGCCGACGACCGGGCTCGGGACCAGGCGCAGCCCCGGGAGCAGGCTCAGGGACAGGCGTCCTGATGTCCTGATCCGGTCGGTGCGGCGTCCGCGCGGCTGTTGGGCCGGCGCCTGAACCGTAGCTTGCCCTCATGGGTGCCGTGAGGGCCAGGCGGATCCGAGAGCGGTGCGCGAGCGGCAGATGCTCGACGCCGCCGTCCAGATCTTCGGGCGGCGCGGCCACACCGCCGCGTCGATGGACGAGACAGTCGAACCGGCGGGCGTCTCCGAGCCGTTGGTCCATCTGTACCTGAACTCCGAGGAAGACCTCTTCACCGCCTGCATCCGCCGCGAGGCCGCCGCCCTGACCGAGGCGGTCCGGGCCGGAGTCCGCCCCGGGCTGCCCGTCGACCGTCAACTCCGGGAAGAGCTGCGGGCGTTCTTCCCGCACACCGCGCGGCACCCGGAGGGCTGGGCGGTGCTCCGTCTGCAGGCCCGTACGCACGGGGAGCCGTTCGCGGCCGGGATCGCCGCGATGCGCGCGGAGATCGTGGAGTTCGTCACCCGGTTGATCCTCGTCGCCGCCCGTGAGGCCACCACGACCCCGGTCTGCCGGAGCGCGAGGTCGCCGGCTCGCCGAGGCCCTGGTCGGCGCCGCCGAGTCCCGCGCCGACTGGGCCAACGCCACCCCGGGCGTCTCGGCCCGCCAAGCGGCGGCGACCCTGATGAACTTCGCGTGGGCGGGCCTGGGCGACCTCATGGAGGACCGGCCCCGGACCCCGCCCGCCGGCGATCTCACCGCGCCGACCGCACTCACGTGAGCGGCGGAAGCACCTCGCCCCTCAGGTGGACCCGCTGCCCGGCGGGATCGCGCAGTTCGAAGCGGCCGACGCCGTCGGCGGCGTGGACGACCGTGCCCGGCAGCAGTACCGGGGATCCGAACTCCGCCCGTACCAGGGCGGCTTCGGGGGCGCCGTGGGCGGCGAGGCAGCGGGCGACGGTCCACATGCCGTGTGCGATCGCCCGCGGGAAGCCGAACAGGCGGGCGGTGAGCGGGTGGAGGTGGATCGGGTTGCGGTCACCGGAGGCGGCCGCGTAGCGCCGCCCCACGTCCGCTCCGAGGCGCCACTCGGCGACGGCGGGCAGGGGTTCGCGTTCTCGCGGCGCGCTCTCGGGTGCGGGCCCGTCGGTGCGGTGGCGGGCCAGGTACGTGCTCGTCGACTCCCATGCGACGACTCCGTCCGCCGCCCTCAGCACGGTGACGACGGCGGCCTCCGTGCCGCGCCGGTGCGGTGCCAACCCGGCGACGTGCACGGCAAGTTCGTACCCGCCCGTGGCGGGCAGGACGGTGTGCCGGGTGATGTGGACCGAGGTGTGCACCAGCCCGAGCAGCGGCAGCGGGAAGTCCCCGCCGCTCATCAGGCTCATGGCCGCCGGGAAGCCGAGCACGTGCGGATAGGTGATCGGCAGCGCGTCGTCGCCGGTCGCGAAGCCGCACGCCCGCTCGTAGGCGGCCAGCCGCGCGAGGTCGACGCGGACGGAGGGCAGCACGAGCCGGGTGCGGGGGAAGGGGGCGTCAGGGCGGGGCCGCTTGAAGGGGGAGCGCAGGGCGCCACGGGCCAGAGTCGTCGCCAGGCGGAGGTCCGGCGCGGACACGGTGCGGGCGAAGTCCGTGAAGCGGTCGGCCAAGTCCTCTCTCCCCACAGGCTCACCTCACTCGTCCGAAAGTAAGGTTACCGGAGGTAAGCCTACGTCGGGGCGTGGGTGTGCCGGAGACCGAGGAGTGCGCAGCCCTGCCCCGTACCGTCTCCGGACCCTTCCTGAACCCGCACGAACTCCCCACCCCGGCCCCGTACGATCCCGTTTGCAACCGGCGGTAACACCCCAACAGCGCGCACCACCGGTGAACGACTCGGTAAGCGCAGCGCGTACCACGTGCAGCAGAGCAGCGCGCAGCTGCAAGCCCCAGGAGCCGCCATGCCTCTCTCGTACTCGTCCCCGTCGTCCCACGGCCCGGCCGCGTCGTCCTCGTCGGGGTTCGACTACGACCCCGACGCGGTCCCGGCGTTCGTGCCGCCGCAGACCCGCCGGCTGGACGGCGAGGTGCGCGAGGCGTACATCCCCCCGCTGGTGCCGCCGGTGACGCACGGCTCGCTGGCCGACCTGCCGTTCGAGAACGCGGCCGCCGACCCCGGTCGCCAGGTCGTCAGCCGCCGGGACGCCGACGGCGGCTGGACGCATCTGACCGCCGCGCAGTTCGCCGACCAGGTACTGGCGATGGCCAAGGGCCTGATCGCGGCGGGCCTGGCGCCGGGCGACCGGATCGCGGTCATGGCGCGCACGAAGTACGAGTGGACCCTGCTGGACTTCGCCGCCTGGGCCGCCGGTCTGGTCACGGTCCCCGTCTACCCCACGTCCTCCGTCTTCCAGACCCGCTGGATCCTCCAGGACTCCGGCGCGGTCGCCCTGGTGACGGAGAAGGCCCGGCAGGCCGCGGCCCTCGGCCCGGAACGCGAGCGCCTGATGGACCTGCGCCATGTGTGGGTCATGGAGAAGGGCCACCTCGACCACCTGGCGGAGAGCGGCGCGGACGTCCCGGACCAGGAGGTCGCCGTGCGCCGGGGCGTCCTGGGACCCGACACGCTCGCCACCCTGGTCTACACCTCGGGCACGACCGGCCACCCCAAGGGCTGCGCGCTCAGCCACGGCAACTTCCTGGCGGAGGTCGACAACGCCATCGAGGTCCTCTACCCGGCCTTCAAGGCGAGGACGTCGGAGGAGGCCGCGACGCTGCTCTTCCTGCCCCTCTCCCACGTCTTCGGCCGTATGGTCGCGGTGGCCTGCGTCCGTGCGGGCGTCCGGCTGGGCCACGCGCCGAGCCTGAAGTCGCAGGATCTGCTGGAGGACCTGGCGAGCTTCCGGCCGACGTTCCTGCTGGCCATCCCGTACATGCTGGAGAAGGTCTACAACAACGCGCGCGCCACCGCCGAGCGCGGCGGCCGGGCGTCGTCCTTCGACCGCGCGGCCGACGTGGCCCGCCGCTACGGCGAGGCGGCCGAGGCCCGCCGGCACGGTACGGGCCCCGGCCCCAGCCGCGCCCTGCGGACGGCCCGCGCCCTCTACGACGTCCTCCTCTACCGCCGTATCCGGGCCGCCCTCGGCGGCCGCCTGCGCTATCTCATCTGCGGCGGCTCCCCGCTGGGCCGCCGCCTGGCCGCGTTCTACGAGGGCGCCGGCGTCGAGGTCTACGAGGGCTACGGCCTGACCGAGTCGACGGGCGCGGCCACGGTCACGCCGCCGCAGAAACCCCGTCTGGGCACGGTCGGCTGGCCGCTGCCGGGCACGCGGGTGCGCATCGCGGCGGACGGCGAGGTGCTGCTGGCCGGGGGTCAGGTCCTGCGCGGCTACTGGAACCCGCACGCGGGCGGGGTGGTGCCGGCGACGCACGACGGCTGGTTCCCGACGGGCGACATCGGCCGCCTGGACGACGACGGCTACCTGACGATCACGGGCCGGAAGAAGGAGATCCTGATCACCGCGGGCGGCAAGAACGTCGCCCCGGCCCCCCTGGAGAACTGGCTCCGCGCCCACCCGCTGATCTCCCAGTGCATGGTGCTGGGAGACCGCCGCCCCTACATCTCCGCCCTGATCACCCTGGACCCCGAAGGCATCGCCCACTGGCGGCAGATGAACGGCAGGCACCCCGTCCCCGCCGAACACCTCGTCGACGACCCCGAGTTGGCGGCGGTGCTGCAACGTGCCGTGAACGAGGCGAACAAACTCGTCTCCCGCCCGGAGTCCATCCGCCGCTTCGCCGTCCTCCCTGTGGACTTCACGGAAGGAGCGGGCCACCTGACCCCGACGATGAAGCTCCGCCGGGAGGCGATCCTGCGCGACTTCGCACAAGAGGTGGAGGGGTTGTACGCGTAGCGTCCGCAATGGTGCGAACCGCCGCGGCGCCCCCTTCACGGCCGTCGCGGCCTTTGCCCCGCTCCGGTCATCTCCGGAGCGGCGCGGCATTTATTTCCGGGACGGCCGGCGATGCCGCGGATAGAGTTCGCCGGGAATTCACCCGGCGGTATGTCCGGAATCCGGACGCCCCGGCCGGGAAAAGGCAGGAGCCCCGTCGCCTGACGGCGCGGGGCTCCTTGGGTACTGCACTCAGAACGGATACTGCGCGCGAACGCTCAGACCGGGGTGACGTTCTCCGCCTGCGGGCCCTTCGGACCCTGGGTGACGTCGAAGCTCACCTGCTGGTTCTCTTCGAGAGAGCGGAAACCGGTCGCGTTGATTGCGGAGTAGTGGACGAAGACGTCGGGGCCGCCGCCTTCCTGGGCGATGAAACCAAAGCCCTTTTCGGCGTTGAACCACTTCACGGTTCCGGTAGCCATAAGCCCTCCTTGGGCTCAAAGGGTCGCCCTGCTCCAGAACCTGCAAGTGTGATAACGAAATCGCCGCACAACTGCATACGTCTGAAAACGACCAGAGCCCGCGGTCACATGCTCCGCAGGCTCTGTACTGCAAGGGAAACCAAACTGCAACTTGCTGGCGAGCCTAGCATGTGGGCCGCCGAATGCAATAGAGGTCAAGATCACTTCACTCGGATGTTTGAAGGCTCGGGTGAGAGGTTGACGCAGTGAGATCGGCGGCGCCTCACAGGAGGATGGCGGGGACTCCGCCAATCGGGGTCCTCGGGGGCGGCGGCAGGGGCGGCGGGGGGACGGCGCCGCCCAGGGTCTAGCCTCACGATGTGGACAATTCTCGCACCCGGCCGCGCGTCGGCCACATCCAGTTCCTCAACTGCCTGCCCCTGTACTGGGGGCTCGCGAGAACCGGCACGCTCCTCGACTTCGAGCTGACGAAGGACACCCCGGAGAAGCTCAGCGAGCGGCTCGTGCGGGGAGAACTCGACATCGGGCCGATCACCCTCGTCGAGTTCCTCAAGCACGCGGACGACCTGGTCGCCTTTCCCGACATCGCCGTCGGCTGCGACGGTCCGGTGATGTCGTGCGTCATCGTCTCGCAGGTCCCGCTGGACCGACTCGACGGCGCCCGGGTCGCCCTCGGGTCGACCTCCCGGACCTCCGTCCGCCTTGCCCAGCTGCTGCTGGCCGAGCGGTACGGGGTGGCCCCCGACTACTACACCTGCCCGCCCGACCTCAGCCTGATGATGCAGGAGGCGGAGGCGGCGGTGCTCATCGGTGACGCCGCCCTGCGCGCCAACCTCCACGACGGCCCGCGCTACGGGCTCGAGGTGCACGACCTCGGGCAGCTGTGGAAGGAGTGGACGGGACTGCCCTTCGTCTTCGCGATCTGGGCGGCGCGGCGCGACTACCTCGAGCGCGAGCCGGACATCACCGGCAAGGTGCACGAGGCCTTCCTGGCCTCCCGCAACCTCTCCCTGGAGGAGGTCACCAAGGTCGCCGAGCAGGCGGCCCGCTGGGAGGCCTTCGACCAGGAGGTCCTGGAGCGGTACTTCACCACCCTCGACTTCAGCTTCGGCGACCCGCAGCTCGCCGCGGTGGCCGAGTTCGCGCGCCGCGTCGGCCCGACGACCGGCTTCCCGGCGGACGTGAAGGTGGAGCTGCTGCGGCCGTAGCGCACTACCCTGCTGTGAGGCGTACGGGGGAGGGGGAGGACGCCATGCAGCCGCTCGAAGCAGACGAGCCCGCCACCGTGGGTCCCTACCGGTTGCTCGGCCGGCTGGGCTCCGGCGGCATGGGCCGTGTCTACCTGGGCCGCAGTGCGGGCGGCCGCACCGTCGCGGTGAAGATCGTGCACCCGCACTTCGCGCTCGACGAGGAGTTCCGCGCCCGGTTCCGCCGCGAGGTCGAGGCCGCGCGCCGGGTGGGCGGCGCCTGGACCGCGCCGGTCCTGGACGCCGACCCCGAGGCCCCGGTGCCGTGGGTGGCCACCGCCTACGCGGCCGGCCCCTCCCTCGCCGCGGCGATCGCGGACGCCGGCCCGCTGCCCGAGCACTCCGTACGGGTGCTGGGGGCGGGCCTGGCCGAGGCGCTGGCGGCGGTACACGAACTGGGCCTGGTGCACCGGGACGTGAAGCCGTCCAACGTGCTGCTCACCCTCGACGGCCCGCTGCTCATCGACTTCGGCATCGCCCGCGCCACCGACGGCACCGCGTCCCTGACCTCGACCGGTGTCTCGGTCGGCTCGCCCGGCTACATGTCCCCCGAGCAGATCCTCGGCAAGGGCGTCACGGGCGCGGCCGACGTCTTCTCCCTGGGCGCGGTGCTGGTGCACGCCGCGACGGGCGAGCCCCCGTTCCCGGGCGACTCCTCGGCGTCCCTCCTGTACAAGGTCGTCCACGAGGAACCCGAACTGGGCTCCCTGGCAGGGGATGTGCGGGACCTGGCGGTGGCCTGCCTGGCCAAGGACCCCGGCGCCCGGCCCGGCCCCGGCGAGGTGGCCGGCCGCCTCGCCCCCGAGGGCGCCTCCCGCCTGGTCGCGGCCGGCTGGCTCCCGTCCCGCCTGGTCGAACAGGTCAGCCGCAGCGCCGTGTCGCTGCTCAACCTGGAGGCGACGGCGGCGGAACCGCCATCTCAGCCGTCGTCCGGTCCGCTGGGATTCAGCCGAGTCTCGGTGCCGGGCCCCGCCCCGGTCGCCACCGGTGAGCCCCCGCGGCCCACGGAAGCCGCACCCGGCGGCGGGTTCGGCCCGCCACCCCTCATGGGCGCCGCGGCCATGGGACCCGCGGCGCCCCCTACCCACTCCGGCCCGCAGGACGCGCCCCCGCTGGGAACCACCGCGCCGGCCGGTCCCGGCAGGTTCTCCGTCACCGTGGCCGGCAAGGCGGCGCCCGGCGCGGACGGCCGGGGCCGCCGCCTGAGCTGCACCGTGGTCCTCGCGGTCGCGGGCGCGCTGGCGGCGGTGACCGTCGGTTCGCTGTGGCTGTTCCCGTTCCGGGACGACCGTGCCGACAACGCCGGCGCCGGCCCCGGCGGGACACCGACACCGGCCGCCACCGCGGGCGGCGACCACCGCTCCACCGGGCCGACCGCCACCGCCTCGCCCGTCCCCGCCCGCTACCTCGGCACCTGGGAGGGCCAGGGCACCGCCCTCGACGGCACCCTGCCCCTCGGCGACTTCCGGCTGACCGTCCACCAGGCCGCCGTGGGCCGGGAACTGGGTACCCTCCACCAGACGGACCAGCTCGGCGGCGTCTGCGACGACGTACTCACCTTGAAGCAGGTGACGAACACCCAGCTGGTAGCCGTCTCCCGGGGCGCCAGGACCAACCACGCGGGCTGCAATCCCGCCCCGCACACGGTCCGCCTCACCCCGGTCGGCAACGACCTCAAGTACACGGCGGACAGCTCCGCGGAGGGGAATCCGGTGGCGCGGCTGTCGAAGGTCAAGTAGCCCCAGAAAAGGACGGATCCAGCAATTCTCCCCGTCTGCGGCCCGGTGATCTCTCCCGCCTCCGCTGTCACTACTGTGTCTGCTGCAGCGAACGACAGCACACCAACCGCTCACGCCGCAGTGCAGCACAGGGCAACGCGGAAGGACGGGTGAGCCCTGCGGGAAGTTGCCGGAGCACACAGTGCGCACCTCGGCGGTCCGACTCGCGCGGCTCGCGGTGGCATACGAATCGGCGACCAACGACGGCACCGGTCGCGCCGTACCGATTCTCACGTACGACGGCCTGCTCCTGATCCGCTGCGACCCACTCGCGGCGAACGACGTGAAGACCAGGAGGACTCTGAGAGGTCATCGGCCGAGAGCGGCAATCCGGGCTGCCACTAGTCTCCGTCAGCTGTATCAACGAATGTGGCCACAGATGCCAACGGGGAGGAAGACCATCATGCAGACGCTAGTCACGGTCGTGCGCGAGGGTGGTGAGCCGCACGACGTCGTGGTCACCACCGACGACACGGCCACCGCCGGAGACGTCGCGGAGGCGCTGAGGGCGGCTCTCGAACACCCGGTGCGCCCGTCCGGTGAAACCCGGGGAAACGTCGTGCCGATGCCCGGCAGATCCCCTGCCTTCTCGCCCGACTACGACGCCGTGGCATCCGGGGCGTTGTCGCTGTGGGCGGACGGCGTCTCCTGCGACCAGGACGCCCCCGCGGTCGCCGCGCTGCGCGACGGCATGCGCGTCTCCGTCGATGACTCGATAGGCCCACTTCTGCGTCGGGGCGAGCCGGTTGGTCAGTACGAGCTCAGGGTCTCAGCCGGCCCCGCGTCGGGCCGGGTGATCCGGCTCGGTGTCGGTGTGGCCACCGTCGGATCGGCACCCACCTGCTCGCTCTCCTTGCCGGACGCCGCTGTGCCGCCGGTCGCGCTACGGCTCACCATTGATGTGCGGGGCAACGCCACACTCAGCCCTGAAGGCAGCAATGACGTACGACTGGACGACGAGTCGGCGGGGACCGGGAGGACCTGGCCGTTCGGCGGTGTCGTACGCGTCGGAGATTCGCTCCTGGTCCTCGACAAGGTGTCCGAGCCCGACGCACATCTGTCCCCGATGAGCGAGGGCGGCCTCGCCTACAACCGTCCCCCGCGCCTTTCCTCACTGCGTCCCCGACGACGACTCGTTGTGCCGGTGCCACCCACGAAGGGAGAGCGGGCACGCTTCCAGTTCCTCATGGCGTTCATGCCCCTGCTCTTCGGGCTGGGCATGTACTTCGTCACCAAGCAGATCTACATGCTGGCGTTCTGTCTCATGAGCCCGCTGATGATGGCGGGCCAGTGGCTGAGCGAGAACCGTGAGGGCAAGAAGAAGCACAAGACCTCACTCAAGCAGTACAAGAAGGACCTCGCCGCTCACCAGGCCGAACTGGCCATGCTGGGCAAGGAGGAGCAGCGCGCTCGGCGCGAGGACACCCCCGACCCGGCCGAGATCCTGCTCTTCGCCACCGGTCCGCGCCGCCGCCTCTGGGAGCGCCGGCTCACGGACCCGGACGCGATGCAGCTGAGAGTCGGGGTCGGCGGCCTGCCCTCCGACGTCGAACTCGTCCTCGCGAACGGCGGCACCTCGAACGGCGAGGACGCTCCGGAGCCTCCGGTCCTGCCGGATGTGCCGGTCACCCTCCCCTTCGCCCGGATCGGAGTCGTCGGCATCGCCGGCGACCGGGCTCGAGCTCTCGCCACGGCCCGGTGGCTCGGCGTGCAGGCCGCCGTCCTCCACAGCCCCCGGGACCTCTCGCTCGTGACGCTCGCCGCCTCCCCGGCCGCCGGAGCCGAATGGCAGTGGACGCACTGGCTGCCCCACACGAACCCCGATCAGGGGCAGGACTGCGTCGCGTTGGTCGGTTTCGACTCGGAGGGCATCACCCGTCGGGTCAACGAGCTCCTCAACGAACTGGCCCGCCGTAAGGCGGCTCGCGATCAGAACAACATGACGGGTCAGCTGTACCCGGACCCCAACATCCTGTTGGTCCTCGACGGAGCACGCCTTCTGCGCCGGGTACCCGGCATGCCCCAACTACTGACCGAGGGACCGCAGTACGGCATCCTCGCTCTCTGCATCGACGAGGACGAGCGCCTGCTGCCCGAGGAGTGCAAGGCCGTCGTGGCCTGGTCACCCGAAGCAGCGCACCATGTGAGAGTGCGCGGGTACGGCCTGGAGTCCGTCGGGGACGTCCTGGCCGACCAAGTCACACCGGAGTGGTGTGAACTGCTCGCCCGGTCCCTCGCGCCCGTGCGTGATGTCAGCCGTGACGACGCCAACAGCAGCCTGCCCACCTCTGCCCGGTTGCTGAGTCTGCTGGGGCTGCCCGATCCCACGGGCCTGGATGTGGAGCGGATCTGGAAGACGCGCGGGTCGACGACGGCCGCGCCCGTCGGCATCGCGGCGGACGGGCCGTTCGTCCTGGACATCCGGCGAGACGGTCCGCACGCACTGGTCGCGGGTACGACGGGTGCCGGCAAGTCGGAGCTCTTGCAGACGATCATCGCCTCGCTCGCCGTCGCCAACCGTCCCGACGCCCTGAACTACGTCCTCATCGACTACAAGGGTGGCAGCGCGTTCATGGACTGCGCCCGGCTGCCGCACACAGTCGGCATGGTCAGCGATCTGGACGCGCACCTGACCGAGCGGGCCCTGGCATCCCTCGCGGCCGAGCTGCACCGCCGGGAGAAGATCCTTTTCGATGCCGCCGCCAAGGACATTGAGGACTACAACGACACGCGCAAGATCCGCCCCGAGCTCGAGCCGATGCCCCGGCTCGTCCTGGTCATCGACGAGTTCGCCTCGCTCGTCGCCGAACTACCCGACTTCGTCGCGGGTCTTGTCGACATCGCCCGCCGTGGCCGTTCCCTCGGTGTGCACCTGATCCTGGCCACGCAGCGGCCGGCGGGTGTGGTCAGCGCGGACATCCGCGCCAACACCAACCTGCGGATCGCGCTACGCGTGACGGACGCCTCGGAGTCCATGGACGTCATCGACGCCCCCGACTCGGGCGCCATCGCGAAGTCCACCCCCGGACGCATGTACGTCCGCTCCGGTGCCCAGTCCTTGGTCGGCGTGCAGTCGGCGCGTATCGGCGGCCGCCGCCCCGCCACGGGCTGTACCGGCCCCAAGGCGACGCTGGTCCACCTGCCCTGGAATTCCTATGGCCGCCCGCTGCCGAAAGCGGCGGAGTCCGAGGACGACGGCACCATGGTCACCGACTTGGCGGTCCTCGTCGACGCTGTGGCGGACGGCGCGGTGCGGATGGGCTTCGGGGAGCAGCGCAGCCCGTGGCTGGAGCCGCTGGCACAGAAGGTGACGTTGGAAGAACTGGCCACATACGGCGAGGCCCCTTCGGCTCAGAAGGGACACGGCGAGGATGTGCCGCCCATTCCCTTCGGCCTGATCGACCTCCCGGCCCAGCAGAGCCGTAGGCCCATGGTCCTGGACCTTGTGCACGGCGAGCACACGATGCTGGTGGGCGGCGCGCGCTGTGGCCGCTCGACAGCCCTGCGCACCCTGGCCGGCTCCCTGGCCCGCACCACCTCCCCGTATGACGTGCACGTCTACGGCATCGACTGCGGTTCCAACGCACTGCTGCCGTTGATGCGTCTGCCGCACGTCGGCGCCGTGGTCAGCCGCGACGAGCCCGACCGGGTGCGGCGCCTGATCGACCGGCTGTTGGCCGAGATCGCAAGGCGTCAGCAACTGCTGGCCATGGAAGGCACCTCCAGCGCCGCGGAACAGCGCGCAGCCGCGGCGCCCGAGGAGCGGCTCCCGTGGATGGTGCTGCTTCTCGACAGTTGGGAAGGCTTCACCTCCACCTTTGAGAACTTCAACTACGGTCAGATGATCGAGCTGATGCAGCGGATCTTCCGTGAAGGCTCCGCGGTGGGCCTGAAGGTGGTCATGACCGCCGACCGCAGTGGCCTGAGCGGGCACGTCTCCTCGGCCTTCGCCGACCGGCTCGTTCTGCGTTTCGCCGATCCGAACGACTACTCCGCGGCCGGCCTCCAAGCTCGCGAAGTGCCCAAGAACATGCCGCCCGGCCGTGCCCTGCGCGTCACCGACGACGGTGTCGACGAGACCCAGATTGCTCTACTGGACGACGATCCCTCGGGCCAAGCCCAGGTCCGTGCGTTGCGAGCCATCGCGGAGGAGGCGGCCTCACGCCACGGCCGTTTGCCCGTCGGGCACCGCCCCATGCGGGTAGACGCACTGCCTTCCCGGATCACGGCCTCCGAGGCGCTGGCCTTGGACCCCGACTTCGCACCCTCGTCGCCACTGTGGGCACTTCTGGGCGTCGGTGGCGACGAACTGCGCCCAGTCGGTATCGACCTGGAGGAGAACGGTCCGGGCTTCGTCATCGCAGGCCCACCGAAGTCCGGCCGTTCGACCCTGTTGAGGGCCGCCACCCAGTCACTCCTGGCGGCCGGTACCCACGTAGTCGTCGTCACGCCGCGCCGTTCACCGCTGCGTGCTCTGGAGGGGCGTGCCGGTGTCCTTGGATTCCTCAACGCCGACAGCCGAGAGGAAGACCTCGACGAACTGGTCGAGAACCTTGAGGGAGGCCCGTACGTCGTCGTCGTCGACGACGCGGAACTCCTCTACGACACTCGGCTCGACGAGGCGTTGGAGAGCGTGGTCCGCAAGGGTGGGGACGGAGGCCTCGGGCTCATCGCCGCCGGCATGACGGACAGCCTTTCGGGCCAGTATCGCGGCTTCGCCACGGAGGCCCGCAAGTCCCGAAACGGCCTGCTCCTCACCCCCCAAAGTGCCTCGGAGGGCGAACTGTTCGGCATCCGGCTCCCGGCGAACAGCGGCGGCGGACCGGCCGGCAGCGGGCTGTTCGTGTCGGGAGGCTCGTTCATGCCCATCCAAGCCGTCATCAACGACTGACGGCACGACGGTGCAGGCGCCGGGGCTCCATCCGAGCGGATGGAGCCCCGGCCGGCCCGTGGCGGCGGCCGGGAATTGCGGGGAAGTTGCCAAGCCTTAGTGCGCCTCATGCTTCGATCGGCGTACAACTCGTACGATGGGCCGATGGATTCGACGCAGCCACCGCCAGAAACTCCAGATGTTCTGGTGCTGCCCACGATGACGGATCTGCCGCGAGACGAAGACGGAGCACCAATCCTGGCAGGCACGGTCGATGTGATGCTCATCCCTCTTCAGACGGAGTCAGGCGGGGAGCAACTCGTCGCCCTCGCCTTCTCCACCGTGGCACGCTTGGTCGAGGCACTGGGCGAGGAACAGCCGTGGGTCGCCCTCCCGACCGACAAGCTGGAGGCGGTACTGCAAGGGTCGGGCGCCGGAGCCATCCTCATGGACCCGCGACTTCCTGGCAGTGCGGGAAACCCGACAGATGGTTGATCCGAACTTCTCGGGAATCAATCCGGCCAACCTCCTGAAGACCATCAACGACCTCACGTCAAGCAGTAAGACCCTTCATTCGGGCAAGAGCGCGTACTTCGGTCGATTCCAGAGATTCGGACTCGATACCGGCAGTCTGACTCGGATCGATCGGATCGCCTCCTGGGTCGACGACGAACTGCCTATGCTCCGTCGCCGCCAAGCACTGGCCGAAGCCATGGAGTTCAAGGGCGTGGGACCCAAGCCCACCATGGTCCAACTGCGCGAGCCGGTCTGGACAGTGCAACAGGCGCGGACGGAGGGCGCGGATCTGGCCAAGGAAGCCGACGGGCTCGCGGGGATGTCACCCGAGGAGGCCGGCCCGGAATTCCACCGCATCGCCGAGGAACTGGCGAAACACAAGGGTGATCCGGACTTCACCTCGGCGTTCTACGCCAAGATGGACCCGAACCTCGTCAAGAACCTTCCCATGGCCATCGCCCTGTCCAATGCGCCGACGGCCAAGGAGGACGCCAAGACGTTCGGTGCCGCGTTCACGGCAGCGGCGAACGCCCCCAGTCCGGCACCCGGATTCAACAAGGTGCTGGACCTCTTCCACGGTGACATTCCCGAGGATGAGCCGGGGGCGGTTTTCAACCGTGCGCTGATGCAGGGTGACGACCCCGACCTGTGGGATACCGCGTGGAAGCACCTGACGAAGGCAGTTACGGACCTGGGGGACCCCAAGGCGACGTGGACTGTGCACGCAGGGCTCATGGCCGCTGTCATTGGCGTCCAGTCCAACCTGGCGGACAGGTTCTGGGACGAGGCGGAAGAGTTCTCGAAGGCAGCCAAGGCGGCCTACGAGAAACGAATCAACGCCATGACGCCCGCAGAGCGTGCAAGGTTCAGGAAGGAGACGAGGTTCAACGCGAAGGCCTCCAAGACAGCCACCCGCGAGGCCGAGCGTGTCTTCTCCAAATACGGTATGGGGTCGCTGTCCAGGCTCATGGAGGCCTCGGTCGGGGATGGAGTCCGCTGGTGCGCTGACAAGATCCCGTTCATCAGGGCGGCGCCGGCGGGTGCGAACGCCGGCTGGCTCGGAAAGATGTTCAGAGCGGGCGGGCGGGTTCCCTTGGTGGGCGCGCTGCTGACGGTCGGCGGTATCGCATACGACATCGAGGTCAACCACTCGGACCCGGATGTGGCCGTCGTCTCGAACGTCGCGTCTCTCGGAGCCGGAATGGCCGGTACCTGGGTCGGCGTGGCTGCTGTGGCGGCGTGCGGGGGGCCGGTCGGCTGGGGCGTGGCGGCAGGCATCGTGGTCGGTGCCGGGCTTGGTTACGCTGCCTACTACGCCCTGAACACCGACACCGGCAAGAAGGCTGTGCACGCCGTCAGTCATGCTGCCTCGGAGGTCGGCAAGGGGATAGGCCACGCAGCCCAGAAGCTCGGTGGCTGGCTGGGGCTTTGAGACGGAGAATCGTTCTCGTGGGAAAAAAGAAGCGGTCGCGGGATGACTGGACGCCGCCACCGAAATCCGCCGAACGGCTGGCTGCCGAGGCCGAGTTGCGCAAGCTACGCGCCGGTGAGCGGCAGACGCCGCTGCCGCAGCGACGGCTTGTCGCGGCCATCTTCCTCATGGCCGTGGCTGCTGCCGGGGCCTTCCTGGTGCTCTGGCTTCCCTCGCGCTCGCTCGTGGACGACCTGCGTTCCCGAGGAGTGTCCGTTGCCGCCGAAATCGTGGCCTCGCCGCGGGACAAGTTCGGTAGTCCGGGAAATATCAGGATCCGGTTCAACGATCCCAAGCGCGGGGAGCAGGAGACCGCTCTCAGTGACTGGGGAGGAAGGCGTCCTGCTGGTCTGGCCGCGGGTTCCTCCGTGTCTGTGACCTATGACCCTCGGGACCCGAGCAGGGTGCTGACGACGAAGTGGGTGCAGAATCCGCCGGCTATGACACTGCCCATGCTGGTGTCGGTGATGCTGGCCCCAGTTTTGCTGGCTGGTGCGATCTTCCTTGCGATACGGCGTCGCACGGTGTTGAAGGAATCAAAGGCTGAAAGGTGACAGGGATGACGGATTCCGAACCTGAAGTCGCAAACCCCAGAAAAGCGGACCTGGAGAAGCTGCGCCGCGATCTCGCGAGAGACGTCGAGTCCTTCACGAAGGCGTTGCAGGGGCCGACACGGGACATCGGCGGCGACAAGGTCTGGGTCGGAAAGAACGCTCGCGCCTGGCATCGGGAACTGGAAGGCCGTCACAAGAAGCTGGGTGAAGAGGTGGGCAAGCTGCTCCCCATTGTCGACGCTGCCATTCGTAACGAGCCCGACAAGGTCCCAGCGGCCGAAGCCCGGCTGTACCAGAAGGGCGTCTGACCCTCCGGAGCGCGTCCACGTACCACCAGTGCACCGGCCCCCGCCGCGACGGCCTGGGGTCCCGGTGCACTGTCAGAATGTGGTACGAGCAAGAGGCTCCTGGGATCAGGTGGCGCGCTCGATGTTGTCGGCGCTCGTGTTGGCCGACTTGCTGGCGTCGTGCAGGGTGTCGACCCACTTCGAGAACGTCGGCTTGACGTCGTGCCAGTCCTGGCGGAACCGGTCGGCCTTCGGGCCCTTCCAGTAGCTCTCGCTGCTGCCCGTCGCCGAGTCCAGCTCCTTGATGAGCACCTGCAGATCGTGAGACTTGCGGGCGTAGAGCTTCGAGAGCTCCCGGAGCCGATGGAGATCTGCACCGCGATCCATAACGATCCTCCCCGTTGATTCAAACGCAAGCGGACTGTCCGTTTGCAACAGTGGACGCTACCTCACCATCCGTGGTTCTCGTCCAGCGCCGCAGGAGATCGGGTCTTCCGGTGAACGAACGGTGATGGTCCGGCCGATGGGACCGGGCGGAGCGAGTGAGACAGCGTCAGTATGCTGAGGTCCTGAGACAGCGGGGGAGGCTGCTATGGCAAATCCTGATATTCAGGAACTCAACCATCGTGCCAGCCAGTTGAGGTCGCTGGCCGACCACATCGACTCGCTCGTCGACACTGCCAAGAAGCACGCGACCACGGGGATGAAGACCTGGTCGGGCCCGAACGCGGACAACGTGCGCGGCAGGCTGAAGAGCTGGCAGACGACGTGTGGCACGGTTGCGAAGGCGCTGCGGGACGAAGCGCACCAGTGCACTCAGGACGCCAAGGACCTACAGGAAAAGAAGAAGTGAGCCGGCGCCGCCGCCTCAGGGGAGGAATCCAGACCAGTGCCCTCGTACGACAGCTCGCGAGCACGCTTCCGGCTGGCCGACCGCCATATCGCCGTCTTCGCCCACCTGCTGGACGGTGAGACGCCTCCTGAGGAGTTGTGGGAGTCGTTGGTCGAGCTTCAGCGCATCGGTCTGGTGGGAGAAGAGGGTGAACTGGCCCCTCTGCTCCGCGACCTGCTCGGCGCTCTGGCGGACCCGGTGGTCATGGTCCAAGTGGAAATCACGGGCGAGCACGGCCCGGTCAACCACGGTGTGGTCGTCGGCCAGGAGGCGGTGATCTCGCACGACGGATGGCCGGGCGAGGAGGAGTCCGAGTACGTCTCCATCGAGCCCAACACACTTGTGTGGGAACTGTCCCGCAAGGTCAATCTGCACCGGGGGGACAAGCCCGAGGAACGTGCGCCCGAGGTCCGCATCGGGACGACGATGGCAGCGCTGGACGCCGCGTTCGTGGCACTCGAGGAGCCGGACGCCGACGACGACAAGACGCGCGCGCTGGTACGCAAGGCGCTGGCCGAGGCCGACGCCGATCTCAAGGACCCGCAACTCGCTCAGTTCCTGGATCTGGTCGTCTCCCTCAATGCCACTTGGCGCATCACCACGGCCTGGGACGGCGAGCACGACGGCGAGCGCGCCGCGATGATCCGAGCCCTGGCCGTCTGGGACTGCGGTCCACTCGGTTACTGGATCCGGGAGCAGCCGGAGGAGCCCATCATGCCGGGTCAGGTAGGCCCGGACAGTCCACTCGTCCTGGTGAAATCCGATTCTGCCGAGGTCTGGGACAAGATCACGGACCTGCTGCCGGACAGGAACGAGCTTCTGATCGGCAGCGAGTGACGATGGCGCCGCAGCCGACCGGGAAGCATTGAAGGACCGAACAACACGATGACAACCTGGAAGAGTGAGCGCCCGGCGACCGGGACGGAGACCGCACTGCACGTGGCGAGGCCGCGCCGGTGGCCCGGCACCGTGGCCGTCTTGGTCCTCACTCCAGCTGTGATGGTGGGCTGTTCATGGCTCGCACAGAAGCAGGGGACGCTCGTGCTCCTCCTCGGAGCGTTCTTGGCAATGCTCGTTCTGATCACCGCCTGGACGATGTGCGGTGCGGGGCCGGGTGCTCTCGTGGCAGCCTCCGGCTTTGCCTTCATGCTCTTCGTGGGGCCTGCGCTGGGCGACTACGTCTTGGACCAGCGTGGGCTGCGGAAAGACGCGGTGATTGTCGAGACCGGCACCTATCGCACAAGACACACGAGAGCTGACGGTCGGACGTGCACGGTCGTACCGCTGGACACGGCGGAGGCCGGTTCCCGCTCCTACGACGTGGACGGTACCGACGGTTGCGGTGAGGAACTCAAGACCGGACAGCGCGTCACGGTGGTGACCGACCCGCAGGACTGGCTCGCCCCGCGGATGAGCACGGAGGTTACCGGGGTGTCCCCGTCTCAGGTGTGGGTCAGTGGCGGGTTGTTCGTTTCGATGGAGGCTTTCGTCCTCTACGGGCGCCTGCGGCGGCGGGCGTAGCTCGTCCTGCTCCCCGCGGTCAGAACCAGTTCATTGGGTTCACCTTGGACTTGGCGATGCTCTTGCCCAGGTCCTTCGTCTTGTTTCCCACCCAGTCGGCAGCCTTCCCCGCCCCCTTCTTGATGTCGTCCCAGTGCTCGACGACCTTGGCGCCGGCATAGATGACGCCGGTTCCCACGGCGAGGCCGATGGTGATCGGGTTGGGGGCGATCATGGCCGCGGTCATGGATGCGTTGAAGCCGACCTCGGCTACGTCGGCCACATACCCGGCACCCTTACGTTTGAAGGCATCGACCGGGTTGCCCTGCGAAATGACGTTGGCGGTACTCCACACCGTCGAGGCCGCGCTTCCCGCGATGCCCGCTCCGCGCAGGAGGCCTGAGACTTTACCCGCGGTCGAGAGTCCCTTGGTGAGCGCGGCCGTACGGCTGAGGCCGGCTCCGCGTGACTCTGCGAACGCCTTGCTTGTGACTGTCAGGAGATTCGCATTACCCGCCCGCGTCACAGCCTGACTGGAGTGGGTGAGCGCACCGAACTTCTTGGCCAGCTCGTCCGAGCCCACCAAGAAGTTGATGGCCCTGTTGACCGAAACCCCTTTTCAGATGGGGGAGTCCATGATCTTCAGGCCCCGGACCGCGTCGTAGGCGCTGCCCGTCCAATCGATGATCGTGCCCTTGGTGCCCGGGATTTTTTGGGCCCATTGGCTGAGTTTGCTGGGAAACCAGCTGCCGGGTGCGCCGAGGGAACGGACCTTGGGGGTTATCTTGATCAGCTTTGTTCCGGACCAGCGCAGCAGCCCGTTATTCGACCCTCTGAGCGCGACTCCGATGCGGGTCTTCCAGGTCCGCAGCGATCCTTGCGCGAGAGAATTGAAAAGGAGAACCTTGGTCAGAGCCGTTCCCTGAATTGTCACGGTGGCCATGGTCTTGGTGGTCGAATTCCAGTCGCCGTAGAGGTCGATCACGCTCGTGATCGTCGCGGCGTGAGGCTTGAGCCCGGGGATCTGCTCCAGCGCGTGAGTCTTGATCCGCAAGACCCAGTCGTCCAGGGACTCATGGGGATCTCGCTTGAAGACGTCGGCGTTTGGATCGTCGCTGGCAGCAACGGAGTTGGCGAGAAGAATCTCGCCGGGAGAAAGGCCCTTGTCCTTGTGATCCTTGAGGTACCTCTCAATGTCCTTGGCGCTGAAACCGGCCCAGCGCAACCCGGCTTCGGGGTCGCCGCTTTCCAGTCGGGCGATCGCCGCACGCTTGCGAAGGTCCGGCGCGGTATCGGTAACCCAGCCCCGTAGCGGCTTGAGCGAGGACAACTTGCTGGATACGCCTAGCAGGGAGGCCCTGGTGAAGGCTTCGTTGAGCTTGTCCTGAAGGCCGCCCCGACCATCCAGAAGCTTGGCGAGTTGCTCCACGTCTTCCGGATTGACGACCCTCACGTTCGGTCCCCCTAAAGTCCTTTGTCCCGCTGGTACCGGAGTGGCCGCGGGTGGGCCTCATACCCTACGTGCGCTTGTCATGCTACGAATCAGGAAAACGACGCGGACAGCGATGTGCACGCAATGCTCACTTGTCGCCCACCAGAGCGAAGGCGAAGGCCAGCCGACGGTCCACCCAGTCCTTCCGTACTCGGACTTCCGCACTGCCCTCCGAGATCATCACGACCTCGTCACCGGCTCGCCACTCCAAAGAGCGGCCTTTGCTCGGTGTGTCACCATCGCCGGGATTCAACAGGTCATCGACGAGGCCGTTGACGAAGCGACCCGCCGCCCGCCCGGCAATGTCCTTCGCGCCGCCACTGGCCCACTCGTTGCGTCCGACGATCTCCGGGTGTCCCGGCTGGTCTATACGCCAGGTGTGCTTGAAAGGCCGCTTCGGAGGGATCCGCCGGAGGGTGCCGATTGCCTGCCCTTGTGGGTCTCGGACGACGTAGTGCCGCTCGCCGTCCACCTCCTGTGGCTCCTCGACGAAGCAAAGAAGGCACTGCGCGTCGGGATCTTCGTACAGCGTGAAGTCCGGACGTGACGGAAGGTGCACTAGGGATGACGATCCCAAAAACGCGCATGGTGCCAGAACCGGCAGATCCTTGGAGCCCATGGGCACACGAACGGCGGGCCCGCCCGACACCGCCTGGGACCGCTTGGGTGACAGAGGCCGTTCCACCGACCCCACGACGAACCTCCGGACGCTCTGCCATGCGACAGGCTCGAGAGGGGGCTCTTCCGCTGCCTTCGCCTTGCTGCTCCTGCCGAACGCCATACCTGACTCCTATCGCGACCTGTGCATCAGGGAACGACACGACTGTAGAGGAACCATCGAACCTGGCGGGGCCGAGCCCGAAAAGGCTCGGTGATGGCACGTTGGACACTGCGGACAACCTTGGTGGCCCGTCGCCGTGACAGGCTCGAACTGTGCTCGACGCGGGCTAGGCAGGCGAGGAGATAGAAGGCAGCACGGACGGCGGCGCGGCCTTCCTGTCTTACTTGCTTGCCTGTCTCAACCACACGCCCTTCTTGGCGAGGTCCGACATCTCGAACATCACCCCCGCAAACTCCACCGTGTCGCCAACCCGGACGTCCTTGTACACCGCGACCGGCATCGCGGCGTAGTTCGCGCCGATGCCGGCGGTTCCCGCGGCGGTATCGACGTACGAGACGGTGAGGGACAGAACAGTCGGGAAGCGCTGAACGCCGCCGTTGTTGAGTAGGGAGAACAGCCTGTCATCGCTTCTGCCTCGTTTTCGACAGCATCAGTTGCTCAACGGTTGACGGACTGAATCTCCTGGACGGTGACGTTCTGTGTCGCCCCGAAGGTGCCATCGGGAAGCTCTCCGCCGGCGCCGCCGGTGCCGGTCCAGTTGATCCGCCAGGTGATGGTCGCTTTGAGGTTGTACGTTCCGTTGCCGGAGGACCGGAGGTACTTGATTCCGCAAGGTGGTGCTTGGTCGGACTTGCCCCTGGTGTATGACTCGCCGATCGAACCATCGTTATTGATCGAGCACTCACCCGAGGCGGGGTAGGTCTCTGCGTCAGCGGTTCCGGGCTGGAGCTTGAGGGAGACCGGCTTGGCGGTGGTCGTCGCCTGGATGTTGAGGCCGGCCACGTTGAGGGAAGCGGTCACTTGGACCGGCTTGAACGCGGACGGGTCAAGCCACGCCCAGGTCGGGAGGTTGACTTTGGTCACGTTCTGGGGTGCGAGGGTGACCTTGGTGTCGGGGAGCAGGATTCTGCTGTAGGCGAGTTCCGCGAGGACCTGTGGCGTGATGGCGTTCTGCACGGCCGGCGTGTCGCCGTTTTGGACCCAAAAAGGCAGCTTGTCACAGGTGAACGCGCCTGGGTCGTCGAGGCGGTTGGGGTCCTGGACTGCTACCCACCAGTTGCCTTCATCGGCCTTGTCAAGATTGTAGTTCTTGTACTTGTCATCCTTGTAGGTGTTCCGGAACTGGCCCGTCGCCGCCTTGGCATAGTTGGGTTGCCGTGGGTCGTTGACGACCTCGGCGTACTGGCTCTCGACCTGGTTCTGGAAATCCTTGGCTGACACGGGTTCGTACCAGCACGCGGGCGGGTTCCAATTGCCGATGGGGGCTACGTTGCCTGTCGAGGTGCCGTTGACCCCACCCATGCGGTTGGAATAGGTGATGCGTGACTCAAGCGTGTTCCCCGATCTTGTCCCCGACGTCTTCGCGCCGCCGTCGGAACCGCCCGGACCGCGCTTCGCGTAGGCGGGGCTCGAGACCAGCAGGCATGCAGCGGCAAGCATGCCGACAGCAGCCCCCGCGTGGTGCAACCTCACGGCGTGCACTTCGCGTTCCCCCTGTCGGAAACGAGCTCCGTGGTCTGCCAGACGCCGTCCTTGTTCCGCTTCAGGTGCGTGTTGTAGTAGACGTACGAGTCGCTGTCCGGGGGCGTCCTGTCGACCTTCTGCGTCTTCGTGTCCTTGTTGAACGCCTTCGTTTCATCCGTGCAGAACGTCACCCCTGCCGAGGTCTTGCTGTAGATGATCACGTCGGGGTTGAAGTACCGCACAGTGCCCGTGTAGGTGATCCCAGCATCCACAAAGGACTTGACCCACTTGGCGCCGCCGACGAGTGCGTTCCCCTGCCGGTAGAACGCGAGAGCCGGTTCGTCGGGGTTCCCCTTGATGATTGCGTAGTTGGTGGCAGTCTGCGCACGGCCGGCATCGGCGAGGATGGCGTCATTGGTCGGATTGCCGGTATGCCATCCCTCAAAGACGTCCTTGACGTCGCCGGGCAGCGTGATGTCTGGTCGATGAGGCTCGTCCGAAGTGTCAGCGCTGGGCGATGGCGACGCCTGGGTACCGCGGGTGTCGGCGCCCGGGATCGCGTCGTCGGCCTTGGAGTTGCCGCCTCCGCCACTGCAAGCCGTCGTCAACAAGGCTGCGGCTGCGACGAGCGCGGCAGCAACGGGCAAAGAGCGTCGCTTCACTGTGACTCCCCGTGAGCACTGAGTTAGTCAGGGAGTTCGACGGTATCGGTGCTGCGGTTGCTTCCGCCAAGCCGGGCCCCTCTCCGGGTAGGTCAATTTCGGACTTCTTGCTGCCAAGGTGTGATGCAGCGCAGCCTGATCGGCCCAGTGGCGGCGGTGCCAGTGGGTCACGGCGGGGCGGTCGCCTTGTCGGCGGCGGCGATGTCCTCTGCATCGTTCAAGCAGGCGGGCAGCGCGACGGCGACCAGCTCAGAGCCGGTCAAAGTCAGTGGTGCTTGCTTCATGGGGAAGATCACGGCATGACTGATCCGCTCCCTTGTGAGCAATTCGTGCAGGCATGGTGCGTTCCCAGTGGTCGCGGGCCAGGCGTGAGCCGGGACTCCAGAGGGTCACCGTGACGACGGGTTCGCGGTCGCACACTGGCTTGACTGTAATTCGGTCGCACCCCATGGGGTCAGGCTTATGCCCGAGTTGCTGACGGATAACGTCAAGTCAGCCGTGGACCACGGGGCCTGACTCGCCTTGAGGGGCTTATGTGCGGCTGATACCGTGCGATGGCTTGACACTCGACACCGCGCCGGATAGCCGCGACATCGCCCGGATCGCTGGTGAAGTGTCCGGGTTTGCAGCCCAGGCAAAGAGCTTGGCAGACGACATCTTGGGTGTACGGGGAGCGGTTGCGTGAAGATCCAGGAGCGTACGGGGGCGGGCGCGGGACGCGCCGCGGCTCCGGCTCAGCCGACGGTCGGTGACCGGCTTCCCACATCGCCTCGCGAGCGCAAACCGGCGCTCGCGGCCCTGGCGGTGCTGCTCATCCTGGTGGGCGCGCTGGGCGCCACGATGCTCGTGCTCCAGGCCGGGGACCGGATCGAGGTCGTCAAGGTGACGAAGGACATCCCGGCCGGAGAGTCCGTCACCTCCGATGACGTGACCTCGGTGATGGTGGCCGCGGACGACTCCATCAACTACATCCCGTGGGTCAAACTGGGCACCCTCAAGACCCTCAAGGCCAAGTCCACCATCTACGCGGACACGGTCGTGATGGGGCAGATGTTCGGCGCGAAGAGCAGCCTGCCGGACGGCAAGGCCTTCGTCGGAGTCGCTCTCAAGGAGGGCCAGTACCCGGCGGACATCAAGAACGGTGACATCGTCGCCGTCTACCGCGTCGGCGACCACGCGTCGAGTTCCAACTCCGGCAGCGGTTCCACGGGCACGTCCGCAGGCGGCAGCCTCATCGTCGACAAGGCGCGCGTCAGTTCCAAGAGTGACAACGGCGACGCCGCCGTGAGCACCGGCAACCTGTCGCTCACCCTCCTCGTCGACCAGTCCGACGCCGCCGCCGTCGCCCAGGCCGCGTCCGTGGGTTCCGTCGCCGTCGTCGTCGTTCCCGGCAACTGAGGGCGGCAGCGCATCCATGGCCCTCATCGCACTGGCCGCCGACAAGGGTTCGCCCGGCGTCACCACCGCCGCCGTCGCGCTGGCCGCCGTCTGGCCGCGGCGCGTGCTGCTCGCCGAGACGGACCCGGCCGGCGGTGACCTCGTCTACCGCAGCGCCGCGGCCCACGGCGGGCCGCTCAACCCGAACGTCGGCATGCTGTCCATCGCCGCGACCGCGCGCCGCGGACTCGTGCCGGACCAACTCTGGGATCACGTACAGCCGTTGAACGGCGGCCTGGAGGTCCTCGTCGGGCTCGGCATCGCCGAGCAGGCCGCCGGTCTCGCCGGCCTGTGGCCCACCCTGGGGCACGCCTTCGCCTCGCTCGCCGACTCCCCGAGCGCGCCCGCCGACGTCATCGCCGACTGCGGCCGGATCAGCGGGGACACCCCCGCCGTGGAACTGTTCCCGCACGCCTCCCTCCTGCTGCTGATCTCGCGCACCGAGCCGGAGGCCATCGCCCGCGTCCGCGACCGCGCCGCCGCGCTGTCCGCGAAGCTGCACGGCGGCCCGCGCGGTGCCGCGAGCCTGGCGACCCCGGTGGTCGGCGTCGTCCTGGTCGCCGACCCGAACACCGCGGGCAAGGTCTCCGGTCAGGTCAACGACATGCTGGTGCACGCCCAGACCGGTGCCCGCGTCGTCGGCACCATCGCCGACGACCCGGCGGGCGCCGAGCAGTTGGCCGGGCGCAGGCGCGGCCGCCTGGACAAGTCCTTGCTGATCCGCTCGGCCCGCAAGGTCGCCGCCGACCTGTACCAGCAGTACGGTGCCGCCTGGGCCGTATCCGCACAGGCGCAACAAGCCCACCAAACGCAGCAGGCCCACCAGGTTCAGCAAGCCCGCCAGACGCAACAGGCTCCCCAAGCCCAGCAAGCGGCCCAAGCGCAGCAAGCGGCCCAGGGTCAGCAGATGCCCCAGGCCCAGCAGCCGTACCAGCCCCACACGAATGGTCAGCCAGGAGCCGGGCGATGACGGCTGTCGATCACCAGCTGGTCAAGCGGTTCCGGCAGGACGCCGGTGACCGCATCGCGGAGCAGCGCCGACTCGACCAGGTCAACGGCGTCACGCCGATGTCCGGCGAGGACGAGCGGCAGTACGCCCGCGCGGTCATAGCGCAGATACTGGAGGAGTACGCCCGCGCCGAGATCAACGCGGGCCGTACGCCGCTGGACGCCGAGACCGAGGAGCAGTACGCGGCCGCCGTGCACGCGGCGCTGTTCGGCGTCGGCCGGCTCCAGCCGCTGCTCGACGACCCGCAGGTCGAGAACATCGACATCAACGGCTGCGACCAGGTGTTCGTCGGATACGCCGACGGGCGCGAGGTCAAGGGCGAGCCGGTCGCCGAGACCGACGAGGAGCTGATCGAGCTCATCCAGGTGCTCGGCGCCTACTCGGGCCTGTCGTCCCGCCCCTTCGACTCCGCCAACCCGCAGCTCGACCTGCGGCTGCCGGACGGTTCGCGTCTGTCGGCCGTCATGGACGTGACCCGCCGGCCCGCGCTGTCCATCCGCCGGGCCCGGATGGGCAAGGTGTTCATCTCCGACCTGGTCGGCAACGGCACGCTCGCGCCGGAGCTGGGGCACTTCCTGGCCTGCGCGGTCCGCGCCCGCAAGAACATCATGATCGCGGGCGCCACGAACGCCGGAAAGACGACACTGCTGCGCGCCCTCGCCAACGAGATCCCGCCGCACGAGCGGCTCATCACGGTCGAGCGGGCGCTGGAGCTCGGGTTGGACACCTTCCCTGAACTGCACCCCAACGCGGTGGCGTTCGAGGAACGGCTGCCCAACTCCGAGGGCCAGGGCACCATTTCCATGGCCGAGCTGGTGCGTCGGTCCCTCCGTATGAACCCCTCCCGCGTCATCGTCGGCGAGGTGCTCGGCGACGAGATCGTGACCATGCTGAACGCGATGTCGCAGGGCAACGACGGCTCGCTGTCCACGATCCACGCCAACAGCTCCAGCGAGGTCTTCAACCGCATCTCCACCTACGCGTTGCAGGCGACGGAGCGGCTGCCCATCGAGGCCAGCCAGATGCTGATCGCGGGCGCGGTGAACTTCGTCGTCTTCATCCAGCGGCGCAACAACTTCCAGACCGGCGGCCGGCTTCAGCGCATGGTGACCTCGGTCCGCGAGGTCAACGGCGTCGACGGCCGCGTGCTGTCCAGCGAGGTGTTCGCCGAAACGCCCGACGGCCGGGTCGTGCCGCACGCGCCCATAGCCTGCCTGGAGGACCTCATGGCGCACGGTTACCAGCCCCACGGAACCTGGGGGTGACCATGACGTCTGCCGCACTGGCCCCGCTCGGCTCCATGGGGGGCCTGTTCTCCACCACCGTGCTGTACTCGATCGGTTCCGGCGTCGCCGTCGGCGGCGGTCTCGCCCTGCTGGTCGTCGCCGTACGCGGACTGCCCCCCAAGCCCGAGCACGAGAAGCAGCGGGCGAGTCGGCGGGCGAGCGAACTGCTCCGTTTCGCCGGGCAGCGCGGCTCCGTCGCCGCTCTCGTCGGCCTCGCCGTCCTGCTGCTCACCCGGTGGGCGGTCGCCGGGATCGCGGCCGGTGTCCTCGTCTTCTTCTGGGACCGCCTCTTCGGCGGTGCCGCGGAGGAACGGGCCGCGATGCGCCGTGTGGAGGCCCTGGCCTCCTGGACGGAGTCGCTGCGCGACACGATCGCCGGCGCGGTCGGCCTGGAGCAGGCCATCCCGGCCTCGGCGCGCGCCGCCGCCCCGGTCCTGCGGCCCCATCTGGACGCATTGGTCGACCGGTTGCGCGCCCGCACTCCGCTGCCCGAGGCGCTGCAACTGCTCGCCGACGAGATCGACGACGCCTCCGCCGACATCATCGTCGCCGCGCTCATCCTCAATGCCCGGCTGCGCGGCCCCGGTCTGCGCCAGGTCCTCGGCGCACTGGCCAAGTCGTCGCGCGAGGAGGTCGACATGCGTCAGCGCGTGATGGCCCAGCGGGCCTCGACCCGACGCTCGGTGCAGATCGTCGTCGCCGTCTCCGTCGCCTTCGTGCTCGGACTGTCCGTCTTCAACCGCGACTTCGTGTCGCCGTACGGCACCCCGGTCGGCCAGTTGGTCCTCGCGGTCGTCTGCGGTCTGTTCGCGCTCGGCTTCTGGTGGCTGCGCAAGCTGTCCACGATCGAGACGCCCGAACGCTTCCTGGTGCGGGACGAGGCGGCGGTCCAGTTCGTACGGCCGCGCACACCCGCCCAGCAGGAGGAAGGGGTACGCCGGTGAACCTGACGATGCCGGTCGTGGTCGGAGCGGTCCTCGGCCTCGGCGTCTACGCCCTCGTACGCGCCCTGATGCCGTCCAGGCGGAGCGCGGTCGCGCAGGTCGCGCGGATCGACGCGATGCGGGCGCGGGGCGCGGCGTACGAGACGCGGCACCAGACCCGGGAGGAGACGGGCCGATTCGGTACGTTCCGCGCCCAGGTCGGCGCTCGCGTCGCCGAGTTCTACCTTCAGCAGGGCTGGGAACAGCGCTCGTTGCGCGCCGATCTCGCGGTGCTGGAGCGCAGCTGGGAGAGGTTCCTCGCGACGAAGGTGCTGCTGTCGGTCGCGGGGCTGTTCTTCGGTCCGCTGCTGTTCGCCGTGGTCTACTCGCTGGGCTTCGGCCGCAGCCCGGTCATCCCGGTCTGGCTGGCGCTGCTGTGCGCGGCGCTGTTCTTCTTCCTGCCCGATCTGGAGATCCGGCGGGACGCGGCCGACAAGCGCCGTGACCTGCGCCGGGTCATCGGCGCGTATCTGGACCTGGTGTCCATGAGCCTGGCCGGCGGCCGTGGTCTGCCGGAGGCGCTGATGGCGGCGGCCGAGGTGTCCGACGGCTGGGCGAACCAGCGGATCCGCAACGCCCTCGCCGACGCCCGGATCACCGGCATCAGCCAGTGGCAGGCGCTCGGGCAGCTCGGCGAGGAGCTGGGCGTGGAGGAGCTGAAGGATCTTTCGGCCTCCCTGGCCCTGGTCGCGGACGACGGCGCGAAGGTGCGCGAGTCGCTCGCCTCGCGCGCCGAGACCATGCGCCACCGCGAACTGGCCGAGATCGAGGGCAGCGCGGGCGAGAAGTCCCAGTCGATGCTCGTGGCCCAGCTGCTGCTGTGCGCGGGTTTCCTGGTGTTCCTGATCTTCCCGGCGGCGATGCGGGTGTTCCAGGTGTGAGCGCCGCCCCTGCCAGACCCTGCCAACTGCCCTGAATTCGAGAGGAAACGACTGTCATGAACGGACGAGACTTCCACATCGGGATCCCGACCGTGGACTTCCTGGTCACCTTCCTGGGCGGCCGTGTGCAGCGCGCCCGCTCCGGCGAACTGGACCGTGGTGCCTCCGCGGTCGAGTGGGTCATCATCTCCGCGGTCGTCGTGGCGATCGTCGGCGTGGTGGCCGCCATCATCAACTCGGCGCTGAGCGAGGGCGCCAACAAGGTGGGCGACTGCATCAAGGGCGCGGACGCGGGCAAGACCTGCTGACCGGGCGTACGGCGAGGGCACGCACGGCGAGTGCATGTACGGCGAGCGTACGTAGGACGCGTGCACGTACGACGCACGTACGGCGAGGAAGCGCGACGGGGTGGACGGGGATGCTGGCGGACGTGGGCGGACGGGTGCGACGCGCGGTACGCCGCAGGGTGCGGGCCGCGCGTGAGGCGGCGGCCACCGGCGGCGACCGCGGGATGACCGCGATCGAGTTCGTGCTGCTCACCCCCGTACTGTTCTTCATGATCTTTGCGACGGTGCAGTTCGCGCTGTACTTCTTCGCCGACCACGTCGCCCAGGCGGCGGCCCAGGCCGGCGCCCGCAAGGCCCGCGCCACGGCCGACGAGCAGCCCGGCGCCTGGCGGGGCGAGGCGCGGAACGTCGTCGACGCCTACATCCGCCAGCTGGGCCCGCAACTGGTGCTGTCGCCGGACGTGAAGATGCTGCAACCGGAGCAGAACACCGTGGGCGTGGAGATCTCGGCGCGGATCCCGACGGTGTTCCCGGGCCTGAACCTGACGGTGCACGCGCAGTCCTCGGGGCCGGTGGAGAGGTTCGTGCGGGAGGACGGAAACTAGATGAACCGCTCTTCCCGGCCGTCTTTTCCGTCCGCCCGTGACGACGGCGGCCTGTCCACCGTGGAGGTCGTGATCCTCGCCCCGGTGATGATCCTGTTCATCCTGGTGCTGGTGGCCTTCGGCCAACTCGTCGAGGGCCGCGGCGCGGTCGACGGCGCGGCACGGGACGCGGCACGAGCGGGCTCCATCCAGAAGGACCATGCGACGGCCATGTCCGAGGCGCGCAAGGCGGCGGAGGCGGACCTGGCCGACGTCTGCACGGGGCCGGTCTCGGTGGTGCAGACGAGCGCGGGCTTCGCCCCCGACACCCTGTTCACCGTCGAGGTCAGCTGCCAGGTGCGCGGCCTGGCGTCACTGGGCCTGAACATCCCGACGCGGCTGTCCGCGAGCTTCAGTTCGCCGCTGGACCCCTTCCGGAGGTCGGCGTGAGGAACGTGAGCGCCGCCGCGGCCGATCGCGTGCGCACCTGGTGGTCCACCCGGGCCACGGCACTGGACGACCGCGGCTCGGGCGCCGGCGCGGTCATCATCTTCGCGCTGGTCTTCCTCGCCCTGTCCGCCTTCGTCATCGACGGCGGCCTGTCCATCTCCAAGCGCGAACGAGCCGCGGACATAGCGGAACAGGCGGCCCGCTACGCCGCCCAGGACATCGACCGCGAGGCCCTCTACGACAACGAGGGCGGCCCCGCCCCGATCAACTACGAGAACTGCGACGCCCGCGTGAAGGCCTTCGCCCGGGAGGTGAGCATGACGGGCGCCGACATCGCCGCGAGCCACTGCGTGGCAGCCGACGCCGACCAGGTACAGGTCGAGATCCAGCTGACGTACTCGCCCGTCTTCACCGGCATGTTCTACGGCGGCAACGTGGCCGTCCACGGTCGGGCCGTGGCCAGGAACGAGGTGGGGTGACGCATTCATCAGCGTGGCTCTTCGACGCGATCGCCGACTCGCCTACCTGGACGGAGTGACCGACAGCATGACCGACGACCTCTCGAACCTCGGCCTGGAGTTCTCGGAGGACTGGCTGCCCTTCCCCGCCGCCGGGAGCGTGGACCTGGACTCCTGGGCCAAGCAACAGGGCCAGGAACTCGCCGAGCGATACGCGCAGGACGGTGCGCCGGGCGACGCCCGCCGCCTGGCCCGGAGCCTCAAGCGCACGGTCGCCGACTGCTACACCCGCGATCCGCTGGCGGCCTTCGGCTGGTACGTGAGCGGTCACGAGACGGTGGCGGCCATCATGGAACTCGACGCCATCCACCCCGACGAGGCGTTCCCCGAGGTCTCCCTCTCGCTGCTGGCCGAGCACATGGCGAGCCACGACTTCGGCGAACCGGACGTACGCGAGGTACGGCTCCCCCTCGGCGACGCCGTCCGCATCCGCCAGAACCTCATCGGCGAGAAGAAGGGCTTCTTCGGCCCCCGCCCGGTGGTCCACACGGTGTTCTACGGCGTCCGCCCGGACGGCATGGAGACGGCCCTCACGATGCTGGTCTCCTGGACGGAACCGGTCCTGGCGAGCCGGCCGAGCAGATGGCCGACGACATCGCGAAGACGCTCTCACTCTGACGATGTGAGGGAGTCGAGGAAGATGGCGAAGGCTGCGGCCGGGCCCGTCTCAGCGGTTGATCGACTGGATTTCCTGGACGTTCATGTCCTGGGTCGTCTCGAAGGTGCCGTCGGGGAGGTCGCCCTTGGCGCCGCCGGTGCCTTGCCAGGTGATCTGCCAGGTGATCGATGCCTTGAGGCGGTACGGCTGTCCGTTCGTGGCGCGGAGGTACCTGATGCCGCACGGCGGGGTCTTGTCCGCGTTGCCCTTCGCGTACGGGGTGCCGATCGAGCCGTCGTCGTTGATCGTGCAGTCGCCGGAGGACGGGTAGGTCTCGGCGTCCTCCGTGCCCGGGTTGAGGTGGAGGGCTACTGGCTTGGCCGTGGTCTCGGCCCACAGGCCGGTGTTCGGGAGGTCGGCCCTGACCTTGACCTCTTTGAAGGTGCCCTTGTCCAGCCAGGCCCAGGTCGGGAGATTCACCGTGGACTTCGCCTGCGGTTTGAGCTCGATCTCCGTCTCGGGGACCTTGACCTTGTTGTAGGCGTACTCGGCGAGTGTCTTGGGGGTGGGGGTGTTCGGGTCGTTCGGGAGTCTGCCCGCGTCGACCCAGAACATGACGCGGCCGCAGTCCCAGGAGGCCGGGTCGGCGGGGTCGGGTGCGACGCCGCGCCAGAAGTAGCCCTTTTGGTCGAGGTTGTAGTCCTTGTAGCCGTCGGCGCTGCTGTTGGTCGGTGAGTGGAGGTCGAAGTTGTCCGCGGGTTTGCCGTCGCGGTAGTGGTCCGTCCACAGTTCCTTGCCGAACCATGATTCGTGGATGCCGACGTCGCCCCCGCCGTCCGTGTCCACGAACTTCTTGAGTCCGGCCGGGGTGAAGGCCGGTTCGTACCAGCAGGCGGGGGGCTTCCAGTTGGGGTCCACGGTACCGAGGTTGCCCTGCTTGCCCCTGCCGTTTCCGCCGCTCACGTAAGTGATCCGGATATTGGAGACGGAGGCCGAAAGGCTTCCGTCGCCACCGGCGTTCCCTTTGGCGCTGCTCTTGCCGTTGTTCTTGGTGTTGCCTTCGCCGAAGGCGTGAGCCGACGTGGTGGAGAGGGTGACCGCCACGGCCGATGCGAGAGCCACGGCCACGATGCCGGTGGGCCGCGACATCAGGAGCAGCCGCCCCTCTTCGAGGTGGTGGACACGGTCTGCCACACACCCTGTCCGTCCTTCTGCATGGTGACGGTGTAGGCGACCTTGGGGTCCATGCCTGCCGGATTGCCCACGACCTTGCCCGTCTCCCGGTTCTTCGTACGGGCGTTGCTCTCGTCCGTGCAGTAGGCGAGCTGGGCCTTCGTGTTCTTCGCGAAGAGCGCGACCTTGGGGTCGAACACGGGGAGCGCCCCGATGACGGTGACGTTCTTGCCCGTGTACGACTTGATCCACTCACGGTCCTGGGAGAGGCCCGCCTTGGTGTCGTAGAAGGCGAGGGCCTCGCTGTCCGGGTTGTTCGCGATGATCGCTGCGTAACCGGCCCGCAGCTGCTCCTTGCCGTCGTTCAGGACGGCCTGCTCGTCGGGGTCGCTGCTCCTCCAGTTCGCGAAGGTCAGCCGGAAGCTGCTCGGGATGGTGACCTCGGGACGCTGTGCGTCAGCGGCTGAGGACGCCGAAACCGTAGGCGTAGCCGCCCCCGTGTCTGCCCCCTTGATGTCATCGGACTTGGCGTCCCCGCCCCCGCCGCACGCGGTCAGCGTGAGGGTCGCGATGGCGGTGAGTGCGCTGGCGGTTACGGGTAGGGCGCGGCGGGCCACGGTGGATCTCCCCCGGAGGACGACGACGTGTGCAGCGGACAACGAAGCTATCAGGGGCGACAGGAGAGGATTTGGGTGCTCGGCGGGGGATTGTGGGGGAAGTCGAGAGGTACGGCGTGGTTGTTGTGAACGGCGTGGGGGCGTCCGGGGTTGAGGGGCGGAAGCTGTGTCGCCCCCGTCAATAGGATCTCTGTAGGCTCAGTACGCCCCATTTACCGCACCCACTTCACACACCATCAGGACACCCGCCATGCCGCGACGCCGTAGTTCAAGCTCGACGGGAAGCCCGACGGGAGGCTCGACGGCCCCGAGGAACCGGACGCCCCAGCCGGTGCGGGTGCGGCGGCGTACGGTCGGGGACTTCGTGAAGGCGTTTCTCGCCTTCCTGGCCCTGCTCGTCCTGCTCGTCGGCGTACCGCTGGCGCTGGCCGTGCAGTTCGGGTGGCCGCTCCCGCACGGCGTGCCGAGCCTGGACTGGCTCCAGCAGGAGATCACCGTCCAGACCTTCCTGAGCATCCTGACGGTCGTCGTCTGGCTCGCCTGGGCGCAGTTCACCGCCTGTGTGCTCGTGGAGATGAAGGCCGCGCTGTCCGGTGTCGGGGTGCCGGGGCGGGTTCCCGGCGCCGGCCCCAGCCAGCTTCTCGCGCGGCAACTCGTCGCCGCGCTGCTGCTCGTCGGGGCCACGGCCGCCAGCCTCACGCCGGGGCTGTCGCAGCTCGGGCACGGCCTGGAGGGAAACCAGAAGGGGACCGTCGCCGCCGCGCAGCAGACGCCGGGCGGGCTGTTCGGGCAGCAGCGGGAGCAGGCCGCGAACACCGCGGCGGCCGTCGCCGAGCAGGCCGCGAGTGCCGCCGCGCAGGCGGAGGCCAAGCAGGGCGACACGAAGTACTACCGGATCCAGCCGCCCGAGGGACGCCACCACGACTCGCTCTGGGAGATCGCCCAGCGGCACCTCGGCGACGGGCGCCGGTACAAGGAGATCTACCAACTCAACAAGGACCGGGTCCAGCCCGACGGCTCCCGGCTGTCCGAGGCCAGCCTCATCCGGCCCGGCTGGATCATGGAGATGCCCGCGGACGCGCACGGCGGTGAGCTCGTCGAGATGCCCGACGGCGCGCCGGACGTCTCCGAGCAGGTGCGGCAGCAGATCCACGACTACGCCAGGACCGGCGACCACGCCCAGGGCGGAGGCGACCACGCGCAGGGCGGCGGCCATCAACAGGGCGGTGGCTCCCACGCCTCCGTACCCGCCCAGCGGCCCGCCCCCGACGCCGAGCAGGACCGGCAGCGGCCCGCCGGCGACGGCGCCACCGCCGCCACCCCCGCCTCCTCCGGGCGTTCCTTCGGACTGCCCGAAGCCCTCCTCGGCGCCCCGCTCCTCGCCGCCGGTCTCCTCGGCGCACTCGGTCACCGGCGCCGGCAGGCGCTGTGGCAGTCGGCGCTCGGTGCCGTCGGCGGGCGGCGCGGCATGGAGCCGCCGACGCCGACCGGGGACGCGCTGGACGTCCAGGACGCGCTGCTGGTGGGCGCCGACCCCGAGGGCGTACGGCGGCTCGACCGGTCCCTGCGCGCCCTCGCCGCCGCCCTCGCCGCCGAGTCCCGGCCGCTGCCCGTCGTCTACGCCGCCTGGCTCACCGGAGGCGACCTGCACCTCCAGCTCGCACAGCCGGCCGGCAAGCCGCCCGCGCCCTGGCGGACCGGGCAGGACGAGACGTTCTGGATGCTGGCGCGCGCCGAAGCCGAGCAGTACGAGGAGACCGAAACCGCCGCCCCGTACCCCGGGCTCGTCAGCCTCGGCACCATGGACGACTCCCGCCTGCTGCTCAACCTGGAGGCCGTGCCCGGCATCGTCTCGCTGAGCGGCCGCGCCTCCGACCGGGCCGCCGTGTTCGCCTCGGTCGCGGCCGAACTCGCCACCAACGGCTGGTCGGATCGCATGACCGTCACCCTTGTCGGCTTCGGTCAGGACCTGACCCCGCTGGCTCCCAGCCGCCTGCGCCACCTCGACGGCATCGAGGCGCTCCTCGAGACCATGGAGGCCGAGACGCGGCAGCGGCGCGGCGCGCTGGGCGCCGCCGGGCACGACTCCGTGCTCACCGGCCGCACCGGGCCCGCCCAGCACACTCGTTGGGCCCCGCACCTGGTGCTGCTGGCCGCTCAGCCCTCGGCCGAGGATGCCCGTAGGCTCGCCGAACTCGCCGCCGATGCCAGCCGGTTGGGCATCGGCTACCTCGTCGGCACCGAGTCCGACGAACTGCCGGGCGCCGCCTGGGAGATGGAGATCACCAGCGAGGGCAGGCTGCTCGCTCCACTGCTCGGGCTCGAACTCGACGCCCAGATGCTGCCGTCGGCCGAACAGCAGGCGGTGGTCGAGCTGTTCGTCGAGGCCGACCCGGAGAGCGGGCCCGACGGTCCTGCGCCCACCCCGCCGTTCCTCGTCGACATCAGCGAGCAGGGGCGGCCGGCGGTGTACGCGCGGCTCGTGGGCCCGTACGAGATCATCGGCCTCGACACCCCGGACGACGAACGCAGCGCGCCGCTGCACGAGGCGCTGGCACTGCTGCTGTTGCACCGGGAGGGCGTGCATCCGCGGGTGCTGTCCTCCGCGCTGTGGCCGCGCGGGGTCACCGACGACGTGCGGGACGCGCTCGTCGAGCGGCTGCGCTCCTGGCTCGGCAGCGACCCCGACGGCACCCCCAGGCTCGGTACGGACGACACCGGGCGGCTCACCCTCGCCAAGTCCGTCGTCTCCGACCTGGACGTGCTGCGCTCGCTGTACCACGAGGCCACACAGGGCAAGGGCGCGGACAGCCGGGCCGTACGCGGCCGGCTGCTCACCGACGCGCTGGTGGTGGTGCGCGGACCGCTGCTCGCCGACCGGCCCGAGGGCCGCTACCGGTGGCTCACCCACGAGATCGTCGACGCCCAACTGCCGCTCATCGTCGCGGACATCGGGCTCGCCCTGTCCTCCTTCCACCTGGAGAAGGACCGCGCGGAGAAGGCGATCGAGGCGCTGGACGCCGCGCTGCGCACCGCCCCGGCCGACGAGCGCCTGTGGAACGAGCTGCTGCGCGCCGCGCACGCCACCGGTGACACCGCCCGCCTCCAGGCGCTCGCCGCCGACCTCGTCGGCCGCGGCGGCGCCCGCGGTCTGCCGCCGCGCACCGAGGCCCTGCTCGACGAACTGCTGCCGGCCTGGCGCAGCGCCGTCGCCGCGGCGGGATGAGCACCGTGCCGTCGACCGGTCTGCCGCTGGTCGCCGCCGCCGCGCTGTGGGGCGCGGTGGCGGGCGCGTCGCTGCCGCGGGCCGCGTACCGGTTCTCCGTGCCGTCGGGGGAGTCGTGGCGGGAGCGCTGCCCGGGCGGACATCCGGTACGGGGCTGGATCGGGCGCGGACGGTGCGGGCAGTGTGCCGCCGCCTCCGCCGACGCCCCGGCCACCACTCCCGTCCGCGACCGCGCCTCCTACGGCCCGCGCGCCCTGCCGGCTGCCGCCGTCACCGCTCTCGTCTGCGGCGCGCTCGCCGCTGCCACCGGTGGCCGGCCCGAACTCGCCGTCTGGTTGCTGCTCGCGCCGGTCGGCGTGCTGCTCGCGGTGGTCGACTTCCGGGTGCGGCGGCTGCCCGACGTGCTGACCCTGCCCCTCGCGGGCGCCGCCCTCGCGCTCCTCGGCCTGGCCGCCCTGGTTCCCGGACACGACGGCCACTGGCCGACCGCGCTGTACGGCGCCCTCGCGCTCGGCGGCGGCTACTTCGTGCTGTTCCTCGTCAACCCCGCCGGGATGGGGTTCGGCGACGTGAAGCTGGCCCTCGGGGCGGGCGCCGTCCTCGGCTGGTACGGCTGGCCCGTCGTCCTGCTGGGCACCTTCGCCGGTTTCCTGTTCGGCGCGCTGTACGGCGGCGCGCTCGTCGTCGTACAGCGCGCCGGCCGCAAGACGGCCATCGCGTTCGGGCCGTTTCTGATCGCGGGGGCGTTCACGGGAGTTCTGATCGGCGCGTACGCAACCTGAGGTCAGCACCGCGAAACGGCTGACGTAGGCTGGTTCGGTCTGTCCACAACCCTTACGAATCCTGCGAAAGGGACGCCGGTGACCGAGAAGGCCGACCTCACATCTCCTGATGTCACAGCCGTCCTCGACCGTGCCGCCGCGGGCGGACGGATCACCCCCGAGGAAGCGCTCGACCTCTACCGCCACGCACCGCTGCACGCGCTGGGCGCCGCCGCCGACGCCGTGCGCCGCCGGAAGTACGCGGGTACCGAGCACATCGCGACCTACATCATCGAACGCAACATCAACTACACGAACGTGTGCGTCACCGCGTGCAGGTTCTGTGCCTTCTACGCCGCCCCCAAGGACACAGCGAAGGGGTGGACCCGCGACCTCGACGACATCCTGCGGCGCTGCGCCGAGACCGTCGAACTCGGCGGCACGCAGATCATGTTCCAGGGCGGCCACCACCCGGACTACGGCGTCGAGTACTACGAGAAGCACTTCAGCGCCATCAAGGAGGCCTTCCCGCAGCTGGTGATCCACTCGCTGGGTGCCTCCGAGGTGGAGCACATGGCGCGGATCTCGGGTGTGTCGGTGGAGGAGGCCATCACGCGCATCCACGAGGCCGGCCTGGACTCCTTCGCCGGCGCCGGTGCCGAGCTGCTGCCGGAGCGGCCGCGCAAGGCCATCGCCCCGCTGAAGGAGTCCGGTGAGCGCTGGCTGGAGATCATGGAGGCCGCGCACCGGCTGGGCGTGGAGTCCACCTCGACGATGCTCATGGGCACCGGCGAGACGAACGCCGAGCGGATCGAGCACCTGCGGATGATCCGTGACGTGCAGGACCGCACCGGCGGCTTCCGGGCGTTCATCCCGTACACCTACCAGCCGGAGAACAACCACCTGAAGGGCCGTACGCAGGCCACCCTCTTCGAGTACCTGCGGATGATCGCGATCGCGCGCCTCTTCCTCGACAACGTGATGCACATCCAGGGCTCCTGGCTGACCACGGGCAAGGAGGTCGGCCAGCTGACCCTGCACTACGGCGCCGACGACCTGGGCTCGATCATGCTCGAGGAGAACGTCGTGTCGTCGGCCGGCGCCAAGCACCGCTCCAACCGGATGGAGATCATCGAACTCATCCGGAAGGCGGGACGGGTTCCGGCGCAGCGGGCGACGACGTACGAGCACCTCGTCGTCCACGACGACCCGGCGAACGACCCGGTCGACGACCGCGTGATGTCGCACATCTCGTCGACGGCGATCGCGGGTGGGACGGCCCACCCCGAGCTGAAGCTGCTCGCCTCCAACTGAGGTACGGGTGCTGACGATTCACGCGGCGGACGAGTTCCGCGCCGGCTGGGACGCGGAACCCGTCGAGGGCGGTGCGGTCGCCGTCGAGGGCGCCCGGGTCGCGGCCGTGGGGACGCTCGCCGAGCTGGAGCGGCGGTTTCCGCACGCGCGCGTGCGGCGTTGGCCGGGCGTGCTCGGTCCCGCGCGCGTCCACGACGGGCCGCTGCCGGACGCGCCGAGTCCGCGCGAGCGTGTCCACGCGGTCCTCAAGCTCGGCGCGACGGCCGTGCTCGCCGGGCACGCGGACGCGCCCGGACTGCGGGAGGCCGCCGCCCGCAACGACGTCGCCGTCCTCGCCGGACCCCGGCCGGCGGCGGTGGTGGAGGGCGGCCGTGCCGACCTCGCCGTCTTCGACGACGGCGGTGCCTGCCTCGCCACCGTGTGCGCGGGGCGCCTGGTGCACCGCAGACGCTGAGGCGCCCGCCGCTCGCCCAGCCGCTGGGCGCCCGCCACGCCGCCGGGTGCCTGCCTCAGCCGCTGTCCGCCCGTCTCGGCTGTTGAAGTCGTGAGGCCCGCCTCGGCCCCGGGCGTCCGCCACGTCGCGGGGCGCTCGTCTCAGTCGCCGCCCGCCCGTCTCGGCTGGCCCGAAAAACCCGCCACATTGCCAGGCGCCCGTCTCAGCCGCCGCCCTCCCCCTCGGCTGTTGAAGCCGTGAAGCCCGCCTCAGCCTTCGGGCGCCCGCCCCCGCCTCCAGGAGCCCTCGCCCCCGTCCCCGCGCGCCCGCCCCCGTGCGCCCGCCCCCCGCCTCCAGGAGCGCTCGCCCCGCCCCCGCGCGCCCGTCCCCGCCTCATCCGCCCAACACCCGAGCAAACGCTCCCGGCTTCTGCTTCACCCCGCTGCAATCCGTCGCCGCGTCCTCCCGGGACGGGACGCCCTTCTCGCACTGCCGGTCGCGGAAGGTGGACCACATCGAGACCCAGGCGATCCGCTTCTCCTCGGCGAAGGAGCGCACCTGGGCCGCGTCCTCGAGCGTGAAGGTCTCGCCGGCGATGTCGTTGGCGCCGATCATCGAGGTGAGCGCCATTCCCTCCCAGGCGGCGGCGTTCGACAACCCGAAGACCTTCTTCAGCTGGGTGTGGGCGGCCTTCGCGGCGGACAGGGCGTAGTCGCCCATGTCGCCGGTGTATGACTCGGCGTAGTTCATCGTCATGAGGTTGACGGTCGAGACCTGCACGTCGTGCACGTTCGCGGACTCCAGCAGGGCCAGGCCGTGGGAGTCCAGCCCGGACGGCATGACGGGCAGCGTGAAGGACACCTCCAGGCCGGGGCGCCGCTTCTGCAGCAGGGCGATCGCCCGCGAGCGCAGGTCGACGGAGGCCGAGTCGGTCAGCGTACGGCCCTCGATGTCGAAGTCGGCCTGGGTCGAGCCCGCCGCGTCCAGGGCCTTCCCGTACGCGTCCGCCAGCGCGGAGGCGTTCTCACAGGTCGTCGCCAGCTCCTTGCCGGAGGCCCCGCCGAAGGAGACGCGCACCGTGGCGCCCGACTTCCTCAGCTTTCCGGTCCGGGACTTCACCTCGGCGTCGTCCAGCCCCATCATGCCGTCCCACTCGGGTGTGCAGCCGCTGCCGCCGGAGATGACGAAGGCGAGGTTGTACGTCGCGGGCGAGCCCGCGGAATCGGTGCCCGAGGCCGTCGTCGCGCTCACGTACGGGGCGTACGAGGTGCTGGACTCAGGGGCCTTGGGGGCCGCGTCCGAGGTGCCGTCGGACATCGCGGAGCAGCCCGTGGTGGCCAGGGCGAACAGGCAGGTGAGCCCGGCCACCGGCGTCAGGAAACTCCTCATTGCGCATGCACCAGCCCTCGTGACGTCCGTACGGGAATCCAAACACGGCGGGATCCCGGTCCGGAGAGAGCCTGTCTCCGGACCGGGAACCGCGTTCCGAGCCTGCCATCGAAAGCCGTGCCGCCGGGGCACTTCCGTCAACCGCCACCCCCGCCTGCCACAATGGGCCGGTGACCCGCGCATCCCTGGAGAAGCAGCCGCACGACGTCGCCTCGATGTTCGACGACGTGGCGGAACGGTACGACCTGACCAACGACGTGCTGTCCCTGGGGCAGGACCGGCGGTGGCGGAAGGAGGTCGCCAGGGCGGTCGACGCCCGGCCGGCGCAGAAGATCCTCGATCTCGCCGCCGGCACGGCCACCTCCTCGCTGCCCTTCACCCGCGCCGGCGCCTACGTCGTCCCCTGCGACTTCTCGCTCGGGATGCTCCAGGTCGGGAAGCGGCGGCACGCCTGGCTGCCGTTCACGGCGGGCGACGCGACGCGGCTGCCGTTCAAGGACGACACCTTCGACGCCGTCACCATCTCCTTCGGGCTGCGCAACGTGCAGGACACGGAGACGGCCCTGCGCGAGATGTACCGGGTGACCCGGCCCGGCGGCCGGGTGGTCATCTGCGAGTTCTCGCACCCCACCTGGGCGCCGTTCCGCACCGTCTACACCGAGTACCTGATGCGGGCCCTGCCGCCCGTGGCGCGCGCGGTGTCCTCCAACCCGGACGCGTACGTCTACCTCGCCGAGTCCATCCGGGCCTGGCCCGACCAGCCCGCGCTGGCCGGGCTGCTGCGGACGGCCGGCTGGTCGAAGGTGGCCTGGCGCAACCTCAGCGGCGGAATCGTCTCCCTGCACCGGGGTTTCAAGGGCTGACGGCCGCGCGGGCCGTCACACGGGACTGACCGCGTACGGATCGCCCGGTTCGTCGGCTTCGCGCTGGAGGCCGCCCGTGGGCGGACGCGGGACGCGCGGCTCGCGGACGCCTCCGCCGCCCTCGCCCGTGCCGAAGTCGAACCACACGTACACCATGGAGTCCCGCGGCACCTCGGCACCGGGCTGCGGGTACTGGCGGACGACGTGGTCGACGACCGCGAGATGCAAGTCCGGGCGGTCCGGCGCGTTGAGGAACAGGCCCTGGGCACGGGCGGTCTCGCGCGCGTCCACGGCCATCAGCCCTACCAGGCGCGGCACGCGTACTTCGGGCGTCTTGGGTGTCATGTACACAGACGTCACCCCCAGCGGTACTGGCAGGGTAACCGGCCGGGGGTGCCACCCGGAAGCGCCAAGTGTCTTTCTGTGACACTCGATTACGCAAGGTAATGGGTCGCGGTCACAGGTCCAGCCGGTAGCAGTGCCCCTGCCGCTGCGACACCGGCGTCACGAAGGTCTGCGCCAGCCGCATGCCGAGGCGCTCGGTGACCGCGATGGACCGCTTGTTGCGGGAGTCGACCATGGCCACCACGCCCGTCAGGCCGGTCGCGCGCAGCCGCTCCAGGGTCATGTGGGCCGCCGCCGTGACGTATCCGCGGCCCCAGTGTTCGCGGCCGAGCCGCCAGCCGATCTCGATCTCGCCCGTGGGACCCCAGTCCCGCTCCCACGGCTGGGCGCCGGTGAAGCCGATGACACGGCCGGTCTCGTCGAGCATCGTCCACAGGCAGAAGCCGCGTTCGGCGTCGTGCCGCCGCTGACGGGCGGTGAGTTCCTCGTAGACGGAAAGCTCCGCGGGACTGCCGCCCTGGAACTCCATGACGTCCGGGTCGGCGAAGATCCGGTGCCAGGCCACGGCGTCCTCATCGGTGGGCACACGCAGACGTACGACGGGGAGAGCTCGGTTCACGGGGCAGCCCTTCAGCCGGGTGATCAATTCTGCTGCATAGACTGCCCATGTCCAGTGCCGGTCGGCACACAGATTCCGAACCTTGGGGAGATCCCGCCGTGACCGTGACTGAGCCCCTCTCCGAGAACACCGCCGATGTGATCGTCGTGGGCGCGGGGCCGGCCGGGTCCACCACCGCCTACCACCTCGCCCGGGCCGGACTCGACGTACTCCTGCTGGAGAAGACCGAGTTCCCGCGGGAGAAGGTCTGCGGCGACGGCCTCACCCCGCGCGCCGTCAAGCAACTCGTCGCGATGGGCATCGACATCTCCGAGGAGGCCGGCTGGCTGCGCAACAAGGGCCTGAGGATCATCGGCGGCGGCGTCCGCCTCCAGCTGGACTGGCCCGACCTCGCCTCCTTCCCCGACTACGGACTCGTGCGCAAGCGCGACGACTTCGACGAGCAGCTCGCCCGGCAGGCGCAGAAGGCGGGCGCGCGGCTGTTCGAGCGCTGCAACGTGTCCGCGCCCCTCGTCGACGACCGCACCGGCCGCATCACCGGGGTCAAGGCCAAACTGGGTGAGGAGAAGCGCGAGGTCACCTTCCACGCGCCGCTCGTCGTCGCCGCCGACGGCAACTCCACCCGGCTGTCCCTGGCGATGGGCCTGCACCGCCGCGAGGACCGCCCGATGGGCGTCGCGGTGCGCACCTACTTCACCAGCCCGCGCCACGACGACGACTACCTGGAGTCCTGGCTGGAGCTGTGGGACCGGCGCGGCCCCCAGGACCGGCTGCTGCCCGGTTACGGCTGGATCTTCGGCATGGGCGACGGCACCTCCAACGTCGGCCTGGGCGTGCTCAACACCTCCGAGTCCTTCAAGGAACTGGACTGGCGCGAGGTGCTCAAGGCCTGGTGTGCGTCGATGCCCGAGGACTGGGGCTACACCCCGGACAACATGACGGGCCCGATCCGCGGCGCCGCCCTGCCCATGGCCTTCAACCGCCAGCCCCACTACACGCGGGGCCTGCTGCTCGTCGGCGACGCGGGCGGTCTGGTCAACCCCTTCAACGGCGAGGGCATCGCCTATGCGATGGAGTCCGGCCAGCTCGCCGCCGACGTCATCGTCCAGGCCCACTCCCGGGCCACCCCGGCCCAGCGCGAACTCGCCCTGCGGCGCTACCCGCGCGTCCTGAAGGACACCTACGGCGGCTACTACACGCTGGGCCGCGCCTTCGTGAAGCTCATCGGCAACCCGAAGGTCATGCAGATCGCCGCCCAGCGCGGGCTGACCCACCCGCTGCTGATGAAGTTCACCCTCAAGCTGCTCGCCAACCTCACCGACCCGACGGGCGGCGACGCGATGGACCGCATCATCAACGGCCTGAGCAAGGTGGCCCCGAAGGCGTGAGCACACGCGGGGACGACGGAGGGGCCGGCTCGTTGGCGAGCCGGCCCCTCCGTGTCGTACGAGGGTGAAGCGGGCGAATCGGGAAAGCCGGAAGGGCCGCTGCCCCCGAGCGGCTGCGGCCCTTCAGTCCGTTACGGCTGTCCGCGGGTGTCTTCAGAGCACCCGGACCGCGCCGGACGGCGGGTCGTAGGACAGCGGGCGCTCGACGACGCCCGTGGACGGGTTCTGCGCACCGACGAACATACCGTTCCCGACGTAGACACCCACGTGGTACGCGCTGCCCGCGCCGCCCCAGTAGAGGATGTCGCCCACCTGGAGGTTGGACAGCGACACCTGGGTGCCGGCGGTCGACTGGTCCTGGGAGACACGCGGCAGGCTGATGCCCACCTGCTTGAAGGCGGTCTGGACCAGGCCGGAGCAGTCGTAGGCGGACGGGCCGGTGGCGCCGGAGACGTAGGCCTTGCCGACCTGGGACTTGACGAACGAGACCACGGCCGCGGCCGAACCGGTCGCCGTGGACACGCTCGCGGAGGTGCTGCCCACGCTCGCCGAGGCGCTGAGCGTCGGTCGCTCGGCCGTGCGCGAGGCACGCAGGGCGGCGGCCTCGGCGGCCTTCTTCCGGGCGGTCTCGGCGGCCTTCTTGCGGGCCGCCGCCTTCTTCTTGGCGTCGGCCAGGTCCGCCTTGGCCTGCTTCGCGGCCTTTGCGGCGGCCGCGTCGCGCTCGGCGCCCAGCCGGTAGTTGGCGGCGGCCTGCTCCGTGGCCTCCGCCGACTGGGCCACCTGGGCGGCCAGGTCGGAGGTCAGTGTGGGCAGTTCGAGCGTCTGGGTCACCGGCTCGGCGGCGTTCGCCGACGAGGCCGACGTGCCGGCCACTGCCAGGGTGCCGAGGACGCCGCCGGCAACACCGGCCCGCATCGCGACTCTCGACGCGCTACGGCGAGGCTTCCGGTGGCTGCGTATGTGAGCGGTGTGGGACATGGGAACAACCGGTACCAGGGGCTCCTTCATATCTTCAAGAAACGTGTGCTGCGCCACATTTGCTCAATGGGGCGGCCAAATCCCGGGGCCGAGTTTCCTTATTGACGCCGTAACGGACATTGCGGGCGTGCGTGATCATGCCTTTGATCATGGTCTTTCGCTGTTACGCCCGAATTGCTCTCGGCCTACCATCCGTGCGGATCGTTGGCCAAGCCCGACTCTCAGACTCCTCTCATGAACGTGACGGAGGTCACGGAACGGTCACCGCCCCGCGGCGCGTCCGCGCGGTGGACTCACTGGTCCCATTTGTCACTTGAGTCCCATTGGCGAAACTGCGCCCGAGCAGCCTCCCGAGTCGCACATCGACCTTGTGAACGAGTGAACGCGTCCACATCTCGCGTCGCCGTCCCCCTGATGTGTGAAAAGCAGGCCCATATCAAGGTCTTGACACCGTTCGCCACTTTGCGCCGGGCGCCGGGCATCTGATAGTGCGCACCCCCTCCGACCTGCAACTACGAGGTAAAATGTGACCAGTAGTGATCACGCAGGTGCTTCGCGTGTGAAGATCACCGCTCATCCGACTTGATGATCGTTCGTCAGGTGGTGGAGATCACAAAGCTCATGCAATACCCCGTGTCGCAGATCACAGAGCGTCGGGCATAAGATGCGAGGCAGTTGGGCTTGTGACCTGCTTCACATGTTCTCGATCTTGGCCGTACGAGCCGGGAACAGGGGACGGGTGAGGCAGCCGTGGGCCCGGCGACCGCCAGCAGTCAGTGCCGACTGAGAGGAGCGAGGAGCGGTGAACGCTTATGCGCCCATCCTCGTACTGGGAGCCCTCGGGGCAGGCTTTGCGATCTTCTCCGTGGTCATGGCCACGCTGATCGGACCGAAGCGGTACAACCGCGCCAAACTCGAGGCATACGAGTGCGGTATCGAGCCGACCCCAACGCCGGCCGGCGGCGGGCGCTTCCCCATCAAGTACTACCTGACGGCGATGCTCTTCATCGTCTTCGACATCGAGATCGTCTTCCTCTACCCGTGGGCCGTCAGCTTCGACGCCCTGGGTGTTTTCGGGCTCGTGGAGATGCTGCTCTTCGTGCTCACCGTCTTCGTCGCGTACGCGTACGTATGGCGGCGCGGCGGCCTGGAATGGGACTGAGGGGCCTTTAACGACATGGGACTCGAAGAAAAGCTGCCGAGCGGCTTCCTGCTGACCACCGTCGAGCAGGCCGCGGGCTGGGTGCGCAAGGCGTCCGTCTTCCCGGCCACCTTCGGCCTCGCCTGCTGCGCGATCGAGATGATGACCACCGGCGCCGGCCGCTACGACCTGGCGCGCTTCGGCATGGAGGTCTTCCGCGGTTCGCCCCGTCAGGCGGACCTGATGATCGTGGCAGGCCGGGTCAGCCAGAAGATGGCGCCGGTCCTCCGGCAGGTCTACGACCAGATGCCCAACCCCAAGTGGGTGATCTCGATGGGCGTGTGCGCCTCCTCGGGCGGCATGTTCAACAACTACGCGATCGTCCAGGGCGTCGACCACATCGTCCCGGTCGACATCTACCTGCCGGGCTGTCCGCCCCGGCCCGAGATGCTGATGGACGCGATCCTCAAGCTGCACCAGAAGATCCAGTCCACCAAGCTCGGCGTGAACGCCGAGGAGGCCGCCCGCGAGGCGGAGGAGGCCGCGCTCAAGGCCCTGCCCACGATCGAGATGAAGGGGCTGCTGCGATGAGCGACGGACACGGCAAGGACGTGAACGGGTCCGCGAACGGGGTGAACCCCGAGAAGGACCTGTCCGCCGACAACCTCCCCGGCCAGCGCGGCCAGGGCGGCGAGGAGATCCGCGTCCAGCGCGGCATGTTCGGCGCCAACAACGGCGGCGACACCTCCGGATACGGCGGCCTGGTCCGCTCGGTCCGGCTCCCGGGTCCGGCGAGCCGTCCCTACGGCGGCCCGGGCGGATGCTTCGACGAGATCGCCGACGAACTCGAGGGCGCGCTGGAGGAACAGGGCCTCCTCCCGGAGAACGCGATCGAGAAGACGGTCGTCGACCGCGGCGAACTGACCTTCCACATCGAGCGCGAGCACCTGGTGCGCGTCGCCCGCACCCTGCGCGACGACCCCGCCCTGCGCTTCGAGCTGTGCACCGGCGTCAGCGGTGTCCACTACCCGCAGGACAAGGGCCGCGAGCTGCACGCCGTGTACCACCTGCGCTCGATCACCCACAACCGGCTGGTCCGCCTGGAGGTCAGCGCCCCCGACGCCGACCCGCACATCCCGTCGCTGGTCCCCGTCTACCCGACCAACGACTGGCACGAGCGCGAGACGTACGACTTCTTCGGGATCGTCTTCGACGGCCACCCGGCCCTGACGCGGATCATGATGCCGGACGACTGGCAGGGCCATCCGCAGCGCAAGGACTACCCCCTCGGCGGCATCCCCGTCGAGTACAAGGGCGCCCAGATCCCGGCTCCGGACCAGCGGAGGTCGTACTCATGAGCACGCACACCCCGTCGTCGGCCTCCGCGCGCGAGACCACCGAGGGCACGGTCTACACGGTCACCGGTGGCGACTGGGACGAGGTCGCCCGGTCCGCGGCCCGCGCCGACGACGAGCGCATCGTCGTCAACATGGGCCCCCAGCACCCGTCCACCCACGGCGTGCTCCGGCTGATCCTGGAGATCGACGGCGAGACGGTCACCGAGGCCCGCTGCGGCATCGGCTACCTGCACACCGGCATCGAGAAGAACCTCGAGTTCCGCACGTGGACGCAGGGCACCACCTTCGTCACGCGCATGGACTACCTGACGTCCTTCTTCAACGAGACCGCCTACTGCCTCGCCGTCGAGAAACTCCTCGGCATCGAGGACCAGATCACCGAGCGTGCCAAGATCATCCGGGTGCTCCTGATGGAGCTGAACCGGCTCTCCTCCCACCTGGTGTGCATCGCCACCGGCGGCATGGAGCTGGGCGCCACCACGATCATGATCTACGGATTCCGCGATCGTGAAATGATTCTCGACCTCTACGAGCTCATCACGGGCCTGCGGATGAACCACGCGTACATCCGGCCCGGCGGACTCGCCCAGGACCTGCCGCCCGGCGCGGTGGACCAGATCCGCGAGTTCGTGAAGAAGATGACGAAGAACCTCCCGGAGTACGACAAGCTCGCCACCGGGAACCCCATCTTCAAGGCCCGTATGCAGGACGTCGGCTACCTCGATCTGGCCGGCTGCATGGCCCTCGGCGCCACCGGCCCGATCCTGCGCTCCACCGGCCTGCCGCACGACCTGCGCAAGACGCAGCCCTACTGCGGCTACGAGACGTACGACTTCGACATCCCGACCGCCGACACCTGCGACTCCTACGGCCGCTTCCTGATCCGCCTGGAGGAGATGCGCCAGTCGCTCAGGATCGTCGAGCAGTGCCTGGACCGGCTGGAGCCGGGCCCGGTGATGGTCGCCGACAAGAAGATCGCCTGGCCCGCGCAGCTCGCCCTGGGACCGGACGGACTCGGCAACTCCCTCGACCACATCAAGAAGATCATGGGCACCTCCATGGAGGCCCTGATCCACCACTTCAAGCTGGTCACCGAGGGCTTCCGCGTCCCGCCGGGACAGGCGTACGCGGCGGTCGAGTCGCCCAAGGGCGAACTCGGGGTGCACGTCGTCTCCGACGGCGGCACCCGCCCCTACCGGGTCCACTTCCGGGACCCGTCCTTCACCAACCTTCAGGCGATGGCGGCGATGTGCGAGGGCGGCCAGGTCGCCGACGTCATCGTCGCCGTCGCGTCCATCGACCCCGTGATGGGAGGCGTCGACCGGTGACCACCAGTTCTTCGGAGCAGGGCGTCAGCCTGGGCATGCCCGAACTGCCCGCGCCCGACTACCCGGACGACGTCCGCACCCGGCTCGAGCGGGACGCGCGCGAGATCATCGCCCGCTACCCGGACTCCCGGTCCGCCCTCCTTCCGCTGCTGCACCTGGTGCAGTCGGAGGAGGGCCACGTCACGCGCACCGGAATGCGGTTCTGCGCGGACGTGCTCGGCCTGACCACGGCCGAGGTCACCGCGGTCGCCACCTTCTACACCATGTACCGGCGCAAGCCGTCCGGTGACTACCAGGTGGGCGTCTGCACCAACACCCTGTGCGCCGTGATGGGCGGCGACGCCATCTTCGAGGCCCTCCAGGAGCACCTCGGCGTCGGCAACGGCGAGACCACCGACGACGGCAAGGTCACCCTCGAGCACATCGAGTGCAACGCGGCCTGCGACTACGCGCCGGTCGTGATGGTCAACTGGGAGTTCTTCGACAACCAGAACCCGGCGAGCGTCAAGCGCCTGGTCGACGACCTGCGCGCGGGACGGCCGGTGACGCCCACGCGCGGCGCGCCCCTGTGCACGTTCAAGGAGACCGCCCGCATCCTGGCGGGCTTCCCCGACGAGCGCGAAGGGGCGACGGAGGCCGGCGGCAGCGCGGGACCCGCCTCGCTGGTGGGCCTCCGCCTGGCCAAGGGGGAGGCCGCGCCCGTGCGCGTGGTCCACCCGCGCGACGGAGGACCGCACGACGCAGCCGTGCACCAGCCGTCGCCGTCCGAGCACCTGAGCTCGCACGACGCGCCGCAGGCCACATCGGCCTCCGATCCGTCCCATCCGCAGGGACCCGTCGGAGACGTCGGAGAGGAGGGGGAGGGATGACCTTGGCACCGGAAATCGACGAGAGCAGCCCCGAGAAGCTGCTCGTACCCGTGCTGTCGGCCTTCTGGGACGAGGACAGGTCCTGGACGCTGGACGTGTACCGGAGGCACGAGGGGTACGAGGGACTCCGCAAGGCCCTCGCCATGTCGCCGGACGACGTCATCGCGTACGTCAAGGACTCCGGTCTGCGCGGCCGCGGCGGCGCGGGGTTCCCCACGGGAATGAAGTGGCAGTTCATCCCCCAGGGTGATGGCAAGCCGCACTATCTTGTTGTCAACGCCGACGAATCGGAGCCCGGGACCTGCAAGGACATCCCGCTCCTCTTCGCGAACCCGCACAGCCTCATCGAGGGCATCGTCATCGCGTGCTACGCCATCAGGTCGTCGCATGCCTTCATCTATCTGCGGGGTGAAGTCGTCCCCGTACTGCGGCGGTTGCACGAGGCCGTGCGCGAGGCCTACGCGGCCGGCTACCTCGGCGAGAACATCCTGGGCAGTGGCCTCGACCTCGACCTCACCGTGCACGCCGGCGCCGGCGCGTACATCTGCGGTGAGGAGACCGCGCTGCTGGACTCGCTCGAAGGCCGCCGTGGTCAACCGCGGCTGCGTCCTCCCTTCCCCGCCGTCGCGGGCCTCTACGCGTGCCCGACTGTGGTGAACAACGTCGAGTCCATCGCGTCGGTTCCCGCGATCCTGCACAACGGCAAGGAATGGTTCCGGTCGATGGGCAGCGAGAAGTCCCCCGGCTTCACGCTCTACTCGCTCAGCGGCCATGTCGCCAACCCCGGCCAGTACGAGGCCCCGCTCGGCATCACGCTGCGTCAGCTGCTCGACATGAGCGGCGGCATGCGCCCCGGGCACCGGCTGAAGTTCTGGACGCCGGGCGGCTCGTCGACGCCGATGTTCACCGACGAGCACCTCGACGTGCCGCTCGACTACGAGGGCGTGGGCGCCGCGGGCTCGATGCTCGGCACCAAGGCCCTCCAGTGCTTCGACGAGACGACCTGCGTGGTGCGGGCGGTGACCCGGTGGACCGAGTTCTACGCCCACGAGTCCTGCGGCAAGTGCACGCCGTGCCGTGAAGGAACGTACTGGCTGGTGCAGTTGATGCGGGACATCGAGGCCGGCAAGGGCGTCATGTCCGACCTCGACAAGCTGAACGACATCGCCGACAACATCAACGGCAAGTCCTTCTGCGCCCTCGGTGACGGCGCCGCCTCCCCGATCTTCTCCTCCCTGAAGTTCTTCCGCGAGGAGTACGAGCAGCACATCACGGGCCGGGGCTGCCCCTTCGACCCGGCCAAGTCCACGGCCTGGGCCGATCGCACGGAGGTGAAAGCATGACCGTGACCACCAACGCTCCCGCGGGCGGGGGAGAGGCGGCGGTCCCGCCGGAAGATCTCGTGACACTGACGATCGACGGGGCCGAGATCAGCGTGCCCAAGGGCACCCTGGTCATCCGGGCCGCCGAACAGCTCGGCATCGAGATCCCCCGGTTCTGCGACCACCCCCTCCTCGACCCGGCCGGCGCCTGCCGCCAGTGCATCGTCGAGGTCGAGGGCCAGCGCAAGCCGATGGCCTCCTGCACGATCACCTGCACGGACGGGATGGTCGTCAAGACCCAGCTCACCTCCCCGGTCGCCGAGAAGGCCCAGCACGGCGTGATGGAGCTGCTGCTCATCAACCACCCGCTGGACTGCCCGGTCTGCGACAAGGGCGGCGAGTGCCCGCTGCAGAACCAGGCCATGTCGCACGGCAACGCCGAGTCCCGCTTCGAGGGCAGGAAGCGGACCTACGAGAAGCCCGTGCCGATCTCCACGCAGGTGCTCCTCGACCGGGAGCGGTGCGTGCTGTGCGCCCGCTGCACCCGGTTCTCCAACCAGATCGCCGGCGACCCGATGATCGAGCTGATCGAGCGGGGCGCGCTCCAGCAGGTCGGCACCGGCGAGGGCGACCCCTTCGAGTCGTACTTCTCCGGCAACACCATCCAGATCTGCCCTGTCGGGGCGCTCACCTCGGCGGCGTACCGCTTCCGCTCCCGCCCCTTCGACCTGGTCTCCTCGCCGTCGGTGTGCGAGCACTGCTCGGGCGGCTGCGCCACCCGCACCGACCACCGGCGCGGCAAGGTCATGCGGCGGCTCGCCGCCAACGACCCCGAGGTCAACGAGGAGTGGATCTGCGACAAGGGGCGCTTCGCGTTCCGGTACGCGCAGATGAAGGACCGGCTGACCACGCCGCTCGTGCGCAACCCCGAGGGCGAGCTGGTGCCGGCGTCCTGGCCGGAGGCGCTGGAGATCGCCGCCCAGGGACTGCTCGCCTCGCGCGGGCGGACCGGTGTCCTCACCGGCGGCCGGCTCACCGTCGAGGACGCCTACGCGTACAGCAAGTTCGCACGCGTGGCGCTCGACACCAACGACATCGACTTCCGCGCGCGCGTGCACAGCGGTGAGGAGGCCGACTTCCTCGCCTCCCGGGTCGCCGGCCGCGGCCGGGACCTCGACGGCAGCGGTGTCACGTACACCGCGCTGGAGAAGGCGCCCGCCGTGCTGCTCGTCGGGTTCGAGTCCGAGGAGGAGGCGCCCGGCGTCTTCCTCCGGCTGCGCAAGGCCTGGCGGGGGCACGGGCAGAAGGTGTTCGCGCTGGCCACGCACGCTACGCGGGGCCTGGAGAAGGCGGGTGGCACCCTGCTGCCGGCCGCGCCGGGCACCGAGAACGAGTGGCTGGACGCGCTGGCGGGCGGCGTCGGACTGGAGGACGACGGCACCCGGGCCGCCGAGGCCCTGCGGGCCGAGGGCTCGGTCATCGTCGTCGGCGAGCGGCTCGCCGGAGTGGCCGGCGGCCCGACCGCCGCCGTACGGGCCGCCGCCGCGACCGGCGCACAGCTGGTGTGGATCCCGCGCCGGGCCGGCGAGCGCGGCGCCGTCGAGGCCGGCGCGCTGCCGTCGCTGCTGCCGGGCGGGCGCCCGGCCACCGACCCGCGTGCGCGGGAGGAGGTCGCCGCGCTCTGGGGCATCGCCGAACTCCCGCACCGCTACGGCCGCGACACCGGGCAGATCATCGAGGCCGTGACGGGAGGCCAGCTCCAGGCCCTGCTGGTCGCGGGCGTGGAGATCGCCGACCTGCCCGATCCGGCACGCGCGCGTGCGGCTCTGACCGAGGCGGGCTTCGTGGTGTCGCTGGAGCTGCGGCCCAGCGAGGTCACGGAACACGCGGACGTGGTCCTGCCCGTCGCCGCCGTCGCCGAGAAGGCCGGCACCTTCCTCAACTGGGAGGGCAGGGTCCGCTTCTTCGAGGCCGCGCTCAAACCGGAGCAGATGACCCGCACCCTGTCGCCCACCGACGCGCGCGTGCTGCAGATGCTGTCCGACGCCATGGACGTGCACCTGGGCCTGCCGGACCTGCGGACCGTGCGCGCGGAGCTGGACCGGCTGGGTGCCTGGACCGGACCGCGCGCCGACGACCCGGTGCACAGCGCGGGCGCTGCGCCGCGCCCGGCCGCCGGGGAGGCACTGCTCGCCGGACACCGGCTGCTGCTCGACCAGGGTGTCCTCCAGGAGGGCGACGAGGCGCTCGCCGGGACCCGGCACGCCGCACGCGCACGCGTGTCGGCCGCCACGGCCGCCGAGGCGGGTGTCGCGGACTCCGCCGCGCTCGCCGTGACCGGTCCCGCCGGCACGGTCGAGCTCCCGCTGGAGATCACCGAGATGCCCGACCGGGTGGTGTGGCTCCCGCTGAACTCCGTCGGCGGGGGCGTCGCCTCCGACACCGGGGCGCTGCCCGGCTCCCTGGTCCGTATCGGCCCGGCGACGTCCTCGACCGAGGCCCCCAAGGAGGTGGAGGCATGAGCCCGTACCTCGCCGCTGAGAACCTGTCGATGTTCGGCACCGATCCCTGGTGGCTGGTCGTCGTCAAGGCGGTGTTCTGCTTCGCCTTCCTGATGGTGACGGTGCTGTTCTCCATCGTCTGGGAGCGCAAGGTCGTCGCCTGGATGCAGCTGCGCATCGGCCCCAACCGGCACGGGCCCTGGGGCATGCTCCAGTCGCTCGCCGACGGCATCAAGCTGATGCTCAAGGAAGACGTCGTCGTCAAGCGCGCCGACAAGGTCGTGTACGTCCTCGCGCCGATCGTCGCGGCCATCCCGGCCTTCATGGCGATCGCGGTGATCCCCTTCGGACCGGCGAACAACGAGATCTCGATCTTCGGCCACCGCACCGCGATGCAGCTGACCGACCTGCCGATCGCGATGCTCTACATCCTCGCGGTCGCCTCCGTCGGCATCTACGGCATCGTGCTGGCGGGCTGGAGCTCCGGATCGACCTACCCGCTCCTGGGCGGACTGCGGTCCTGCGCGCAGATGATCTCCTACGAGATCGCCATGGGCGCCGCGTTCGCCTCGGTCTTCCTGTACTCGGGCTCGATGTCGACGTCGGCGATCGTCGAGCAGCAGCACGACCGCTGGTACATCCTGCTGCTGCCGGTCTCCTTCCTCCTCTACATCGTCACGATGGTCGGGGAGACCAACCGCGCGCCGTTCGACATGCCGGAGTCCGAGGGCGACCTGGTCGGCGGCTTCAACACCGAATACTCGTCGATCAAGTTCGCGATGTTCATGCTCGCCGAGTACGTGAACATGGTGACGGTCTCCGCGGTGTCGACCACGCTCTTCCTGGGCGGCTGGCGGGCCCCCTGGCCGATCAGCACCTTCTGGGAGGGCGCCAACCACGGCTGGTGGCCGCTGCTCTGGTTCGTGATCAAGGTCCAGCTGCTGCTGTTCTTCTTCATCTGGCTGCGCGGCACGCTCCCGCGGGTCCGCTACGACCAGCTGATGAAGCTCGGCTGGAAGGTCCTCATCCCGGTCTCCGTGGCCTGGCTGATGCTCGTCGCGACCGTCCGGGTCCTGCGCAACGAGAACTACGGCTTCGCCGACATCGCCCTCTACGTCGCCGGTGCCGTGCTGGTCGTGCTGGTCCTGTCCTTCGTCGCCGACATGTTCCGCGAGCGTACGAAGAGCGCCGAGCAGCCCGAAGCCCAGCCGGCCGCCTTCGACGCGATGGCCGGCGGATTCCCCGTACCGCCGCTGCCGGGGCAGGAGCTGCCGCCGGTGCCGCGGCGCCGCTCGCGCCGCGAGCGGGAGTTGATTGTCAGTGGCGGGACGGACACTGCCAGTGACGGACCTCTGGATGGAAAGGAGGCGTCCGATGGCTGAGGAGCCCAAGGAGACCAAACCCGGTTTCCAGAACCCCGTGGCCGGCTTCGGCGTGACCTTCAAGGCCATGTTCAAGAAGCGGCTGACCGAGCAGTACCCGGAGCAGCAGAAGACCACGGCTCCGCGCTTCCACGGACGGCACCAGCTCAACCGCCATCCGGACGGCCTGGAGAAGTGCGTCGGCTGCGAGCTGTGCGCCTGGGCCTGCCCCGCCGACGCCATCTACGTGGAGGGCGCCGACAACACCGACGAGGAGCGCTACTCGCCGGGCGAGCGGTACGGCCGCGTCTACCAGATCAACTACGCCCGCTGCATCCTGTGCGGCCTGTGCATCGAGGCGTGCCCCACGCGCGCGCTGACGATGACCAACGAGTTCGAACTGGCCGACTCCAGCCGCGCCAACCTCATCTACACCAAGGAGCAGCTGCTCGCCGGTCTCGAAGAGGGCATGGTCGACACACCGCACGCCATCTACCCGGGGACGGACGAGCAGGACTACTACCGCGGCCTGGTGACGGAGGCCGCGCCCGGCACGGTGCGCCAGGTCGCCGTCTCCAAGGGAGAACAGGAGCACATGGCGGGCCCTTCGGGCGCGGCCGAGGAACAGGGGGCTGACGCATGAGCGCGCAGCTCGCCGCCTACTCCACCTCCACCGGAGAGGCCTTCCAGTTCTGGGTACTCGGCACCGTCGCGGTGATCGGCGCCCTGTGCACCGTCTTCATGAAGAGGGCCGTGCACAGCGCGCTGTGCCTGGCCGCCACCATGATCGTCCTGGCGGTGTTCTACCTCACCAACGGCGCCTACTTCCTGGGCATCGTGCAGATCGTCGTCTACACCGGCGCGATCATGATGCTGTTCCTGTTCGTGGTGATGCTCGTCGGCGTGACCGCGGCGGACTCCCTGAAGGAGACCATCAAGGGCCAGCGCTGGCTGGCCCTGCTGTGCGGGCTCGGCTTCGGCGTCCTGCTCGTCGCGGGCATCGCCAACGCCTCCCTGAAGGAGTTCAACGGCACCGGCAGGGCCAACGCGGGCGGCAACGTGGAGGGCCTGGCCTCCCTCCTCTTCACCCGGTACGTCTTCGCCTTCGAGCTCACCGGCGCGCTGCTGATCACGGCCACCGTCGGCGCCATGGTGCTCACCCACCGGGAGCGCACCGAGCGGGCCAAAACCCAGCGCGAGCTGGCCGAGCAGCGCGTGCGTGAGGGACGGCACGTACCGCCGCTGCCGGCGCCCGGCGTCTACGCCCGGCACAACGCCGTGGACATCGCCGGACTGCTGCCCGACGGCACCCCGTCCGAGCTCACCGTCAGCAAGACGCTGCGCGAGCGCGGGCAGATCCGTGACGTCTCGGCCGAGGCCCTCAACGACCTCAAGGCCCTGGAGCAGCGCGCCGCGGAACGACTGGAGCGCACCGCGATCGAGCCGACGGCCTTCAAGCGGCCCGAGGAGGCGTCGAAGTGAACCCTGTGAACTACCTCTATCTCGCCGCCCTGTTGTTCACGATCGGCGCCACCGGCGTGCTGATCCGGCGCAACGCCATCGTGGTCTTCATGTGCATCGAGTTGATGCTGAACGCCTGCAACCTCGCGCTTGTCACCTTCTCGCGGATGCACGGCAACCTCGACGGCCAGATCATCGCGTTCTTCACGATGGTCGTCGCCGCGGCGGAGGTCGTGGTCGGGCTCGCGATCATCGTGTCGGTGTTCCGTTCCCGTCACTCGGCCTCGGTCGACGACGCCAGCCTGATGAAGCTGTAAGGGGTCGGAAGAATCGTGGAGAACCTGATTGCGCTGCTGATCGCGGCGCCCCTGCTCGGAGCGGCCGTCCTCCTGGTCGGCGGCCGGCGACTCGACGCCGTCGGCCACTGGCTCGGCACCCTGCTCGCGGCCGTCTCCTTCGTGATCGGCCTGGTCCTCTTCGCCGACCTGCTCGGCAGAAGCGCCGACCAACGGACCCTGACCCAGCACCTGTTCAGCTGGATCCCGGTGGCCGGCTTCCAGGCGGACGTCACGTTCCGTCTCGATCAGCTGTCGATGACGTTCGTCCTGCTGATCACCGGTGTCGGCTCGCTGATCCACCTGTACTCGGTCGCGTACATGGAGCACGACGAGCGGCGCCGCCGCTTCTTCGGCTACCTCAACCTGTTCCTCGCGGCGATGCTGGTGCTCGTCCTCGCCGACAACTACCTGCTGCTGTACGTCGGCTGGGAGGGCGTCGGTCTCGCCTCCTACCTGCTGATCGGCTTCTGGCAGCACAAGCCCAGCGCGGCGACCGCGGCGAAGAAGGCCTTCCTGGTCAACCGGGTCGGCGACATGGGCCTGTCCATCGCGATCATGCTGATGTTCGCGACGTTCGGCACCTTCGCCTTCGGTCCGCTGCTCGGCACCCACGCCGAACCCGGTCTCGTGGGCGGCGCCACCGAGGGCAAGCTCACCGCCGTCGCGCTGATGCTGCTGCTCGCCGCGTGCGGCAAGTCCGCCCAGGTGCCGCTGCAGTCCTGGCTCGGGGACGCGATGGAGGGCCCGACCCCGGTCTCGGCCCTCATCCACGCCGCGACCATGGTGACGGCGGGTGTCTACCTCATCGTCCGCTCCGCGGCGATCTTCAACGCGGCGCCGAACGCGCAGCTCGTGGTCACCGTCGTAGGCGCGGTCACGCTGCTGTTCGGTGCGATCGTCGGTTGCGCGAAGGACGACATCAAGAAGGCGCTGGCCGGCTCGACCATGTCGCAGATCGGCTACATGGTGCTGGCCGCGGGCCTCGGCCCCATCGGCTACGTCTTCGCGATCATGCACCTGGTGACGCACGGCTTCTTCAAGGCCGGGCTGTTCCTCGGCGCCGGTTCGGTCATGCACGGCATGAACGACGAGGTGGACATGCGCAAGTACGGCGGGCTGCGCGCGTACATGCCGGTCACCTTCATCACCTTCGGCCTCGGTTACCTCGCCATCATCGGATTCCCGGGCCTGTCCGGCTTCTTCTCCAAGGACAAGATCATCGAGGCGGCCTTCGCCAAGGGCGGCACCGAGGGCTGGATCCTCGGCGGCGCGGCCCTGCTGGGCGCGGCCATCACGGCGTTCTACATGACGCGCGTGATGCTGATGACGTTCTTCGGCGAGAAGCGCTGGCAGCCCGACGAGAACGGCAACGAGCCGCACCCGCACGAGTCGCCCAAGGCCATGACGATCCCGATGATCGTGCTGGCCGTCGGCTCGGTCCTGGGCGGCGCGTTCTTCAGCATCGGCGACCGCTTCCTGCACTGGCTGGAGCCGGTCACCGGGCACAGCGAGGGCAACTCGCCGCTCAGCGCGTGGACGGTGACCGGCGCGACGATGGTGTGCCTGGTCGTCGGCGTGGCCATCGCCTGGGCCCAGTACGGCCGCAAGCCGGTCCCGGCCGTCGCCCCGCGCGGCTCGCTGCTCACCCGGGCCGCCCGGCGGGACCTGCTCCAGGACGACTTCAACCACATCGTCCTGGTCCGCGGCGGCGAGCACCTCACACGGTCCCTGGTCTACGTCGACCACACCCTGGTCGACGGAGTCGTCAACGGCACGGCGGCCTCGGTCGGCGGCCTGTCCGGGCGGATGCGCCGGCTGCAGAACGGCTTCGCGCGCTCCTACGCGGTCTCGATGTTCGGCGGTGCGGCACTGCTGGTCGCCGCGACCCTGCTGATGAGGGCGGTCTGATACCGATGTCCTTTCCTCTGCTGACAGCGACGGCGGTGCTCCCGGCTCTCGGGGCCATCGCCACGGCCGCCGTGCCGGCCGCCCGGCGCACCGCCGCGAAGTGGCTCGCGCTGGTCGCCTCGCTGGCCACGCTCGCGCTGGCCGTCACCGTCCTGGTCCGCTTCGACCCGGGTGGCGCCCGTTACCAGCTCACCGAGTCCCACTCCTGGATCGCGTCCTTCGGCGTCAGGTACGAACTGGGCGTCGACGGCATCGGGGTGGCGCTGGTCGGGCTGACCGCCCTGCTCATCCCGTTCGTGATCCTGGCCGGCTGGCACGACGCCGACCCGCTGGAGACCGGAAGCCGCCGCTGGCGGCCGACACAGGGCTTCTTCGCGCTGATCCTGGCCGTCGAGGCGATGGTGATCATCTCCTTCGAGGCCACCGACGTCTTCCTCTTCTACATCTTCTTCGAAGCCATGCTGATCCCGATGTACTTCCTCATCGGCGGCTTCGGCGACCGTGCCCACGCGCACGGCGAGGAGACGGCGTCGACCCAGCGGTCGTACGCGGCGGTGAAGTTCCTGCTCTACAACCTGACCGGCGGTCTGATCATGCTGGCCGCGGTGATCGGGCTGTACGTGGTCGCCGGGAGCTTCTCGCTCACCGAGATCGCGCAGGCCCGCGCCAACGGCTCGCTGCACATGGCGACCGACGTCGAACGCTGGCTGTTCCTCGGCTTCTTCTTCGCCTTCGCGGTGAAGGCGCCGCTGTGGCCGCTGCACACCTGGCTGCCCAATGCGATGCAGGAGTCGACCGCGCCGGTCGCCGTCCTCATCACCGCGGTCGTCGACAAGGTGGGCACCTTCGCGATGCTCCGCTTCTGCCTCCAGCTGTTCCCGGAGGCGAGCAAATGGGCCACGCCGGCCATCCTCGTCCTCGCCCTGATCAGCATCATCTACGGGGCGCTGCTCGCGGTGGGCCAGCGGGACATCAAGCGCCTGATCGCGTACGCGTCGATCTCGCACTTCGGCTTCATCATCATGGGCATCTTCGCGATGACCAGCCAGGGCCAGTCCGGAGCGACGCTCTACATGGTCAACCACGGCCTGTCGACGGCCGTGCTCATGCTGATCGCCGGCTTCCTGATCTCCCGGCGCGGCTCCCGACTCATCTCCGACTACGGCGGTGTCCAGAAGGTCGCTCCGGTGCTCGCCGGCACGTTCCTGATCGGCAGCCTCGCCACCCTGTCCCTGCCGGGACTGGCGCCCTTCGTCAGTGAGTTCCTGGTGCTGGTCGGCACGTTCACGCGCTACCCGGCGATCGGCATCGTCGCCACCTTCGGCATCGTGCTCGCCGCGCTCTACACACTCGTCCTGTACCAGCGGACGATGACCGGCCCCGTGAAGCCGGAGGTCTCGGCCATGCCGGACCTGCGGGTGCGGGAGCTGGTGGTCGTGGCACCGCTGGTGGTGCTGCTGATCTTCCTGGGCGTCTATCCGAAGCCCGTCACGGACATCGTCAACCCGGCGGTCCAGCAGACCATGTCCGACGTACACAAGACCGACCCGAAGCCCGCAGTGGAGGCGGCCAAGTGAGCGGAGCAGCCGTCCACAGCCTGTGGACAACCGCGGCCGACCCGATCTCGAAGATCGAGGCGCCGAAGATCGAATACGGGCAGTTGTCGCCCACCCTGATCGTCGTGGGCGCGGCGATCGTCGGAATGCTCATCGAGGCGTTCGTCCCGCGCAAGTCGCGCTACTACGCGCAGGTGTTCGTGTCCGTCGTCGCGCTCGCCGCCGCGTTCGCCGCGGTCGTCGCGCTCGCGGCGGACGGATACGGCACCACCAAGGCGCACATCGCGGCCATGGGGGCCATCTCCGTCGACGGACCCTCGCTCTTCCTCCAGGGCACGATCCTGCTGGCGAGCCTGGTCTCCCTGTTCACCTTCGCCGAGCGGCGACTGGATCCGGCGGCGCACGGCAACCGCGTCGACTCCTTCGCCGCGCAGGCGGCGGCGGTACCGGGCGGCGAGAGCGAGAAGGCCGCGGTCAAGGCCGGTTTCACCACCACCGAGGTCTTCCCGCTCCTGCTCTTCGCGGTCGCCGGCATGCTGGTGTTCCCCTCGGCCAACGACCTGCTGACCCTGTTCGTGGCCCTGGAGGTCTTCTCCCTGCCGCTGTACCTCCTGTGCGCGCTGGCCCGCCGCAAGCGGCTCATGTCGCAGGAGGCCGCGGTCAAGTACTTCCTGCTGGGCGCCTTCGCCTCCGCGTTCACCCTGTTCGGCATCGCGCTGCTGTACGGGTACGCGGGCTCGGTGTCGTACGCCCGGATCGCGCAGGTCGTCGACGGCAACGTGCCGAACGTCGACCCGGCACTCGCCAACACCATGGGCAACGACGCGCTGCTGCTCATCGGCGCCGCGATGGTCGTGATGGGTCTGCTGTTCAAGGTGGGCGCGGTCCCGTTCCACATGTGGACGCCGGACGTCTACCAGGGCGCTCCGACTCCGGTCACCGGGTTCATGGCGGCGGCCACCAAGGTGGCGGCCTTCGGCGCGCTGCTGCGGCTGCTGTACGTCGTGCTGCCGGGCATGCGCTGGGACTGGCGGCCGGTCATGTGGGGGGTCGCGATCGTCACCATGCTGGGCGGTGCGATCGTCGCGATCACCCAGACCGACATCAAGCGGCTGCTCGCGTACTCGTCGATCGCGCACGCGGGCTTCATCCTCGCCGGTGTCATCGCGACCTCGAAGGACGGCGTCTCGTCCGTGCTGTTCTACCTGGCCGCGTACTCCTTCGTGACGATCGGCGCGTTCGCCGTGGTCACGCTGGTGCGCGACGCGGGCGGCGAGGCGACGCACCTGTCCAAGTGGGCGGGGCTGGGCCGGCGTTCCCCGCTGGTGGCGGCCGTGTTCGCGGTGTTCCTGCTGGCCTTCGCGGGCATTCCACTGACCTCCGGCTTCGCCGGGAAGTTCGCGGTGTTCAAGGCGGCGGCCGAGGGCGGCGCGGTGCCGCTGGTCGTGATCGGTGTGATCTCGTCGGCGATCGCGGCCTTCTTCTACATCCGCGTCATCGTGCTCATGTTCTTCAGCGATCCCCACCCGGAGGGCCCGACGGTGGCGGTGCCTTCCCCGCTGACGATGACCGCGATCGGCGTGGGCGTGGCGGTCACGGTGGTACTCGGCGTGGCCCCGCAGTACTTCCTGGACCTGGCCAACCAGGCGGGAGTGTTCGTGCGCTGAGGCAGCGCCTGAACGCGGTGGCCCGGCCCCTGGTGGGGCCGGGCCACCGCGTTCAGGTCTGCTCGGACCTACTTGCCTCTGCCATGGCGCGTCCTGATCCCGGTGAGGTCCAGGTTCACGGAGAACGGGGCGTCCGCCTTCATCCGCTCCCTGAAGATGCCGACGCTGGTGTAGGAGCCGGTCGTGGGTTCCAGTTCGAAGACATGCACCGCGGCGCGGCCGTCCTCGTTCTCGACCCGCCAGTAGTGGGGGATCTTGGCCCGCGCGTACTTCAGCGGCTTGGTCTCGCGGTCCCGGGAGACGGAGTCCGGCCCGACGACCTCGACGACCAGTACGACAGCTGTCGCGGGGACTCGGGTCTGCTCGTGGCTGCCCAGGGCGTCGCTTCGTAAAACGGCCACATCCGGTTCGGGTCTGTTCTGCCGGTCGATGTCGACGGTGAACCTGCAGAGCGCGTCGAGCTCGGGCGGGGCGGCGCTGTCGAGGTGCCGGGCGAAGAAGCTCATCGCGCGCTCGTGAAAGACCGAGTGCGGGCACCGGAAAACCAGACTCGCGTCGATCAGCTGGGTGTGTGCCGGCAGGTTCGGGAGGCGGTCCAGGTCATCAGCGGTCCATCCACCCTCAGGAGGGACCGGCCAGAAGGCTTGGCGGCATTCGGTGTGGCGTTCATCGCTCCCACAGGAGGCAGTCTCGCCGGTTCATTCACACCGCCGGCCGGATGCGGACGAGTCTCCCGCGTACGTGTGAACGACTGTCGTGTCGTTGACCGTGGGTTACCGGGCCGGCCTGTGGACAAGTCCGGGGGTGTCCGTGCGGGCCCCTATCGTGGAGGCAGTGGTCGAGGAGCGAGGTGTGGGGGACGAGGCGATGGGCGGGACGGATGGTGTCACCGACATGTCAGTGACGGAGAGCGAGGCTCTGGCGACGCTGCGCCGGATCTTCGGGTACGAGGACTTCCGGGGTGAGCAGGAAGAAGTCGTCGAGCACGTGGTGGCGGGCGGCGACGCCGTCGTGCTCATGCCCACCGGTGGCGGCAAGTCGCTCTGCTACCAGCTTCCGTCCCTGGTCAGGCCCGGTACGGGCGTCGTGGTGTCGCCGCTCATCGCGCTGATGCAGGACCAGGTGGACGCGCTGCGGGCGCTGGGCGTGCGCGCCGGGTTCATGAACTCCACGCAGGACTTCGACGAGCGCCGGGTGGTCGAGGCGGAGTTCCTGGCCGGCGAGCTCGACCTGCTCTACCTGGCACCGGAGCGGCTGCGCCTGGACGCCACGCTCGACCTGCTCTCCCGCGGCAAGATCTCCGTCTTCGCCATCGACGAGGCGCACTGCGTGTCGCAGTGGGGCCACGACTTCCGCCCCGACTACCTGGCGCTGTCACTGCTGGGCGAGCGCTGGCCGGACGTGCCGCGGATCGCGCTCACCGCGACGGCCACCCACGCCACGCACCAGGAGATCACCCAGCGGCTGAACATGCCGCGGGCCCGGCACTTCGTGGCCAGCTTCGACCGGCCCAACATCCAGTACCGGATCGTGCCCAAGGCCGACGCCAAGAAGCAGCTGCTGACCTTCCTGCGCCAGGAGTACCCGGGCGACGCGGGCATCGTGTACTGCCTGTCGCGCAACTCGGTGGAGAAGACGGCCGAGTTCCTCACCCGCAACGGCGTCGAGGCGGTGCCGTACCACGCGGGCCTGGACGCGGGCACCCGCGCGGCGCACCAGTCCCGCTTCCTGCGCGAGGACGGCTTGGTCGTGGTCGCCACCATCGCCTTCGGCATGGGCATCGACAAGCCCGACGTCCGGTTCGTCGCCCACCTGGACCTGCCCAAGTCCGTGGAGGGCTACTACCAGGAGACGGGCCGCGCGGGCCGCGACGGCCTGCCGTCGACGGCCTGGATGGCCTACGGCCTGAACGACGTCGTGCAGCAGCGCAAGCTCATCCAGTCCGGTGAGGGCGACGAGGCGTTCCGTCGCCGGGCCCAGGCCCACCTGGACGCGATGCTCGCCCTGTGCGAGACGGCCCGGTGCCGCCGCGGCCAGCTCCTCGCCTACTTCGGCCAGGAACCGGGCGCGGCCGGCTGCGGCAACTGCGACACCTGCCTGACCCCGCCCGAGACCTGGGACGGCACGATCGCGGCCCAGAAGGTGCTGTCGACGGTGGTGCGGCTGAAGCGGGAGCGGGGGCAGAAGTTCGGCGCGGGCCAGATCATCGACATCCTGCTCGGCAAGCGCACCGGCAAGGTGATCCAGTTCGACCACGACCAGCTGTCCGTGTTCGGCATCGGCGACGAGCTGACCGAGGGCGAATGGCGGGGTGTCGTACGGCAGTTGCTGGCGCAGGGGCTGCTCGCCGTCGAGGGCGAGTACGGCACGCTGGTGCTGACCGACAGCAGCGGGTCGGTGCTGCGGAGGGAGCGGGAGGTGCCGCTGCGCAAGGAGCCGAAGAAGCCGGCCGCGTCGCGGGCTTCGGCCGCCCGGGACGACCGCAAGCCCAGGGCGGCTGCGGCCGAACTGCCCGAGGAACTGCTTCCCGCCTTCGAGGCCCTGCGCGCCTGGCGCGCCGAACAGGCCCGCGAGCAGGGCGTCCCGGCGTACGTCATCTTCCACGACGCCACGCTCCGGGAGATCGTCACGATCTGGCCGAAGTCCGTGGCACAGCTCGGCACGATCGGCGGCGTCGGCGAGAAGAAGCTGGCGACGTACGGGGAGGGCGTGCTCGCGGTGCTGGAGTCGCTGGCCGGTCCGCCCGGCGACTCGGCCGCGGTCGGCACGGGAACGGCCGCATCGGGAACTGCCCGGACAGGTACGGCGGGCGTGGGCGAGCCGGAACCGGTGGAGGACCTGCCCGAGCCCGAACCGGACGACTGGATGTAGCCGCGCCGCGCCGCGCCGGTCACGGCGACGGGGCCGCTGCTCAGCCCAGTGCCGTCAGGCCGGGGGCGAACGTGATCAGGAGCGGGAGCAGCGGCACCAGGGCGGCGACCGCCGTGGTCAGTGCCCGTCGCCTGCGGTCCAGCCGCGGCGGGGGCTCCAGCAGGCGGTCCACCCGCTCGCTCAGGAGGCGGTTGCTGGAGGCGCAGGACAGTACCCCGCGGTGTTGGTTGAGCTCGATCAGGGCGAGGGCCGTGGTGAGGTGGCCGTGGCGGCGGGAAGCCGTGTCGTCGGCTGCCAGTTCCACCAGGCGGTGGGTCTGCTCGCAGAACTGGGTGAACAGCGGGATGCGCGGGAAGCCGGTGGCCAGCGCGGTCGACAGGTGCAGCAGCCAGTCGTGGTGGGCGCGGGCGTGGCCGCGCTCGTGCGCGAGGACGGCGTCGAGCTGGTGGCCGGTGAGCCGGTGCAGGGCGCCGGTGGTGACGACGAGCTGGGGCGGGTGACCGGGCATCCACCAGGCGTCGGGGTACTCGTCCTCCAGCACCAGCAGCGGTCCGCGGGCCGACGGAAGGCCCGCGGGCAGGTCGGGGGCACGTTCGCGCAGATGCGCGAGGGCCAGGCCGCGCCGGCGGCGGGCCTCGACGAGCTCGCGGGCGAGCATCGCGGTGGTCCAGGCGGCGCCGCCGGCCAGCAGCAGGGTGAGGCCGGCGGCCCAGACGGGCGCCACCGAAAGGTCGTAGGCGGCCGTCACGGCCGGCGGCGCGGGGGCGAAGACCCGGTCGTGAACGGTGCTGAAGACGGCCGCGGTGCCCAGCACGAGCCCCGCGAGGCAGCTCAGCAGGACGGTGGCGACCAGGCACTGCCACACCCACAGCGCGACGACGGGCTCCCGTTCGGGCCACCCCGCCCGGGCCAGTGTGCGGGGGACCGGCACGGCGAGCGTCAGCGCGACGGCGCTCAGCAGGAGCAGGCAGGCGGTCATGCCTCGGACTCCGGATCCTCGTCGGAGGTGGGCGGGTGTCGGGGTCGTGCGGTGGAGCGGTGCTGTGCGGCCGGCCGGCGCGCCGGACGCGCACGGCCTGCCGCCAGTATGACGGCCACGGGCACCGGGAGTCAGGGGTCCGCCACCACCGAATCCCCGGCGTGGGAAGGGCCGCAGGGCTCCACTCAGCCCGAGACGATCCGCCCCCTCACCTCCCCGAGCCCCACCCGCGTGCCGTTCGCGCCCGGTGCCCAGGCCGAGAGCGTCACCACGTCGCCGTCCTCCAGGAACGCCCGCTTGCCGTCGGGGAGTTCCAGCGGCTCCCGGCCGTTCCAGGTCAGCTCCAGCAGCGAGCCGCGCTCGTGCTCGGCGGGTCCGCTCACCGTGCCCGAGCCGTACAGGTCGCCCGTGCGCAGGGACGCGCCGTTGACCGTCATGTGGGCGAGCTGCTGCGCGGCCGTCCAGTACATGGTGGAGAAGGGCGGCTCGGACACCACGTGACCGTTGATCGCGACGGAGATCCGCAGGTCGTAACCGCCGGGCTCGTCCGCGGAGTCGTCGAGGTAGGGCAGCAGCGGGTGCGTCCGCCGCGGCGGGGCCACCCGCGCCTCCTCCAGCGCGTCCAGCGGAGTGATCCACGCCGACACCGACGTGGCGAAGGACTTGCCGAGGAAGGGCCCGAGCGGGACGTACTCCCAGGCCTGGATGTCGCGCGCCGACCAGTCGTTCAGCAGGCACAGCCCGAAGACGTGCTCGCGGAAGTCGCCGAGCGCGACCGGCTGCCCCATCCGCGAGGGCACGCCCACCACGAAGCCGACCTCCGCCTCGATGTCCAGCCGGACCGAGGGGCCGAACACCGGCGCGGGGTCCGTGGGAGCCTTCCGCTGGCCCGACGGGCGCATCACGTCCGTGCCGGAGACCACCACCGTGCCGGAGCGGCCGTGGTAACCGATCGGAATGTGCTTCCAGTTGGGCGTCAGAGAGTCCTCGGCGTCCGGGCGGAAGATCTGCCCCACGTTCCGGGCGTGGTTCTCCGAGGCGTAGAAGTCGACGTAGTCCGCGACCTCGAAGGGGAGGTGCAGGGTCACCGAGGACAGGGGGTGCAGGAAGGGCGCGACGGTCTCCCGGTGGGCCGGCACCGTCACCCACGACGTCAGCGCGCGCCGCACGTCGGACCACGCGGTGCGGCCCGCGGCCAGCAGTGGGTTCAGGGTCGGCCGCGCGAGCAGTCCGGCGTACGGCGAACCGAGTGCCCGCGCCGCCGCCCCCGCGTCGAGCACGTGGTCGCCGAGCCGGACGCCCACGGTCCTCTCCGATGACCCGGCGTGGGAGAAGACGCCGTAGGGAAGGTTGTGCGGACCGAAGGGGTCGCCCTCGGGGACCTCGAAGGGGGGCATGGGTACTGCCTTCCTTTCCGGAATTCCATGTGATCGGGCCACACGTTACGGGGGCTTCGCATGTCTTGGGCAGTGTCTAAAGAGTTTGCAATGTCCGAATTGGTCTTGTGGGAGGGGGCAATTCCGGCTTAGCGTCCTCTGGGGGTGCGGACGGGGTGGGTCCGCTCCATAGGGGGGACACGTGGGGGGACCCGTGGCCAGGAATGCCGTCAGTGTGCCTTTCCGGGCCGACCGTGAGGTCCCGGGCCTGATCGTGAAGTTCGGCGACTACCCGCTGCACCACGGCGGGGTGGGCGCGATCCGCAGCCTCGGCCGGCTGGGCGTGCCGATGTACGCGATCACCGAGGACGCCTACACACCGGCGGCCTCATCCCGGTATCTCAAACGCGCGTTCGTCTGGCCGACCAGGGGCACGGAGGGTGCGGACCGTCTGGTGGAGGGCCTGCTGCGGATCGGCCGCCGCATCGGCCGGCCCACCGTCCTGGTGCCCACCGACGAGGAGGCCGCCGTCCTGATCGCCGAGCACCAGGACGAACTCGAAGGCCACTTCCTCTTCCCGCCCGTCGCCCCCGGCCTGCCGCGCCGTCTGGCCAGCAAGCAGGGCCTGCACGAACTGTGCGTGGAGCACGGCATCCCGAGCCCCACTGCCGCCTTCCCGCAGTCGTACGACGACATCGTGGCGTTCGCCGAGAAGGCCTGCTTCCCGGTGGTGGCCAAGAACCGCGAGGCGTTCGTCCGGCGCAGCAGCCCCGCGGTGAACGGCACCACGAGGATCAACAGCCGCGAGGGCCTGCTGGCCCTGGCCCGGGACTGGGGCGAGCGGCCGGGCGTGATCCTCCAGGAGTATCTGCCGCGGGAGGAGGCCGAGGACTGGATCGTGCACGCCTACTTCGACCAGGACTCGGTCCCGCTCGCGATGTTCACCGGCGTCAAGGTCCGCTCCTGGCCGCCGCACGCGGGCATGACGGCGAACGCGTACGTCGTCGACAACCCGGAACTCGCCGACCTCGCCGCGCGGTTCATCAAGCAGATCGGCTTCACCGGCATCGTCGACCTCGACCTGCGTTTCGACCGGCGCGACGGGCAGTACAAGCTCCTCGACTTCAATCCGCGCATGGGCGCGCAGTTCCGGCTCTTCGAGAGCGAGTCGGGCGTGGACGTCGTGCGGGCCATGCACCTCGACCTGACCGGGCGGCCCGTCCCGGAGGGCGAGCAGCGCGCAGGCCACCGGTACGTCGTGGAGAACATCGACCTGCCCGCCCTGCTCGCCTACCGCCGCAGCGGCTACACCACGCCGCACGCGCCGGCGAGGCCGAGCGGCACGGAGCTGGCCTGGCTCGCGGGCGACGACCCGCTGCCGTTCCTCACGATGCTCGCCCGCTTCGTGCGGCCGGGCGCCCGGCACCTCTATCAGCTGTGGCGGACCAACCGCCGGGGCGGCACGACCGGTTAGGGCGCAGCACGACCGTGTGCGGGCGGCGCGTCCCGCCGCCCGAGCCGGCCCACGAAGTGACGTGAGCACGTCCTGGGGAGGGACTTCGTGAACCAACCGGTGGCAGTCATCGGTGCCGGGCCGTTCGGCCTGTCCACCGCCGCGCATCTGCGCGCCCGGGGCATCCCGGTCCGCGTCTTCGGCGAGCCCATGGTCGCCTGGCGCGACCACATGCCCGCCGGAATGCTGCTGAAGTCGACCCCGGCCGCCTCCGGCATCGACTGCCCGCAGCGCGGCCACACCCTCGCCGACTACTGCGCCGCGGCCGGCATCGGACCGCTGGTGACCGACGAGGACATCATCCCGGTGGAGACCTTCATCGCCTACGGCGAGTGGTTCCAGCGCAGGCTGGTGCCCGAGCTGGAGCGGGTGCGGGTGGTGTCGGTCGACCGGCGGCCGGGCGGCGGCTTCGAGCTGAAGCCGGACTCCGGGGAGCAGTTCACCGCCCGGGCGGTCGTGGTGGCGACGGGCTTGTCGGGCCTGTCCCATCTGCCGCCGGAACTGGCCGCGGCGGTACCGGACGGCCCCACGCCCACCGGGCCGCTCTCGCACAGCTCCCAGCACCACGACCTCGGCCGGTTCGCCGGGAAGGAACTGATCGTCGTCGGCGCCGGCCAGTCCGCGCTGGAGACGGCGGTGCTCGCGGCGGAGGCCGGCGCGCGGGTGCGGGTGGTGGCGCGGGGCCGAGGCGCGGTCGCCTTCGGCGCCCCGCCCTGGGAGCAGCCGAGGTTCCGGCCCGAGTCGCCCTTCGGCCGCGCCTGGTCGCTGTGGGCGCTGAGCTACCACCCGCAGCCCTTCCGGTACCTCCCGGCCGGGGTCCGCCACCATCTGGTCCGCCGGGTCCTCGGCCCGCTCGGCGCCTGGTGGCTGCGCGAGCGCTTCGAGTCGGCGGTGCCGGTCCACGAGGTGAGCGGCATCGTGCGTGCCGAGGTCACGGGCGGGCGTCCGGTACTGACGGTGCGCACCCTCGCGGGCGAGAGCCGGCAACTGGAGGCGGACCACGTCATGGCGGCCACCGGCTACCGCGTCGACATCGCCGCGATGGGCTTCCTCGGCCCCGAGCTGCGCAGCGGACTCGCGGTCAGCCGCGGCGCCCCGAGGCTCGGCGCGGGCTACGTCTCCTCGGTACCCGGCCTCTACTTCACGGGGTTGCCGGCGGCGGCCTCGTACGGGCCGGTGATGCGGTTCGTGTGCGGCACGGAGTTCGCCTCGCCGCGGCTGGCCGCACACCTCGCGGCGGCGCACGGTTGAGGGCAACCTCGTCCGCGGCGCCGAAGCGCTCTCACAGGTAAGGGAGTTGAGGAGAGGGAGCCGGGAGCACGGTGGCCGTCGCGGTCGTCCGGTTCCGGTCGAGTCGGCGGGCCGGGGCATCCGTATTCTCTGATCATGGCCGCCCTCGCATATGCCCTCATCGCCACCGACCTGGACGGAACGCTGCTGCGCGGCGACCACACCGTGTCCGAACGGTCCCTCGCCGCGCTCTCGGGGGCGGCGGCCGCAGGTGCCCGGCACCTCGTGGTGACCGGACGGCCGGCACCGAGAGTGCGGGAACTGCTCGACGTCCTCGGTACCACGGGGCTCGCGGTGTGCGGTCAGGGCGCACAGCTCTACGACGCCGGCAGTGACCGCCTGCTGTGGTCGGTCACCCTGGACCGGGAGCAGGCCGAGACCGCGCTCGGCAAGATCGAGGCCGAGGTGGGGGAGGTGTACGCCGCGGTCGACCAGGACGGGGTCGAGGGGCTCACGCTCATCGAGCCGGGGTATCTCATGCCGCACCCGGCGCTGCCCGCCGTACGGGTCGAACGGCGCGACGACCTGTGGCGCGCGCCCATCAGCAAGGTGCTGCTGCGTCACCCGGTGCTGTCCGACGACGAGCTGGCGCAGGCGGCCCGCGGCGCGGTGGGTTCCCTCGCCACGGTCACCATGTCGGGCCCCGGGACCGTCGAACTCCAACCGTGCGGCGTCACCAAGGCGACCGGACTGGCGCTGGCCGCCGAACACCTGGGACTGGGCCGCGAGAGCGCCCTCGCCTTCGGCGACATGCCGAACGACGTCCCGATGTTCCAGTGGGCCGCCCGGGGGGTCGCCATGGCCAACGCCCACCCCGAGCTCAAGGCGGTGGCCGACGAGGTCACGACGTCGAACGAGGACGACGGCATCGCCGTCGTCCTCGAACGACTGTTTGTCTAGTGCTGTGACCGGAAAGGTTCACCGGCTCGCGACGCCCGGCACGGCACTCCCCCAGCCTTCGGCCGGGGGTACCCCCACGCCGCGTTGTCGCATCACCCGAGTACATCCAGTACGCGGGCAATGCTCCGCCTTGCGATGCTCCCCCACTGCCTGAACGGCGTGGGAGGTGCCCCCCAGCACCGGACGCCGCGAGCTTCCCGGCAAACCTTCCCGGCCACAGCACTAGCCGGTGCGTGCGCCGGCCGCGGTCCGGTCAGTACGCGCCGAAGACGTTGTCGATGGAGCCGTACCGCTTGGCCGCGTAGTTGCAGGCGGCGGTGATGTTGGCGACCGGGTCGTAGATGTCCCAGGACGTGCCGTTCACGTGGTAGGCCCGGAAGGTCGGGTCGATGACCTGGAGCAGACCCTTGGACGGGATGCCCTTCTTGGCGTTGGAGTCCCAGAGGTTGATGGCGCGCGGGTTGCCGGAGGACTCGCGGATGATGTTGCGGTGGATCCCGTTGTAGGAGCCCGGGATGCCCTTCTGTGCCATGACCGCCAGGGAGGCCCGGATCCAGCCGTCGAGGTTGTTCGAGTAGCCGAAGCCGGCGGCCGTCCGGACGGTGGCCGGGGTCGCCGCGGACGCGGTCGTGGCGCCGAGCAGCGGTACGGCGAGGACGGCTGCGCCCGTGCCGGTGACGGCGAGGGCACGGACGAGGCGGGCGGTGCGGGAAGAGCGGCGCTGACCGTTTGCAGGCATGGGGGAATTCCTCTCCGTCGCCTGCGAGGTGAGCTGTCGGGTTCGGGCTGGGAGGTGCCCGGCCGCGCCTTGAAGGGCGCGGCTTCACCCCAAGCCGATCCGGTGCGGTGTACGCGGTACGTACGACGCCCGGCCCGGCGACTTACCTGGGTCCCCCGCTCCTGCCGTGGTTCATTCGGTCGTTGGGATTACGGGCGGCGGCAGGATTCGGCGTCCGCCCGTCGGTGCCGGGAACGTATGCGAGAGCACATGTCCCGAACAAGTGCTGGAATCACACATCGTCCAGTTTGACCTTGGTCCGGGGGGTATGTGGTGCTTGATCCTTTGCACCTGCCAAGACTCAACTCGACTGGGTGTAAAGGGGATGTGAAGGAATGCGAGAGGTGGCGCGGAGGGGAGGGGGTGTGTCCCAAGTCACGGCTCGAGTGGCCGAAGAGCAAATACCACTAAAGAGAATTGAAACCCCAATAGGGGTGAATCGGACTTCATGTGTGAGTGTGGATGGGCCGTGTGGCTGACACGTGATGGTGGTCACGTCGGGTGAAGTGGCCTGGCCCGTATAGGTGGGCGATATCGGTGATCGAAACGTGACCGGATACGCTGACTTGAGTGAGGGCAGCGACCTATCGACAAACCGTGTAATCCCCAGCAGACACCAGCAGACAGGAGACCCCTCGTGACCGTCGTCGGGCCATTCGGGCTGAGCGTGCGGGACCAGGCTCTCGAAGCCGATGTCCAGGCCGGATTGGCGGCTGTCGAGGAAGGGCTGCTCGAAGCCACCAAGAGCGAGGTCCCGTTCATCACCGGCGCCGCGCAGCATCTCGTCAGGGCGGGGGGGAAGCGGTTCCGGCCACTGCTCGTGATGCTCGCGTCCCAGTTCGGGGATCCGTACGCGCCGGGGATCGTGCCCTCGGCCGTGGTGGTGGAGCTGACCCACCTGGCGACGCTGTACCACGACGACGTGATGGACGAGGCCGCCGTGCGCCGCGGGGTGGCCAGCGCCAACACCCGCTGGGGCAACTCGGTCGCGGTCCTGACCGGCGACTTCCTCTTCGCCCGGGCCTCGCAGATCCTCGCCGACCTCGGCCCGGAGGCCGTGCGGGTGCAGGCCGTGGCGTTCGAGCGGCTGGTCACCGGGCAGATCCTGGAGACGGCGGGTCCGCAGGACGGCCGGCACCCGGTCGACCACTACCTGGACGTGCTGGGCGGCAAGACCGGATCGCTGGTGGCGGTGTCGTGCCGGTTCGGCGCGATGATGTCCGGCGCCGACGAGACGGTCGTGGACGTGCTGACGCAGTACGGCGAGCGGCTGGGCGTCGCCTTCCAGCTGGCGGACGACGTCCTGGACATCGCCTCCGACTCGCACGAGTCGGGCAAGACCCCCGGCACCGATCTGCGCGAGGGCATCGCCACCCTGCCGGTGCTGCGGCTGCGCGAGCGCGCGGCCCGGCTGGGGCTGGCCGAGGACATCGCCCTGTGCGAGCTGCTGGACTCCGACCTGAGCGACGACGCGCGGCACGCGGAGGCGCTGGCGGCGCTGCGGGCGCACCCGGCGCTGGAGCAGGCCCGCCGGGACACCGTGCGCTACGCCGAGGAGGCGCGGGCCGCGCTGGCGCCGCTGCGGGAGTGCGAGGCGAAGGCCGCACTGCTTCAGCTGTGCGACGCGGTGGTGCACCGGGCCGGCTGACGCCCGTCCGGTTCCGCGACCTCACCGGCCGCCCTCGCCGGGCGGCCCCTTCGAGCGGCGCTCTCCACCTCTACCCCTACGGGGTGGGGGAGGCGTCGCCCTTGGTGTGTCATACCGCAGGCGTACACGGAGTTGGCTCCGGGGTCTGACGCTTCCGCCCCGCCGATTTGGTCAGATGGAAACCACGGACCACACCACTCCTCACCGATCTGGGTGAGAATGGCGGCTGAGGGTGACACCCCAGTGCAGAAGGACAGCCGCCGCCGATGACGGAGGTAGGGCACACATGGCACCGAACGATTCCGAAGCCGACGACCTGCGCACGGGGCGCCGCAAGGCCGCGCGCTACGTCGTCCCGGTCACGGTGGTGGGGGTGGCGGCGGCGACCATCGGGCTCGTCCCCGCACTCGCCGCGTCCGGCGACCCCGACCTGCCGAAGATCACCGCACAGCAACTCATAGAGAAGATCGCCAAGTCGGACGTCCAGCAGCTGTCCGGCACGGTCAAGGTCAGCACCGACCTGGGTCTGCCGAACCTCGGCGGCCTGGAGAGCGGCCTGGCCTCCGGCGTGGCCGGGGGTGGTGACGGTTCGTCGGCCGACCCGATGTCAAAGCTGCCCGAACTGGCCTCCGGAACGCACACCCTGCGCGTCGCCGCCGACGGCGAGGACCGGCAGAAGGTCTCGCTGATCGAGAGCGCCGCCGAGTACAGCCTCATCCACAACGGCAAGGACGTCTGGGGCTACGACAGCAAGTCGAACGAGGTCTTCCACGGCACCGCGGCCGACGGCGGCGAGAAGCACCGGGACGAGGTCCCCGCCACGCCCAAGGACTTCGCCGACGAGGCCCTGAAGGCGGTCGACGACACCACCTCGGTGAAGGTCGACGGCACCGCGCAGGTCGCCGGCCGCGACGCCTACAAGCTGGTCATCGAGCCGAAGCATGCCTCCGGCACCACGGTCGGTGCGATCAGCATCGCGGTGGACGCCAAGACCGGGCTGCCGCTGAAGTTCACGCTCACCCCGGCGAGCGGCGGCGCCGCCGTGGTGGACGCGGGCTTCACCCAGGTCAGCTTCGCCAAGCCGGCCGCCTCGACCTTCGACTTCACCCCGCCCAAGGGGGCGAAGGTCACCGAGGAGAAGGACGCCGCGAAGGACGTCACGAAGGACGCCGAGCGGAAGGCCGGCCCGGACCGGCAGTTCCACGAGCCCGGCGCGTCGCACAAGGACCCGGCCGAGAGCGGCCCGAAGGTCCTCGGCAAGGGCTGGAACTCCATCGCCGTGATCGACACCGGTAACAAGGGCGGCATCCCGTCGTCCTCCGGCAAGGGCGACCTGAGCGGGTTCCTCGGCTCGCTCGGCGACCAGGTCAGCGGCAAGTTCGGCAAGGGCACGGTCTTCTCCACCCGCCTGGTCAACGCGCTGATCACGGACAACGGCAAGGTGTACGTCGGCGCCGTCACCAAGGACACGCTGGTGAAGGCGGCGAACACCGGGCAGTAAGGACGCGACGGGCACGAGGAATCGAGGGGGCCGATGGACGAGCGGGATGACAGCGTCATCCACACGCGCGGGCTCACCAAGCGCTACCGCGGCGGACAGCTCGCCGTCGACGGTCTCGACCTGACCGTCCCGGCGGGCAGCGTCTTCGGCTTCCTCGGCCCGAACGGCTCGGGCAAGACCACCACCATCCGCATGCTGATGGGGCTCATCGAGCCCACCTCCGGCACGGCGCGAGTGCTGGGGCGCCCCATGCCCCGGTCCTCGCGCACCGTGCTCCCGCAGGTCGGCGCGCTCATCGAGGGCCCCGCCCTGTACGGCTTCCTGTCCGGCCGGGACAACCTGCTGCGCTACGACGCCGCCGACCCGGCCGCCGACCCCCGCACCCGGCGCGCCCGGGTCGCCGCCGCCCTGGACCGGGTGGGCCTGACGGCCGCGGCGGGCAAGAAGGCCAAGGCCTACTCCCTGGGCATGAAACAGCGCCTGGGTCTGGCCGCCGCGCTGCTCCAGCCGCGCAGACTGCTCGTCCTGGACGAGCCGACCAACGGTCTCGACCCGCAGGGCATGCGCGAGATCCGCTCCCTGGTCCGGGAGTTGGCCTCCGACGGCACGACCGTCTTCCTCTCCTCCCATCTGCTGGACGAGATCGAGCAGGTGTGCAGCCACGCGGCGGTCATGGCGCAGGGGCGGCTGATCACCCAGGGAGCCGTGGCGGAGCTGGCCGCCGGAGCGCGCGGCCGGCTGGTGGTGATCACGCCCGACACGGGGGAGGCGGCCCGGGTGCTGAAGGAACAGGGCGTCGGCGACGTCGTCGCGGGCGAGGACCGGGTGTCCGGCGACCCACCGGAGCGCGACCTCGCCGACGTGAACGCCGCGCTGGTGACGGCGGGCGTCCGCGTACGGGGCTTCGGGGTCGAACGGGCCTCGCTGGAGGACGCGTTCGTGGCACTCACGGGGGAGGGCTTCGATGTCGCGGGCTGAGCTGTCGCCGGGTCAGGCCGCGGACGTGGCCGTGCGCGCCCCGCGCCGGCTGTGGACCTTCGGGCTGCTGCGCAGCGAGCTGGTGACCACCTTCCGGCGCTGGCGCACTCTCGCGCTGCTGGGCGTGCTGGCCGGTGTGCCGGTCCTGGTCGGGGTGGCCGTCAGGATCGAGACGAGGGACGGCTCGTCGGTCGGCGGCGGGGGCGGCGAGGGTCCGGCGTTCATCGCGCAGGTCACCAACAACGGGCTGTTCCTGGTCTTCACCGCGCTGGCCGCCACCCTGCCGTTCTTCCTGCCGATGGCCGTGGGCGTGATCGCCGGCGACGCCGTCGCCGGGGAGGCGAACGCGGGCACCCTGCGCTATCTGCTGGTAGCACCCGCGGGCCGCACTCGCCTGCTGCTCGCCAAGTACGCCACGACGATGGCCTTCTGCCTGGTCGCCACCCTCGTGGTCGCCGTCTCGGCGCTCATCGTGGGTGCCCTGCTGTTCCCGCTCGGTGATCTGGCGACCATCTCGGGCACGCGGATCAGCTTCGCCGACGGACTGGGCCGGGCGCTGCTGATCGCCCTCGTCGTCGCCGCGTCGCTGATCGGGCTCGCCGCGCTCGGCCTGTTCGTCTCGACGCTGACCAACAGCGGGATCGCCGCGATGGCCACGACCGTGGGCCTGCTGATCACCGTTCAGATCGTCGACCAGATACCCCAGCTGCACGCGATCCAGCCGTACCTCTTCCCCCACTACTGGCTGTCCTTCGCCGACCTCATGCGTGAGCCGGTCTACTGGGACGGCCTGGTGAAGAACCTGGAGTTGCAGGCCCTGTACGCGGCGGTGTTCGGCTCGGCGGCCTGGGCACGGTTCACGGCGAAGGACATCACGGCGTAGGGACCGCCCGCGCGCTCCCCGCCCCGGTGAGACGGGCCAGCGGTTCGCTCTCCCGCGGCGGCGCTCCGCTCAGGTCGCCCAGCCGCCAGGCCTCCACCCACGGGACGCGGTAGACGTCGATCACGGACTCGATCGGCTTCACCCGCTGGGCGAGCCGCCGCGGCAGCCGGCCGGGCGCGTCCGCGACGAGCACCACGGCGTCCAGGTCGAGTCCGGCGGGCGCCTCGCCCCCGCGGAACACCTCGAGGGCGCGGGTGACGGCGTCAAGACCGGCCGCGTGGGTCCTGGCGACCAGCAGCACCGACTCCGGGGCGCCGGGCCCCGGCCACGCGCGTCCGCAGTCGTGACCGCCGTAGACGGCCGCGAGAGTCGTGGTGCCCGCGCCGCCGTGGGTGGCCAGCCAGGAGAACCGGCGGGGCGTGACGGGCCGGCCGGCGGGCCGTTCCGGCCTGCCCTCCCACCCGTCGGCCTCGGCGCGGGCGTCGGTCACCGGTCCGCGGACCCAGATCTCCGGTCCCGGTCGTACGTCTGTCCGCATGGCTGTCCCCCCTCCCGCGTCATCCCGACGATCCTTGCCCGCGAAACGTTACCCGCGTCACAGGAGTGCGGTTCCTGGTGCGAGTCTGTGACGTCGTGGTGACGCGGGGAGGGCAGGCGGGCGGAGAGACTCGAATGTACGCGAACGACCGGATGGCACTCATCCGAGTGAGGGAGCCGATGTCTCGACTGAGCCGCGGGAAGAAGCGGGAACACGAGCGTGCCGCGCGGCCGGCGGCACCCGTGGCGACGCCGGTCGCCGTCCATGTGCCGGCGGACGGCGCCGGGGCCTTGGTCGGCGGCGTGCCGGTCCACCCGGTTCCCGGCGAGGAGATCCAGCAGGCCGTCCTGGGCCACCTCCACCGCATCGCCCTCGCCTCCGGCCACCCCGTCCTCGCCACGGTCACCGACGAGCGCATCGGCTACGTCGTCCCCCTCCAGGTCCACACCGACGGCTCCAGCGCGTTCGCCGCGGAGCCCCTGCGCACGGCACCGCCGGACCCACCCGCCGACGCACCCCGGCCGGGCCCGGCCCCGCGACCGGAGGACGACGGGGTGACACACGTACTGAGGCAGGCCCCGGACCCGGCCCGCGAGCCCGACACGGAACCGCCCTCCCCGCCGCCCGCGCCCGCGTTCCCGCCACCCGAGCCGCACAACGAGCCCCTGGCCGCTGGCAGTACACCGCACAGCGAGAGCGCGCCGACTTTCCCGTTGCGTGCGGTTCCCGAGTCGTCGGCGCCGTCCGCTGACGGGGTTCCTGTGTTTCCTGTGCGGGAGTTGCCGGGGTCCGGGCCGGAGGGCGAGCCCCGGGTCGGTGGCGGTATGCCGTATGGCGAGAGTGCGCCCGTTTTCCCGTTGCGTGCGGCTCTCGAGTCGTTGGCGCCGTCCGCTGACGGGGTTCCTGTGTTTCCTGTGCGGGAGTTGCCGGGGTCCGGGCCGGAGGGCGAGCCCCGGGTCGGTGGCGGTATGCCGTATGGCGAGAGTGCGCCCGTTTTCCCGTTGCGTGCGGCTCTCGAGTCGTTGGCGCCGTCCGCTGACGGGGTTCCTGTGTTTCCTGTGCGGGAGTTGCCGGGGTCCGGGCCGGAGGGCGAGCCCCGGGTCGGTGGCGGTATGCCGTATGGCGAGAGTGCGCCCACTTTCCCGCTGCGGGCGGTTTCCGAGTCGCCGGCGCCGTCCAGCGAGGTGGCGCCGGCGTTCGCGCTGCGGCCGCTGCCGGAATCAGCGGGTGACACGCCCCTCGGTACGGCGGTCGCCCCCACGGGGGTGTTCGGCCCGCCACCGGTGATGGACGCGGGCCCGGCCGACGTGAACGCGTGGCCGGAACCGGCCGCGCCCGCCGAGCATGCCCCGGCGCCTGGCGCCCACGCCCCCGCGCCCGGTGCCCCCGCGTCCGCAACGACTCCGCACCAGTACCAGCATCAGTACCAGCACCCGGACCCCGACCCGGCCGACCCCGGTCTGGACGAATCCGGGCCCAAGCCCACCCCCACCCCCGCCCGCGGGTTCGACGCCGTGGCCGAGGCGGTGCTCGGGGAGGATCCCAGGACCGCGGCCGGTGAAGCGGGCGCCGTCCTGCTCGCCGAACCCCTGGCGCGGGTCAACGACGCCGTGAAGGAGGGCCGGATCGAGGAGGCGGCGGCCCTGGCCGAACGCACCGTCGCGGACGCGTCCGGCGTGCTCGGCCCGGAGCACCCCGAGGTGCTGCGGGCGCGCGAACTCACGGCGTACATCGCCTACTTGGCGGGCGATCCGCTCCGTTCCTTCGGTGTCTCCCTCGGCCTCGCCCGCATCCGCCGCCGCGCCGGCGACGCGGCGGCGGCCTACGGCGACGTGCAGAGCGCGGCCACCGCCTGGCGAGCGGTCCGCGACCCCGAGCAGGGCCTGCGGCTCGGCCGTGACCTGATCGACCTGTGGGCCGAACTCACCGCCGAGGACGGCCCCGCCGCCGACGACATCGAGCAACTGGAGTCCGCCCGCGCCCGCATGGGCCGCCTGGCCGAACGGGCCCGCGACGCGACCCCGCCACCCCCGAGCTGACCCGGCGTCCTACGCCACGCAGAACACGTTGCCCTCCGGGTCCTCCATCACCATCCACTCCCCGCCGTGCTCCCGCACATGCCGCAGCACGCGCGCCCCGAGCCCCTTCAGCCGCTCCACCTCGTCCGCGCGCCGGCCCTCGCCGGGGTGCAGGTCGAGGTGGAGCCGGTTCTTGCCGGACTTCGCCTCCGGCACCCGCTGGAACAGCAGCCGCCGCCCCAGACCGGTGCCGCGTTCCTCGTCGTACGGGTCGTCGGGGTGCCGTACGCCGATCAGATCCCGGAAGGCCGGGCGGCCGTGGAACTCGACGGTGGCCTCGCCCGGCAGCGCCCCGAGCTCCAGCAGCCGTTCGATTAACGCGCTGTTGTCCTCCACCTCGTAGTGCAGCGCGGCGGCCCAGAAGTCGGCCTGCGCGTGCGGGTCGGCGGCGTCGATGACGAGCTTCCAGTGCAGCGGGGCGGGCGCGGCGCCCGTGGGTGTCGGAGTCATGCACCCAGTTATATGCGCGGGCTCGCCCCGGGGCTGGAACTTCACCAAGGAGAAGGTGCGAGCACACCGGGCCCGCACCACCCGCGGCAGCGGCTACGCCTCCACCGGGTCGGTCTTCGCCGCCGTCGCGGTCCTGGGGGCGGCGAGCCGGGCCCTGAGCCGTGCCGCCCGCCGGGCCGTGCGCAGCCCGTCCCAGGTCAGCAGGGTCAGGGCCAGCCAGACCAGGGCGAAGCCGGCCCAGCGTTCGGCCGGCATGGACTCGTGGAAGTAGGCGACGCCGATCAGGAACTGGAAGACCGGGGCCATGTACTGGAGCAGGCCCAGGGTGGACAGCGGCACGCGTATCGCGGCCGCCCCGAAGCAGACCATCGGCAGCGCGGTGACGATGCCGGTGGAGGCGAGCAGCGCGGCGTGCCCGGCGCCCTCGGCGGCGAACGTCGAGGTGCCGTGGGCGCCCAGCCACACCAGATAGCCCAGAGCGGGCAGGAACTGGACCGCGGTCTCGGCGGCCAGCGACTCGATGCCGCCCAGGTTGACCTTCTTCTTCACCAGGCCGTAGGTGGCGAAGGAGAAGGCGAGGCAGAGGGAGATCCACGGCGGGCGGCCGTAGCCGATGGTGAGCACGACGACGGCGGCGGCGCCCGTGCCGACCGCCGCCCACTGCACGGGCCGCAGCCGCTCCTTGAGGAGCAGCACGCCCATCGCGATGGTGACCAGCGGGTTGATGAAGTAGCCGAGGGAGGCCTCCACCACGTGCCCGCTGTTGACGGACCAGATGTAGACGCCCCAGTTGACGGTGATCACCGCGGCGGCGATCACGACGAGGGCCAGCCTGCGCGGCTGGCGCAGCAGTTCGCCGGCCCAGGCCCAGCGGCGTACGACGAGCAGGGCGACGGCGACGAAGGCGAGGGACCACACCATGCGGTGGGCGAGGATCTCGACCGCCCCGGCGGGTTTGAGCAGCGGCCAGAAGATGGGGACGAGGCCCCACATCCCATAGGCGGCGACACCGTTCAGCAGTCCTGTGCGCCGCTCACCCCTCGGCTGCTCGCTCACTGGTTCCTCCTTCGTGCCGGCCGCGTGACGTGCGGCGGGCATCAAAGAAGGTAGCGCCACGCGCCCCCGCCTGTCATGTCCGTATGGTCAAACGGTCATGACGGGCGGGTGACGGTTTCCCCGGTGTCGCTCAGGCCCCGAGCGCGGCGGCGATCGCCTCCGAGACCGGGCTGGTGGGGCGCCCGATCAGGCGGGACAGATCGCCGGAGGTGATGACCAGCTCGCCCTTCTCGATGGAGGCGTCCACGCCCGCCAGGATCGCGGCGAGCGGCCCGGGAAGCCCGGCGCCGGTCAGGATGCCCGCGTACTCCTCGACGGTGACCGGGTTGGACGTGATCCGCCTGCCGGTCTGCCTGCTCAGCTCGGCGGCATACTCGGCGAGGCTCCACGCCTCGTCCCCGCCCAGCTCGTACGTCTTGTTCTCGTGGCCCTCGCCGGTCAGGACGGCGACGGCGGCGGCCGCGTACTCGGCGCGCGGGGCGGAGGAGATGCGGCCCTCGCCGGCGGCGTGGACGACGGCGCCGTGCTCCAGGACGGGGGCGAGTTGCTCGGTGTAGTTCTCGTGGTACCAGCCGTTGCGCAGCAGCACGTAGGGCACTCCGGAGGCCAGCACGGCCTCCTCGGTGCCGTGGTGGTCGTCGGCGAGGGCGGCCTTCAGGGTGCCGGGGGCGCTGGTGTAGGCGAGCAGCGCGACACCGGCGGCACGGGCCGCGTCGATGACGACCCGGTGTTGCTGGACCCGGCCCTTGTCGAACTCGTTGCCGGAGATCAGCAGGACCTTGTCGCCGGCCGAGAACAGGCCGTCGAAGGTCTCGGGCGCGTTGTAGTCGGCGACCGCGATCCGCACGCCGCGCTCGGCGAGGCCGGCGGCCTTCTCCGGGGTGCGTACGACGGCGGTGACCTGGTCGGCCGGGACCCTCTCCAGCAGCTGTTCCACGACGTGGCGGCCGAGGTGTCCGGTGGCTCCGGTGACGACGATGCTCATGACGGAAGTCTCCTTGTGGGGTGCCTGTGCGCTAACGCTAGGAGATGCGCTAACTCTTCGAAAGTACCCACTTTGAAGTAAGGTACTGTCATGGCAGTAAGCGCTGGAAGAGCGGCAAGGGACGTCGTCGCCGACGCGGCGATGTGTCCGTACCGCCTGGTCCTGGAGCACGTCACCAGCCGGTGGGGCGTCCTCGTCCTGATCGAGCTGCTGGAGCGGCCCTACCGCTTCAGCGAACTGCGTCGCGCCGTCGGCCGGGTCAGCGAGCGAGGCGTCAGCGAGAAGATGCTCGCCCAGACGCTGCAGACCCTGGAGCGCGACGGGCTGGTCCACCGCGACGCGAAGCCCGTGATCCCGCCCCGGGTCGACTACTCCCTCACCGGCCTCGGCCGGGAGGCCGCCGAACAGGTACGGGCGCTCGCTCTGTGGACCCAGGAGCGCATGGCGGACGTGGAGCAGGCCCGGCGGACGTACGACGAGGCCCGGCGGACACAGGACGAGGCCGGGCGGACACAGGACCAGGCCGCGCGGACACAGGACGAGGCCCGGGCCGCACGGACCCGGGCCTCGTGAGACGGAGCAGGACGCTCAGCCGACGACCGTCCAGGTGTCCCCGCCGGCCAGCAGCGCGGCCAGGTCGCCCTTGCCCCGCTGCTCGATCGCCGCTTCGAGCTGGTCGGCCATCGCGGTGTCGTAGACCGGGCGGTCGACGGACCGGAAGACGCCGATCGGGGTGTGGTGGAGGGTGTCGGGGTCGGCCAGCCGGGACAGCGCGAACGCCGTGGTCGGGGAGGCAGCGTGGGCGTCGTGGACGAGGATCTCGGACTCGTTGTCCGGGGTGACGTCCACGACGGACAGGTCGCCGGTGCGCACGTCCCGGACGACACCGCGCTCGCCGTCGGCGCCGAAGCGGATCGGCTGCCCGTGCTCCAGGCGGATCAGCGCCTCCTGGGCCTGGGTGCGGTCCTTCAGGGCGTCGAAGGCGCCGTCGTTGAAGATGTTGCAGTTCTGGTAGATCTCGATCAGCGCCGTGCCGGGGTGGGCGGCGGCCTGGCGCAGCACCTCGGTGAGGTGCTTGCGGTCGGAGTCGATGGTGCGGGCCACGAAGGACGCCTCGGCTCCGATGGCGAGGGAGACCGGGTTGAAGGGGGCGTCGAGGGAGCCCATCGGCGTCGACTTGGTGATCTTGCCGATCTCGGAGGTCGGGCTGTACTGACCCTTGGTCAGGCCGTAGATCCGGTTGTTGAACAGCAGGATCTTGAGGTTGACGTTGCGGCGCAGGGCGTGGATGAGGTGGTTGCCGCCGATGGACAGCGCGTCGCCGTCACCGGTGACCACCCACACGCTCAGGTCGCGCCGGGAGGTGGCCAGGCCGGTGGCGATGGCGGGGGCGCGGCCGTGGATGGAGTGCATCCCGTAGGTGTTCATGTAGTACGGGAAGCGGGAGGAGCAGCCGATGCCGGAGACGAAGACGATGTTCTCCCTGGCCAGCCCCAGCTCCGGCATGAAGCCCTGGACGGCCGCGAGGATCGCGTAGTCGCCGCAGCCGGGGCACCAGCGCACTTCCTGGTCGGACTTGAAGTCCTTCATGGACTGCCGGGCCTGGGCCTTCGGCACCAGGGAGAGCGCCTCGGCCGTGCCCGTGCCTTCCGTGGACGTCTCAGCCATCGATGGCCTCCTTGAGAGCCGCGGCGAGCTGTTCCGCCTTGAACGGCATGCCGTTGACCTGGTTGTACGAGTGCGCGTCCACCAGGTACTTCGCCCGGACCAGGGTGGCGAGCTGGCCGAGGTTCATCTCGGGGATCACCACCTTGTCGTAACGCTTCAGGACGGCCCCGAGGTTCTTCGGGAAGGGGTTGAGGTGGCGCAGGTGGGCCTGCGCGATGGACTCCCCGGCCGCGCGCAGCCGGCGCACGGCCGCCGTGATGGGTCCGTAGGTGGAGCCCCAGCCCAGGACGAGGGTGCGTGCCCCGCTCGGGTCGTCGACCTCGACGTCGGGGACCTCGATGCCGTCGACCTTGGCCTGCCGGGTGCGGACCATGAAGTCGTGGTTGGCCGGGTCGTAGGAGATGTTGCCGGTGCCGTCCTGCTTCTCGATGCCGCCGACGCGGTGCTCCAGGCCGGGCGTGCCCGGGATGGCCCATGGGCGGGCCAGGGTCCTGGGGTCGCGCTTGTAGGGCCAGAACACCTCGGTGCCGTCGGCCGTCGTGTGGTTGGGCCCCTGCGCGAACTGCACGCTCAGGTCGGGCAGTTCGTCCAGATCGGGGATGCGCCAGGGCTCGGAGCCGTTGGCGAGGTAGCCGTCGGAGAGCAGGAACACCGGGGTGCGGTAGGTCAGCGCGATCCGCGTCGCCTCCAGGGCGGCGTCGAAGCAGTCCGCCGGGGTGCACGGGGCGACGACCGGGACCGGCGCCTCGCCGTTGCGGCCGTACATCGCCTGCAGCAGGTCCGCCTGCTCGGTCTTGGTCGGCAGGCCGGTGGACGGCCCGCCGCGCTGGATGTCCACCACCACCAGCGGCAGCTCCAGCGACACCGCCAGACCGATCGTCTCCGACTTCAGAGCCACACCCGGTCCGGACGTCGTCGTCACCGCGAGCGACCCGCCGAAGGCGGCACCGAGAGCAGCGCCGATGCCCGCGATCTCGTCCTCGGCCTGGAAGGTCCGCACACCGAAGTTCTTGTGCTTGGACAGCTCGTGCAGGATGTCCGAGGCCGGGGTGATCGGGTACGAGCCCAGGAACAGCGGCAGGTCCGCCTGGCGGGACGCCGCCACCAGGCCGTAGGCCAGGGCCAGGTTCCCGGAGATGTTGCGGTACGTGCCGACGGGGAAGGCCTTGGAGGCGGGGGCGACCTCGTAGGAGACCGCGAAGTCCTCCGTCGTCTCGCCGAAGTTCCAGCCCGCCCGGAACGCGGCGATGTTCGCCGCCGCGATCTCCGGCTTCCGGGCGAACTTCGTCCGCAGGAACTTCTCCGTGCCCTCCGTGGGCCGGTGGTACATCCAGCTCAGCAGGCCCAGCGCGAACATGTTCTTGCTGCGCTCGGCCTCCTTGCGGGACAGGTCGAACTCTTTGAGGGCCTCGACCGTCAGAGTGGTCAGCGGCACCGGGTGCAGGTGGTAGCCGTCCAGCGAGCCGTCCTCCAGCGGGGAGGCGTCGTAGCCGACCTTCTGCATCGCGCGCTTGGTGAACTCGTCGGTGTTGACGATGATCTCCGCGCCGCGCGGCAGGTCGCCGACGTTCGCCTTCAGCGCGGCCGGGTTCATCGCGACCAGCACGTTCGGCGCGTCCCCGGGGGTGAGGATGTCGTGGTCGGCGAAGTGCAGCTGGAAGGAGGACACACCCGGCAGGGTTCCCGCGGGGGCCCGGATCTCGGCCGGGAAGTTCGGCAGCGTCGACAGATCGTTCCCGAAAGACGCCGTCTCCGAGGTGAAGCGGTCACCGGTGAGTTGCATACCGTCACCCGAGTCACCCGCGAACCGGATGATCACCCGGTCCAAGCGGCGGACGTCCTTCGTCCCGGCCGCCCTGCGCTGCTCTCCTACGACGGCTCCGTCGGCCTGCTCCGCTGGACTGCTGACCTGGCTGGTCACTGAACTGGACCTCCTTCGAGGCTGCTGTGTGGGAGCGGCCTTCCCGAAGACCTTCCCGGCTTCAACCCTACGACCGTGAGGGTCGCCTTCCCTGCATCGTTCGCATGCTGGACGCACTGATGAGACGGTTCGCACGGTCCGACTCAGTGTCGGACGATCACGAGTTCAGATAGGTGAGCACGGCCAGAACACGCCGGTGATCCCCATCACTTTGGGACAGTCCGAGCTTGAGGAAGATGTTGCTGACGTGCTTCTCGACCGCGCCGTCACTCACCACCAGCTGCCGGGCGATCGCCGAGTTCGTCCGCCCCTCGGCCATCAGCCCCAGCACCTCCCGCTCCCGCGGGGTGAGCCCGGCCAGCACGTCCTGCTTACGGCTGCGGCCGAGCAGCTGCGCGACGACCTCCGGGTCCAGGGCCGTACCGCCCTCGGCCACCCGCACCACCGCGTCCACGAACTCGCGCACCTCGGCCACGCGGTCCTTGAGCAGATAGCCGACCCCGCGGCTGGAACCGGCCAGCAGTTCGGTGGCGTACCGCTCCTCCACGTACTGCGAGAGCACGAGCACGCCCAGCGCCGGGTGCGCCTTGCGCAGCTGCACCGCGGCCCGGACCCCCTCGTCGGTGTGCGTCGGCGGCATCCGCACGTCCGCCACGACGACGTCCGGCAGCGCCTGCTGGTCGTGCAGCTCCGTGATGGTCTTGATCAGCGCCTGGGCGTCCCCGACACCCGCCACGACCTCGTGTCCGCGGTCGGTCAGCAGCCGGGTCAGGCCCTCCCTGAGCAGCACTGAATCCTCGGCGATGACCACCCGCACCCTGTCCTCCACGATCCTCGGCCCCCCACAGCCTCGCCCCACGGTCTTCCGCACGACATGGTCCAGCATTCCAGTATTCGGACCGCGCCGCGCCCGGGCCAGGGGAAGTGTAGGGAGGCGACCACATGTTTCGGCCTGCCGCCGCGACCCGTGTGGCCGCGGACGGCAGGCCGTCATCAGTGGATTTTGGGCGCGCTCAGCGCCGCCAGGGCAGCTCCGCCGTCACCCGGGTGGGTCCCCCGGACGGCGAGTCCACGATGAGGATCCCGTCCACCGCGTCCAGCCGCTCGGCCAGCCCGGCGAGGCCCGACCCCTTGGACACGTCCGCGTCGCCGACCCCGTCGTCCTCGACCTGGAGCATCAGCCGGTCCTCCACCCGCCAGACGTCCACCGAGGCGGACCGTGCCCCGCTGTGCTTGCTGACGTTCTGGAGCAGCTCGGAGACCGTGAAGTAAGCGATCCCCTCGATGGCCGCCGCCGGCCGCTCGGCCAGATCGACCTCCACCCGCACCGGCACCGTGCAGCGCGAGGCCACCGCCGACAGGGCCGCGTCCAGGCCGCGGTCCGTCAGCACCGCCGGGTGGATCCCCCGCGCCAGGTCCCGCAGCTCCTGCAACGCGGTCTTCACCTCGCCGTGCGCCTCGTCCACCATCCGCGCCGCCGCCTGCGGATCCTCCGTCAGCTTCTCCTTCGCCAGCCCCAGATCCATCGCCAGCGCCACCAGCCGGGCCTGTGCCCCGTCGTGCAGGTCCCGCTCGATGCGCCGCAGATCCGCGGCGGCCGTGTCGACCACGACCCCCCGGTCCGACTCCAGTTCCACCACCCGCGCCGACAGCCGCGACGGCCCCAGCAGCCCGTGCACCAGCACCCGGTCCACCATCGTCAGCGCCCGCACGATCCACGGCGTGGCCAGCGTGAACAGCAGTCCCACCAGCGCGGTCACCGTGATCTCGAACGGATTGTCCAGATAGATGCCGTGCTGACCGTCGCCGTAGAGCTGGAGTCCGCCCTGGCCGGCCCACATCGGGAACACCCAGAACCACAGCGGATACGTCAGCAGGCTCCAGCCCAGCGTCCAGAAGACCAGCGAGACCGAGAAGGAGAACACCGCCCACGGAAAGTGCAGGATCGCGTAGAGCAGGGCCCGCCAGGAGGCGCCGCTCTTCAGCAGGGCTCCCGTCCAGGCCAGGACGCCCGGCTTCGTCGTCCGCAGCGGCTGCGGCTCGGCGACCTCCAGGCCGAGCAGCCGGCGCGCCCGCGCCCGCTCCAGCACGCCGAACAGGCGGCAGCCGGCCAGCGCCGCCGCCAGCACCGGGACGCCCAGGAACGTCACCAGCAGGCCCGCGCCCAGCGACACCATCGTCACCGCGTACGTGAACAGCATGATGCCGATCGGCAGATTCAGCAGCACGTACCCGAACTCGCGCCAGCTGCGGGCCTCGAACGGCGCCCGCAGCCCGGCCGGCAGCAGGTGCCGTTCCCGGCCGGTGCCACCGTCGTGGAACCCGCCCGCGCTGTAGGGCCCGTACCCCGGTGCGTCCTGCGATCGGTACTGGGTGGCCATCGGCGTCGTCCCGTCCCCTCGTTCCGTGTTCGTGTCTCCTACGGCTGTCCCGCCGTACTCCCAGCGTGCTCGGCCGCGGATGGCGGGACCATGGAGCACGTCGGCCTCTTGGGCGGGGGGTTTTCCCTACCTCGTGCCGGGGGTGCCCCGGCCGGAGGCGGCCACGCCGGACCCGGCCGGGCCGGCACCGTCCGTACGGTCCCGCCACGGCAGCTCCGCCGTGATGGTCGTCGGGCCGCCCGGCGGCGACTCGACGACGAACAGGCCGTCGACCGCGTCCAGCCGCTCGGCCAGACCGCGCATGCCCGTTCCGCCGTCCAGCCGGGCGCCGCCGTGGCCGTCGTCCCCCACCTGGATCAGCAGCCGGCCGTCGGTCCGCCAGACCTCGACGGAGGCGGACCGCGCCCCGCTGTGCTTGCTGACGTTCTGGAGCAGCTCGGAGACCGTGAAATAGGCGATGCCCTCGATGGCCGCGGCCGGACGCGACTCCAGGTCGACCGTCACCCGCACCGGCACCGTGCAGCGCGAGGCCACCGCCGACAGGGCCGCGTCCAGACCGCGGTCGGTCAGCACGGCGGGATGGATGCCGCGGGCCAGGTCGCGCAGCTCCTGGAGCGCGAGCTTCACCTCGCCGTGCGCCTCCTCGACCATCGCGGCGACATGCTCGTCGGACCGGCCCTCCAGCAGCTTCTCCTTGGCCAGGCCCAGACCCATGGCCAGATTCACCAGCCGGGCCTGTGCCCCGTCGTGCAGGTCCCGCTCGATGCGCCGCAGATCCGCGGCCGCCGTGTCGACCACGACCCCCCGGTCCGACTCCAGCTCGGCGATCCGCCGCTCCAGCTCGTCGGACGGCGACAGCAGACCGCGCACCATCGCCCGGTCCACGTTCGCCAGGCCCCGGGCGAGGAAAGGCAGCGCCGGCCAGAGCACGAACAGCGAGGTCAGCGTCACCGTGAAGGTGAGCACGCCCCACGGCAGCCGTATGAAGTGGTACAGCGCCGAACGCCAGCCCACCGGGTCCTTCAGCGCCGTCCATAGCCGGCCGGGCAGTCCCTTCGAGCCGTGCAGCGACAGCGGGCTCGGCTCGTCGATCCGCACCCCGAGCAGCGCCCGTGCCCGCGCCCGCTCCAGCCGTCCCAGCAGCCGCGAGCCCATCAGCCCGAGCGCCAGCAGCGGGAAGCCGATCACGTTGAGCGTCAGCGCGCTGCCGGTCAGCAGCACCGTCACCACGTAGACGAAGCCGAGCAGCGATACTGGGAGGTTCACCAGGAGATGCGTGATCTCCTTCCAGGTGGGCAGGTCGTAGGCGAAACGGGCCGGGGGCAGCCGGTCCTCGGTGCCTGCCGCCGCGGGATCGGCGGCGGAGATGCGAGCGGTCATAGGGGTCAGCGTGCCGTGCGGCGGCCGACGGCGCCATGAGGTGGGCCGCCCTCACCCACTGGGGAAAACCCCACCTTCGCGCCCCAGAGTGTGACGGGCTGCTTACCCGCCCTTTATCAGGGCCTAGACTCCCGTGCGTACAGATCGTCGAACAGCCGAACAGCACGGGGCCGGGGACAACAGGTCCGACAGGGCCAGGGAGTGAGGAACGGACGGTGCGGGAGACGTTGCGGGGGTCGACCGCCGTCGTCGCGGCGGACTACTTCCAGTCCTATTCGGTCGTCGGACTGCTCGCCCTCGTCGGCGTGCTGTTCGTCGCCGTCGCCTTCGGTGCGGGACGCCTGCTGCGCCCGGTGGTCCCCACTCCGGAGAAACTGCTGACGTACGAGTGCGGCGTCGACCCTGTCGGCGAGGGCTGGGCGCACACCCAGGTCCGCTACTACGTCTACGCGTTCCTGTACGTGATCTTCGCCGTCGACTCGATCTTCCTGTTCCCCTGGGCGACGGTCTTCGCCGCCCCCGGCTACGGCGCGACGACGCTCGTGGAGATGTTCATCTTCCTCGGCTTCCTGGCCGTGGGCCTGCTGTACGCATACAAGAAGGGCGTCCTGGCATGGACGTGACCCCCATCACCCCCGAACCGGTGCCGCTGCTGGAGCCGAAGCGGCTGGGCGCGCTCGCCCGGCTCGCCCCGGAGCCGATGAAGGTCGTCCTGAACTGGGGCCGGCGCTACTCGCTCTGGGTCTTCAACTTCGGCCTCGCCTGCTGCGCGATCGAGTTCATCGCCGCGTCGATGGCCCGGCACGACTTCATCCGCCTCGGCGTGATCCCGTTCGCGCCCGGGCCCCGCCAGGCCGACCTGATGGTGGTGTCCGGCACGGTCACGGACAAGATGGCCCCGGCGGTCAAGCGGCTGTACGAGCAGATGCCCGAGCCCAAGTACGTCATCTCCTTCGGCGCCTGCTCCAACTGCGGCGGCCCGTACTGGGACTCGTACTCCGTCACCAAGGGCGTCGACCAGATCATCCCGGTGGACGTCTACGTTCCCGGCTGCCCGCCGCGTCCCGAGGCGCTGCTCCAGGGGATCCTGAAACTCCAGGAGAAGATCGCGCGCGAGTCGCTGGCGGAGCGGTACGCGACCGGGCCGGCCCGTCCTTCGACGGCGGCGCTGCAGAGCGGGCTCGTACGGCCGCCGGCCGCAGCGACCACCGGCGAGGGGGACCCGCGATGAGTGGGGCCGGCTGGCTGCCCGCGCCCGTCGACGAACTCTTCGGGACCGGGGCCACCGCGCAGGAGTCCTACGAGGTCCTGACGGTGGACGTGCCGCCGGACACGTGGATCTCCGCGCTGCTGACCGCCCGCGACGAGCTGGGCTGCACGTATTTCGACTGGCTGAGCGCCGTCGACGAGCCGGGCACGGGCTTTTGCGTCTCGGCCCACGTCGTCGCCCTCGCCCCGGTACGGCGTCTGCTGGTGCGTACGACGGTTCCGCACGAGGCGCCCGTCCTGCCCACCGCGGTGGACGTCTACGCGGGCGCGGCCTGGCACGAACGGGAGACGCACGAGATGTTCGGCGTCTCCTTCCAGGACCACCCGGGCCTGGACCACCTCCTTCTGCCGGAGACCTTCGAGGGCCACCCCCTCCGCAAGGACTTCGTCCTCGCGGCCCGCGTCGCCAAGGCCTGGCCGGGGGCCAAGGAGCCGGGCGACTCGGACCACGGCGGGCCCAAGCGCCGCCAGATGCTGCCGCCGGGCGTGCCCGACCCCAACGAGTGGGGCCCCCAGAAGGGCCAGCTCCCGCCCGCCCCGTCCCGCCCGGCGCGCGGCGCGGCCCGGGCGGCGGGCGACCGCCCGGCACACCGCACGCGCACGGCGGCGGAGGGCTCGTCCGGCCGGACGGAGACGACCGCTCCCGGAACCGAGCAGCCCGCGGCCCCCGCCGCCCGGCCCCGCCGGATGCGCAGCGCAAGCGAGGGCTCGGCAAGCCAGACGGCTCACCACGACGAGGGCACGACGGCGGGACCCGCGGCTGCGGCTGCGGCTGCGGCTGCGTCTGAGGGTGCGGCGTCGGGGTCTGCGGCTGTGCCTGAGGGTGCGGCTGCGGGGTCCGGGGTTGGCGCCGAGGCCGCGGCGGGAAACGCCGGCGGGCGGCGTGCGGGGGCCGAAGGCCCGGTGCCGCGGCGTGAGAGCCGGGCGGCGGGACGGACCGAGGGCGCGGCGTCGGGGGCTGCGGCTGAGGGCGCGGCCGCGAAGCCCGGGGTGACGGCCGAGAGCGCCGCGACCGCGCCGAAGGCCGCGGAGCCGAAGGCTGCGACGACCGCCGAGGGCACGCCTGGAGTCGGCGGGCCGGGGTCGGTGGCCGAAGGCAAGGCGAGGCGGCGCGGAAGTGAGACGGCAGAGCGCACGGAAGGTACGGCGGCCGAGTCCGGGGCCGCGCCCGAGGGTGCCGAGGCGGAGGTTTCGGGCGGCGTCGAGGGTGTGCCTGGGCGGGACGGTGCCGTAGTCGGCGAGCGTGCCGCGGAGGACTCCGGGGCCGGGGCTGAGGGTGCGCCTGAAGACGCCGGCGCCGAGGGCGCGGTGGCGCGGGAGCAGGCTGGGCGGACTCGGGGCGCGAGCCGGGTGGCACGCGGCGACGGGGGTGCCGAGGCGGAGGTTTCGGGCGGCGCCGAGGGCGTGCCTGGGCGGGACGGTGCCGTAGTCGGCGAGCGTGCCGCCGAGGACGCCGAGGACGCCGGGGCCGGGGCCGGGGCCGAAAGCACGGCCGCGCAGGCCCCGGGGGCCGAAGGGGCGCGGAGTGCGGCCGAGGGGTCGGCGTCGCAGCGGGCAAGGGCCGCGGGTCCTCGCCGTGCGCGGAGTGCGAGCGAGGGCTCGGCGTCCCAGCGCGGGCAGGCGGCGGCCCCGAAGCCGCCCACGGCACCGCGCAGCTCGGACGCCCCCTGGCACCACGCCCGCCCCGCGTTCGACGAACCCGAACCGAAACCGGGGCCGGCCCCCGAGGACGACGACCCCGACGCCACGAACCCCCCCACCACCCCCGACGACCCGGAAGGAGGCACGCGGTGAACGGCACCGTCGACGTCGCCCTGCGACTCGTGATCGTCTTCGCGGTGTTCCTGACCTTCCCCCTGATCGTGGGTCAGACCGAGCACAAGGTGATGGCGCACATGCAGGGCCGCCTCGGCCCCATGTACGCCGGCGGCTTCCACGGCTGGGCCCAACTCGTCGCGGACGGCGTGAAGTTCGCGCAGAAGGAGGACGTGGTTCCGGCCGGCGCCGACCGCCGTGTCTTCCAGCTCGCCCCGGCCGTGGCCCTGCTGCCCTACCTCCTCGTGCTGCTCGCCATCCCGATCGGCCCCGGTGAGGGTGCCGTCGGCCAGGTCCTCGACGCGGGCATCTTCTTCGTGCTCGCGATCATGGCCATCGGCGTCCTCGGCTCGCTCATGGCCGGCTGGGCCTCCGCCAACAAGTACTCCCTCCTCGGCGGCCTGCGCACCGCCGCCCAGCTCCTCGCCTACGAACTGCCGATGCTGCTCGCCGCCGCCTCCGTGGCGATGGCGGCCGGCACGGTCTCCCTGCCCGGCATCGTCCACGCCTTCCACTGGTGGTGGCTGCCCTGGCAGATCGTCGGCGCGATCGTCTTCTTCGTCGCCGGCCTCGCCGAACTGCAACGCCCGCCGTTCGACATGCCCGTCGCCGACTCGGAGATCATCTTCGGCGCGTACACCGAGTACACCGGTCTACGCTTCGCCCTGTTCCTCCTCGCCGAGTACGCCGGGATCGTCGTCCTGTGCGGCCTGACCACCGTCCTCTTCCTGGGCGGCTGGCACGGCCCGTGGGGCGCCGACGGCCTCGGCTGGGTCTGGACCCTGCTGAAGACGGCGGTCCTCGCCTTCGTGGTCATCTGGCTCCGCGTCACCTACCCGCGGCTGCGCGAGGACCAGCTCCAGAAGTTCTCCTGGACCCTCCTCGTTCCCCTTTCCCTCGCCCAGATCGCCCTCACCGGCATCGTCAAGGTGGTGATCCAGTAGCCATGGCCCCCATCCCCGGCAGCGGCCTGGCCAAGGGCCTGGCCGTCACCCTCCGCACGATGACGAGGAAGACCGTCACCGCGCAGTACCCCGACGTCCAGCCCGACCTCCCGCCGCGCACCCGCGGCGTGATCGGCCTGTTCGAGGAGAACTGCACCGTCTGCATGCTGTGCGCCCGGGAGTGCCCGGACTGGTGCATCTACATCGACTCCCACAAGGAGACGGTCCCCGCCGCGACCCCCGGCGGCCGCGAACGCAGCCGTAACGTCCTCGACCGCTTCGCCATCGACTTCTCCCTGTGCATGTACTGCGGTATCTGCATCGAGGTCTGTCCTTTCGACGCCCTGTTCTGGTCCCCGGAGTTCGAGTACGCCGAGACCGACATCCGCGACCTCACCCACGAGCGCGACAAGCTGCGCGAGTGGATGTGGACCGTGCCCGCGCCGCCCGCCCTCGACCCCGGCGCGGAGGAACCCAAGGAGATCGCCGCCGCCCGCAAGACCGCCGAGAAGCTGGCGGCCGCGCAGGCCGAACCGCGGGAGGGGGACACGTGAGCATCGCCGCCGCAAGCCACGGCTTCCTCTCCCCGACCGGCGTCGAGATCGCCTTCCTCCTCGTCGGCCTGGTCACCTTCGGCGCCGCCCTCGTCACCGTCACCACCCGGCAGCTCGTGCACGCCGCACTGTGGCTGGTGGTGACCCTCGGCGGCCTCGCCGTGGAGTACCTGCTGCTCACCGCCGAGTTCATCGCCTGGGTGCAGGTCCTCATCTACGTGGGTTCCGTCGTCGTCCTCCTCCTGTTCGGCCTGATGCTCACCAGGGCGCCCATCGGCCGCTCCCCGGACGCCGACTCCGGCAACCGCTGGGCCGCCCTGACCGTCGCCGTCGCCGCCGCGGCCGCCCTGGTCTGGGTGGTCGTCGACGCCTTCCGCACCACCTGGATCGACCTGGACGGCGCCGCCGCCGGATCGACGAAGGTCACCGGCGAGAGCCTGTTCCAGAACTGGGTCCTGCCCTTCGAGGCCCTCTCCGTCCTGCTCCTGGCCGCGCTGGTCGGCGCGATCGTCCTGTCCCGCAAGGCGACCGCGGCCGCCGCCCAGGCCCCTGCCGCCACCCGGGCTCCGGGGACCCACGGCGACCCGGGCGCGAAGGAAGGTGTCCGCTGATGCACCTCGCCTATCCCGCCGTGCTCTCCGCCCTCCTGTTCTGCACCGGCCTGTACGGCGTCCTCGCCCGCCGCAACGCGATCCTGGTCCTGATGTCCGTCGAGCTCATGCTCAACGCCGTCAACCTCAACCTGGTCGCCTTCGACGTCTGGCTCAGCAGGGCCGCGATCGAGACCCTGCACTCCGGGCAGGCCCTGACCCTGTTCACCATCGCCATCGCCGCCGCCGAGATCGGCATCGGCCTGGCGATCGTCCTCGCCGTCCACCGCAACCGCGGCACCTCGGACATCGACCGGCTCCGCGACTCCGCCGAGGGCCCCGACGACTCCGACGACGGCCCCCACGGCGCCGCCGCGACCGCGCAGGCCGCCGAGAAGGCTGAGGCCACCGCGTGACCACGACCACCCTCGCCGTCCTCGTTCCGCTCCTTCCGTTCCTCGGCGCCGTGGCCGGCCTGCTGCTCGGCCGCACCGCGCCCGGCTTCGTCCGCCCGCTCGCCGTCCTGCCGACCCTCGCCTCCCTGGTCCTGGCCGTGCTGGTCGCCGCGGACCAGGGCGGCGGACGGGCCGTCGACGCCGCCACCGAGCTCACCCCCACCGGCTCGGTGCCCATCGAACTCGCCCTGCACATCGACGGCTTCGCCGCGCTCGTCGCCGTCCTGGTCGGCGTCGTCGCCACCTGCGTGCAGATCTACTCCACGGGCTACCTGCGCGACGACCCCCGCTACCCCTCGTACGCCGCCCTCGTCTCCCTGTTCACCTCCGCGATGCTGCTCGTCGTCTACTCCGGCGACCTGATCGTGCTGCTGGTCGGCTGGGAAGTCATGGGCATCTGTTCCTACTTCCTGGTCGGCCACTACTGGGAGACCCCCGAGGCCCGTGCCGCCTCCATCAAGGCCTTCCTCGTCACCAAACTCGGCGACGTGCCCTTCCTGATCGGCCTGTTCGCGCTCGGCACCGACGCGGGGTCCTTCCGGATCACCCAGGTCCTCGGCACCGTCGCGAGCGGCGGACTGCACCACCCGACCCTGATCGCCCTGCTGCTCCTCGCCGGCGTGGCGGGCAAGTCGGCGCAGTTCCCGCTGCACACCTGGCTCCCCGACGCCATGGCGGGCCCGACGCCCGTCTCCGCGCTGATCCACGCCGCGACGATGGTCGCCGCCGGCGTCTACTTCGTCGCCCGGCTCCTCCCCGTCTTCCAGGCCTCCTCGGCCGCGATGGTCGTCCTCGCCGTCATGGCCGCCGTGACGATGGCCGGCTCGGCGCTCGCCGCGCTCGCCCAGGACGACATCAAACGCGTCCTCGCCTACTCGACGATCGGTCAGCTCGGCTACATGACCGGCGCGCTCGCCGTCGGCGACCGCGGCGCGGCCGTCTTCCACCTCCTGTCGCACGGCGCCTTCAAGGCGCTGCTGTTCCTCGCGGCCGGCGTGATCATCCACGCCGCCGGCACCAACTCGCTGGCCGCCATGTCCCGCATGAGCAACCTGCGGGACCGCGTCCCGGACGCCTACTGGACGATGACCGTGGCGCTCCTCGCGCTCGCCGCGATCCCTCCCTTCAGCGGCTTCTTCTCCAAGGAGTCCGTCCTCGGCGCCGCCGAGCACGCGGCCACCGGCCAGACCGGCCACGCCCCCGCGGCGGCGGGCTGGACCGTCCTCATGGCCGGCCTCCTCACGGCCCTGCTCACCGGCGCCTACGCCATGCGCCTGTGGCTCCTGGCCTTCCGCGGCCGGGGCGCCGAGGCCCCCGACCACGGCAGGCAGCCCCTCGTCATGAACGCCGTGCTCTGGGTGCTCGCCCTCCCGTCCCTCGCCTTCGGCGGCCTCGCCTTCCGCGTCCTGCCCGGATGGTTCGACGGCCGGGACCTGACCCCCACGCTCATCACCTCCGTCCTCGGCACCGGCGTGGCCCTGGTCGGCGGCATCGTCATCTACGGCGCCTGGCAGCACACCACCGCGCTCGCCGCCCGGCCCCCCCTCGGTGCCGTCGCCGCCCACCCCGAGGGCGACGCCGGACTCGTCGAGGCCGAGGCCATCGCCACCCACCGGCCCGCGTACGGAGACATCGCCCACGCGCCCGACCTCGCCGACCCCGGACGACTGCTGCTCGGACCGCTGCACCGGCACGCGGCCGTCGGCTTCCACCTCGACGCCGTCTACGCGGCCCTCTTCGTCCGCCCGGTGCTGGCCGGAGCGAGCCTCGTCCGGTTCCTCGACCGGGAGGTCGTCGAGACCTACGTACGCGGCGCCGGAGCCGTACCCCGACTGCTCGGGGCCGCCGTGCGGCGGGCCCAGACCGGCAATGTGCAGACCTATGTGAGCGCGCTGCTCGCCGGCACCGTCGTCCTGGCGGTCGCCGCCGTCCTTCTGGCCACGGGAGCGTGAGCAGGCGTGATCGATATCAACGAGTCCGTGATGCAGTTCCTTCTGGCGTTCCTCGTCGCCGGCCCGCTCCTCGGCGCGCTCGCCGCCCTCCTGCCCGCACCGCCCGGACTGAAGGGGAAGTCACCCGAGCAGGCCGTGCTCCGGCACGGCGTGACCGTCACCGGCGCGATCCTCGCCGCCGCGATCGTCCTCGCGCTCGGCTTCGACCACGCCCACCCGTCGAAGATGCAGGCCACGACCGACATCAGCTGGATCCCCGCACTCCACGTGCGCATCCACCTCGGCGTCGACGGCATTTCCCTCCCCCTCGTCGTACTGACCGCGCTGCTGACCTTCCTCTGCGCGCTGTACTCCTACTTCAAGCCGCCCACGGGTCCCACCCCGAAGGCCTTCGTCGCGCTGCTGCTCCTCCTCGAGTCCGGCACCCTCGCCACCTTCGCCGTCCTCGATCTGCTGCTGTTCTTCCTCGCGTTCGAGATGGTCCTCATCCCGATGTACTTCCTCATCGCCCGCTGGGGCGGCGAGGGCCGTCAGGCCGCCGCCTGGCGGTTCATCCTCTACACCCTGCTCGGCTCGGTCGTCATGCTGCTCGGCCTGCTCCTCATCGGGCTCAAGGCCGGCACCTTCGACATGGTGGCACTCGCCACTGACAACGGCCGGTCACTGACCGCGTCCGTGCAGGTCATCGCCGTTCTGGCGATCGGTCTCGGGCTCGCCGTCAAAACGCCGATGTGGCCGCTGCACAGCTGGCTGCCGGACGCGCACACCGCCGCCCCGACCGTCGGCTCGGTGCTGCTGGCCGGTGTCCTGCTGAAGATGGGGACGTACGGCTTCGTCCGCATCCTGCTGCCGATCGCACCCGACGGCTTCCGCACCTTCGCGCCCTACCTCGCCGCCCTCGCCGTGGTCGGGATCATCTACGGGTCCCTGGCCTGCCTCGCCCTCGCCAGGCAGGGCGCGAAGGGCGACCTCAAGCGGCTCATCGCCTACTCCTCGGTCGGCCACATGGGCTTCGTCCTGCTCGGCATCGCCACCATGACCCCCACCGGCGTGAACGGCGCCCTGTTCGCCAACATCGCCCACGGCCTCATCACCGGACTGCTGTTCTTCCTCGTCGGCGCGCTCAAGGACCGCACCGGCACCACCGACCTCGACGCCCTCGCCGAGAAGTCCGGTGCCGCGCTGTACGGAAAGGCCCCGCGCCTCGGCGCACTGCTCGCCTTCGCCGCCGTCGCCTCGCTCGGCCTGCCGGGCCTGGCCGGGTTCTGGGGCGAGATGCTCGCCCTGTTCGGCTCGTTCCGGCCCGCCGCCGACCTCAGCCGGCCCGCCTTCCTCACCTTCATGGCGATCGGCGCCTTCGGCACCCTGCTGACCGCCGCGTACATGCTCGTCGTGGTCCGCCGCGTCTGCATGGGCGCCGTACCGCGGCAGGCGCCACAGCTCGCCGACGTCCGGGGCTACGAGTTCGCGGCCTGGACCCCGCTCGTCGTCCTCACCGTCCTCGCCGGACTCTGGCCGAAGGCCCTGCTCGGGCTCACCGACCCGGCCGTGCAGCAGCTCCTCGCAGGAGGCACCCGATGAGCGCCCTGGCCCAGACGGCGGCCCCGTCGGTGGTCCAGTCCGTCGACTGGCTCGCCGTCGCGCCGCCCACCCTCACCGCGGTGATCGCCCTCGTGGTCCTCGTCGCCGACCTCTTCGTGCCGGACGCGCGCAAGCCCCTCCTCGGCTGGTTCTCCGTCGCCGGACTCGCCGCCGCCGCACTGCTGCTCCTGCCCCTCCGCGACGGCGACCGCGCCACGTTCTGCCAGAGCGGCCACCCCGACGTCTGCAGCTACACCGCCGACCGCTTCACCCTCGTCATCCAGTTCCTCGTCCTCGGCGGCGCCCTCCTGACCGCCCTGCTGTCGGTCACCGCGCTGAAGGACGCGCGCAGGGCACTGCCCGAAGGGGAGTTCTGGTTCCTGCTGCTGGCCTCCGCCGCCGGCGCCGCGCTCCTGCCCGCCGCACGCGACCTGGCGACCCTCGTCGTCGCCCTGGAGGTCGCCTCCCTGCCCGCCTTCGCCCTCGTCGGCCTCCGGCACGGCGACCGCAGGTCCTCCGACGCGGCCCTGAAGTTCTTCCTGTCGTCGGTCACCGCCACCGCCGTCAGCCTGCTCGGCGTCAGCTTCGTCTACGCCACCACCGGCACCCTGTACCTCACCCGGATCGCCGAACGCATCCAGCACGTCGACGGTCAGCTCCACACGCTCGCCCAGACCGGCGTCGTCCTCACCCTGGTCGGCTTCGCCTTCAAGACGGCGGCCGTCCCCTTCCACTTCTGGGTGCCCGACACCTACGTGGGCGCCCCCCTGCCGGTCGCCGCCTACCTGTCGGTCGTCGGCAAGGCCGTCGGCTTCACCGGACTGATCCTCGTCACTGTCGTCGCCTTCCCGTCGTACTCCGGCGCCTGGGGCCCCGCGCTGGCCGTGCTCGCCGCGCTCACCATGACCGTCGGCAACGTCGGCGCGCTGCGCCAGCAGGCCACGCGCGCGTACAGCGCGGTACGACTGCTCGCCTGGTCCTCCGTCGGCCAGGCCGGCTACCTCCTGGTGCCGATCGCCGCCGCCGGCTACTCCAAGGACCCGCAGAAGTCGATCGGCTCCACGGTCGCCTACGCCCTGATGTACGCCGCCGTGAACATCGGCGCCTTCGCCGTGGCCGCGCTCGTGGGCCGTACGAAGGAACGCAACCGCGTCAGCGACTACCGCGGCCTGTACGCCACGAACCCGCTGACCGCGCTGCTGCTGGCCTTCTTCCTGCTCTGCCTGGCCGGCCTTCCCCCGGGTGTCATCGGGCTGTTCGCCAAGGTCACCGTGTTCTCCGCGGCCGTCGACGCCGGACTCGGCTGGCTCGCCGTCGTCATGGCCGTCAACGTCGTCATCGCGTTGTTCTACTACCTCCAGTGGACGACCCTGCTGTTCCGCGCCCCCGAGGGCGAACCCGTCCGGCACCGCGTCCCGGCCCCCCTCACCGCCGCCCTCGCCCTGACGGGCGTCCTCGGCGCAGCGCTCTCCGGCGCCCCCCAGCTGGTGCTCCGCTTCGCCGGCACCGGCCTGTTCTGAGTCCTGGGCCCGCCACGCGCGCGTGGGGCACCGGCCCTCACGCGCGCGTGCCGCCCGGCGCCCCGCTCACCCGGACGGCCCGCGCGCCGTCGCGCGCACCAGGGAACCCGCGGCCCTCGCCTCGCGTTGACCAGTTCGGAAGGGTCCACTGGACGTGACACCACACGGCACCGGTGGAGTCGAAGCGCAGCAAGCGAAGGGTTCCCCTGCCGCACCACTTGGAGGGCGTACCGTGCACCGCCGGCACAACGGGCTCAGGACCGCAGTCCTCCTCGGGGGACTGTCCGCACTCATCATCCTCATCGGCAGTCTGTTCGGCCGCACCGGCCTGATCGTCGCGGTCCTCGTCGCCCTCGGCACCAACGCGTACGCGTACTGGAACAGCGACAAGCTGGCGCTGCGCGCCATGCGGGCCCGCCCGGTCAGCGAGTTCGAGGCCCCGGCCCTGTACCGCATGGTCCGCGACCTCTCCACCCAGGCCCGCCAGCCCATGCCCCGCCTGTACATCTCCCCGACCGAGGCACCCAACGCCTTCGCGACCGGCCGCAACCCGCGCAACGCCGCGGTGTGCTGCACGGAGGGCATCCTGCGCATCCTGGACGAGCGCGAGCTGCGCGGCGTCATCGGCCACGAGCTCAGCCACGTCTACAACCGAGACATCCTCATCTCCTCCGTCGCCGGCGCCCTGGCCTCCGTGATCATGTTCCTGGTCAACTTCGCCTGGCTGATCCCGATCGGCCGCTCCGACGACGACGAGGGCCCCGGCCTGATCGGCATGCTCCTGATCATGCTCCTCGGCCCGCTCGCCGCCTCCCTCATCCAACTGGCCATCAGCCGTTCCAGGGAGTACGAGGCGGACGCGTCCGGCGCCCGGCTCACCGGCGACCCGCTCGCGCTCGCCAGCGCCCTGCGCAAGCTGGAGATGGGCACCCAGCAGCTCCCGCTGCCCCCCGAGCCGCGTATCGAGACGGCGAGTCACATGATGATCGCCAACCCGTTCCGCCCCGGTCAGGGGCTGTCGAAGATGTTCTCCACGCACCCGCCGATGGCGGAGCGCATCGCCCGGCTCGAGCAGATGGCCGGCCGCCGGCTCTGAGACGGCCGGGGACGAAGCCCGGCCGGGGACGAAGCCCGGCCGGGGAGAGCCGCCCGGGACGGCGGCGACGGCGCCCGGCCTCACCTGTCCGGGCGCGTCGCTCAGCGCCCGGCGAATCCGTCGTCCGTCCGGACCACTTCACGCCCCAGGGGCATCAGCGAGGCCGGGATGAGCTTCAGGTTGGCCCACCCGAACGGGATGCCGATGATCGACAGGAACAGCGGGATGCTGGTGATCAGGTGCCCCAGCGCCAGCCACCAGCCCGCGAAGACCAGCCAGATCACGTTGCCGATGAACGACCCCGCCCCGGCCCCCGGACGCTCCACGGCGTCGCGGCCGAACGGCCACAGGACGAATCCCGCGAGGCGCAGCGACGCGATGCCGAACGGAATGGTGATGATCAGGACGAAGCAGATGAGCGCGGCGATCAGGTAGCCGATCGCCATCCAGATGCCGCAGCAGACCAGCCACACGAGGTTGAGCAGCAGGTTGATCACCTTCATGATCGGCATCCTCCAAGATCGTTCCGTCGGCACTGCCCGCTGACTCAAGTATCGGCGCGATCAGGGGATGTGAGGGAGCCACAGCCCCCTTGTAGCGTGATCGGGAACGTTCGGAGACGATCCCGCGGTGCGCCGCCGCCGTACGCCGGGCCCTACCGCGCCGCCCACCAGCGCCGTACGCCGTACGAGGCCATGCCCGCCACCAGCACGCCGCTGCCCACGGCCACCGAGATCCACGGCAGGGCGAACGCCAGCGTCACGCATCCGACGAGGCCCAGCGCCGGGACCGCGCGCCGGGCCGGGGCGGGATCGAGGGTCCAGGCGGAGGCGTTGGCGACCGCGTAGTACGCCAGGACGCCGAAGGAGGAGAAGCCGATCGCGCCCCGGACGTCGACCGTCGCGGCCAGCACCGCGACCACCGCGCCCACGGCCAGCTCCGCCCGGTGCGGCACCTGGAAACGGGGGTGCACGGCGGCCAGCACAGCGGGCAGATGCCGGTCCCGGGCCATGGCCAGCGTGGTCCGCGAGACGCCCAGGACCAGGGCGAGCAGCGACCCCAGCGCGGCCACGGCGGCCCCGGCGCGCACCACCGGGACCAGCCCGGGCACACCGGCCGCCCGCATCGCGTCGGCCAGCGGTGCCGCCGCGCGGCCCAGCCCGTCCGGCCCCAGCACGGAGAGCGCGGCCACCGCCACGCACACGTACACGGCCAGCGTGATGCCCAGGGCGAGCGGGATCGCGCGCGGAATGGTGCGCGCGGGATCCCGCACCTCCTCGCCGAGGGTCGCGATCCGCGCGTACCCGGCGAAGGCGAAGAACAGCAGCCCGGCCGCCTGAAGGACGCCGCCGGCGCCGACCGAGCCGCCGACGGCCGCCCGGTCGGCGGCAGAGGCGCCGGACCCCAGACACACCACGACCACGGCGGCGAGGACCGCCAGCACGACTGCCACGATCACCCGCGTCAGCCAGGCGGACTTCTGGACGCCGCCGTAGTTCACCGCGGTCAGCGCCACCACCGCCGCGACCGCCACCGCGTGCGCCTGACCCGGCCAGACGTACGCGCCCACGGTGAGCGCCATCGCCGCACAGGAGGCCGTCTTGCCGACGACGAACGCCCAGCCCGCCAGATGGCCCCAGAACATGCCGAGCCGTTCACGCCCGTACACGTACGTGCCGCCGGAGGCGGGATACCGGGCGGCCAGCCGTGCCGAGGAGGTGGCGTTGCAGTAGGCCACCACGGCGGCGACCGCGAGCCCGAGAAGCAGCCCGGAGCCCGCCGCGCGGGCCGCCGGCCCCAGGGCGGCGAAGATCCCGGCTCCGATCATCGAGCCGAGCCCGATGACCACGGCGTCCGTGACCCCGAGGGTGCGCCGCAGCTCGGACGCCGAGGACGGGGCAGCGGACCGACTCATGGTCCGAACCCTACTGACCGGTGCAACCGCGGGACGCGGTCGGGGTGTCCCTCTCCACGACGTGCTCCCGGCGCGGGACGAACACGCGTGTGGTAAGCACGATCACAGCATGTGACAAGCACGACAAGCACGACGCGGCCTGCGGGCGCAGCAGCACAGCCTGTCCGAACCGAAGTCGAAGCACCGGGACAGTGCAGGCACGGCGTGGAAGGGCAGGTTCAGAGCATGGGCATCATCAGCTGGATCATCCTGGGGCTCCTGGCCGGCGCCATCGCGAAGCTCCTGCTGCCCGGGCGTGACCCGGGCGGCTTCATCGTCACGACTCTCATCGGCGTCGCCGGAGCGTTCCTCGGCGGCTGGATCTCCGCCCGCTGGCTGCACCACCCGATCAGCCGGCAACTCTACGACGGCGCCACCTGGGCCGCCGCGATCGGCGGCTCGCTCGTGCTGCTGATCGCCTACCGCATCTTCTTCGGCAACTCGCGCGACTGAGCCCGCGGGCCGGGCGGGGCCGCGCCGGGCCGCGGCCGGCGGGCGGGAAAGGGTGGGCGCCGGCCGGGTGCCCACTCTGTTCTGTCCTACCGGTAGTTCACGAACTGGAGCGCGAAGTCGAAGTCCTGGCCCTTCAGCAGCGCGATGACGGTCTGGAGGTCGTCGCGGCTCTTGGAGCTGACGCGCAGTTCCTCGCCCTGGACCTGGGCCTTCACGCCCTTGGGCCCCTCGTCGCGGATGAGCTTCGCGACCTTCTTCGCGTTCTCCTGGGAGATGCCCTCCGTGATCGACGCGAAGAGCTTGTACTCCTTGCCGGACAGCTGCGGCTCGCCCGCGTCCAGGGCCTTCAGCGAGATGCCGCGCTTGATCAGCTTGGACTGGAAGACGTCGAGGACTGCCTTCACCCGGTCCTCGGAGTTCGCCTCCAGGAGGATCTTTTCACCGGACCACGAGATCGAGGCACCGACGCCCTTGAAGTCGTAGCGCTGCGAGATCTCCTTGGCGGTCTGGTTGAGGGCGTTGTCGACCTCCTGCCGCTCGACCTTCGAGACGATGTCGAAACTGGAGTCGGCCATGTCCTGTGGCTCCTTGTATCGGGGTGCGTATCGGATGCGTGCCGGCGGGCGTGGGGGCGGCCGCCGATCCCGGCCTGCGGGTCGCGGGTCGCATCCGCACCAGCCTAGCCATCCCAGGGCGTGCCGGCCGCCGATCAAAGGGGTGGCGGAGCACCCCTCAGCATCGGGTATTGTTTACGTCGTTGCCGGAGAGCACCGCCGAAAAGCGGTCGGACCGGCGGCATCCCAAGGCGGTGTGCCCGAGCGGCCAAAGGGAGCAGACTGTAAATCTGCCGGCTCAGCCTTCCCAGGTTCGAATCCTGGCGCCGCCACAAGGGAACGAGTGGCCCCTGAACTGCGGAAACGCAGACAGGGGCCGCTTGTGTATGGAAGAGCGATTCCCCGGCTCTTACCGTGTGTGCCCGCTCAACCTGGCACGCACGTGGCGCGGTGGGAGGTCGCCGGACGTGGCGCGTTGGATCTTGCAGGGGCGGGAATGCGCACAAGCTCTCGGGATGGGACTTTTCACGGCTGCCGTCTGACCCGTGGGTCACTGGAAGAGATCATCCGCATACTGACCAGTGATGCCACTGATCGAGCAAGGCTGAGGATCGAGGCAGAACAGGGGATCAACCGGGTTGCGGCTGACAACCTGGCCGACTTCTTGTCGGAACTGGATGAGCCTTCCCATCTTGACAATCTGGACATACAGCTCTCGGATTCCGATCGGTTGGTCCGCATCAGCATGAGTGCGATCGTCGGCGATGTCGAGCTCTCGGTGGTCGGATCCAGCGAGACATGGGTGCGGGGACGCTATGAGGAGCTGGCTCACAAGCTACGGCGCACGAGGCGAGCGCTCGCCTACTCACAAGGTGTCGTGATGATGGTCCTGTGGGGCATCTTGGCCAGCGTCGTCGTCGTATTGGGACTGACTCTAGATAGCAAACAGGCTTTGCTGAGCGGCGATCTCGCAGCCGCAGCTGTCATGTCGGCGCTTGCTGTGTTGCTGTTCCGTCGCGGCAAGTCGGTGGTCCAGCTCACGGATTCGCGGTCGGCTTGGTCAGGAATGACCGTCTTTAACCTTACGGTCGGCGTGGCGTCGGTGCTGCTCATGGCGGCTAGCCTCTGGGTGGGCTGGGCGGCCTGGCAGCATCCCGTGAAGTGACCTCTGTCCCGACTGCGCGCGGATTCTTCGTAGGTCGGCGTAGCGACTTTGGCCGGGAGTTTCAATGACCGAGTCAAGGGCTTGTGAGGGTTCTCGGTCAGTTCTTCTGGAAGTGACGACCCAAGTTTGTCACGTGCGGCAGCTCACTGTAGCTGAGCCTGTGACCTGCGTGGATGCCGGGACTGGTCATCATCTGTCAACGTCGGTTCGCCTCGGACGGCCCAGAGACGGCCCCTGCTCAGCTCGAAGACTGCGGTGGCTTCAGCAGGTGCTTGTCAGCGAAAGCGTTCATGAAGTCCACCGCGAACGCTCGTGTCTCCGGCCGGACGGTCTCTTCAGGATCTTCCCCGTACCAGAGGAACGTCTCCAGATTTTTCTCTGCCCCGTCCAACCACCAGGCCAGTCGGTTCAGCTTCCCCTCACTCAGCTGGATCGCGACCCGGTGTACTCGATCAGCCTGCTCAGCGTCGTAGGTCTCCAGGGTGCGAAGGGCGAGATCAAGCGACTCCGGAGCGAACGTTGCCCGGCACAGTTCGAGGACGTCAGCGGAAAGCGGCATACCCCGAGGATGGACGCTGCGGGCCTCGAACGGCAGAGGTCGGCGGAGCGGCTTTGGGCTGGAGCTGCTTTGGGGCGAGTGATCATGGCCCCGTAAGCTTCCGGCGAGTCGGGCAGTCTGTGGACCTGCCCGCTAAAGCACGACGTTGGGGCCATGATCTTAGAGGCTCGCCCCAAAGTGGCTGCCTAAAGCCGTGGAGCCGACCGCCCCAGCCACGACGTGTTCTGACCTCATGCCCGTATGTCTGCCTCTTGGGCGGGAGCGGGCGGCCGGCGGTGCCGAGCGGGGCGGAGACATGAGCGCGGGCGCCGCCGGCCGCCCGCGCCCGCCCGGAGGAGCGAAGCGACGACGGGTGCTTGATGAGGTAGAGAAACCTGTAACGGGCTCACTCTGTGATGGGCTGCGGTGCCGGACTCTCGTCTACGAACCCGTGATCGGTCGGCCGTGCTGGCCTCTGAGCAAGCCACCCAGATACTCGGGGCCCTCCGTTAACGGCGGAGCCTTCTCGAACGGTCCGGACGTGTTCAAAGCCCTGCTGAAGGTAGTAGCGCTGTAGGGCCTGGTTCGTCGTCCACGCGTCGAGGCGGAGCCACTTCGCGCCGGATCGGTAAGCCCGGTCGCTTGCCCAATCCAGCAACCTGCCGCCGAGATCTTGACCCGCGTGGGTCCGGGCAACGGTGAGCTTGTTGATGAACATCGAGGGCTCGCTCAGCTCCTCGGCCGACCACAACCCGTCTTCCGCCTCGGGAGTTAGTGTGATCGTCGCTGGGGTTGCATCGCCGTCGCGGACCATGAACACCGTCCCGGTCTCGATGGTCGCCAGCAGCCGATCCGCCGGGTACGGTCGGCTCCACTGATCGCTGCCTAGCTTGCTGAGCCACGATGCCGCCTCTTGGCGGAACGCGAGCAAGCGGGCAAGGTCATCTGGTGTGGCGGGACTGATCTTCACTGGGGCTCGTTCTCGTTCCGGGCGGACAGGTCGCCGATCTCGTAGGTCATCCGGTTCAGGTCGCCCCGGAAGGTGGTGATCGTGCAACGGATCGGCCGATCACTGGAGTAGCCCGTACGTGTCCAGAGCAACACGGGAACCCCCGCGCCGATCTCCAGGATTCGGGCCTCCTCGGGCGTCGGCATTCGAGTGGCGATCTCGTCGGCGTATCCGATCTGCTCGATACCGAGGCTCCCGAGGTACCGGGTCGTTCCCTCGTCGATGTCCCCCGGCTCCGTCAGCCTGGGGGCCCTTTCGATCAGCCATTCTGGGTACTGCGTGGCCTGGGTTGACCACGGCACATCATCAACGAAGCGGTGGCAGAACCGCAGGACGGTCCTCGAACCCTCCTCGACCTTGAGCCGCTTCGCCACGTACTCGTTGGCGGTGGTCAGTTCGACCCGAAAGGTTTGATGGGGTCGCCGACCTGCGTTCGTGACATCGGTGGAGTACGCGTCGCCGTTCTGCGGAAAGCTCAGGTCCTCGAACCGGGAGGCGTTCAGCTCGAACACCTCGTGCTTCCGGACCTCGTATCCAAGCCCTTGGCTGGACGAGATCAGCCCCTGACTGACCAGGAGGTTCAGGCCGGACCGCACGGTGTTCCTGGAGGCGTCGAAACGAGCCGACAGCTCGCTCTCCGAAGGAAGCCGCGCGCCGGGCGCATAGACGCCACTGTCGATCTCGCGACGCAGGGCGTCGGCGACCTGTCGGTACTTCGGCTGCTTGCTCATGCCCTCCATCATGACGCACTCGGTCAACTTGTTGGTACATGTGTGCGCGAATCCCTTGACGGGAGTCGCCGAGCAGTGCAGCATCGAGCTTGTACCAACAAGTTGAGCAAGGGGTCCAACTGGGTCCCAGGCGTAAGCCAGGGGCGGCGCTCCCACCGCCAAGTAGAACCGCCGCCCCCAGTCCCATGAAGGGAAGTTCCATCATGGCTGGAACACTTGAGGTCCTGCACATCGCGCGTCCGGTCGAGGATGACGAGCAGTGCTCGGACTGCGTCGGCTCGCTGGTGACCGTGGACAGCGGAGAGCTGTCGGGTCTGCCGGGTGCGCTGGTGCCCTGCATCTGCGTTCCGTCCTTCGGCGGCCGGTGGGAGTGGTGCTCTGAGCCGTCCGGCATCCCGTGCGCGTGCTGGATGGCGCGCTGGCCGTTCAACGGCGGTCACACCGGGCTCGTGCCGCTGACCCCGGACGAGTTCGACGACGACGGTCCCCTGTACCGGCCGTGCGCGCTCCACGCGGTGGCCCGTGCCTCGCTGGCGGTGGCCGGATGACGGTGTTCCCCGTCGCCCCGGAGGCCGTGGCTGGCGCTGCGGCCTCCTTGGGTACCGACCCGCTGACCGTCGCTGACCTGCTGCGGGTGGCGAACGCTCCCGGCTTCGACCGCTGGCAAGAGCAGATCAAGCGCACGGGCGGGTGCTCGAATCCGATTCACCTCGTCGGCCAGACCGTCACCCGCGACGCCAAGACGGGCGACGTCCTGTACTCCTACTCGACCGAGCAGGAACCGGGCGGACGGCTCCGGGTGGCCTGCGGCAACCGGCGGGCCTCCCGCTGCCCGGCCTGCGCCTGGACCTACGCCGGGGACACCTACCACCTGATCCGCGCCGGAATCACCGGCGACGAACGCAAGGACGTGCCCGCGACCGTGCGGGATCACCCCCGCGTCTTCGCCACCCTCACCGCCCCCTCGTTCGGCCCGGTCCACAACCGTCCCGACTCCGGCCGATGCCGCTGCGGTGCCCGGCACGCCGAGGATGACCCGGCGCTCGGCACGGCCCTCGACCCGGCCTCGTACGACTACGCCGGGTCCGTGCTGTGGAACAACCACGCCGGGGACCTGTGGCGCCGCTTCACCATCTACCTGCGCCGAGAGATCGCCGCCCGTGCGGGCATCACGCAGACGGCCATGCGGGAGGTGTGCCGGGTCGCCTTCGGCAAGGTCGCCGAATTCCAGAAGCGTGGGGCCGTGCACTTCCATGCCGTGGTGCGGCTCGACGGTCCAGACGGCCCCGACACCGCTCCGCCGACATGGGCCACTGTCGCGCTCCTGGATGAGGCGATCCGGGCCGCCGCTGCCCGTGTCGCGGTGCCGGTGCCTGCGGCCGGTGACTTCCCGGCTCGCGTCCTGCGCTGGGGCTCGCAAGTCGACGTACAGGCCATCGGCGCCTTGGGCCACGAGGAACTGACCGAACAGGCCGTTGCCTCCTACGTCGCCAAGTACGCCACCAAAGCCGCCGAGACCACCGGCACCGTTGACCGCCGCATCGGGGAGCTGGCCGAACTCGACAAGCTGTCCTTACCCGCGCACACGCGACGACTGATCGAAGCGTGCTGGGCGCTCGATGACGCCTACCCGGAACGGCTGCTGTGGCGCTGGGCTCACATGCTCGGCTTCCGCGGGCACTTCTCCACCAAGTCGCGCCGCTACTCCACCACCCTCGGCGCGCTGCGCCAGGTGCGGGCCGACTACCGCGCCCGGCAGGAACGCCACGAACGCGGGTTCTCCGAAGACCTCGACGACACGGAGGGCTCCACGCTCGTGCTCGCCCACTGGACCTACGCCGGACAGGGCCACACCCCCGGCGAATCCTGGCTCGCCGCCTCGATCGCAAAGGACATCCGACTGAACCGCGAGACAGCACGCGAAGCACTGGCCGACTTGGTCGATCTGGAAGGGGAGGGAGATTGGTGATGGCTGAGCGGCTTCTCACCGTGCAACAGGTGGCCGAGCTCCTCGGGACGACCGTCCGCTTCCCACGGCGGCTCATCGAGGAACGCCGGATCACCTTCGTGAAGGTCGGCCGACACGTCCGCATCCCAGAGAGCGCGGTAGCGGCTTACATCGAGACCAACACGGTTGAGCCGGTCCGGCCCTCCCGGTTGCGGTTGAAGGCGGTGGCCTGATGCCGAACAACCGAGGCAAGCGCCGGCGCTTTGGTGCTGTCCGGCAACTCAAGTCCGGTCGCTGGCAGGCGCGCTACCGTGATCCCGCAACCGGCGTCCTGCGGTCTGCGCCGAACACCTTCGCCACCAAGACCGACGCTGACGTCTGGCTCACGACTACTGAGGCGGAGATCCTCAAGGGGTCGTTCCGTGATCCAAGCGCCGGAAAGATCACCGTGGAAGAGTGGGGCAAGCGCTGGTTCGACTCGGCATCCCCGCATCTCAAGCGGCGGACCGTGACCCTGTATGCGGGGCTGCTCCGTCTGTGGATCAATCCGAGGATGGGCGGCTACGAACTGTCGGCGGTGCGTCCGATCCACGTCAAGGAGTGGCTTGGCGGACTCCAGAAAGCGGGGATCAGCGCCTCGCGTGCCCGCACGGCGTACCGGGTGCTCTCCCAGGTCTTCGCGTCGGCTGTCGACAATGACCTGATCGCGGTCACGCCCTGCCGGGGGATCAAGCTGCCGCGTCTCCCCGAGACGGAACCGCACATCCTGAGCACGCGCGAGATTGAGCGCCTGGTCTCGAACCTCAATCCGCCGCATGACCTCCTGGTCAAGCTCCTCGCCTACGCCGGTCTCCGGATCGGTGAGGCGTTCGCACTGCGCCGGAAGGATGTCGACCTGGTCAACGGCTTGATCTGGGTGGATGAGGCGTTGGCGGAGGACGGCGGACAGTTGTTCTTCGACACTCCCAAGTCGCATCAGAAGCGGCCTCTGACGCTGCCCGCGTACCTGGTCACGGAGCTGCGACAGCACCTGTCCACGAAGGTGGCCGACGATCCGGAAGCGCTGCTGTTCCTCGGCCGCACCGGGCGCCCGCTTCGGTACAACTCCTGGCGCCGTACGCACTTCGACAAGGCCGTTGACCGCGCCGGTCTCAAGGACGTGACCCCGCAGGATCTGCGGGCTACGCATGCCTCCCAGGTGGCCGACCGGCACGGCGTCATGGCTGCGGCCAAGCGCCTCGGTCACGCCAATGCGAGCGTCACGACTCGGCACTACGCACGGTCGCGCGATGGCCAGGATGCCGAGATCGCCAAGCAGCTCAACGCCGAACACGAGAGGGCCAAGCGGGCGCGTGCCAGACAGGCCATGAGCGCCAAGCGGCCCAAGAATGATGTGGCACGGACGTTGCACGCCGACAGGGAAGACAGCCAAGAGGCGAGTGATCAGAGCGGCTGACCTGCGCTGATGCTCTGGCAAGCGTGATCGTTCGCCGGAGTCTGTAAATCTGCCGGCTCAGCCTTCCCAGGTTCGAATCCTGGCGCCGCCACTCTGGGAAAAACCCTCTTCGACCAGCCCTTACGGCAGGTCGGAGGGGGTTTCTTCGTTCCCTGCCGCTGTTCGATTCAGCATCGGATGCGGACGGCGTGTGGTCGGCGAGGGTGGACCCGATGCGGCGCATGGTGCTTCTTGCAGTGACAGGATCGGTGCCATGGGCACCGAGACGGACTGGGTGTACCGGGTGTTCGAGCCGCACGGCTCGGAGGGATGGCGCCCCTACGGCAGCGACCCCGAACGGTGGCGGGGCACGATCACCGCCGACGATTCGAGCGAGGGTCCCCAGTACGCCCTTTCTCTTGTCGTCGCCGACCTGATGACCGAGTGGAAGGTGCGCGGCCTTCACCGGGCGAAGCACGTGCGGGTCTACCTCTGGCGCGACGAGGAGGGCGACCAGGAGGACGCCGACGCCATCGTGGAGGTCCGGCCGAGCATCCACGCTGAGTTACCAGCGGGCGACCAGGCCCTGGTCCGGCTGCGCATGGTCCGGTTTGACGGACACGCTCGGTGTGGTGATCAGGCCGTCAGGACAGTCCCGTATTCGGCGGGGCGCCGGCACACGGCACCCCTCCATGGCCGTCTTCCTCGTGTGGAGCGTGCCGGCCCTTCTAGTCGCCGGCTGGGGGAGGGGGCTGGCTGCCGGCCGCCCGTGTGGCGGCCCGCCGGACGCTTCCGGCGCTGTTGGCCAGCGCCCGACGCCACGGCGCGACCCCCTCGAGCTCGACCTCCAAGGAGAAGCTGAGGAAGGTCCGGATCAACACGATCAGGCCCAGTACACCTACGTTGTCCAGTGTCGGCGCGACCGCGACAGTACGGATGAGGTCTGCGGCGACGAGAACCTCAAGCCCCAGCAGCAAGGCGCCACCGAAGCACCGCCGGAGAGCCAGATACCCGTCGGCGGAGCGCCGTGACTTCCGCCAGGCCCGAGCAGCGGCCACCATGGACAGGACGAAGCCCACGACCAGCACGATCGCACCCACGGCCTCGAATGCCTGGGCAGCACGCTGCATCGCGTGGGTGAACGTCACATTGCATCTCCGGCTTCTTTCACGCACCGCATGAGCTGATCATCGGCCAGTGCGGCCCACTTGGCGACCGCAGCACTCTCCACGCGGTGCGGGCCCGGCTTCGAAGACCCGTGGTTGCCCGCTCGAACCTGCCCGCTGAGCGGTCATCAGCGCCGGCGAAGGCCTGCGAGCCTGCTCCGGCGGCCTTCCCACCCGGGACCAGGAGACCTCGCCCAGGCCCTCGGCGGCTATGTCCCGCAGCTGCCGGCCGCCGGCGCCGGGGTGTAGCGCTGGACGCGCTGGAGCTGGTGGTCCGGGTGCGGGATGTGGGCCCGGCGGATGGCGAGGAGGGCGACGTCGTCGCCGAGGCGTCCGCCGGTGTGGGCGAGCAGGTCGCGTTCGATCTGGTGGAGCAGCGCCTCGGGAGGATGATCGGTCCACTGGGCCGCGCGTTCCGCGAACGGGTAGAAGACGCCGTTGTGGTCACGGGCTTCGATGACACCGTCGGTGTACAGGACCAGCGTGTCCTCGGGGCCGAAGGGCAGGACATCGACGACGTGGTTGTCGGGATCCGTGACGCCGACGCCAAGTGGGGGCCCGGGGTGGAGGCGGGGCACGTGGACGGTGTTGTCCGGGCCGAGCAGCAGGGGGGCCGGGTGACCGCAGCTGGTCATGCGGACCAGAGGCTCGCCGTCGGTGATTTCGACCAGAAGAGCGGTCACGAAGCGTTCTCCCGCCTCGCCCTCCGGTTCGAAGTCGGCGAGGTAGCGGGTCATGCTCCGCTCCAGGGAAGCGGCCAGGTCGGGCAGGGAGGCCTGCTGGTGGGCGGCCTCGCGGAAGGCGCCGAGCAGGAGGGCGGCCTCGCCCAGGGCGGGCAGGCCCTTGCCCCGCACGTCGCCGATCATCACGCGGGCCGCGCTGCCGGTGCGGGCGGCGGCATAGAGGTCGCCGCCGATCTCGGCCTCCTCCTCGGAAGCCAGATAGACACAGGCGAGCCGCAGCGGGCCGAGCCGGCTCGGCAGCGGCCACATCAGCACCTGCTGGGCCGCCTCGGCGACCGACCGGACCCGGGCCATCTGGCGTGCGTGCCGGTCGCGCACCGCACACAGGAACACGATCAACGAGGTGATCACCGCGATGGCGATCACCTCCACTATCGCGTTCCGTGAGGACTGCATTCCGGTGCGCCAGCTGCTGACCGCCTCGCCCGCCATGGCCAGGGCCCCGATGCCGGCCGTCGTCCAGGGGCCCGCGAACCACGCGGTGAGCGTGGGCGCGACCACCAGCAGCGGGCTGAGAATGATGTTCGGCCCAGTCGCGATGTCCGCGGCGGTGATCACGACGATGAGCGCAACAGGGATCAGCAGCAGCAGGTGGCTAGGCTGCCACGGCTGCCCGAGACCCACATGTCCCTGCCTGGAGCCCATGCCTTCCAGACTGCTCCGCTACGGATCGCCCCGCGACCGCAGGAGACGGCGAAAGCAGCGAGCACGCAGGCGCGGCCTCAGAGGTGGACCGTCGGAGTGGCTGGCCTTCCGTGGACCGGCGTCGCAAGGGGGAGGAACAGTCGGCCAAGGTCGAGCGCTCGGCCAAGTTCGGGACGAAGATCCGTTACCGGTGCTACGGGCGCCATTCGAACAGCAGGATGGTCGCGTCGTCCCGCAGCTGGTTGCGCTGGTGGTCGAGGATGGCGTGGATGAGCAGCCGTAGTACCTCGGCCGGGCGCTGGCCGGCGGCGGAGGAGCGGATGATGAAGTCGGTGAACCGGTCGAGGCCGAATTCCACTCCATCCGTTTCGCGTGCCTCCACAACGCCGTCGGTGTAGAGCAGGACGTGGTCGCCCGGTTCCAGTGTCGTCTGGTGGACCTGCCGGGCTGTCGGGGCGAGTTCGCCGACCAGGCCGAGCGGGGGCTGTGGGGGGCTGTCCAGTGCCCCGTCGACCACCCGCTCGGCACGGATCAGCAGCGGCGGCGGGTGACCGCAATTGACCCAGCGCAGCACCCCGGTCTGCGCGTCGAGCCGGCACAGCACGCCGGTGCAGAACTGGTCGGGCAGCCACTGGGCGAGCGCCTGGTCGACGGAGCCGACGATGTCGGCCAGGTCGCCACCGCCGCGGCGGGCGTTCCGCGCCGCGGCCATGGCGACCGACGCAGTCAGGCCGGAGGTCAGATCGTGCCCCATGGAGTCGAGGATCAGCGTGTGCAGTACGTCCTTGACCACCGAGTGGTCGAAGGCGTCGCCGGCGACGTCGTACGCCGGTTCCAGGACCGCGGTGGAGACGCACCTGTTGCTGCCGATGGTGCGGGGTGGCAGGAAGGCCCGCAGCATCTCGGTGGGCAACCGCATGGTCGCGGTGCGGGTGCGGGCGACGAGCCAGTCGCTGTAGGCGCGCTTGGAGGTGATCAGCATGGCGAACAGATGGGCCAGCATCCGGCTGCGGCGCATACGCACCCCGTCGAGCGCGGCGGTCCGCATCGCCAGCACGCCCAACCGCTCCGCACCGTCGACCAGGGGCATCCATATGATCACGCCGTCGTCGGCGTCGGCCACCTGTGGGGAGACGGTGCGGTACGCCCCGCCGGCCAACGAGTCGGCCACCGGCAGCGGCTCCAAGGTCTCGTCGAGTGGGATGAGCAGCCGTTGCTGGAGGTCGACGAGGTAGATCAGCGCGGTGTCCAGGCCGAGGGCCGAGGCGCACCGGTTCGCCAGGGCGGACAGCTCGAACGGCAGGGCCGTCTGCGCCTCGATGATCAGCTCTTCCAGCCGGCTCTCGTCGACGGCGGCGTCGGGACCGGCGGACGCGTGTGGTGGGTCCGACACGGGGATCACTACCTTCCGCGCTCAGTTTCACACCAATCCCGACCTCTCTCGCGTCAGGCACGATCGGTCCCAGGGGGGCGGGTACGGCGACGCAGGGACGGGTGTGGCTCAATTGCCGTCGATGTGAGGTCGCCGGCACGACGGCGCGGACGGGGGAGGGCGGGGAAGGCGGAAGGCGACGTGGTGGGCGGGGACCGGCCGGTGATGTGGGCTGAGGCGGCCAGGATGGCGACCGCGGTGGGGCCGGTGGTCGCGATGGCCGTGTTCGCGGTCTGCTCCCGCGTGCGGCGGAGGGCCTGACATGCCGCGACTGCGTACCGTCTGGCACCGCTGCTGGGGAGCCGTCGCCCTACTGCTCGGCGCCGCGCTGATCTTCTTCGCCGGCCTCGGACTGACCCGCGTGCCCGACGACATGGCCGAGGAGCGCGCGTATCGAGCCGCTCGCCTCTGTGACACGGCAGTCACCGAGGACTGCCTGCGCCCCGTCCAGGCCACCGTGCGCGGCACGGAGATCAGGGAACAGCCCAAGAACCAGCGGTACGACCTCCGGCTCACCGGACCCGGCCCCGTGCCCCGGGAAGTGGCCATGGGAGGAGCCGAGCCGCTGCTCAGGCACCTGCGTGCCGGAGACGTGGTCACCGTCATCATGTGGCGGGAGTACGCGACCGCCGTACACAAGGACGGCGTGACGCAGTACTCCGACGACAACCCCGAGGGACTGCCTCTGTGGTCCACGGCCATCGCCCTGGCCCTGCTTGCCACCGGCCTCTTCGCCGCCTGTGCGGGGGGACACGCGGTCGCGCGCGCACCTCACTACGCCGCGACGGGGCTCCCGACACGCCTCGGAAAGCACGGGGTGCAGACAATCGGTGCCGTGTTCTGCGCTGTTCCTGCCGGGCTGTTCGGTCTATGGACCGGCCCTGTCGGAGTGATCGTCCTGTGGTCGGTCCTTGTCGGAGTGCTGCTCGTGGCGACCCGGCGCCTCGACACGCCGAACGGGGGCCGGGGCCGGCACGCGAGCGCGCGGGCACACACGCGGAGTGACACCACAGGGCGATGACGACGTCTTGAATCCGGGCGGCGCGGCCGGTAAATCCGCCGGCTCAGCCTTCCCGGGTTCGCATCCTGGCGCCGCCACTTGGGGAAAGACCCCCCTCTGATCGGCCTATACGGCAGGCCGGAGCGGGTTTTGTGGGTGGGCGCGGGGTCGGTGTCGGTGGTGCCGTGCACACTGGGGCCATGTCCTCGCGTCGCAGACTCTGCCCCGTGTGCCGTCGGGAGATCGCCGTGGTCGCCGGGCGGTTCGCGCGGCACGACCCGCCCGGGACGCGGGCGAGCGGCGGGCTGACCTCCTGTGCCGGATCGCGCCGGATGGCGCAACTCGGCGCCGCGCAGCCGTCGTTGGACGGCTATGCCGTTCCGGAGTGTCCTGGGCAGATGCCCTTGTTCTGAGCGGTTGTCGGTGCCGGAGGCGCCCGGACGTACTCAGTTGCCCGCCACCGACTTCACCGCCACCGACACCGGTGCCGAGCCGCTGACGAGTTCCAGGGTCAGGCCGGCCGTGGCCGGGGTCTCCACCAGTTCGGCCAGTACGGCGGCCACGTCGTCGCGCGGGATCATGCCGCGGCCGGTGTGGGCCTCCAGACGCACCTGGCCGGTGCCGGCGTCGTTGGTCAGCGAGCCGGGGCGCAGGATCGTCCAGTCCAGGGCCTCCTGACGGCGGACGTGGTCGTCCGCCTCGCCCTTGGCGCGCAGATAGACGTCGAAGACCTCGTCGCCCTTGTGCGCCGCGTCCGCGCCCATCGACGACACGACCAGATGGCGGCGCACGCCCGCGCGTACCGCCGCGTCCGCGAACAGCACCGCCGCACCCTTGTCCACCGTGTCCTTGCGCGCCGCGCCGCTGCCCGGGCCCGCGCCCGCCGCGAACACCGCCGCGTCGGCGCCCCGCAGCAGCTGCGCGACCTCCTCGACCGACGCCGACTCCAGGTCGAGCACGACCGGTTCGGCGCCGGCCTCCCGCAGGTCCTCGCTCTGCTCGGCACGGCGGACGATGCCCGCCACCTCGTCCCCGCGCGCGGCGAGCAACCGCTCCAGCCGCAGCGCGATCTGACCATGACCACCAGCGATGACAATGCGCATGCTTCCGACCGTACGCCCGGACGGCCGTATCCGCCGCACGACTTCGGCCAGGCCCCGGGGCGCGCTCCACCGTGTCCCGCACGCCCCTGGCGGCACTGCCGCAGCCCTGCGGCACGGACCGTCAGGACAACTCCCCCCGCCCCTGCCGCGGCAGCCCCAGCTCCACCGTGGCGGCGGAGTCGCAGAACTCCCGTACCGCGCTGGTGCGTGCCACCACGCGCCCCCGGTGCACCACGATCCGGCTGTACGCGAGCGACAGCGCCCCCGCGAGCCGGTCGCCGCGCACCGCGAGCAGCTCGGCGGGGAAACCCGCCTCCACCCGCACCTCGGGCAGACCGAGCACCGCGCGGGCGGACGCGCTCACCGCGTCGTAGGCCTCCTCGGGGCGCAGTCCGTGCCGTGAGGCCAGCAGGAAGGCGGCCTCCAGCGGGTCGCCGCGCCCCACCGGGTTCGACACGTCCCGCAGGGCGCCACTGCCCGCGGCCACCCGGACCCCGGCCGCCCGCAGCAGCCGCACCGGCGCCGTCCCGTGTCCCTCGGCGCCGCCGCAGCAGCCCTGAGGCAGGCACACCACCCTCACCCCGGCCGCGGCCAGCTGGTCCGCAGCCCGCCCGGCCGCCCCGGAGGGCAGCCGGGCCAGGCCGCCGCACGGGCCCAGCGTCACTCCCGGGCGCAGCCCGCCCGCCATCGCCGCGATGCGCGCCAGGCGGGCCGGGTCGGCGCCGTCGGTGTGCAGGTCGACGGGGCAGCCGTGCTCGGAGGCGACTTCGAGGACCGCCTCGACGTAGCCCGTCGGGTCGGGGTCCACGTCCGGGCAGCCGCCCACGACGCAGGCGCCCATCTTGAGCGAGTCCCGCAGTATCGCCAGGCCGTCCGCGCCGGCCGCCCCGGTCAGCACGCGCGGCACCGCCACCGTCGTCAGTTCGGTGAGCCCGCGCAGCGACCGCCGGGCCCGCAGGACCGCCGTCAGGCCGCCGAGCCCCTGGACGTCGCCCACGCGTACGTGTGCGCGTACGGTCGTCGCGCCGTGCCCCAGTTGCAGCAGCGCGGCCTCGGTGGTGCGGCGCTGGACGTCCTCCGGTTCGTACGACACCGGTCCGCCGCTGTCGGCGGTCAGGGCCGTGTCGGCGTGGGCGTGGGGCTCGGCCGGGGCCGGCAGGAGCAGGTAGCCGCTGAGGTCGACGCGCGGCGTGCCGCCCCGCGGGCCGCCCGCGCCGAGGCTGCCGGCGGTGCCGACCGCCTCGATGCGCTCACCGGACAGCCGTACGTCCACGGTCCGCCCGTCGGTCAGCCGGGCTCCGCACAGCAGCAGCCCGTCCGGGTCCGTCCGTCCGGACGGGCCCGGCGAGGAGGACGAGGGGGGTGGCGGCTGTCCGGGGGGCATCGCACTCCAGGTACGCAGGGCGACAGGGGGTTCGGGACACGTTCGGGGCGCGGACCGCGAGGCCGCGCGGGCCACGCAAGATCACGCAGAGTGAGTCGAGCCTAGGGCGGCCGCCGGGCCTGGCGAGGGAGGAGCGCAATAGTCGTACCGGTGTGGCCGCGGGACCTGGGGCGGTGCCGGGAAACGGATTTGGGTGAACGGCCGCAGAGCGTGTAATGTCTTCCTCGCTCGCCCCAATAGCTCAGTCGGCAGAGCGTCTCCATGGTAAGGAGAAGGTCAACGGTTCGATTCCGTTTTGGGGCTCTGGTGTGAGAGGTTCCCGTCGCAAGGCGGGGCCCGATCGCATCGCAGCGGTGTAGCTCAGTCGGTAGAGCAAGCGGCTCATAATCGCTGTGTCACCGGTTCAAGTCCGGTCACCGCTACTCACAGTAGCCGATTGCGGGGTCGGTCCTTCGATCGGCTACTCTTTCTTGCGTTGAACTAGCCTACCCGTTCGTCAAGGAGCACTCACGTGGCTGCCACCGACGTCCGCCCGAAGATCACGCTGGCCTGCGTGGAGTGCAAGGAGCGGAACTACATCACCAAGAAGAACCGGCGGAACAACCCCGACCGGCTCGAGATGAAGAAGCACTGCCCGCGTTGCAACGCGCACACCGCGCACCGCGAGACGCGCTGATCAGATTCAGACATGAGGCCGCCCCCGCACCACGGGGGCGGCCTCATGTTGTTTCATGTGCGAAAGCCCAGCGAAAGTCCAGCGGGAGCCGGTGAAAGCCGGACCGCCCGCCGGGCTGCGTAAACCCCAGCGACACCAGGAGGTGCCGAGCCATGGCGCTCGACCAGTCCTTCGTGGGGCGGTCCTACCCGCCCACCGACCCCTACGAGGTGGGCCGGGAGAAGATCCGTGAGTTCGCGGAGGCGGTGGGCGACGCCAACCCGGCGTACACGGACCCGGAAGCCGCCAAGGAGCTCGGCCACCCCGATGTGATCGCCCCGCCGACCTTCGTCTTCGCGATCACCTTCAAGGCCGCAGGACAGGTCGTCCAGGACCCGCAGCTCGGCCTGGACTACAGCCGCGTGGTGCACGGCGACCAGAAGTTCGCCTACACCCGGCCCGTGCGCGCCGGCGACCGGCTCACCGTCACCTCCACCATCGAGTCGATCAAGTCCCTGGCCGGCAACGACGTCCTGGACATCCGCGGCGAGGTGCACGACGAGACGGGCGAGCACGTCGTGACCGCCTGGACCAAGCTCGTGGCCCGCGCGGCCGAGGAGGCGTGAGGAAACCGATGACGGCGAAGATCGCCTACGACGACGTCGAGGTCGGCACCGAGCTGACGGCGCAGACCTTTTCCGTGACCCGGGCCACCCTCGTCCAGTACGCGGGCGCCTCCGGGGACTTCAACCCCATCCACTGGAACGAGAAGTTCGCCAAGGAGGTCGGGCTCCCGGACGTGATCGCGCACGGCATGTTCACCATGGCCGAGGCGATCCGCGTGGTCACCGACTGGACGGGCGACCCCGGCGCCGTCGTCGAGTACGGCGTCCGCTTCACCAAGCCCGTCGTCGTCCCGAACGACGACGAGGGGGCCGTGATCGAGGTCTCCGGCAAGGTCGCGGCCAAGCTCGACGACAACACCGTGCGGGTCGACCTGACCGCCATGAGCAACGGGCAGAAGGTCCTCGGGATGTCCCGGGCCGTCGTGCGCCTGGCCTGACGGCCACCGCGGTCCCGCACTCGCCGAGGTGCGGGACCGTCAGCGGGGTCTCGTAGTCTTGGGCGCGTGCAGGAACTCCACGACGCGCCCCTCGCCCCGCTGACCACCTTCCGGCTGGGCGGCCCCGCGACCCGGCTGATCACCGCGACCACCGACGCCGAGGTGATCGAGGCCGTCCGCGACGCCGATGCCCACGGCACACCGCTGCTGGTCATCGGCGGCGGCTCCAACCTGGTCATCGGCGACAAGGGCTTCGACGGCACCGCGTTGCGCATCGCCACCCGCGGCTTCGAACTCGGCGGTACGACGCTGGAGCTGGCCGCCGGAGAGGTGTGGACGGACGCGGTCGCGCGCACCGTCGAGGCGGGGCTCGCCGGCATCGAGTGCCTGTCCGGCATCCCCGGCTCCGCGGGCGCCACCCCGATCCAGAACGTCGGGGCGTACGGCCAGGAGGTGTCCTCGACGATCACCGAGGTCGTCGCCTACGACCGCCGGGCGGGCCGCACGGTGACCCTGGCCAACGAGGAGTGCGCGTTCTCCTACCGGCACAGCCGCTTCAAGGCCGACCCCGAGCGGTACGTCGTCCTGCGCGTCCGCTTCGGCCTGGAGGACGCGGACGGGCTGTCGGCGCCGGTCAAGTACGCCGAGACCGCCCGCGTCCTCGGCGTGGAGGCGGGCGACCGGGTACCGCTCGCCACCGCCCGTGAGACCGTGCTGAAGCTGCGGGCCGGGAAGGGCATGGTGCTGGACCCCGAGGACCACGACACCTGGTCCGCCGGCTCCTTCTTCACCAACCCGATCCTCACGGACGCCGACTTCGCCGTGTTCCGTACGCGCGCGCGGAAGCGGCTCGGCGACGGCGCCGAGCCCCCCGCCTATCCGGCGGGGCAGGGGCACACCAAGACCTCCGCGGCCTGGCTGATCGACAAGGCGGGCTTCACCAAGGGCTACGGCACCGGACCGGCCCGCATCTCCACCAAGCACACCCTCGCCCTCACCAACCGCGGCGCCGCGACCACGGAGGACCTGCTCGCACTGGCCCGCGAGGTGGTGGCCGGGGTCCGCGAGGCCTTCGGCATCACCCTGGTCAACGAGCCGGTGACGGTCGGCGTGAGCCTGTAGCCACCCGGAAACCGGCTGGGGCGCCGTACGAAGATCACATAGGGTCGGTCCTCGTCCTTCACAGGGCACAAGGGGAGGGGAAGACCATGTGGGAACGACGCGGCCGACGTGCCGTGACGGCCGTCGCCGCCGCCGTCCTTGCGGCCGTGCTCGCCACGGGATGCGGCAGGGGCGCCGCGCCGACCGGAGGCGGGGAGCCGGACGCGGCGGCGTCGTACACGAGCGTGGGGGAGATCGACGAGACGCTCGCACCGGACGGCACCACCGTCCGCGTGGGATCCCCCCGCGCACAGACCGTCGTCCACCTGTACGAGGACCTGCGCTGCCCGGTCTGCGCGGAGTTCGAGACCCGGGGCGGCGGCGAGGGCCTGCGCGAGCTGATCCTGTCCGGCGAGGTCCGGGCCGAGTACACGCTGGCCTCGTTCCTCGACGACGGGCTCGGCGGCGAGGGCTCGAAGAAGGCCGCCAACGCCCTGCGGGCCGCCCTGGACGCGGGCAGGTTCGCCGAGTACCACGAGGTGCTCTTCGCGCACCAGCCCGAGGAGGAGGTCGACGGCTACACCGACGCCTTCCTGCTGGACATGGCCTCCGAGGTCCCGGGCCTGCGCGGCGCGGAGTTCGACGCGGCGGTGAAGGGCATGAAGCACCGCGACTTCGTGACCGCCTCCGAGAAGGCCTTCGACGCGTCGGGCGTGACCGGCACGCCCACCATGAAGGTGGACGGCAGGACCGTCGGCGGGTCACTGGCCGACGGCATCTTCCACAAGGAGACGCTGCCCATGGTGATTGGCGCCATGGCCCGGTCCTGACCGGCACACCCTCCGCGGCCGTCCGTCAGTTCGCCAGCCAGTCGTCGACCCCGGACAGCAGCTTGGCGCGCACGTCCTCGGGGGCCGCCGACGCGCGGATCGACTGGCGGGCCAGTTCCGCCAGTTCGACGTCCGTGAAGGAGTGGTGGCGGCGGGCGATCTCGTACTGCGCCGCCAGCCGGGAGCCGAAGAGCAGCGGGTCGTCGGCGCCCAGGGCCATCGGGACACCCGCCTCGTACAGCCGGCGCAGGGGGACGTCCTCGGGCTTGTCGTACACGCCGAGGGCCACGTTCGAGGCCGGGCACACCTCGCAGGTCACGCCCCGGTCGGCCAGGCGGCTCAGCAGCCGCGGGTCCTCGGCCGCGCGCACCCCGTGGCCCACCCGGTGGGCCCGGAGGTCGTCCAGGCAGTCGCGGACCGAGGCGGGGCCGGTCAGCTCGCCGCCGTGCGGGGCCGCGAACAGGCCGCCGTCCCGGGCGATCGCGAAGGCCCGGTCGAAGTCCCGTGCCATGCCCCGGCGTTCGTCGTTCGACAGGCCGAAGCCGACCACGCCGCGGTCCCGGTAGCGCACCGCGAGGCGGGCCAGGGTACGGGCGTCCAGGGGGTGCTTCATACGGTTCGCGGCGACCAGGACCCGCATCCCGAGGCCCGTCTCGCGCGACGCCGTCTCCACCGCGTCCAGGATGATCTCCAGCGCCGGAATCAGCCCGCCCAGGCGCGGTGCGTACGAGGTCGGGTCGACCTGGATCTCCAGCCACCCCGAGCCGTCCCGGACATCCTCCTCGGCGGCCTCCAGCACGAGCCGCCGGATGTCCTCCGGTTCCCGCAGACAGGAGCGTGCCGCGTCGTACAGCCGCTGGAAGCGGAACCAGCCCCGCTCGTCCGTCGCCCGCAGCCGCGGCGGCTCCCCGCTGACCAGGGCCGCCGTCAGCGCGTCGGGCAGCCGTACGCCGTGCTTGTCGGCCAGTTCCAGCAGGGTGGTGGGCCGCATCGACCCGGTGAAGTGCAGGTGCAGATGGGCTTTCGGCAGCTCAGAGAGATCACGTACACGCTCCATTCCTGGATGGTGCCGCACGTTCCCCGTGCCCCGGTAGTCGTTTCCCCATTCGTGGTCTTGCTCGCACAAACGAAGGGGCGCTCGCAGGCCACTCACGTGAGTGGCCTGCGAGCGCCCGCAAGCGGAAGCGGACCTCAGTCCCGCGCCTCCGCCAGCAGCTTCTGGATCCGGCTCACGCCCTCCACCAGGTCCTCGTCACCGAGGGCGTAGGACAGGCGCAGGTAGCCCGGCGTGCCGAAGGCCTCGCCCGGGACGACCGCGACCTCGGCCTCCTCCAGGATCAGCGCGGCGAGCTCCACCGAGGTCTGCGGGCGCCTGCCGCGGATCTCCTTGCCGATCAGCGCCTTCACCGACGGATAGGCGTAGAACGCGCCCTCCGGCTCCGGGCAGAGCACACCGTCGATCTCGTTGAGCATCCGCACGATGGTCTTCCGCCGCCGGTCGAAGGCCTCGCGCATCTTCGCGACCGCCTCCAGGTCGCCGGAGACGGCGGCGAGGGCCGCGGCCTGGGAGACGTTCGACACGTTCGACGTGGCGTGCGACTGGAGGTTGGTCGCGGCCTTGACCACGTCCTTCGGGCCGATGACCCAGCCCACGCGCCAGCCGGTCATGGCATACGTCTTCGCCACGCCGTTGACGACGACGCACTTGTCGCGCAGCTCGGGCAGGAGCGCCGGCAGGGACACCGAGACGGCGTCGCCGTAGACCAGGTGCTCGTAGATCTCGTCGGTCAGCACCCACAGGCCGTGTTCGAGGGCCCAGCGGCCGATCGCCTCGGTCTCGGCCTCGGAGTAGACCGCGCCGGTCGGGTTGGACGGGGAGACGAAGAGGACGACCTTGGTCTTCTCCGTGCGGGCGGCCTCCAGCTGCTCGACCGACACGCGGTAGCCGGTGGTCTCGTCCGCGACGACCTCGACCGGGACACCGCCGGCCAGACGGATCGACTCCGGGTACGTCGTCCAGTACGGCGCCGGCACGATGACCTCGTCGCCCGGGTCGAGGATCGCGGCGAACGCCTCGTAGATGGCCTGCTTGCCGCCGTTGGTGACCAGGATCTGCGAGACGTCCGGCTCCCAGCCGGAGTCGCGCAGCGTCTTCGCGGCGATCGCGGCCTTCAGCTCGGGCAGGCCGCCGGCCGGCGTGTAGCGGTGGTACTTGGGGTTCCGGCAGGCCTCGACGGCGGCCTCGACGATGTAGTCGGGGGTCGGGAAGTCCGGCTCGCCGGCGCCGAAGCCGATCACGGGACGCCCGGCGGCCTTGAGGGCCTTGGCCTTGGCGTCCACGGCGAGGGTGGCGGACTCGGAGATCGCGCCGATGCGGGCGGAGACCCGGCGCTCGGTGGGAGGGGTTGCAGCGCTCATGCCGTCCATCGTTTCAGACCGGAAACGCCCGGGGCACGCGGGTTTCACAGGGTGAACAAGGCCGGTGGAACCTCTGGACATCCGTCCGGATCCCGTCTCCTGCCAGGCGATCTTCCATCGACCGGAGCCGGTTGGGCACTTTCTGTTCGACGACCGGCTCCGGAACACGTACACTCTCACCTCGTTGGCCTTCAGCAGCCGCTGTCGCACCTGGTGCACACCGAGCATCCGGTCGTATGCGGTACGTTGGGGGACACACAAAGGGTCGTAGCTCAATTGGTAGAGCACTGGTCTCCAAAACCAGCGGTTGGGGGTTCGAGTCCCTCCGGCCCTGCTACACACACCTTCGCCAGGATGTGTGCGCATGTACGTACAGCAATGCACCGCCGTGCGGCTCGACCGGGCGCGGCACGGCCACGACCCGGAATCAGGTGAGGATGAATGACGGACGCCGTGGGCTCCCTCGACACGCCTGATGCCCAGGACGAGGTGACGGAATCCAAGAAGGCCCGCAAGGGTGGCAAGCGTGGCAAGAAGGGCCCGCTCAAGCGCCTTGCTCTCTTCTACCGTCAGATCATCGCGGAACTCCGCAAGGTCGTCTGGCCGACCCGCAATCAGCTGACGACGTACACGACCGTGGTGATTGTCTTCGTCGTCATCATGATCGGCCTGGTGACCGTGATTGACTATGGGCTCAACCACGCGGCCAAGTACGTCTTCGGCTGAGCCACGAGCGAAGGGCGCCGCGGTTACCGGCGCCCCTTTTCGCATGTTCCACCCCTATGTATCCAGGAAGAAGCAGCCACCGTGTCTGACCCGAACCTGAACGACGCCATCGAGCCGACCGAGTCCGTGGATGACGAGCTCGACATCGTCGAAGGTGCGGACGAGGTCGACGAGGCCGAGGCTGCCGAGGCCGCCGCGGGCGAGCCGGCCGAGGAGGCCGCCGTCCACGTCGTGGACGAGGCGCCCGGGGGTGAGGCCGAGGAGCAGGAGCCGGAGGCCGAGGTCGACCCGGTCACCAAGCTCCGTGAGGAACTGCGCACGCTGCCCGGCGAGTGGTATGTCATCCACACCTACGCCGGCTACGAGAAGCGTGTGAAGGCGAACCTGGAGCAGCGTGCCGTCTCGCTGAACGTCGAGGACTTCATCTACCAGGCCGAGGTGCCCGAGGAAGAGATCGTCCAGATCAAGAACGGCGAGCGCAAGACCGTCCGGCAGAACAAGCTGCCCGGCTACGTCCTCGTCCGCATGGACCTGACGAACGAGTCCTGGGGCGTCGTCCGCAACACCCCGGGCGTCACCGGGTTCGTGGGCAACGCCTACGACCCGTACCCGCTGTCCCTGGACGAGATCGTGAAGATGCTCGCCCCCGAGGCGGAGGAGAAGGCCGCCCGCGAGGCCGCCGAGGCCGAGGGCAAGCCGGCTCCGCAGCGCAAGGTCGAGGTCCAGGTGCTGGACTTCGAGGTCGGCGACTCCGTCACCGTCACCGACGGCCCGTTCGCCACGCTCCAGGCCACGATCAACGAGATCAACCCGGACTCCAAGAAGGTCAAGGGCCTCGTCGAGATCTTCGGCCGCGAGACCCCGGTCGAGCTGAGCTTCGACCAGATCCAGAAGAACTAGCTCACCGCGGTTCTTTCTGGACGTACCGCTTCCGCGCAGGTCAGGCCATCGCTCGAGCGATCGCCTGACCTGCCCGGTTTTCAGCCGCGCAGCTATACCCGTTATCGTTGTGCGGTATGCCTGCGTCCGGGTGGTACCCGAGCGCCGGCAGGACCCGAATCGAAAGGACCCGGAGAGCAATGCCTCCCAAGAAGAAGAAGGTCACGGGGCTCATCAAGCTCCAGATCCAGGCCGGCGCCGCCAACCCGGCTCCGCCGGTCGGCCCGGCGCTGGGTCAGCACGGCGTCAACATCATGGAGTTCTGCAAGGCCTACAACGCCGCGACCGAGTCGCAGCGCGGTTGGGTCATCCCGGTGGAGATCACGGTCTACGAGGACCGTTCCTTCACCTTCATCACCAAGACCCCGCCGGCCGCGAAGATGATCCTCAAGGCCGCGGGCGTGGAGAAGGGCTCCGGCGAGCCGCACAAGACCAAGGTCGCCAAGATCACCCAGGCGCAGGTCCGCGAGATCGCCCAGACCAAGCTGCCCGACCTCAACGCCAACGACCTGGACGCCGCCGCGAAGATCATCGCCGGCACCGCGCGTTCCATGGGCGTCACGGTCGAGGGCTGAACCCCACCTTCGTAGCACCATGCGGCCGATGGCCGCACGTGGCAGGGCCCGCTCGGCCCGTACCACGACTCCTTTCAGAACACACAGGAGCAGTTGTGAGCAAGCGCAGCAAGGCTCTCCGCGCTGCGGACGCCAAGATCGACCGGGAGAAGCAGTACGCCCCGCTCGAGGCCGTCCGTCTCGCCAAGGAGACCTCCACGACCAAGTTCGACGGCACCGTCGAGGTCGCCTTCCGCCTGGGTGTCGACCCGCGCAAGGCCGACCAGATGGTCCGTGGCACCGTGAACCTTCCGCACGGCACCGGTAAGACCGCCCGGGTCCTGGTCTTCGCGACCGGTGACCGTGCCGAGGCCGCACGTGCCGCCGGCGCCGACATCGTCGGCGCGGACGAGCTGATCGACGAGGTGTCGAAGGGCCGTCTGGACTTCGACGCCGTCGTCGCCACCCCGGACCTCATGGGTAAGGTTGGCCGCCTCGGCCGCGTCCTCGGCCCGCGTGGTCTGATGCCGAACCCGAAGACCGGCACCGTCACCCCCGACGTGACCAAGGCCGTCACCGACATCAAGGGCGGCAAGATCGAGTTCCGCGTCGACAAGCACTCGAACCTGCACTTCATCATCGGCAAGACGTCGTTCGACGACAGCAAGCTGGTGGAGAACTACGCCGCGGCGCTGGACGAGATCCTTCGTCTGAAGCCGTCCGCCGCCAAGGGTCGCTACATCAAGAAGGCCGCCATCACCACCACGATGGGCCCCGGCATCCCGGTCGACCCGAACCGCACCCGCAACCTCCTCGTCGAGGAGGACCCGGCCGCGGTCTGAGCCGGTCCGCACCGGTCTGGGCCGGTCTGAGCCTCACGGCTCGCACAGCTGAGGGACGAGTCCCGCAACCTTTTCCGGGTGCGGGGCTCGTCCCTTTTCTGTGGGACTCCTGTACGACGTCTTCCGTACGTCCGTGCGCGACGTCTGCGCGACTCCCGTACGCCTGTCACAGGCCTGCGTTAGCGTGAAGATCACAGCAACCGCATAGGGGTGGGACGAATGAAGAGCACGACCGCGCGCCGTATCACGCTCTCCGTCGTGGCGCTGACCTCACTGACGGCGGTGGCCGCCTGCGGCTCCTCCGGCGGCTCCTCCGGTTCCTCCGGCGGCTCGGGCAAGGGTGACGGCGCGGCCGGCCGGGGGCTCGCGCACGTGAGCCCCGTCGCGGCCCTGCGCTCCGCCGACACCTCCACCGCCGGGGCCGACTCCGCCAGGGTGTCGATGACGACCAGCATCGGCACGTTGATGTCGATGAAGGGCGACGGCACCCTCGACTGGGGTGACGGCCTGACCGGCACGCTCAAGCTCACCTACACCGGCGGCACGGTCGCCGAGACGATGCGCCGGATCGGGGCCACGACGATGGAGGCGCGGTACCTGCCCGACGCCTACTACGCCCACATGAGCGACGCCTACGCGCGGCAGACGGGCGGCAAGCACTGGATCGCGTACCGCTACGAGGACCTCGGGGACCTCGTCGGCGGCTCCGGCGAGTACATGCGGGAGCAGCTGAAGAACGCCACGCCGAACCAGTCGGTGAAGCTGCTGCTGGCCTCCGGCGACGTCCGCAAGGTCGGCGAGGCGACGGTGCGCGGCGAGCACACCACGCACTACGCGGGCACGGTGAACCTCGCCGACGTCGCCGACAGGAGCTCGAACCTGCCCAAGCGCCAGATGGACGAGCTGAAGAAGCAGCTCAGCGAGGCGGGCGTCACCACGGAGTCGATCGACATCTGGGTCAACGACCGGGACCTGCTGGTCAAGAAGGTCGAGAAGGCGGACATGGCGACCGGCACCATGACCAACACCGCCTACTACAGCGACTACGGCGTGAAGACCTCCGTCCAGGCGCCCCCGGCCGGCGACACCATGGACTTCAAGGACCTGATGAAGTCCCAGGGCGCCACCGCGGGCGGCACCGGCATCGGCTCCTGAGCCGCGCTCCTGAGGCGATTTGCTTTGCGGTGACCCCTTCCCGTACGCTCCCACAGAAGCCAAAGACCGCTGGTCGTTGCCGTGCACTCGTACGAGGGTGCGGTGGCCGAAGGATCCGCTGAACTGCGGACGACCCGCGCAGGTGACTGTGGAAGAACTCCCGGAGCACACGTCGATCCCCGTGTGTGCACCCGGTCGAGTCCGCCCCGTGCGCCTGCGCCGGGGCGTTTCGTTTTCCCCAGTCCTCCTTCGGGTCCGCGCGGTCCGAATCACCCGGAAGGAGGCCGAGGCTCTATGGCGAGGCCCGACAAGGCTGCCGCGGTTGCGGAGCTGACGGACAAGTTCCGCAGCTCCAACGCCGCCGTGCTGACCGAGTACCGCGGTCTCACCGTGGCGCAGCTCAAGACGCTGCGCCGGTCGCTCGGTGAGAACGCCCAGTACGCCGTGGTGAAGAACACGCTGACCAAGATTGCGGCCAACGAGGCCGGGATCACGCTGGACGACCAGCTCTTCGCTGGTCCGACGGCCGTCGCCTTCGTCACCGGTGACCCGGTGGAGTCGGCGAAGGGTCTCCGTGACTTCGCCAAGGACAACCCGAATCTCGTCATCAAGGGCGGTGTCCTTGACGGCAAGGCGCTGTCCGCCGACGAGATCAAGAAGCTTGCGGACCTCGAGTCCCGCGAGGTTCTGCTCTCCAAGCTGGCCGGTGCCTTCAAGGGGAAGCAGTCCCAGGCTGCCTCCGTCTTCCAGGCGCTGCCGTCGAAGCTCGTCCGCACCGTGGACGCGCTGCGCGCCAAGCAGGACGAGCAGGGCGGTGCCGAGTAACTCGGCTCGCTTTCTGATCCGAGCCGTTTGACGCGGCGAGGGTCGCAGCGGGCCGACGTACGCCCGCCTTACCCAGTACATCCGGCACCTGCCGATTTGAGTGGAAGGACCGCCACCATGGCGAAGCTCAGCCAGGAAGACCTGCTCGCGCAGTTCGAGGAGATGACCCTCATCGAGCTCTCCGAGTTCGTGAAGGCGTTCGAGGAGAAGTTCGACGTCACCGCCGCCGCGGCCGCCCCGGTCATGATGGCCGGCCCGGGCGCCCCGGTTGCCGAGGCCGCTGAGGAGAAGGACGAGTTCGACGTCATCCTCGCCGGCGCCGGCGACAAGAAGATCCAGGTCATCAAGGTCGTGCGCGAGCTGACCTCCCTGGGCCTGAAGGAGGCCAAGGACCTGGTCGACGGTGCCCCGAAGCCCGTCCTCGAGAAGGTCAACAAGGAGGCCGCGGACAAGGCCGCCGAGGCCCTCAAGGGCGCCGGTGCCTCCGTCGAGGTCAAGTAAGACCTTCACGGGTCCGCCAAGGACTCCCGCGCGCTGAACACGGCCCCCCTGGGGCTGTAACGCGAACGCACCGAGGAGCGATCATCCATCCGGGTGGTCGCTCTTCGGCGTTCGAGGGGGCCGGTGTCGGCTGCCTTGCGCCCGCGGCAGGGAGGGGTATGGTGATCTTCGTCGTGCCTCCAGAGCTCCGGCGGCGGGCTGCAAGTGACGATGGCAGCATCCGGTTTGGCCATGGGAGGCCTTGACGAACCGCACGCAGCGCGCAATTCTCAGGACGCGTCGCCAACAAGGATCCGAATCCGAGGCATGGATCGGCGACGAAGAGGGCAGTATCAGGGTGCGTTGAGGGCAGGTAGGCCGCAGACGTTGACAACTACGAGGGTCTCAAAAAACCCGCACTGGACATCAGTGTGCCATGTGGCTACACTGACCCTTTGCGCTGCCTGTTAGCTGTCCCCTGCCCGTCACCAGGGGCATGCCCTCGCCTCAGCAACGACGACCAGATCATCCTTGACCTGGCCTTTCGGCCCGATCAGGACGACCTGTCCTCAAGTAGCGGCGGGGGGCCGGTACGCGCGTAGTGAGTCCGAGCCCTCGGAAGGACCCCCTCTTGGCCGCCTCGCGCAACGCCTCGACCGCGAATACGAACAACGGCGCCAGCACCGCCCCGCTGCGCATCTCCTTTGCAAAGATCAAGGAGCCCCTCGAGGTTCCGAACCTTCTCGCGCTGCAAACCGAGAGCTTCGACTGGCTGCTCGGCAACGACGCCTGGAAGGCTCGCGTCGAGGACGCTCTGGAGTCCGGTCAGGACGTCCCCACCAAGTCCGGCCTCGAGGAGATCTTCGAGGAGATCTCCCCGATCGAGGACTTCTCCGGGTCGATGTCGCTGACGTTCCGCGACCACCGCTTCGAGCCGCCCAAGAACTCGATCGACGAGTGCAAGGAGCGCGACTTCACGTACGCGGCCCCGCTCTTCGTCACGGCCGAGTTCACCAACAACGAGACCGGCGAGATCAAGTCCCAGACCGTCTTCATGGGCGACTTCCCGCTCATGACGAACAAGGGCACTTTCGTCATCAACGGCACCGAGCGTGTCGTGGTGTCCCAGCTGGTCCGTTCCCCCGGCGTCTACTTCGACTCCTCCATCGACAAGACGTCCGACAAGGACATCTTCTCCGCCAAGATCATCCCCTCCCGGGGTGCCTGGCTGGAGATGGAGATCGACAAGCGCGACATGGTCGGTGTCCGTATCGACCGCAAGCGCAAGCAGTCGGTCACCGTCCTGCTGAAGGCGCTCGGCTGGACCAACGAGCAGATCCTCGAGGAGTTCGGCGACTACGAGTCGATGCGCGCCACCCTGGAGAAGGACCACACCCAGGGCCAGGACGACGCGCTGCTGGACATCTACCGCAAGCTGCGCCCGGGCGAGCCCCCCACGCGTGAGGCCGCGCAGACGCTGCTCGAGAACCTGTACTTCAACCCCAAGCGCTACGACCTCGCCAAGGTCGGCCGCTACAAGGTCAACAAGAAGCTGGGTGCGGACGCTCCGCTGGACGCCGGCGTCCTGACCGTCGAGGACGTCATCTCGACGATCAAGTACCTGGTGAAGCTGCACGCGGGCGAGATCGAGACGGTCGGCGACAGCGGTCAGACGATCGTCGTCGAGACCGACGACATCGACCACTTCGGCAACCGCCGTCTGCGCAGCGTGGGCGAGCTCATCCAGAACCAGGTCCGCACCGGTCTGGCCCGTATGGAGCGCGTCGTCCGCGAGCGCATGACCACGCAGGACGTCGAGGCGATCACGCCGCAGACCCTGATCAACATCCGGCCGGTCGTCGCCTCCATCAAGGAGTTCTTCGGCACCAGCCAGTTGTCGCAGTTCATGGACCAGAACAACCCGCTGTCGGGTCTCACCCACAAGCGCCGCCTGTCGGCCCTTGGCCCGGGTGGTCTCTCCCGTGAGCGGGCCGGCTTCGAGGTCCGTGACGTGCACCCCTCGCACTACGGCCGCATGTGCCCGATCGAGACGCCGGAAGGCCCGAACATCGGCCTGATCGGCTCGCTCGCCTCCTACGGCCGGGTCAACGCGTTCGGGTTCGTCGAGACCCCGTACCGCAAGGTCAACGACGGCCAGGTCACCGACGAGGTCGACTACCTGACCGCCGACGAGGAGGACCGCTTCGTCATCGCTCAGGCCAACGCCACCCTGGCGGACGACCTGCGCTTCGCCGAGGCCCGCGTGCTGGTCCGCCGCCGTGGCGGCGAGGTCGACTACGTCAGCCCCGAGGACGTCGACTACATGGACGTCTCGCCGCGCCAGATGGTGTCGGTCGCGACCGCCATGATCCCGTTCCTCGAGCACGACGACGCCAACCGTGCCCTCATGGGCGCGAACATGATGCGCCAGGCCGTTCCGCTCATCAAGTCGGAGTCCCCGCTCGTCGGCACCGGCATGGAGTACCGCTCCGCCGTCGACGCCGGCGACGTCGTCAAGGCCGAGAAGGCCGGTGTGGTCCAGGAGATCTCCGCCGACTACATCACCACGACCAACGACGACGGCACGTACATCACGTACCGCCTGGCCAAGTTCGCCCGATCCAACCAGGGCACCTCGGTCAACCAGAAGGTCATCGTCAACGAGGGCGACCGCGTCGTCGAGGGCCAGGTCCTCGCCGACGGCCCGGCCACCCAGAACGGCGAGATGGCGCTCGGCAAGAACCTGCTGGTTGCGTTCATGCCGTGGGAGGGTCACAACTACGAGGACGCGATCATCCTGTCGCAGCGCCTCGTCCAGGACGACGTCCTCTCCTCGATCCACATCGAGGAGCACGAGGTCGACGCCCGTGACACCAAGCTCGGCCCCGAGGAGATCACCCGGGACATTCCGAACGTCTCCGAGGAGGTCCTCGCCGACCTCGACGAGCGCGGCATCATCCGCATCGGCGCCGAGGTCATCGCCGGCGACATCCTCGTCGGCAAGGTGACCCCGAAGGGCGAGACCGAGCTGACCCCCGAGGAGCGCCTGCTGCGCGCGATCTTCGGTGAGAAGGCCCGTGAGGTCCGTGACACCTCGCTGAAGGTGCCGCACGGCGAGACCGGCAAGGTCATCGGCGTGCGCGTCTTCGACCGCGAGGAGGGCGACGAGCTGCCGCCGGGCGTGAACCAGCTGGTCCGCGTCTACGTCGCGCAGAAGCGCAAGATCACCGACGGTGACAAGCTCGCCGGCCGTCACGGCAACAAGGGCGTCATCTCGAAGATCCTGCCGATCGAGGACATGCCGTTCCTGGAGGACGGCACCCCGGTCGACATCATCCTCAACCCGCTGGGTGTGCCGTCCCGAATGAACCCGGGACAGGTCCTGGAGATCCACCTCGGCTGGCTCGCCAGCCGCGGCTGGGACGTCTCCGGCCTCGCGGACGAGTGGGCGGAGCGGCTCCAGGCCATCGGCGCCGACCAGGTCGCCCCCGGCACCAACGTGGCCACCCCGGTCTTCGACGGTGCCCGTGAGGACGAGCTGGCGGGTCTGCTCCAGCACACCATCCCGAACCGCGACGGCGACCGCATGGTCCTCCCGTCCGGCAAGGCGCAGCTGTTCGACGGCCGTAGCGGTGAGCCGTTCCCGGACCCGATCTCGGTCGGCTACATGTACATCCTGAAGCTGCACCACCTGGTCGACGACAAGCTGCACGCCCGTTCGACCGGTCCGTACTCGATGATCACCCAGCAGCCGCTGGGTGGTAAGGCCCAGTTCGGTGGCCAGCGCTTCGGCGAGATGGAGGTGTGGGCCCTCGAGGCCTACGGCGCCGCCTACGCCCTCCAGGAGCTGCTGACCATCAAGTCCGACGACGTCACCGGCCGCGTGAAGGTCTACGAGGCCATCGTCAAGGGCGAGAACATCCCCGAGCCCGGCATCCCCGAGTCCTTCAAGGTGCTCATCAAGGAGATGCAGTCCCTGTGCCTGAACGTGGAGGTGCTGTCCAGCGACGGTATGTCCATCGAGATGCGCGACACCGACGAGGATGTCTTCCGCGCTGCGGAGGAGCTCGGCATCGACCTGTCCCGGCGCGAGCCGAGCAGCGTCGAAGAGGTCTGACGGGAGTCCGGCGGGCGTCCTGACCAGGAAGCCCGCCGACCCCCAGGCCCCCGTTTCAGACCACAGACTTACGACCCTGAGAGGGATTGACGCATAGTGCTCGACGTCAACTTCTTCGACGAGCTCCGGATCGGCCTGGCCACCGCTGACGACATCCGTCAGTGGAGCCACGGCGAGGTCAAGAAGCCCGAGACCATCAACTACCGCACCCTCAAGCCGGAAAAGGACGGGCTCTTCTGCGAGAAGATCTTCGGTCCCACCCGGGACTGGGAGTGCTACTGCGGCAAGTACAAGCGTGTCCGCTTCAAGGGCATCATCTGCGAGCGCTGCGGCGTCGAGGTCACCCGTGCCAAGGTGCGCCGTGAGCGGATGGGCCACATCGAACTGGCCGCGCCCGTCACCCACATCTGGTACTTCAAGGGCGTCCCGTCGCGTCTGGGCTACCTGCTCGACCTGGCCCCGAAGGACCTGGAGAAGGTCATCTACTTCGCGGCGTACATGATCACGTACGTCGACGACGAGCGCCGCACCCGCGACCTGCCGTCGCTGGAGGCCCACGTCTCCGTCGAGCGCCAGCAGATCGAGCAGCGCCGCGACGCCGACCTGGAGGCCCGCGCCAAGAAGCTCGAGGCGGACCTCGCCGAGCTGGAGGCCGAGGGTGCCAAGGCCGACGTGCGCCGCAAGGTGCGCGAGGGTGCCGAGCGTGAGATGAAGCAGCTGCGCGACCGCGCGCAGCGCGAGATCGACCGCCTCGACGAGGTGTGGACCCGGTTCAAGAACCTCAAGGTCCAGGACCTCGAGGGCGACGAGCTGCTCTACCGCGAGCTGCGCGACCGGTTCGGCACGTACTTCGACGGCTCGATGGGTGCCGCGGCGCTGCAGAAGCGCCTGGAGTCCTTCGACCTCGAGGAGGAGGCCGAGAAGCTCCGCGAGATCATCCGCACCGGCAAGGGCCAGAAGAAGACCCGCGCCCTCAAGCGGCTGAAGGTCGTCTCCGCGTTCCTGCAGACGTCCAACAGCCCCAAGGGCATGGTCCTGGACTGCGTGCCGGTCATCCCGCCGGACCTGCGTCCGATGGTGCAGCTGGACGGTGGCCGCTTCGCGACCTCCGACCTGAACGACCTGTACCGCCGTGTCATCAACCGCAACAACCGCCTGAAGCGGCTTCTCGACCTCGGCGCGCCCGAGATCATCGTGAACAACGAGAAGCGCATGCTCCAGGAGGCCGTCGACGCGCTCTTCGACAACGGCCGCCGCGGCCGCCCGGTCACGGGCCCCGGCAACCGTCCGCTGAAGTCGCTGTCCGACATGCTCAAGGGCAAGCAGGGCCGCTTCCGTCAGAACCTGCTCGGCAAGCGCGTCGACTACTCGGCCCGTTCCGTGATCGTCGTCGGTCCTCAGCTGAAGCTGCACCAGTGCGGCCTGCCGAAGGCGATGGCGCTGGAGCTGTTCAAGCCGTTCGTGATGAAGCGCCTGGTCGACCTGAACCACGCGCAGAACATCAAGTCGGCCAAGCGCATGGTCGAGCGCGGCCGCACGGTCGTGTACGACGTGCTGGAAGAGGTCATCGCGGAGCACCCGGTTCTGCTGAACCGTGCGCCCACGCTGCACCGCCTCGGCATCCAGGCCTTCGAGCCGCAGCTGGTCGAGGGCAAGGCCATTCAGATCCACCCGCTCGTCTGCACCGCGTTCAACGCGGACTTCGACGGTGACCAGATGGCCGTGCACCTGCCGCTGTCCGCGGAGGCGCAGGCCGAGGCCCGCATCCTGATGCTGTCCTCGAACAACATCCTCAAGCCGGCCGACGGCCGTCCGGTGACGATGCCGACCCAGGACATGGTCCTCGGTCTGTACTTCCTCACCACCGACGCCGAGGGCCGCGAGGCCAAGGGCGAGGACCGCTCCTTCGCGTCGGTCGCCGAGGCGATCATGGCGTTCGACGCCGGCGAGCTCTCGCTCCAGTCGCGGGTGGACGTCCGCTTCCCGGTGGGCACCATCCCGCCGCGTGGCTGGACCCCGCCGGCCCGCGAGGAGGGTGAGCCGGAGTGGCAGCAGGGTGACTCGTTCCGCCTGAAGACGACCCTGGGCCGCGCGCTCTTCAACGAGCTGCTGCCCGAGGACTACCCGTTCGTCGACTTCGAGGTGGGCAAGAAGCAGCTCTCCGAGATCGTCAACGACCTCGCCGAGCGCTACCCGAAGGTCATCGTGGCGGCCACGCTCGACAACCTGAAGTCGTCCGGCTTCTACTGGGCCACCCGCTCCGGTGTCACCGTCGCCATCTCCGACGTCGTCGTCCCCGAGGCGAAGAAGGAGATCGTCCGCGGCTACGAGGCGCAGGACGAGAAGGTCCAGAAGCAGTACGAGCGCGGTCTGATCACCAAGGACGAGCGGACCCAGGAGCTCATCGCGATCTGGACCAAGGCGACCAACGAGGTCGCCGAGGCGATGAACGACAACTTCCCGAAGACCAACCCGATCTTCATGATGGTTTCCTCGGGCGCCCGAGGAAACATGATGCAGATGCGTCAGATCGCCGGTATGCGCGGTCTGGTGTCGAACGCCAAGAACGAGACCATCCCGCGGCCCATCAAGGCGTCGTTCCGTGAGGGTCTGTCCGTGCTGGAGTACTTCATCTCCACGCACGGTGCCCGTAAGGGTCTGGCCGACACCGCCCTGCGTACCGCCGACTCGGGTTACCTCACCCGTCGTCTGGTCGACGTCTCCCAGGACGTCATCATCCGCGAGGAGGACTGCGGCACCGAGCGCGGCCTCAAGCTGCACATCGCGGAGCGCGGTGCGGACGGCGTGCTGCGCAAGGCGGACAACGTCGAGACGTCCGTGTACGCGCGCTGCCTCGCCGAGGACATCGTGGTCGACGGTCAGGTACTGGCCCCGGCCGGCACCGACCTGGGCGACGTGCTCATCGAGGAGCTCGTCTCCCGCGGCGTCTCCGAGGTCAAGACCCGCTCGGTCCTGACCTGCGAGTCCGCGGTGGGCACCTGCGCCATGTGCTATGGCCGTTCGCTCGCCACCGGCAAGCTGGTCGACATCGGTGAGGCGGTCGGCATCATCGCCGCCCAGTCCATCGGTGAGCCCGGCACCCAGCTGACGATGCGTACCTTCCACACCGGTGGTGTGGCCGGTGACGACATCACCCAGGGTCTGCCCCGTGTCGTCGAGCTCTTCGAGGCCCGTACCCCGAAGGGTGTCGCCCCGATCTCCGAGGCCTCCGGCCGCATCCGGATCGAGGAGACCGAGAAGACCAAGAAGATCGTCGTCACCCCGGACGACGGCAGCGACGAGACGGCGTTCCCGATCTCGAAGCGTGCCCGTCTGCTGGTCGGCGAGGGCGACCACGTCGAGGTGGGCCAGAAGCTCACCGTGGGTGCCACCAACCCGCACGACGTGCTGCGCATCCTGGGTCAGCGGGCCGTCCAGGTCCACCTGGTCGGCGAGGTCCAGAAGGTCTACAACTCGCAGGGTGTGTCGATCCACGACAAGCACATCGAGATCATCATCCGGCAGATGCTGCGCCGGGTGACGATCATCGAGTCCGGCGACGCCGAGCTGCTGCCCGGCGAGCTGGTCGAGCGCTCGAAGTTCGAGCACGAGAACCGTCGTGTGGTCCAGGAGGGCGGTCACCCGGCCTCCGGTCGTCCGCAGCTCATGGGTATCACCAAGGCCTCGCTGGCGACCGAGTCCTGGCTGTCGGCGGCGTCCTTCCAGGAGACGACCAGGGTCCTGACGGACGCGGCGATCAACGCCAAGTCCGACTCCCTGATCGGCCTCAAGGAGAACGTCATCATCGGTAAGCTCATCCCGGCCGGTACGGGCCTGTCCCGTTACCGCAACATCCGGGTCGAGCCGACCGAGGAGGCCAAGGCCGCGATGTACTCGGCCGTGGGCTACGACGACATCGACTACTCGCCGTTCGGCTCCGGCTCCGGCCAGGCCGTTCCGCTGGAGGACTACGACTACGGTCCGTACAACCAGTAGGCGAGCGGCTGCATGACGCGCTGAAGGGCGGCCATCCCGTAACGGGATGGCCGCCCTTGGCGCATCATGGAGAGACACACGTGGTCCGGGGGAGGTCCCAGTGTCGTATCAACCGTCACATCCGTCGTGGCAGCCCATGCAGCCCTGGCAGCGGGGACAGGGGGTTCCGCAGCCGTGGCAGGGCCAGGGGAGTCCCTCGATGCTGGCGTCCCACGCCGACCGCGAACGGGCCGTGGACGTGCTCAGGGCGGGCTTCAGCGAGGGCCGCCTGGACGAGCGGGAACTCGACCAGCGCGTCGCACGGGCGTACCAGGCCCGTACGGTCGGGGAGCTGGCGCTGCTGGTGGCGGACCTGCCACAGGGTCCGGTGCCGCTCACCTCGGCGGCGGCACCGGTCGTGCCGTCCACGTTCCTGCCGGCGGCGGTCCCGCCGCCCACCAACGGCAAGGCGGTCGGCTCCCTGGTCTGCGGTGTGCTCACGCTGATGACGGCCGGTCTGACGGGCCTGCCCGCGGTGGTCCTGGGACACGCCGCCCGCGCGGAGATGCGCCGCAACGGGGAGGGCGGTGACGGCCTTGCGCTGGCCGGGCTGGTCCTGGGCTGGCTGTCCGTCGCGGGCTGGGCGGTGTTCCTGACCGTGCTCATCGTGGCCGGGATCGCGGGGTCGGGATGACCTGGGCGGATTCCGGTGTCCGAAGATCACATTCCGTGGATTCGAAGATCGCCCGCTGAGCCGGGGCTTGACAAGCCCCGCGGGACGCGGCGGGCGGGGCCCATTTGTTTTGACCACAGCGAATGAGGTAGGTACGCTCAGACCTTGTGCCTGGGGTGTGCCCTGGCTTTCGTGCGTGCCTTCAAACCGCACCGGGAGCTGCTGAACGGCCACCGTGATCTGCGTCTCTTTCTGCCTTGCGGTGGGAGTCAGCGGGATTCGACACACCCGACCGCGTGGGTCGGCGAAGTTCCAGGTTAGCTGTACCCATCGGCACACAGAAACCGGAGAAGTAGTGCCTACGATCCAGCAGCTGGTCCGCAAGGGCCGGCAGGACAAGGTCGAAAAGAACAAGACGCCCGCACTCGAGGGTTCGCCCCAGCGCCGCGGCGTCTGCACGCGTGTGTTCACGACCACTCCGAAGAAGCCGAACTCGGCCCTCCGTAAGGTCGCGCGTGTGCGTCTGACCAGCGGCATCGAGGTCACGGCTTACATTCCGGGTGAGGGACACAACCTGCAGGAGCACTCCATCGTGCTCGTGCGCGGCGGCCGTGTGAAGGACCTGCCGGGTGTTCGCTACAAGATCATCCGCGGTTCGCTCGACACCCAGGGTGTCAAGAACCGCAAGCAGGCTCGCAGCCGTTACGGCGCCAAGAAGGAGAAGTAAGAATGCCTCGTAAGGGCCCCGCCCCGAAGCGCCCGGTCATCATCGACCCGGTCTACGGCTCTCCTCTGGTGACCTCCCTGATCAACAAGGTGCTGCTGAACGGCAAGCGCTCCACCGCCGAGCGCATTGTCTACGGCGCCATGGAGGGCCTGCGCGAGAAGACCGGCAACGACCCGATCATCACGCTGAAGCGCGCTCTCGAGAACATCAAGCCGACCCTCGAGGTCAAGTCCCGCCGTGTCGGTGGCGCCACCTACCAGGTGCCGATCGAGGTCAAGCCCGGCCGCGCCAACACCCTGGCGCTGCGCTGGCTGGTCGGTTACTCCCGCGCCCGTCGCGAGAAGACCATGACCGAGCGTCTGCTCAACGAGCTCCTCGACGCCTCCAACGGCCTTGGTGCCGCTGTGAAGAAGCGCGAGGACACGCACAAGATGGCCGAGTCCAACAAGGCCTTCGCGCACTACCGCTGGTAGTCGCTACCCCATCGAGAACCGAGAGAAGACTGAAGCCTTATGGCTACCACTTCACTTGACCTGGCCCATGTCCGCAACATCGGGATCATGGCCCACATCGACGCGGGCAAGACGACCACCACCGAGCGGATCCTGTTCTACACCGGTGTGTCCTACAAGATCGGTGAGACCCACGAGGGTTCCGCCACGATGGACTGGATGGAGCAGGAGCAGGAGCGTGGCATCACGATCACCTCTGCTGCCACCACCTGTCACTGGCCGCTGGACAACGTCGACCACACGATCAACATCATCGACACGCCGGGTCACGTCGACTTCACCGTCGAGGTGGAGCGCTCCCTGCGCGTGCTCGACGGTGCCGTGACGGTGTTCGACGGCGTCGCCGGTGTCGAGCCCCAGTCCGAGACGGTGTGGCGTCAGGCGGACCGCTACGGCGTTCCGCGCATCTGCTTCGTGAACAAGCTCGACCGCACCGGTGCCGAGTTCCACCGCTGCGTCGACATGATCAAGGACCGCCTGGGCGCGCAGCCGCTGGTCATGCAGCTGCCGATCGGTGCCGAGGCCGACTTCAAGGGCGTTGTGGACCTGGTCCGCATGAAGGCGCTCGTGTGGTCCGCCGAGGCCGCGAAGGGCGAGATGTACGACGTCGTCGACATCCCGGCCACGCACACCGAGGCCGCCGAGGAGTGGCACGGCAAGCTGGTCGAGGCCGTCGCGGAGAACGACGAAGAGATCATGGAGCTGTACCTGGAGGGCAACGAGCCCACCGAGGAGCAGCTGCACACCGCGATCCGTCGTATCACCATCGCGTCCGGCAAGGCCACCGAGACCACGATCACCCCGGTGTTCTGTGGCACCGCGTTCAAGAACAAGGGCGTTCAGCCCCTGCTCGACGCGGTCGTGCGCTACCTCCCCACGCCGCTCGACGTCGAGGCCATCGAGGGCCACGCCGTGGGCAACGCGGAAGAGGTCATCAAGCGCAAGCCGTCCGAGGACGAGCCGCTGGCCGCGCTCGCGTTCAAGATCATGAGCGACCCGCACCTCGGCAAGCTCACCTTCGTCCGGGTCTACTCGGGCCGCCTGGAGTCCGGCACGCAGGTGCTGAACTCCGTCAAGGGCAAGAAGGAGCGCATCGGCAAGATCTACCGCATGCACGCCAACAAGCGTGAGGAGATCCCGTCGGTGGGCGCCGGCGACATCGTCGCCGTCATGGGTCTGAAGCAGACCACCACCGGTGAGACGCTGAGCGACGACAAGGCCCCGGTCATCCTGGAGTCCATGGACTTCCCGGCGCCGGTCATCCAGGTCGCCATCGAGCCCAAGTCGAAGGGCGACCAGGAGAAGCTGGGCGTCGCGATCCAGCGCCTGGCCGAGGAGGACCCGTCCTTCCAGGTCCACTCGGACGAGGAGACCGGCCAGACCATCATCGGTGGTATGGGCGAGCTGCACCTCGAGGTGCTGGTCGACCGTATGCGCCGTGAGTTCAAGGTCGAGGCCAACGTCGGCAAGCCGCAGGTCGCGTACCGCGAGACCATCCGCAAGGCGGTCGAGCGGCTCGACTACACGCACAAGAAGCAGACTGGTGGTACCGGCCAGTTCGCCAAGGTGCAGATCGCGATCGAGCCGATCGAGGGCGGCGACGCCTCGTACGAGTTCGTGAACAAGGTCACCGGTGGTCGCGTGCCGAAGGAGTACATCCCCTCGGTCGACGCCGGCGCCCAGGAAGCGATGCAGTTCGGCATCCTGGCCGGCTACGAGATGACGGGCGTCCGCGTCACGCTTCTCGACGGTGGCTACCACGAGGTCGACTCCTCCGAGCTCGCGTTCAAGATCGCCGGTTCGCAGGCCTTCAAGGAGGCCGCGCGCAAGGCCAGCCCCGTGCTGCTCGAGCCGATGATGGCCGTCGAGGTCACCACGCCCGAGGACTACATGGGTGAGGTCATCGGCGACATCAACTCCCGCCGTGGCCAGATCCAGGCCATGGAGGAGCGGGCGGGTGCCCGTGTCGTGAAGGGCCTCGTGCCCCTCTCGGAGATGTTCGGCTACGTCGGCGACCTCCGCAGCAAGACGTCGGGTCGCGCAAGCTACTCGATGCAGTTCGACTCCTACGCCGAGGTTCCGCGGAACGTCGCCGAGGAGATCATCGCGAAGGCCAAGGGCGAGTAACTCACCCGAGTTCCAGCCTTTAGTCTTGACTCCGGAGCCTCTCGGGGCATTCCACGGATTCGCGGCGATCAGCCGCACACCCGGAGGAATGCCCCGGAGATCCGGGCCATCCAGCAAAGATCACCTGGCGCCGATGAGTAAGGCGTACAGAACCACTCCACAGGAGGAACCCAGTGGCGAAGGCGAAGTTCGAGCGGACTAAGCCGCACGTCAACATCGGCACCATCGGTCACATCGACCACGGTAAGACGACCCTCACGGCCGCCATTACCAAGGTGCTGCACGACGCGTACCCGGAGCTGAACGAGGCCACCCCGTTCGACAACATCGACAAGGCGCCCGAAGAGCGCCAGCGTGGTATCACGATCTCCATCTCGCACGTCGAGTACCAGACCGAGGCGCGTCACTACGCCCACGTCGACTGCCCCGGTCACGCGGACTACATCAAGAACATGATCACCGGTGCCGCCCAGATGGACGGCGCGATCCTGGTGGTCGCCGCGACCGACGGCCCGATGCCGCAGACCAAGGAGCACGTGCTCCTGGCCCGCCAGGTCGGCGTGCCGTACATCGTCGTCGCGCTGAACAAGTCCGACATGGTGGACGACGAGGAGATCATGGAGCTCGTCGAGCTCGAGGTCCGCGAACTCCTCTCCGAGTACGAGTTCCCGGGCGACGACCTCCCGGTCGTCCGTGTCTCCGCTCTGAAGGCGCTCGAGGGCGACGAGAAGTGGGTCCAGTCCGTTCTGGACCTCATGAACGCCGTCGACACCGCCATTCCGGAGCCGGAGCGCGACGTCGACAAGCCGTTCCTGATGCCGATCGAGGACGTCTTCACCATCACCGGTCGCGGTACGGTCGTCACCGGCCGCATCGAGCGTGGTGTCCTCAAGGTCAACGAGACCGTCGACATCATCGGCATCAAGACGGAGAAGACCACCACCACGGTCACCGGCATCGAGATGTTCCGCAAGCTGCTCGACGAGGGCCAGGCCGGTGAGAACGTCGGTCTGCTGCTCCGCGGCATCAAGCGCGAGGACGTCGAGCGCGGCCAGGTCATCATCAAGCCGGGCTCGGTCACCCCGCACACCGAGTTCCAGGCCCAGGCCTACATCCTCTCCAAGGACGAGGGTGGCCGCCACACGCCGTTCTTCAACAACTACCGTCCGCAGTTCTACTTCCGCACGACGGACGTGACCGGCGTGGTGACCCTCCCCGAGGGCACCGAGATGGTCATGCCGGGTGACAACACCGAGATGAAGGTGGAGCTCATCCAGCCCGTCGCCATGGAAGAGGGCCTGAAGTTCGCCATCCGTGAGGGTGGCCGTACCGTGGGCGCCGGCCAGGTCACCAAGATCGTCAAGTAAGCTCACCGGCTTGCTGAAGGGTCTCCCGACCTGGTAGCTCCATCGCGAGCACCACAAGGGCCCGTACGACTCCCGTCGTACGGGCCCTTTCGCGTGTCCCGCCCCTTATCGGGAGCGGATCGTCGGGTGCGCGGACCTGGACACGCTGAGCGTCTGGTTCGCGCGGGCGATCACGGCGACGTCGACGGCGGAGCTGTTCGTGTCGGTCGACTGCGGTTCCGAGGTCTGAGCCCGGCCGAAACTGCCGCCGCGCGCCCCGGGGCGCCCGCCGAGGGCCCGTACGACGCTCGTCGTACGGGCCTTTTCGCGTTCCGGCTGTTACGAAACTATTCGGCGTGCGCGACCCCTGGTTCCCCGCAGATCACTCCTCCAACATTTGTCATGCCACTGACCAAATTCAGGTGTGTGAGGGGTGTGCCATGTCTGCGCACGTCAGCCGAAGAGCCGTCCTGGGCGCGAGCCTCGCCGCGGTGCCGGTGCTGTCGTCGGGTGCTTTGGGCGCGTCGGGTTCCGCGTGGGCGGCCGGGGGCGAGGGCGGCGGTCCGCGGGTGACGGATCCGGGGGCCTACGTCTCCTTCGCGCCCCGTGAGCCGAGGCTGGGCTCGTTCTCCCTGGTGGGCGCCCCGATCGTGGTCAGCGCCGTCGACCATCCCGGAGTCGTCCGGGCGGCGGGTGACCTGCGCGACGACATCCAGCGGGTCACGGGCGTACGACCCGGCCACACCATCGCCCGCAACGCCGTGCTGGTGGGGACGATCGGCCGCAGCCCGCTGATCGACGGCCTGGTGACGTCGGGGAAGCTGGACGTCACCGGGGTGCGCGGCCGCTGGGAGACCTCGCTCCAGGCGGTCGTCGACCATCCGATGCCCGGCGTCGACCGCGCGCTCGTCATCGCGGGCAGCGACCCGCGCGGCACGATCTTCGGGGCGTACGACGTCTCGTACGGCATCGGGGTCTCGCCCTGGTACTGGTGGGACGACGTGCCCCCGGTGCGCCGCAACCGCGTCTGGATCCTGCCGGGCCGCCACACGCAGGGCACCCCGGTGGTGAAGTACCGCGGCGTCTTCATCAACGACGAGAACCCGGCCCTGGGCACCTGGGCGCCCGCGTACTTCGGTCCGGGCAAGGCCCCGGGGCAGCCCGGCGGCTTCAACGCCGACTTCTACGCCAAGGTCTTCGAGCTGCTGCTCCGTCTGAAGGGCAACTACCTCTGGCCGGCGGTGTGGGGGCGCGCCTTCGCGGAGGACGACCCGGAGAACCACAAGCGGGCGTCGGAGTACGGCATCGTCATGGGCACCTCCCACGAGGCGCCCATGATGCGCGGCATCGAGGAGTGGAACCGCCACGCGGGCGCGGGCAAGGACCCCTACGGCGGCAACGGCGAGTGGTCGTACGTCCGCAACGCCGAGGCGATCAAGGCGTACTGGCGGGACGGCATCCAGCGCATGGTGGACGAGGGCTTCGAGGGCGTCGTCACCCTGGGCATGCGCGGCAACGGCGACACCAGCCTGCCCGACGGCGACGGCATCGAGCTGATGCAGGAGATCATCGCCGAGCAGCGCCGCATCATCGAGGAGACCACCGGCCGGCCGGCCGCCGAGACCCCGCAGGTGTGGACCCTCTACAAGGAGGTGCAGCGCTACTGGGACCGCGGCCTGCGCGCCCCGGACGACGTCACGGTCGTCCTCACCGACGACAACTGGGGCAACATCCGCAAGCACCCCGACCCCGCGGCGGGCGCCCGCGCCGGCGGATACGGCCTCTACTACCACTTCGACTACGTCGGTGCCGGCCGCAACTACAAGTGGGTCGACACGGCGAACCTCACCAACCTCTGGGACCAGCTCCACCAGGCCCACGCCTACGGCAACCACGGCCTGTGGGTCGCCAACGTGGGCGACCTGAAGGGCAACGAACTGCCCACGGAGTTCTTCCTCGACTACGCCTGGAACCCGGACAGTTGGCCGCAGGAGCGGCTGGGGGAGTGGGAACGCCGCTACGCCGCCCAGAACTTCGGCGAGGCGGACTCCGGGCCGATCGCGGAGGTCCTTGCGCAGTACGGCCGGCTCCAGGCCCGCCGCAAGCCAGAGCTGCTCAACCGCCGGATCACCCTCCGGGACGGCGAGGTCGTCTACGACGACCAGCAGAGCCCGTACTACTTCGCCCACCGCGAGCTGGAGCGGGTCACCGACGAGTGGAAGGCCCTGGCCCGCAAGGCCGACCGCGTCGCCCGCAAGCTGCCCGCGCGGAGCCGGGACGCCTGGTTCGAACTGGTCGGCTACGAGGTGGAGGCGACCGCGAACCTCTACGGCCTGCGGCAGGCCGAGTTCACGAACCTCCTCTACGCCAGGCAGGGCCGGGCGGCGACCAACGACCTGGCGGCGCGGGCGGAAACGGGTCTGGAGCGGGACGTCGCCCTCGCCGACCGCTTCAACCACGAGGTGGCCGGCGGCAAGTGGAAGGGCTTCCAGACCCAGCCGCACATCGACTACGGGGACGTGGAACGCTACGGCCCCAACGCGGGCTGGCAGCAGCCCGAGATCGACAACGTGGCGATCCCGGACGTCCTCTTCCCCGCGGTCCGGCGGATCGAGGTGCCGCGCGCCGCGGGACTGGGCGTCTCGGTGGACGGAGCGGAGGACGCGGGGAGCTGGTGGCCGGGAGGGGCGACGACCGCGGCCCGGCTGCCCTCCTTCAGCCCGTACCAGACCCGCCCGCAGCAGTACGTGGAGCTTTTCAACCGTGGCCGCACGCCCTTCGAGTACCGGATCCAGTCCTCGGCCCCGTGGCTGCTGGTGGACCGTGCCCGGGGCCGGGTGGAGCAGCAGGTGCGGGTCGAGGTCCGGGTGGACTGGCGCCGGGTGCCCAGTGGCCGGGCGGAGGCGAAGCTGACGATCTCGGGCGCGGGCACGACGGTGACGGTCGCCTGCACGGCGGAGAACCCGTCGCCCCGTCTGGTGCAGGGCTTCGTGGAGGCGGGCGGCTATTTGGCGATCGACGCGGAGCACCACGACCGCGTGGTGGGGGAGTGGCGTCGCCTGGACGGCGTCGGCCGCACCACCTCGGGCATGACCCCCTGGCCGGTGACGGCACCGCGCCGCACCCCCGGCGCCCCGAACTCCCCGCGCCTGGAGTACGAGGTGACCCTCCTCTCCGCGGGAGAGGTGACGGTGTGGGCGGAGGTGTCCCCGAGGAACCCGGCCCTCCCGACCGGCGGCCTGCGCTACGGCATCTCCTTCGACGACGCCGTGCCGCAGACGGTGGACATCAACGCGGCCACGGGCGCGGACGACGGCACGATGAACATGGCGTGGGCCCGCAACACGTCCGACAACGTCAACCGCACCGCGACCAGGCACACGATCACCCGCGCCGGAACGCATCGCCTGAAGTTCTGGACGATCGACCCGACGACGGTCCTGCAACGCCTGCTGATCGACACGGGCGGCCTGCCGGAGACCTTTCTGGGGCCGCTGGAGAGCCGGCGGGTGTAGGGCGGCTCGTCGCCCCGGTCCGCGGTGCGACGGCTCAACCGGCCGGTCGGTAAGCTCGCCGTGGTACACGACGGCGGGGGCTGGGGTGGGGATGAGAACGGGCCGGGCGGAGCGGCGGCGGCAGGCGCGCAAGGAGCGCCGGGACCGGGTCGAGGAGCTCGCCGGGGCGATGACGGCGCCGGAGGTGCCGCTGGTGTGGGGTGCCGGCTGGCGCGGGAAGACGACGGCCGCGGTCATCTGCGTCCTGTTCGTCACACTGTTCGAACATCCGGCCGGAGCGGGCCTGGCGCATCCGCGGCCGGGCGCCCTGATTCAGGCGCTGTGGACCTCGCTGGTCGTCAGCTTTCCGTGCTGCTGGTTCGCGCTGTGGCGTGTCACCGCGGACCGGGACGGCGTGCACGTCCGCCGTCTGTGGTCCACACGGCTCCTGCCGTGGTCGACGATCACCCGTGTGGAGATGCGGCGCGACGGACAGTTGGAGTTCTTCGGCCGGACGCCCGAGCTCATCGCCGGGCTCTTCGCGCCGCCCTGGCTGAGCCGTGTCGTCCGCTCCGACCGGGGCAGCCGGGCCGCGGACACGCTGAGCGCCATGGTCCTCCACGGTGATCTGCGTCCCACGGCCCGGGTCGAGCGAGGGCCGGCCGGCACCGGATTCGCCCCGTGGATCATCCTGCTGGGCGTCGTCCTGTACCTCGCAGTCGAGTTCTTGCCCCACTGGCGCCTGGTGTAGGCGTCCCGCGGGAACGGTCGTACCAGCCGATTTTTCGGAATCTTGATCTCACATCGTGGACTCAAGGTGCCGGGTTACTGGCCAGTGCAACGATCCAGGGGTAACACTGAAGGGTCGGCCGTTTCCCGGATGCCCATTCCCGGGTCGGCCGAGTTCCTGCGCGCGGCAACGGCGCCGAGCGTTCATCACCGGCTTCGAGCCGGTAGTAGCCGTGCCAGAAGGGGACCCTGTGACGACCCGACCCGACACCAAGACCCAGCTCGCCTCCCTGCTCGCCGAGATCGAGCGCCGCAATCCGGCCCAGCCCGAGTTCCACCAGGCCGCTCACGAGGTACTGGAGACACTGGCGCCGGTGATCGCGGCTCGGCCGGAGTACGCGGAGGCAGGGCTCGTGGAGCGGTTGTGCGAGCCGGAGCGGCAGATCATCTTCCGGGTGCCGTGGCAGGACGACCACTGCCGGGTGCACGTCAACCGTGGTTTCCGGGTGGAGTTCAACAGCGCGCTGGGCCCGTACAAGGGCGGTCTGCGCTTCCACCCGTCCGTCGATCTGGGCGTCATCAAGTTCCTCGGCTTCGAGCAGATCTTCAAGAACGCGCTGACCGGGCTCGGCATCGGCGGCGGCAAGGGCGGCAGCGACTTCGACCCGCACGGGCGGAGCGACGCGGAGGTCATGCGGTTTTGCCAGTCGTTCATGACGGAGCTGTACCGGCACATCGGCGAGCACACCGACGTGCCGGCCGGTGACATCGGCGTCGGCACCCGTGAGATCGGCTATCTGTTCGGCCAGTACCGGCGGATCACCAACCGCTGGGAGGCCGGTGTGCTCACCGGCAAGGGCGCGAACTGGGGCGGCTCGCTGATCCGCCCGGAGGCCACCGGGTACGGCAACGTGCTCTTCGCGGAGGCGATGCTGCGCGAGCGCGGCGAGGAGCTGGAGGGCCAGACGGCGGTCGTCTCCGGCTCCGGGAACGTCGCGATCTACACCATCGAGAAGCTGACCGCCCTCGGTGCGAACCCGCTGACCTGCTCGGACTCCAGCGGATACGTGGTCGACGACAAGGGCGTCGACGTGGAGCTGCTGAAGCAGATCAAGGAGGTCGAGCGCGGCCGGATCAGCGAGTACGCCGAGCGGCGGGGCACCTCCGCGCGGTTCGTGCCCGGCGGGCGGGTCTGGGAGGTCCCGGGCGACGTCGCGCTGCCCTCGGCGACGCAGAACGAGCTGGACGAGAAGGACGCGGAGACGCTCATCCGCAACGGGGTGAAGGCCGTGTCCGAGGGCGCGAACATGCCGGCGACGCCCGAGGCCGTGCACCTGTTCCAGCAGGCCGGGGTGGCGTTCGGCCCCGGCAAGGCGGCGAACGCGGGCGGGGTCGCGGTCAGCGCCCTGGAGATGGCGCAGAACCACTCCCGTACGGCGTGGACGGCCGCCCAGGTGGAGCGGGAGCTGGCGCTCATCATGAGCGACATCCACACCACCTGTCACGAGACCGCCGAGCGTTACGGCGCCCGCGGCGACTACGTGACCGGCGCGAACATCGCCGGCTTCGAGCGGGTGGCCGACGCGATGCTCGCCCAGGGCGTCATCTGACGGCCTTCCCCCGGCCCGCGGTCGTCCGGTGCGCCGACGGACGACCGCGGGCGGCGGTGTGAACGCGGAGCCGCCGCGAGTGTGCCGGGGCCGGTTTCATCCGGACCCGGCGGTCAGCGGGTGGTCCCCGGTGTGCCCAGCAGCCGCTCGACGTCGAGTGCGCCGCCGGCCGCGGTGAACTCGCGGGCCACCTCGGCGCGCAGTTCGGGGTCGGCCAGGAAGTCCGCGGCGGTGCGGGCGAGGGCGGCGGCGCCGTCCAGCACCGTGCGGTCGGCCTCGGCACCCGCCGTGCACGCGGCGAAGTCCGCCGTGTGCAGGGCGGTTCCGGCCGGTGCCACCGACAGCATCGGGTGGATGGCCGGGATCCGCACGCTGACGTTGCCGAGGTCGGTGGAGCCGGACCCGGCGTCCGGCGCGGCGCTGCCGGGCAGGACGGTGCGGCCCCGCCCGGTGAGGTGCAGGGCGAAGTGGGCGGCCAGGGCCTCGTTGCTGCGCACCGGCATGCAGGGCGGGCAGTCGTCCCAGCGGACGGTGAGCTCGGTCCCGGTCGTCGTGGCGGCGCCCTCGAAGACCCGCTGGGCCCGTTCGGAGAGCTCCGCGAGCGCCGCCACGGTGCCGGCCCGCAGATAGAAGTGCGCGGCGGCCCGGTCGGGCACCACGTTGGGGCGGGTCCCGCCGTCTGTGATCACGCCGTGGATCCGGTCGGTGGGCAGGATGTGCTGCCGCAGCGCGGCGATCCCCTGGTACGCGGCGACCACCGCGTCCAGCGCGTTGACGCCCATGAACGGTGTGGCGGAGGCGTGCGCGGCGAGCCCCCGGTACTCCACGACGACCTCCCGCAGGCCCAGGTAGGGCGCGTCCGTCAGGTCGCCGCCGGCGAACGGGTGGATCATGACCGCGGCGTCCACGCCGTCGAACGCCCCGGCGCGGGCCATGGTCTCCTTGCCGGTGCCGTTCTCCTCCGCGGGGGTGCCCAGCAGCACCGCCGTGCCGCCGAGCGCGGGCATCACCCGGGCCAGCGCCAGGAAGGCGCCGACGCCGGACGCGCAGATGACGTTGTGGCCGCAGGCGTGCCCGATGCCCGGCAGGGCGTCGTACTCCGCCAGCACCGCCACGGTGGGGCCCTGCCCGGTGCCCGCGGTGGCGCGCAGCGCGGTGGACAGGCCGTACACCCCGGTCTCGGCCTCGATGCCGTGCGACCGCAGCAGTCCGGCGACGCGCGCCACCGCGCGGTGCTCCTCGAAGCCGGGCTCCGGGTCCTGGTGCAGGGCGTGGCTCAGGGCGAGCAGAGCCTCCCGGTCCTCGGCGACGGCGGCGTCGATCCGGGCGTGCAGCTCCTGGCCGGCCCCGGTGTACGGGGACTCCCACGCTTTGGCCTGCTCGGCCGCGCGGGCGGCCTTGCGGGCCAGTTCCTCCAGGTGCGCGCGGCCCGCGGTGCTCGCCGCGGGGGCGACGGCTGTCGCTGACATCAGGCCTCCATCAGGGTGGGTCTGGCGGTGAGTTCGGCGCCCTCGGACTCCTCGGGCGTCCGGTGCAGCAGGACGCAGACCACGCTGACCACCGCCATGCCGAGGAAGAGCAGGGCCACCGGCGTCCAGTCGGTGCCGGAGGGGCCGGCCAGCCACTGGGCGAGGGCCGGGGTGGTGCCGCCGCCGACCAGCCCGGCGAGCTGGTAGCTGAGGGAGAGCCCGGTGTAGCGGATCCGGGGCGCGAACCACGTGGTGATCATGGTGCCGATGGTGGCGTAGGCCACGGTGCTGGCCAGCATGGCCAGACCCATGCCCGCCCAGAGGCCCGGGATGGTGCCGATGTCGGCGAGCCAGAACATCGGGAACGCCACCAGCAGGTGCGAGAGGAGTCCGATCAGGGTGACCCGGCGGACCCCGAACCGGTCCGCCAGCATCGCCGAGACCGGCGTGAAGACGATCACCACGAGCGAGCAGAAGATCCCGGCGGTGGAGACCTGCGCCTCGCTGAAGTGCAGGTGGTCGAGGGCGTAGACGGACATGAAGGTGACGATGACGTAGTAGCCGCCGACGGTGACCAGGAAGGCTCCGGAGGCCAGCAGCCAGGGGCGCCACGCGGTGCGGATCACGCCGACCAGCGGGATCTGCCGGGCGGACTCCTTCTCCTGATCGGCGCGCTGCTGCGCCTCGCCGAACTCCGGGGACTCCTCCAGCTGGCTGCGGATCAGCAGCCCGGTGATCACCAGCAGGCTGGAGAGGAGGAACGGGATTCGCCAGGTCCAGCTGATGAGCGCGTCATGGCCCGGCAGGGAGGCCAGCGCGAAGACGCCGGTGGCGAGGAAGAAGCCGACACCGTCGCCGATCTGCGGGAAGGAGCCGTACAGGGCCCGGCGCCTGGGCGGTGCGCTCTCGACCGCGTACAGGACGGCGCCGCCCCACTCGCCGCCGACCGCCAGCGACTGCAGGATGCGGACGACCAGCAGCAGCGCGGGGGCGAGGGCGCCGGCGGAGGCGTAGCCGGGGAGCAGGCCGATGAGGAAGGTGGAGACGCCCATCAGCAGCAGGGAGCCGATCAGTGCCTTCTTGCGCCCGTAGCGGTCGCCGATGTGGCCGAAGAGGACCGCGCCGAGCGGCCGTCCGAGGGAGCCGACGGCCAGGGTGGCGAACGAGCTGAGCACGGCCAGTGCGTGGTTCATCTCGGGGAAGAACAGCTTGGGGAAGACCAGGGCCGCCGCCGTGCTGTAGATGCCGAAGTCGTACCACTCCACGCTGGTGCCGATGAGGGTGGCGGTGGCGATCCGCAGCGGGCTGCGACGCTTGCTGGGACCGTCGGCCCCGGGTGGTCTGCGGAGGGCTGTGCTCATGGACCGGCTCCTTTGCGAGAGGGGGGCGGCCCGTCCGCCGTGGGGAGGGGGTACGAGCGACGCCCGGCTGGGTGGGAGGGCGCACCCGCCAATGGGTCCGTCCGAACCCATAGCCCGGGACGCTATTGTCGCCGCCAAGGGGTGTCAATAGGGTCTGAGTCGATTCCATTTCTTTGAACGGGCATTTACCCGAGGACGGAGTTGGCGCGATGGCCAAGGAGACCCGGGCGGGGCAGCCGGTGCTCGCCGAGCAGACCCAGCGGCCTCCGTCCTGGGAGGTGGTCACCGACATCCTGCGCAAGCGCATCGCGCTCGGCGGCTTCGAACCCGGCAGCAGGATGCCCACCGAACGCGACCTCGCCACCGCCCTCGGCGTGGGGCGCAACACCGTGCGCCAGGCCGTGCGGCAGCTTGCCGAAGAGGGTCTGGTGGTCACCACCCACGGACGCTCCGGTGGCACCAGAGTACGACCCGCCGCGTCGTCCGCCGCGGTCCAGGAGCGGGCGGCCGTCGCCGCGGACTTCCGCGCGACCATCCGTGACTACATGGAGTACCGGCAGACGATCGAGCCGGCCGCGGCCTCCTTCGCCGCGCTGCGCGGCTCCACCGCCGACCGCCGCGCGCTGGTGCGGATGCTCGACGAGGAGGTCGCCGACCTCGGGGCCTATCACCGGGTCGACTCGCGCTTCCATCTGGCCATCGCCGCCGCCGGGGGCAACGAGGTGCTGTGCGAGGCGGTCGAGCGGGCCCGCACGGAGATGTTCGTCCGGGCCAATTCGCTGTGGCTGGACTCGGACTGGTCCGTGGTCTACCGGGGCGGCCAGGACCTGGCCCAGGTCTTCCGGGACGAGCACCGTGCCATCGCGCTGGCGGTCCTGGCCGGGGACGCCGAGGCGGCCGAGGCCCGTATGCGCGAGCATCTGGCGGACTCCCGCGACCAGTTCCTGGCCCTCCTGACGCACTACGAGGAGGGCGACGGCTGACCGCACGGCCGACTGGGCGGACAACCGAGCGCGTGTTGACCCGGAGTACGGTGCAGGCTTAGCTTCAGTAATGGATCCGATGGGATCCATTACTGTTGGCGTTCCCTCGGAGGCACCGTGCACAGCCATGACGAAGCGCTCACCAAGGTGGTCATCGGCCACGTCCAGCACCGCCTGGCCCTCGACCCGGTGCCGCTGGGCAGACTCGGCGACGCCGCGGAACTCGAGACCGCCCTCAAGGAGGCCATCGGCAGCGGCCCCGTGGCCGCCGACGACGTGCTGCGCCTGTACGCCGAGCACATCGAGCCCACCGTGGTCTCCTGCGACAGCCCGCGCTTCCTCTCCTTCATCCCCGGCGCCCCCACCAAGGCCGCCGCCCTGTTCGACATGGTGCTGTCGGCCTCCTCCCTGCACGGCGTGTCCTGGCTGGAGGCCTCGGGCGCCATCGCCGCCGAGAACCAGGTGCTCAGGCTGCTCGCCGACCTCGCCGGCCTGCCCGCCCATGCGGGCGGCTGCTTCGTGAGCGGCGGCTCGGCGGGCAACCTCTCCGGCCTCGTCGTCGCCCGCGACACCGCCCGCACCGCCACCGGCGACCCGGTGGCCCGCCCCCGGATCGCGGTCAGCTCCCAGGCGCACTCCTCGATCGGCAACACCCTGCGCATCATCGGCGTGGAGGCCCTGGTCGTCCCGGTCGACGACCACCGCCTCACCGGAGAGGCCGTGCGCGCCGCTCTCGCCGCCGACCCGTCCCCCGAGGACGTCATCGCCGTCGTCGCCACGGCCGGCACCACCAACGCCGGCATCATCGACGACCTCACCGGCATCGCCGAGGTCGCCCGTGAGTACGGCCTCTGGTTCCACATCGACGCGGCCTACGGCGGCGGCGCGCTGTTCTCCCAGGAGCTCCGCGAGAAGTTCGCCGGCATCGAGCACGCCGACTCCCTGGTCGTCGACCCGCACAAGTGGATGTACGCGCCCTTCGACTGCGGCGCCCTCCTCTACAGAGACCCCGCCCTGGCCCGCGCCGTGCACACCCAGGACGCCTCCTACCTGGACTGCATCCACACCGACGCTCCGCAGGAGTGGAACCCCAGCGACTACGCCTACCACCTCACCCGGCGCCCCCGCGGCCTGCCGCTTTGGTTCTCCCTGGCCGTCAACGGCACCGACGCCTATCGTGACGCCGTCGACGCGACCCGCCGCATCGCCCTGGAGTCGGCCGGCCTGATACGCGCCGCCGACGGCCTCGAACTGATCCGCGACCCGGAGCTCTCCGTCGTCGTGTTCCGCCGCACCGGCTGGACCCAGGACGACTACTACGCCTGGTCGAAGGAGCTGCTGGAACGTCAGATCGCCTTCGTGACGCCCACCGTCTGGGAAGGCGAGACGGTGGCCCGCTTCGCCTTCCTCCACCCTGGCATCACCCTCGACGCGGTCCGCGAGATCCTCGCCACCATGACCGGCTCCGCCAACTGACGACGACGGCAGACCGGGCTCCCTGCCGGCCCGGCCCGAGGCGGTCGGAGGCAGGCGGCCTCCTCCGCCCCGAAGGCATACCCCCAGGCCCGGCTCAGGAACGCACCGCCTTCATGGCCTCGTCCAGGACGGTGCTCGGCTCCCGCAGGGCTTCCCCGGCCGCGGCCGGGTCCTCGTGCTCCGGATTGACGTACGCCGTGGAGAGCCGACGCCTCAACGGTGCGTCCCGCAGAGCGCCGTGGCCAGGCGGGACAGCAGCTTGGCGTAGACGGTGACCGCCGCCGCGACGATCGTCGGGACGACGGCCAGGGCCAGGAAGCCGAGGAGGGCCGGCCACTGGCGCAGTTCGCTGCGGCAGACGGAGCTGTTGGGCTGGAAGGGGGCGAGCAGCGGCCCCTCGCAGCGCGGGTCGCTGGTGGAGTCCCAGGGGGAGGCGTCGGGGCCGTACGAGGAGACCATCAGGACCACGAGGACGCCCCACATCGCCAGCGCGACCATCACCCAGGCGATCGACCACTTCTCCATGCGCTCGGCGTCCCGGAGCACCCCCTCGGCCCCGCCGCCCCTCGGCGTCCCGCCGGCACCTGCCGGCTCCCCGGTGCCCTTCACGTCGGCTGCCGTCACCCTGTCCCCCTCGTGTCGGTGTGCGTGTGTTCCGTCGCCGCCCGGCCCCAGCCCTGTGATCGCCGACCACGCCGCCGGGCGGCCGCTGGTTTGACCTGCGTCACCTGCGGGGTAATATCCCCGGCTCGATTGGCCAGGCCCCCGCCCACTGTGGCAGACTGTCCGAGTTGCTCGGTCGAGCGTTGATGCCGCGCGCCTCCCGCCGGGAGGACTGGAAGCGAGTCCCACGGTACTCGTCGCCCTAACTGCCTCATGGCAGCGCTGGGGCGGACGTACGGGAATCTTCCGGGAAGCGTGGGTGCGACATCGGCCAGGCACCCGGTGGGCCTTCGCCCCCGGCTCGCGGTACCGGTAGGGCCGTGTGCAATCCCGAAGGATGTTCGAACAAGGGGCATCCATGTCAGCGGGAGCGCGACACGCCCGACCGCGTGGGTCGGAGAAGGTCGAGGGGACATCGGGTTCCGGAGCGTATAAAGAGACAGGACTACGGAGTAGCCATGGCGGGACAGAAGATCCGCATCCGGCTCAAGGCCTACGACCACGAGGTCATCGATTCGTCGGCGAAGAAGATCGTCGAGACGGTGACCCGTACTGGTGCGTCGGTCGCGGGCCCGGTGCCGCTGCCCACTGAGAAGAACGTGTACTGCGTCATCAAGTCGCCGCACAAGTACAAGGACTCGCGCGAGCACTTCGAGATGCGCACGCACAAGCGCCTGATCGACATCCTCGACCCGACCCCCAAGACCGTTGACTCTCTGATGCGACTCGACCTCCCGGCCGGTGTCGACATCGAGATCAAGCTCTGAGGCCGGTGATCTGAGAGATGACCAAGCAGATCAAGGGAATCCTGGGCGAGAAGCTCGGCATGACGCAGGTCTGGGACGAGAACAACCGTGTCGTCCCGGTGACCGTCGTCAAGGCCGGCCCCAACGTCGTCACCCAGGTTCGTACGAACGACGTCGACGGCTACGAGTCGGTCCAGATCGCCTTCGGCGAGATCGACCCGCGCAAGGTGAACAAGCCCCTCAAGGGCCACTTCGCGAAGGCCGACGTCACCCCCCGTCGTCACCTCGTCGAGATCCGCACCGCGGACGCCGCCGAGTACACCCTCGGCCAGCAGATCACCGCTGAGGTGTTCGAGGCCGGCGTGAAGGTCGACGTCACCGGCAAGAGCAAGGGCAAGGGCTTCGCCGGCGTCATGAAGCGCCACAACTTCCGTGGCCTCGGCGCCGGGCACGGCACCCAGCGCAAGCACCGCTCGCCCGGTTCCATCGGCGGCTGCGCCACGCCGGGTCGTGTGTTCAAGGGCCTCCGCATGGCGGGTCGCATGGGCAACGAGCGGGTCACCACCCAGAACCTGACCGTCCACGCCGTTGACGCGGAGAAGGGTCTGCTGCTCATCAAGGGCGCGGTTCCCGGTCCGAACGGCGGCCTCGTCCTGGTCCGCACCGCGGCCAAGGGGGCCTGAGGTAACCGATGAGCACTGTTGACATCCTTTCGCCGGCGGGCGAGAAGGCCGGTACCGTCGAGCTCCCCGCGGAGATCTTCGGCGTTGAGAAGGTCAGCGTCCCGCTGATCCACCAGGTCGTCGTCGCGCAGCTGGCCGCGGCCCGTCAGGGCACGCACAAGACCAAGACCCGTGGCGAGGTCCGCGGCGGTGGCAAGAAGCCGTACCGCCAGAAGGGCACCGGTCGCGCCCGTCAGGGTTCGACCCGCGCGCCGCAGTTCGCCGGTGGTGGCGTCGTCCACGGCCCGCAGCCGCGTGACTACTCCCAGCGGACCCCGAAGAAGATGAAGGCCGCGGCCCTGCGCCACGCCCTCACCGACCGGGCCCGCCACAACCGCATCCACGTCGTCTCCGGCGTGGTCGAGGGTGAGGCCGCCTCCACCAAGGCCGCCCGGACGCTGTTCGGCAAGATCTCGGAGCGCAAGAACCTGCTCCTGGTCGTCGACCGCGCCGACGAGGCCGCGTGGCTGTCCGCCCGCAACCTGCCCCAGGTCCACATCCTGGAGCCGGGCCAGCTGAACACGTACGACGTTCTCGTCTCGGACGACGTGGTCTTCACCAAGGCCGCTTTCGAGTCCTTCGTCGCCGGCCCGCAGGCCAACGACACCGAAGGGAGCGAGGTCTGATGGCCATCCGTCACCCCGCTATCGCCTCGAAGGCCGCCAAGGCCGCCAAGGCCGCGCGCGTCGCCAAGGCGCGTCGCCACGCCACCGAGGGCAAGAACACCGTCGAGACCCCGCTGAGCAAGTCGTACACGGACCTCCGTGACGTCCTGCTGAAGCCGGTCGTCTCGGAGAAGAGCTACGCGCTCCTCGACGAGAACAAGTACACGTTCATCGTCGACCCGAACGCCAACAAGACCCAGATCAAGCAGGCCGTCCAGGCGGTCTTCGACGTCAAGGTCACCGGGGTCAACACGATCAACCGCCAGGGCAAGCGCAAGCGGACCAAGACCGGCTTCGGTCAGCGTGCCGCCACCAAGCGAGCGATCGTGACCCTCGCCGAGGGCGACCGTATCGACATCTTCGGCGGTCCGACCGCCTGAGGGCGGTCCGGATCGTCCGATATCGGACGAGGACTGAGAAATGGGAATCCGCAAGTACAAGCCGACTACGCCGGGCCGTCGTGGCGCCAGCGTCGCCGACTTCGTCGAGGTCACGCGGTCCACGCCGGAGAAGTCGCTGGTCCGTCCTCTGCACAGCAAGGGCGGCCGTAACAATTCCGGTCGTGTGACCGTTCGCCACCAGGGTGGCGGACACAAGCGCGCCTACCGCGTGATCGACTTCCGTCGTCACGACAAGGACGGCGTGCCGGCGAAGGTCGCGCACATCGAGTACGACCCCAACCGCACCGCGCGCATCGCGCTGCTGCACTACGCCGACGGCGAGAAGCGCTACATCCTCGCGCCGCGCGGCCTGTCGCAGGGCGACCGCGTCGAGAACGGCCCCGCGGCCGACATCAAGCCGGGCAACAACCTGGCGCTCCGCAACATCCCGGTCGGTACCACGATCCACGCGATCGAGCTCCGTCCCGGTGGCGGTGCCAAGTTCGCCCGCTCCGCCGGTGCCTCCGTGCAGCTGCTCGCGAAGGAGGGCTCGATGGCCCACCTCCGCATGCCCTCCGGTGAGATCCGCCTGGTCGACCAGCGCTGCCGCGCCACGGTCGGCGAGGTCGGCAACGCCGAGCAGAGCAACATCAACTGGGGCAAGGCCGGCCGCAAGCGGTGGCTGGGCGTCCGCCCGTCCGTCCGTGGTGTGGTCATGAACCCGGTGGACCACCCGCACGGTGGTGGTGAGGGCCGGACCTCCGGTGGCCGCCACCCGGTGTCCCCGTGGGGCAAGAAGGAAGGCCGTACTCGTTCGCCCAAGAAGGCGTCGAACAAGTACATCGTCCGCCGCCGCAAGACGAACAAGAAGCGCTAAGGACGGGTTGAGATGCCTCGTAGCCTGAAGAAGGGGCCCTTCGTCGACGACCACCTGATCAAGAAGGTGGACGCCCAGAACGAAGCCGGCACCAAGAACGTCATCAAGACCTGGTCCCGCCGCTCGATGATCATCCCGGCCATGCTGGGCCACACGCTGGCGGTGCACAACGGCAAGACCCACATCCCGGTGTTCGTCACCGAGTCGATGGTCGGCCACAAGCTCGGCGAGTTCTCGCCGACGCGCACCTTCCGGGGTCACGTCAAGGATGACCGGAAGTCGAAGCGCCGCTAAAGCGGATCGCATTCAGACACGTAAGTAACTGAAGGGACAACCATGGAAGCCAGGGCCCAGGCGCGGTACATCCGCGTCACGCCCATGAAGGCCCGCCGCGTGGTGGACCTCATCCGTGGCATGGACGCCACGGAGGCCCAGGCCGTCCTGCGATTCGCTCCGCAGGCTGCCTCGGTTCCGGTTGGCAAGGTGCTCGACAGCGCCATCGCCAACGCCGCGCACAACTACGACCACTCCGACGTCGACTCGCTGTTCATCGCCGAGGCGTACGTCGACGAGGGCCCGACCCTGAAGCGGTTCCGTCCGCGTGCCCAGGGCCGTGCCTACCGGATCCGCAAGCGGACCAGCCACATCACCGTGGTCGTCAGCAGCAAGGAAGGAACCCGGTAATGGGCCAGAAGGTAAACCCGCATGGGTTCCGGCTCGGTGTCACGACCGACTTCAAGTCGCGTTGGTACGCCGACAAGCTGTACAAGGACTACGTCAAGGAAGACGTCGCCATCCGTCGGATGATGACGTCCGGCATGGAGCGCGCCGGCATCTCCAAGGTGGAGATCGAGCGCACCCGTGACCGTGTCCGCGTGGACATCCACACCGCGCGTCCGGGCATCGTCATCGGCCGCCGTGGCGCCGAGGCCGACCGCATCCGCGGCGACCTCGAGAAGCTCACGGGCAAGCAGGTCCAGCTGAACATCCTCGAGGTCAAGAACCCCGAGACGGATGCTCAGCTGGTGGCCCAGGCCGTTGCCGAGCAGCTCTCCTCCCGCGTCTCCTTCCGCCGTGCCATGCGCAAGAGCATGCAGTCGGCGATGAAGGCCGGCGCCAAGGGCATCAAGATCCAGTGCGGTGGCCGCCTCGGCGGCGCCGAGATGTCCCGCTCGGAGTTCTACCGCGAGGGCCGTGTGCCCCTGCACACGCTCCGCGCGAACGTGGACTACGGCTTCTTCGAGGCCAAGACGACCTTCGGCCGCATCGGTGTGAAGGTCTGGATCTACAAGGGCGACGTCAAGAACATCGCCGAGGTCCGCGCCGAGAACGCCGCCGCCCGTGCGGGCAACCGCCCGGCCCGTGGTGGCGCCGACCGCCCGGCCCGTGGTGGCCGCGGTGGCGAGCGGCGCGGTCGCAAGCCGCAGCAGCAGTCGGCTCCGGCCGCCGAGGCCCCCAAGGCCGACGCTCCGGCCGCTGCCGCTCCGGCTGAGAGCACCGGAACGGAGGCCTGACCGAAATGCTGATCCCCCGTAGGGTCAAGCACCGCAAGCAGCACCACCCGAAGCGCAACGGTATGTCCAAGGGTGGAACGCAGGTTGCGTTCGGCGAGTACGGCATCCAGGCGCTGACCCCGGCCTACGTGACGAACCGCCAGATCGAGGCGGCTCGTATCGCGATGACCCGCCACATCAAGCGTGGCGGCAAGGTCTGGATCAACATCTACCCGGACCGTCCGCTGACCAAGAAGCCCGCCGAGACCCGCATGGGTTCCGGTAAGGGTTCGCCGGAGTGGTGGATCGCGAACGTCAAGCCCGGCCGGGTGATGTTCGAGCTGTCCTACCCGAACGAGAAGATCGCCCGTGAGGCGCTGACCCGTGCGGCCCACAAGCTGCCGATGAAGTGCCGGATCGTCAAGCGCGAGGCAGGTGAAGCGTGATGTCGGCCGGTACCAAGACGTCCGAGCTGCGCGAGCTGGGCAACGAGGAGCTTCTGGGCAAGCTCCGCGAGGCCAAGGAAGAGCTGTTCAACCTCCGTTTCCAGGCGGCGACCGGGCAGCTCGAGAACCACGGCCGTCTCAAGGCGGTCCGCAAGGACATCGCGCGGATCTACACCCTGATGCGCGAGCGTGAGCTGGGCATCGAAACGGTGGAGAACGCCTGATGAGCGAGAAGAACGTGACTGAGAACGCAGAGGCGCGCGGCTTCCGCAAGACCCGTGAGGGTCTCGTCGTCAGCGACAAGATGGACAAGACCGTCGTCGTCGCCGTCGAGGACCGTGTCAAGCACGCGCTGTACGGCAAGGTCATCCGCCGTACCGAGAAGCTCAAGGCGCACGACGAGCAGAACGCCGCGGGTATCGGCGACCGCGTCCTCCTGATGGAGACCCGGCCGCTGTCCGCGACGAAGCGCTGGCGCGTCGTCGAGATCCTCGAGAAGGCGAAGTAAGAAGCGGGGGCACCGCCCCCGCTGACCCCCGCTGGGGGCTCCGCCCCCGGGCACCGGCCCGGAACCGGCGAAGTCCCCGGCGCGGGTTTCCGCCTCCAGAGGTACAAGTAATTTCCTGCGGGAGCTACCCGCAGGACGGTTCCGCCAGGCTCGGCGAGGTCCGCAAGTCACTTACGGACCTCGCCGGGAACCGGCAGACAATCAGGAGATAGACGTGATCCAGCAGGAGTCGCGACTGCGTGTCGCCGACAACACTGGTGCGAAGGAGATCCTTTGCATCCGTGTGCTCGGTGGCTCCGGTCGCCGCTACGCGGGCATCGGTGACGTCATCGTCGCCACCGTCAAGGACGCGATCCCCGGTGGCAACGTGAAGAAGGGTGACGTCGTCAAGGCGGTCATCGTTCGCACCGTCAAGGAGCGCCGCCGTCCGGACGGCTCGTACATCCGCTTCGACGAGAACGCCGCCGTCATTCTGAAGAACGACGGCGACCCTCGTGGCACCCGTATCTTCGGCCCGGTCGGCCGTGAGCTGCGCGAGAAGAAGTTCATGAAGATCATCTCGCTCGCGCCGGAGGTGCTGTAAGCATGAAGATCAAGAAGGGCGACCTGGTCCAGGTCATCACCGGTAAGGACAAGGGCAAGCAGGGCAAGGTCATCGCGGCCTACCCCCGCGAGGACCGGGTCCTGGTCGAGGGTGTCAACCGGGTCAAGAAGCACACCAAGGCCGGCCCGACCGCTCGCGGTTCGCAGGCCGGCGGCATCGTGACCACCGAGGCCCCGATCCACGTGAGCAACGTTCAGCTCGTCGTGGAGAAGGACGGCCAGAAGGTCGTCACGCGTGTCGGTTACCGCTTCGACGACGAAGGCAACAAGATCCGCGTTGCCAAGCGGACGGGTGAGGACATCTGATGGCTACCACCACCACTCCGCGTCTGAAGCAGAAGTACCGCGAGGAGATCGCGGGCAAGATGCGTGACGAGTTCAAGTACGAGAACGTCATGCAGATTCCCGGTCTCGTCAAGATCGTGGTCAACATGGGTGTCGGCGACGCCGCCCGTGACTCGAAGCTGATCGAGGGCGCCATCCGCGACCTCACCACGATCACCGGCCAGAAGCCGCAGGTCACCAAGGCCCGCAAGTCCATCGCGCAGTTCAAGCTGCGTGAGGGCCAGCCGATCGGTGCTCACGTCACGCTCCGTGGCGACCGCATGTGGGAGTTCCTGGACCGCACCCTGTCGCTCGCGCTGCCGCGCATCCGCGACTTCCGTGGCCTGTCTCCCAAGCAGTTCGACGGCCGTGGCAACTACACCTTCGGTCTCACGGAGCAGGTCATGTTCCACGAGATCGACCAGGACAAGATCGACCGTACCCGGGGCATGGACATCACCGTGGTCACCACGGCGACCAACGACGCTGAGGGCCGTGCGCTCCTTCGTCACCTCGGCTTCCCGTTCAAGGAGGCGTGAGCGAGATGGCGAAGAAGGCTCTGATTGCCAAGGCTGCTCGCAAGCCCAAGTTCGGTGTGCGTGGCTACACCCGCTGCCAGCGCTGCGGCCGTCCGCACTCCGTGTACCGCAAGTTCGGCCTGTGCCGTGTGTGCCTTCGTGAGATGGCTCACCGTGGCGAGCTGCCGGGCGTGACCAAGAGCTCCTGGTAACAACCCACTTGGGTTGAACCAGGACTCTCGGTAAGCAACTGGGGTCGGCAGGAGGCCCACCTCACATGCCGTAGGCTTGTGGGGTTGGGCGCCTGCCGCGCCCTTACGACTTACTACGCCGTAGGTCCACCGCGCCGCACCCGTCCCGTCTCGGATCGGGGAGAGGGATGGCGCACCAGGAAACCCCGGCGAGAGAGGCCGAAGGCCAATTCATGACCATGACTGATCCGATCGCAGACATGCTTACGCGTCTGCGGAACGCGAACTCGGCATACCACGACAGCGTGTCGATGCCGCACTCGAAGATCAAGTCGCACATCGCGGAGATCCTCCAGCAGGAGGGCTTCATCACGGGCTGGAAGGTCGAGGACGCCGAGGTCGGCAAGAACCTCGTCCTGGAGCTGAAGTTCGGCCCCAACCGTGAGCGCTCCATCGCGGGCATCAAGCGGATCTCCAAGCCCGGTCTCCGGGTGTACGCGAAGTCCACCAACCTGCCGAAGGTGCTCGGCGGCCTCGGCGTGGCGATCATCTCCACGTCCCACGGGCTCCTCACCGACAAGCAGGCCGGCAAGAAGGGCGTGGGTGGGGAAGTCCTCGCCTACGTCTGGTAGCGGAAGGGAACGGAGGAAACAGCTATGTCGCGCATCGGCAAGCTCCCCATCGCGGTTCCCGCCGGCGTGGACGTCACCATCGACGGCCGTACGGTCGCGGTCAAGGGCCCCAAGGGCACGCTGACCCACACCGTCGTGGCGCCGATCGAGATCGCCAAGGGCGAGGACGGCACCCTGCAGGTGACCCGCCCCAACGACGAGCGTCAGAACAAGGCCCTGCACGGCCTGTCCCGCACGCTGGTGGCGAACATGATCACCGGCGTGACCCAGGGTTACGTGAAGAAGCTCGAGATCAGCGGTGTCGGTTACCGCGTGACGGCCAAGGGTTCGAACCTGGAGTTCGCGCTCGGCTACAGCCACCCGATCACCATCGAGGCGCCCGAGGGCATCACCTTCAAGGTGGAGACCCCGACCCGCTTCCAGGTCGAGGGCATCGACAAGCAGAAGGTCGGCGAGGTTGCGGCCAACATCCGCAAGCTGCGCAAGCCCGACCCGTACAAGGCCAAGGGCGTCAAGTACGAGGGCGAAGTCATCCGCCGCAAGGTCGGAAAGGCGGGTAAGTAAGCCATGGCATACGGGCAGAAGATCCTCAAGGGCGACGCCTACAAGCGCGCCGCGATCAAGCGCCGTCACATCCGGATCCGCAAGCGGATCTCCGGTACGGCGGAGCGTCCCCGTCTGGTCGTGACCCGCTCGAACCGCCACATCGTGGCGCAGGTGATCGACGACCTCAAGGGCCACACCCTGGCGTCGGCGTCCACGCTGGACACGTCGGTCCGCGGTGGCGAGGGCGACAAGTCGGCGCAGGCCAAGCAGGTCGGCGCCCTGGTCGCCGAGCGTGCCAAGGCCGCCGGTGTCGAGGCTGTCGTGTTCGACCGTGGTGGCAACCAGTACGCCGGGCGCATCGCCGCCCTGGCGGACGCCGCCCGCGAAGCCGGCCTGAAGTTCTGAGCCGGTTCCGAGCTAGCGGAAACAGAGAGAGGTAATTCCAATGGCTGGACCCCAGCGCCGCGGTGGCGGTGCCGGTGGCGGCGAGCGGCGGGACCGGAAGGGCCGTGACGGCGGCGCAGCTGCCGCCGAGAAGACCGCGTACGTTGAGCGCGTTGTCGCGATCAACCGCGTCGCCAAGGTTGTGAAGGGTGGTCGTCGCTTCAGCTTCACCGCGCTGGTCGTGGTGGGCGACGGTGACGGCACCGTGGGTGTCGGATACGGCAAGGCCAAGGAGGTGCCGGCCGCCATCGCCAAGGGCGTTGAGGAGGCCAAGAAGCACTTCTTCAAGGTCCCCCGGATCCAGGGCACCATCCCGCACCCGATCCAGGGTGAGAAGGCTGCCGGCGTCGTGCTGCTCAAGCCCGCGTCCCCCGGTACCGGCGTTATCGCCGGTGGCCCGGTGCGCGCCGTGCTCGAGTGCGCCGGTATCCACGACATCCTGTCGAAGTCGCTCGGCTCCGACAACCAGATCAACATCGTGCACGCGACCGTGCAGGCCCTGAAGGGCCTGCAGCGCCCCGAGGAGGTCGCGGCCCGCCGTGGTCTGCCGCTCGAGGACGTCGCTCCCGCGGCTCTGCTGCGTGCGCGTGCAGGGGCGGGTGCGTGATGGCGCAGCTCAAGATCACGCAGACGAAGTCCTACATCGGCAGCAAGCAGAACCACCGTGACACCCTGCGTACCCTGGGCCTGAAGCGCCTGGGTGACGTGGTCGTCAAGGAGGACCGCCCCGAGTTCCGCGGCATGGTGCACACCGTCCGCCACCTCGTGACGGTCGAGGAGGTCGACTGATCATGGCGGAGCAGAACCCGCTGAAGATCCACAACCTCCGTCCCGCCCCGGGCGCCAAGACCGCCAAGACCCGTGTCGGTCGTGGTGAGGCGTCGAAGGGTAAGACGGCCGGTCGTGGTACCAAGGGCACCAAGGCCCGCTACCAGGTTCCGGAGAGCTTCGAGGGCGGCCAGATGCCGCTCCACATGCGCCTCCCGAAGCTGAAGGGCTTCAAGAACCCGTTCAAGACCGAGTTCCAGGTCGTGAACCTCGACAAGCTGGCCGCGCTCTACCCCGAGGGTGGCGAGGTCACGGTCGAGGACCTGGTGGCCAAGGGTGCCGTTCGCAAGAACAGCCTCGTCAAGGTCCTCGGCCAGGGCGAGGTCTCCGTGGCGCTGCAGGTGACGGTGGACGCCGTCTCCGGCTCCGCCAAGGAGAAGATCACCGCCGCCGGCGGTTCTGTCACCGAGCTCGTCTGAGCCCGATGACGTAAAGCGGTCCCGACCGGGGGTACCTCACAATGAGGTATCCCCGGTTGGTCGTTCCACGGGAGGCAGTATCGCCGGTAAGGTGGCCTGCACCGTTATTTATCGTCGAACCTCACCACCGTCACCCTGACGCACTTGCGCGGGGTCGCAGGAGGCACCGTGCTCACCGGCTTCGCCCGGGCGTTCAGGACGCCCGACCTGCGCAAGAAGCTGCTCTTCACGCTCGGCATCATCGTGGTGTACCGCGTCGGTACCCACATTCCGATCCCGGGTGTCAACTACAAGGCCGTTCAGCAGTGTGTCAGCGAGGCCTCGGGCAACCAGGGTCTCTTCGGCCTCGTGAACATGTTCAGCGGCGGTGCGCTGCTGCAGATCACGATCTTCGCGCTGGGCATCATGCCGTACATCACGGCGAGCATCATCCTTCAGCTGCTGACCGTGGTGATCCCGCGGTTGGAGGCCCTCAAGAAGGAGGGCCAGTCCGGCACCGCGAAGATCACCCAGTACACCCGTTACCTGACGGTCGCGCTGGCCATCCTCCAGGGCACCGGCCTGGTGGCCACCGCCCGCAGCGGCGCCCTGTTCTCCGGGTGCTCGGCGGCCGGGAACATCGTCCCGAACCAGGCGATCTTCAACACGATCGTCATGGTGATCGTCATGACCGCCGGCACGGCCACGGTCATGTGGCTCGGTGAGCTCATCACCGACCGCGGTATCGGCAACGGCATGTCGATCCTGATGTTCATCTCGATCGCCGCCACTTTCCCGTCCGCTCTGTGGGCCATCAAGAAGCAGGGCAAGCTCGCCGAGGGCTGGATCGAATTCGGCACCGTCATCCTCGTCGGCCTGGTCATGGTCGGCCTGGTTGTCTTCGTCGAACAGGCACAGCGGCGAATTCCGGTGCAGTACGCCAAGCGCATGATCGGCCGCCGTTCCTACGGTGGTACGTCGACGTACATCCCGTTGAAGGTCAACCAGGCGGGCGTGATCCCCGTCATCTTCGCGTCGTCGCTGCTCTACATTCCGGCGCTCATCGCCCAGTTCTCCGGGGGTAACTCCGGATGGAAGACCTGGGTTCAGCAGAACCTGACCAAGGGCGACCACCCGATCTACATCACGATGTACTTCCTGCTCATCGTGTTCTTCGCCTTCTTCTATGTGGCGATCTCCTTCAACCCCGAAGAAGTCGCCGACAACATGAAGAAGTATGGTGGCTTCATCCCGGGCATCCGGGCTGGCCGACCGACCGCTGAGTACCTTTCGTACGTGCTCAACCGGATCACCTGGCCGGGTTCGCTGTATCTGGGCCTGATCGCTCTCGTACCGACAATGGCGTTGGTCGGCTTCGGGGCGAACCAGAACTTCCCCTTCGGCGGGACCAGCATCCTCATCATCGTGGGTGTCGGACTCGAGACGGTGAAGCAGATCGAGAGCCAGCTCCAGCAGCGCAATTATGAAGGGTTCCTCCGCTGATGCGAATCGTCCTCGTCGGACCGCCGGGTGCCGGCAAAGGAACACAGGCCACGCGCCTGGCCGGGAAGCTGAGCATTCCGCACATCTCCACCGGTGACCTGTTCCGCGCCAACATCAGTCGGCAGACGGAGCTCGGCAAGCTCGCGAAGTCCTACATGGACGCCGGAAACCTGGTGCCCGACGAGGTCACCATCGCGATGGCCAAGGACCGCATGGAGCAGCCCGACGCCGAGGGCGGCTTCCTGCTGGACGGTTTCCCGCGCAATGTGTCGCAGGCCGAGGCGCTGGACAAGCTGCTCCAGGGCGAGGGCATGAAGCTGGACGCGGTCCTCGACCTCGAGGTCCCCGAGGGCGAGGTCGTCAAGCGCATCGCGGGTCGCCGCACCTGTTGCAACGACTCGGCGCACGTCTTCCACGAGACGTACAGCCCGCCGAAGAAGGAAGGCGTCTGCGACGTCTGCGGCGGTGAGCTGTACCAGCGGGACGACGACTCCGAGGAGACCGTGCGCAAGCGGCTGGAGGTCTACCACACGCAGACCGAGCCGATCATCGACTACTACCGGGCGCAGGGCCTGGTCGTGACGATCTCCTCGCTCGGCCCGGTGGACGAGATCACGCAGCGCGCGCTGGAGGCGCTGAAGCGCGACTAGCCGCGCTGCTCGGCCGCGGTTCCCCCTGGGGACCGCGGCCGACGTGTGCACGGCGCCGGTGCGGTCGTCCCCGGTGCGGTCGCGTCCCCGGACGCCCGCACCGGCCTGCACGGCCTTGTTCCCGCATGCTGGACGGGCCCGGTTCCGCTTCCCCGTATTGTTGAACGCGTCCGTCCTTGTCGAAGGCGTTCCTCTTCCTTCCGGTCCCAGAAAGGCCGTAGTCCCCATGGTGCAGATCAAGTCCCCCGAGCAGATCGCCAAGATGCGTGCGGCGGGGCTGGTCGTGGCCGCCATCCACGCGGCCACCCGGGAGGCGGCCGTGCCCGGGGCGACCACCAAGGACCTGGACCAGGTGGCCCGCAAGGTGCTCGCCGAGCACAACGCCAAGCCCAACTTCCTCGGCTACGGCGGCTTCCCCGCGACGATCTGCACCTCCGTGAACGAGGTCGTCGTCCACGGCATCCCGTCCGACGACGTCGTCCTCAAGGACGGGGACGTCATCTCCATCGACTGCGGCGCGATCATCGACGGCTGGCACGGCGACGCGGCCTTCACCGCGTTCGTCGGCTCCGGTCACTCCCCGGAGCTGGTCGAGCTCTCCCGGGTGACCGAGGAGTCGATGTGGGCCGGCATCGCTGCCATGAAGCAGGGCAACCGGCTGGTCGACATCTCCCGGGCCGTCGAGACGTACATCCGCCGCCAGCCGAAGCCGGGCGGCGGTCGCTACGGGATCATCGAGGACTACGGCGGCCACGGCATCGGCACCGAGATGCACATGGACCCGCACCTGCTCAACTACGTCGACCGGCGGCGCGGCAAGGGCCCGAAGCTGGTCCCCGGCTTCTGCCTGGCCATCGAGCCCATGGTCTCCCTGGGCACCCCGAAGACCCACGTCCTCGAGGACGACTGGACGGTCATCACCACGGACGGCACCTGGTCCTCCCACTGGGAGCACTCGGTGGCCCTGACCGAACAGGGTCCCCTGGTCCTGACGGCCCCGGACGGCGGCAAGGCGAAGCTGGCCGAGTACGGCATCACGGCCGCGCCGGACCCGCTGGCCTGAAAAGGCCCCGCCCGCCTTACGGCCGCCGGTCCGGGTCGGACCCGGCCGCATGATGATCTCGAAGCTGGGGCAGACTTTCTCGATTCGTCTTTCGCAGAGGGCTGACGTAGACTGTCTCGTCGGCTCTCATGTATTCGCATGTCCGCATGCGGGACATGGAGTCGATCAAGGTAGTCGATTCGAAGGGCAAAGCGTGGCCAAGAAGCAAGGTGCCATCGAGATCGAGGGCACTGTCGTCGAGTCTCTGCCGAACGCCATGTTCAGGGTCGAGCTCCAGAACGGCCACCAGGTCCTGGCACACATCAGCGGCAAGATGCGCATGCACTACATCCGCATCCTCCCTGACGACCGGGTCGTGGTGGAGCTTTCTCCGTACGACCTCACGCGTGGCCGGATCGTCTACCGGTACAAGTAGATCTTGCCCAGGTCCCACGTTCCATCGGGGGGCCGCCGGCAACTGACCCGGAGAACCTCACATCCCATGAAGGTCAAGCCGAGCGTCAAGAAGATCTGCGACAAGTGCAGGGTGATCCGCCGTCACGGCCGGGTCATGGTCATCTGCGACAACCCGCGCCACAAGCAGCGCCAGGGCTGACGCACAACCGACCGCACCCTCTGCACTCCTATCGCAGAGATTCGCGCGACGCGAGCTGAATATGTTCATACGCAGGACCCGAGTCGCAGCGCGGCTCGACACCCCCGGTTCGGAGGCCGGGGACCCGGTTCGTACCTGGTACGGCGGCCGGGAATCGGTCCTGCGGAAGACCTCCGAAGATCAACTGGAGCCATTGAATGGCACGCGTTTCCGGTGTTGACATCCCGCGCGAAAAGCGCGTGGAGGTCGCCCTCACCTACGTGTTCGGCATCGGCCGGACCCTCTCCCAGCAGACGCTGGCCGCCACCGACGTCGACCCGAACACCCGCGTTCGCGACCTCTCCGAGGAGCAGCTCGTCGCGATCCGCGAGTACGTCGACAACAACATCAAGACCGAGGGTGACCTCCGTCGCGAGATCCAGGCCGACATCCGCCGCAAGGTCGAGATCGGCTGCTACCAGGGTCTGCGTCACCGCCGCGGTCTGCCCGTCCGCGGTCAGCGCACCAGCACCAACGCCCGCACCCGCAAGGGCCCGCGTCGCGCCATCGCCGGCAAGAAGAAGCCGGGCAAGAAGTAGTCCGCAGCGACACTCGCCGTCCAGCGGTCTTCGCTGTAGGACCGACCACCTCCCGTAGGAGTTTTCGACATGCCCCCCAAGGGACGTCAGGGCGCTGCCAAGAAGGTGCGCCGCAAGGAAAAGAAGAACGTCGCTCACGGCCACGCGCACATCAAGAGCACGTTCAACAACACCATCGTTTCGATCACCGACCCGTCCGGCAACGTGATCTCCTGGGCCTCCGCCGGCCACGTCGGCTTCAAGGGCTCCCGGAAGTCCACGCCGTTCGCCGCGCAGATGGCCGCCGAGTCGGCCGCCCGCCGCGCCCAGGAGCACGGCATGCGCAAGGTCGACGTGTTCGTCAAGGGTCCGGGCTCCGGCCGTGAGACCGCGATCCGCTCCCTGCAGGCCACCGGTCTCGAGGTCGGCTCCATCCAGGACGTCACCCCGACCCCGCACAACGGCTGCCGCCCGCCGAAGCGCCGCCGCGTCTGAGCACGGCTGCTTCACGCCGGTTTCCGGGCGGTACGGCCCTTTTGGGCCGTGCCGCCCGTACCCTTGCAGTACCCGCACCATTTTTCTGGTGCGGCCCTGTCGGGCGTCATATAGCGGGCGCCCACGACTGAAGGATCTGATCCACACATGCTGATCGCTCAGCGACCCTCGTTGACCGAAGAGGTCGTCGACGAGTTCCGCTCCCGGTTCGTGATCGAGCCGCTGGAGCCGGGCTTCGGCTACACCCTCGGCAACTCTCTCCGCCGCACCCTCCTGTCGTCGATTCCCGGCGCTGCTGTCACCAGCATCCGCGTCGACGGCGTCCTGCACGAGTTCACCACCGTGCCGGGCGTCAAGGAGGACGTCACCGACCTGATCCTCAACATCAAGCAGCTGGTCGTCTCCTCGGAGCACGACGAGCCGGTCGTGATGTACCTGCGCAAGCAGGGCCCGGGTCTGGTCACCGCCGCCGACATCGCGCCGCCCGCCGGTGTCGAGGTGCACAACCCCGATCTGGTCCTCGCCACGCTCAACGGCAAGGGCAAGCTGGAGATGGAGCTGACCGTCGAGCGCGGTCGCGGCTACGTCTCCGCCGTGCAGAACAAGCAGGTGGGTCAGGAGATCGGCCGTATCCCGGTCGACTCGATCTACTCGCCGGTGCTGAAGGTCACGTACAAGGTCGAGGCCACGCGTGTCGAGCAGCGCACCGACTTCGACAAGCTGATCGTCGACGTCGAGACCAAGCAGGCCATGCGTCCGCGTGACGCCCTGGCGTCCGCCGGCAAGACCCTGGTGGAGCTGTTCGGTCTGGCCCGCGAGCTGAACATCGACGCCGAGGGCATCGACATGGGCCCGTCCCCGACGGACGCCGCCCTGGCCGCCGACATGGCGCTGCCGATCGAGGAGCTGGAGCTCACGGTCCGCTCCTACAACTGCCTCAAGCGTGAGGGCGTCCACTCGGTGGGTGAGCTCCTGGCGCGCTCCGAGGCCGACCTGCTGGACATCCGCAACTTCGGTGCGAAGTCCATCGACGAGGTCAAGGCGAAGCTGGCCGGCATGGGCCTGGCCCTGAAGGACAGCCCGCCCGGATTCGACCCGACCGCCGCGGCGGACGCGTTCGGCGCCGACGACGACGCGGACGCCGGTTTCGTCGAGACCGAGCAGTACTGAGCGCTCCGCGAGGAGGCCGTACTGTGACTGCGGGCCGGCTGTGGCCGGCCGCGCCCGCACGGCGGAGCCGCATAATGTAGCGGCCCCGCATCCCTTCCAGATGCCCCTTCGGGAGCATCTGGATCTCCGACGGGCGACCGCTCGCTCGGATACTGACCCCGGTACCTGATACGGCCGGGGCAGACAACTAGGAGAAGAACCATGCCGAAGCCCGCCAAGGGTGCCCGTCTGGGCGGCAGCGCCGCGCACGAGAAGCTGCTCCTCGCGAACCTCGCGAAGGCGCTGTTCGAGCACGGCCGCATCACCACCACCGAGGCGAAGGCCCGCCGCCTGCGCCCGTACGCCGAGCGTCTGGTCACCAAGGCGAAGAAGGGCGACCTTCACAACCGCCGCCAGGTGCTCCAGGTCATCACGGACAAGAGCATCGTCCACACGCTCTTCACCGAGATCGGCCCGCGTTACGAGAACCGTCCGGGTGGCTACACCCGCATCACCAAGATCGGCAACCGCCGTGGCGACAACGCGCCCATGGCCGTGATCGAGCTGGTCGAGGCGCTGACGGTGCAGCAGAACGCCGTGGGTGAGGCCGAGGCCGCCACCAAGCGTGCGGTCAAGGAGGCCGAGGAGGCCAAGGCTCAGGAGACCACCGAGGCCCCGGCCGAGGAGGCCGCCGCCGAGGAGTCGAAGGACGCCTGAGGCTCTGCCTGACGCCGGAAGCGGGTCCGCCCTTCGGGGCGGGCCCGCTTTCACGTTTTTTTCCGAGGGATCCGCCCTGAGAGGATCTGCACGTGAGTGACGAAGTACAGCCCGGTCATGTCCGCGTCCGTCTCGACCTGTCCTACGACGGCACCGCCTTCCACGGCTGGGCCAAGCAGGCCGGCGGCAGGCGGACCGTGCAGGGGGAGATCGAGGACGCGCTGCGCACGGTCACGCGGTCCGTGGAGACGTACGAGCTGACCGTGGCCGGACGGACCGACGCCGGGGTGCACGCGCGGGGCCAGGTGGCGCACGTGGACCTGCCCGAGCGTGTCTGGCGCGAGCACCACGAGAAGCTGCTCAAGCGACTCGCCGGGCGGCTCCCCAGGGATGTGCGGGTGTGGGCGCTGCGGCCCGCGCCCAGCGGCTTCAACGCCCGGTTCTCGGCCGTCTGGCGCCGGTACGCCTACCGCGTCACCGACAACCCCGGCGGTGTCGACCCGCTGCTGCGGGGCCACGTCCTGTGGCACGACTGGCCCCTCGACGTCGAGGCCATGAACGAGGCCGCGCGGCGGCTGCTGGGCGAGCACGACTTCGCCGCCTACTGCAAGAGGCGCGAGGGCGCGACCACCATCCGCACGCTCCAGGAGCTGAGCCTCGAACGCGGCGGCGACGGCATCATCACGGCCACCGTCCGGGCCGACGCGTTCTGCCACAACATGGTGCGCTCGCTCATCGGGGCGCTGCTGTTCGTCGGTGACGGCCACCGTGCGCCGGACTGGCCCGGAAAGGTGCTGGCGGCGGGCGTGCGGGACTCCGCCGTGCACGTCGTGCGGCCGCACGGGCTGACCCTGGAGGAGGTCGGTTACCCGGCCGACGAGCTGCTCGCCGCGCGCAGCCGGGAGGCGCGCAACAAGCGGTCCCTGCCGGCGGCCGGCTGCTGCTGAGCGGCGGTCCGCCGGTCCCCCGTGTGCCGCCCGCCGCGCCACGGCGGGCGGCCGGCTACTGGTTGGCCGCGGCCGACGCCTGGGTCTCGCCGCGCCGGCGGATCTGCTGGAAGGAGAACTCGGCGAGGTCGTCGCCGGCCCGGAAGGCCGCGGTGTCCTTGTTCGTCACGCTCGTGCCGTTGGTGAAGCCGGTGAGGGTGAAGTAGGCGTAGCGGCCGTAGGAGTTGGTCGTGGAGCGGCAGACGGCGCCGTTGCAGAAGGCCTTGACGCCGCTGCCGGACAGCGGCTTGATGATGCTCTTCTTGTCCGTCTCGCTCTTCGCCTTGAGCGCCTGCGCCTCGGTGTCGAAAACCGCGATGCCGACCGTGACCGCGACGCCGCCCTGGCTGTAGGTCACCCGCAGCAGACGGGTGCAGTCGTTGTCCGTGAGGGCCTTGACGAGCGTGCCCTGGGCGGCCGTGGCGCAGCTCTTGGCGTCGTCTGTGGGGCCCTTCTTGTACACGGTCTCGCCCATGGTCAGCTGGGTGCCCGGGAAGAGCGTGTCCGTGCTGAGGGGGGCCGTGTCCTTCTTCGCGCTGGATATGAAGTCCTTCGGGTCCAGCGGAGGCGGTGCGGTGGTCGGGGCGAAGGACGGCCCCGTGGCGGACTCGCTCGGCAGGGCGGCGGTGCCCGGCAACCGGGTGGCCGGGCCGCCCGACGCGTTGTTGTCGCCGTTCGCCGACACCACGGCCATGGCGACGGCCGCGCCGATCCCGACGGTGGCCAGCAGGCCACCGCCGACGAACAGCAGCCGGCGCCTTCTGTTCCGTGCCTCCGAGGCCTCGGCGAGCGCAGCCCAGTCCGGGGTCTGGTCACTGCCCCCGCTGCTCCGCGACTGCTCAGAATTCGGTTTCCAGGGATCCCACTGGGACTGCGAGCCCCCCTGCCCATAACTCATGGGGCGCATCTTAGACGGGGTCCGAGGGCCCTCCGCGCGCCCACCGCCGGCCCTCCCGGGGCCTTAGGTGCACGCCGGTACAAAGCGACACGCCGCCGGCCGGTGCCGGCCGTCGAGCGGCCGGGAACGAGGTGCCGGAACCGCCGGGACCCGCGGTCGCACACCGTTTTGACCGTTCCAGGGCGCCATGGGTATCCTGCTTCTTCGTTGTGTATTGGCTTGCTCATTCTCACGGGACGGGCCCTTACACCGGTCCACCGGGCCGATGACCAGCGACCAGCACGCGGTTTGCGTCACCGCGGTGCGGTCAGGGCTGTCGTGATCGTCTTCGGTGACCTTGTCAGGACCACTCACTGAAGATAGCGAAGGCTACGAACCGTGCGTACGTACAGCCCCAAGCCCGGCGACATCACGCGCCAGTGGCACGTCATTGACGCCCAGGACGTCGTCCTGGGCCGCCTGGCGTCCACTGCCGCCACCCTTCTGCGGGGCAAGCACAAGCCGATCTACGCGCCGCACGTCGACGCTGGTGACTTCGTCATCATCATCAACGCGGACAAGGTGCACCTCTCCGGCAACAAGCGGACCCAGAAGATGGCGTACCGCCACTCCGGCTACCCGGGTGGCCTGCGCTCCGTCCGTTACGACGAGCTGCTCGACAAGAACCCCGAGAAGGCCGTCGAGAAGGCCGTCAAGGGCATGCTCCCCAAGAACTCCCTGGGCCGTCAGATGCTCTCGAAGCTGAAGGTCTACAAGGGTGACCAGCACCCGCACGGCGCCCAGCAGCCGGTGCCGTTCGAGATCACCCAGGTCGCGCAGTAAGTCCGGCCACCCCCTAAGACTGAAGAGAATCTGAGGAGAATCGTGGCCGAGACCACTGCCGAGCAGCCGCTCGAAGAGCTTGACATCGACAGCTACACCACCGAGTCCGAGGTCCCCGTCGAGGGCGAGTACACCTCGGAGTCCATGGCCTCCCGCTTCGGCGAGCCGCAGCCGGCCGCCGGCCTGGGCCGCCGCAAGAACGCCATTGCCCGCGTCCGGATCGTCCCGGGCTCCGGCAAGTGGAAGATCAACGGTCGCACCCTCGAGGACTACTTCCCGAACAAGGTGCACCAGCAGGAAGTCAACGAGCCCTTCAAGGTGCTCGAGCTCGAGGGCCGTTACGACGTCATCGCCCGCATCGCCGGTGGCGGCGTCTCCGGCCAGGCCGGTGCCCTCCGTCTCGGTGTCGCCCGCGCCCTGAACGAGGCCGACGTCGACAACAACCGCGGCGCGCTGAAGAAGGCGGGCTTCCTGCGTCGTGACGACCGTGCGGTCGAGCGCAAGAAGGCCGGTCTGAAGAAGGCCCGCAAGGCCCCGCAGTACAGCAAGCGCTAATCTCAGCGGCGCCCCTGCACGTACTCCGAACGCCCCGGCGGCACGCCTATGTGCCTCCGGGGCGTTCGTTTATCGCAAGGCTTCGGCGTATAACGGCACAAGGTGCTCAACGGCTGGTGTGATCGGATGCCCGGAGCGTCGAATGCCATGGACCGGCCCACGGACCGGCCCCTTCTCGAACTGACGCTTCCTCAGGAGGACAAGTGGGACGACTCTTCGGCACGGACGGCGTCCGTGGCGTCGCCAACGCGGACCTGACCGCCGAGCTGGCGCTCGGCCTCTCGGTCGCGGCGGCGCACGTACTGGCCGAGGCGGGCACCTTCGAAGGCCACCGGCCGACGGCGGTGGTCGGGCGGGATCCGCGCGCGTCCGGGGAGTTCCTGGAGGCGGCCGTGGTCGCGGGCCTGGCGAGCGCGGGCGTGGACGTCCTGCGGGTCGGCGTGCTGCCGACGCCGGCGGTGGCGTACCTGACCGGGTCGCTCGGCGCCGACCTCGGCGTGATGCTCTCGGCCAGCCACAACGCCATGCCCGACAACGGCATCAAGTTCTTCGCCCGGGGCGGTCACAAGCTCGCCGACGAGCTGGAGGACCGGATCGAGTCCGTCTACGAGGAGCACCGCACCGGCGCGCCCTGGAACCGCCCGACGGGCGCCGGTGTGGGCCGGGTACGCGACTACGACGAGGGCTTCGACGGCTACGTCGGCCACCTCGTCGGCGTCCTGCCGAACCGGCTCGACGGACTGAAGATCGTGCTCGACGAGGCGCACGGCGCCGCGTCCGGCGTCTCGCCCGAGGCCTTCCGGCGTGCCGGGGCCGAGGTCGTCACCATCGGCGCCGACCCGGACGGCCTCAACATCAACGACGGCTGCGGCTCGACCCACCTCGGCCCGCTCAAGGCCGCCGTCGTCGAGCACGGCGCCGCCCTCGGCATCGCGCACGACGGCGACGCCGACCGCTGCCTGGCCGTGGACCACACGGGCGAGGAGGTCGACGGCGACCAGATCCTGTCCGTGCTCGCGCTGGCGATGCGGGAGCGTTCCGCACTGCGCTCCGACACCGTTGTCGCGACCGTCATGTCGAACCTGGGCTTCAAGCTGGCCATGGAGCGCGAGGGCATCCAGTTCGTGCAGACCGCCGTCGGCGACCGCTACGTCCTGGAGGAGATGAAGGACAAGGACTACGCCCTCGGCGGCGAGCAGTCCGGCCACGTCATCATCCTGGACCACGCCACGACCGGCGACGGCACGCTCACCGGCCTGTTGCTGGCCGCCCGGGTCGCCGGGACCGGCCGTACGCTGCGGGACCTGGCCTCCGTGATGGAGCGCCTGCCGCAGGTCCTCGTCAACGTCCCCGACGTGGACAAGTCCCGGGTGCAGACCTCCGCCGACCTGGCCGCCGCGGTCGCCGAGGCGGAGCGGGAGCTGGGCGGGACCGGCCGGGTGCTGCTGCGCCCGTCGGGTACCGAGCCGCTGGTCCGGGTCATGGTCGAGGCCTCGGACATCGAGCAGGCCCGCTCGGTGGCGGGCCGCCTGGCCGATTCGGTGAAGTCGGCGCTCGGCTAGGGTCTTTCGTTTGGATCAGGCCGGATCAGGGAGCGGGGTCCGGTGCCGTGCGTCGCACGGCGGAGGAGGGCGGCAGGGCGGAGCCCTGCCGACCGACGACAACGCGGCTGGGGGTACCCCCTGCTCGAAGAGCTTGGGGGAGCGGTGCCAGGGCCCGCGAGCCCGGCATGATCCAAACGAGAGGCCTTAGTCCCTGCCGCTCTGGAGCAGGCCCTGTCCGGCCTTGGACACGCGCTCGCGCTGCCTCGCCCAGAACCACTTCTGGGCGAGCAGGGTGAGCGTGCCGGCCAGGACGATGCCGAGCATGTTCAGCAGGAGCTGGACCGTCGAGCCCATGGTCTGGGCGGTGTCGCCGTAGGCGAGCGCGACGGCCGCGTTGGCGGCGGCCGGGACGGTGGTCACGGAGATGGCCACGCCGATCAGGGCGCCGGACTTGGCGGAGGTCAGCGAGAGGGTGCCGGCGGCTCCGGCGAGGACGGCCACGACGAAGGAGAACGCGTCGGGGGCGTAGACGAAGGCGGTGTTGGGCCGGGGGCCCTCCAGCTTCGCCTTGCTGAACAGCCCGATGGCGTCCATGAACAGCGTGAAGCCCGCCGTGACCGCCATCGCCAGCGCGAACCCTGCCAGCAGGGCGATCAGCGAGCGCAGTGCCAGCCGCGGGGTCCGCTGGACCAGGGCTGTGCCGATGCCCGCCAGCGGTCCGAACTCCGGTCCCACGGCCATCGCGCCGACGATCAGGACGGCGTTGTCGAGCACCACGCCACAGGCGGCGATCATGGTGGCCAGCGTGATGAACGCGAGGTAGGTGACCGACAGCGTCGACTCCTCGTGCGTGGCCTCCGTCAGCTCCTGCCACAGCACGGCGTCCGCGCCCTCGCCCGGTGCCGCCCTCTCGGCCCGCTCGGCCTGGGCGGAGAGCGTCAGGTCGGGGCTCTCGACGGAGACGGAGCCGCTTCGTTCGATCCCCAACTTCCGTAGCCCGTCGAGGAGTTCGTCACCGGCTTCGCGTGCGACGTCGCACAGGACCACGTCACCGGCCGGGCTGCGGGCGGCGGAGGGCAGCACGACGAGGTGCGCGGTGCCGACCGTCGTCTCGATCAGACGCACCACGTCGTCGGTCTGTTCGGGCGGTGTGATCAGGCGCAGATGCAGCATGGCGGCAGCGTAGACGTCACAGTTTCCGCAGGCTCAGCCGCTGCACCTTGTGGTCGGGTCCCTTGCGCAGCACGAGCGTGGCACGGCCCCGGGTGGGGGCGATGTTCTCCACCAGGTTCGGCTTGTTGACCGTCCGCCACATCGTGCGGGCGTAGTCGAGGGCCTCCGCCTCGGACACCTGGGTGTACTTGCGGAAGTACGAGGACGGGTCCTGGAAGGCCGTCGTGCGCAGCTTGCCGAACCGGTTCAGGTACCACCGCTCGATGTCCTCGGCGCGCGCGTCGACGTAGACGCTGAAGTCGAAGTAGTCGGCGAGTCCGACCCTGGTGCGGCCGTCCGTGCCGGGCAGGGCGGGCTGGAGGACGTTCAGGCCCTCGACGATCAGGATGTCGGGACGCCGTACGGTGAGCTTCTCGCCGGGGACGATGTCGTAGATGAGGTGGGAGTAGACGGGCGCGGTCACCTCGTCCTTGCCCGCCTTGATGTCGGCGACGAACCGGGTCAGGGCCCGCCGGTCGTACGACTCCGGGAACCCTTTGCGCGACATCAGCCCCCGCGCCTCCAACTCCCGTGTCGGCAGCAGGAACCCGTCGGTGGTGACCAGTTCGACCCGCGGATGCTCGGGCCAGCGGGACAGCAGCGCCTGGAGCAGCCGGGCGACGGTCGACTTGCCCACGGCGACCGAGCCGGCCACCCCGATCACGAAGGGCGTGCCCGACTGGGACCCCTGCTCGCCGAGGAACGTGTTCAGCGCGCCGCGCAGCCCGTCCGTGGCGCCGACGTAGAGATTGAGCAGCCGGGACAGCGGGAGGTAGATGTCGCGTACCTCGTCGAGGTCGATCACGTCGCCGAGACCGCGCAGCCGTTCCACCTCCGCGGCGGAGAGCGGCAACGGCGTCTTGTCACGCAACGCGCTCCACTCGGCGCGGGTGAGGTCGACGTAGGGAGTCGCCTCCGGTCGGGACCGGTGGGCGCTCCGGGGAATCGAGGAGACCGGAGAGATCACATTCCATTGTTAACGGAGTTCGAACAGCGCGCGGGGTGGGGTGTGTCACGTAGGCGGGGGATCGGAGGTCACGCCGGCGTCACGGTCGGATACCGGGCGGCCGATTCATGATCATCTTTGGCTTCGTGGCACGTAGGGTGCGCGGTAACCCGCCGCGGAGACCGTCCGCCGGTCTTGAAGAGAAAGAGTGCCCTTCCGTGAGTTCCCCCGTGGTCCGCCGTACCGTGCTCGCCGCGTCCACCGCCGCACTGGTCCTGCTCGCCACCGCCTGCGGCGGTTCCTCCGGCAGCGGGGACGAGAAGGCCGCGGACGGCGGGACCGCGCAGGCCGACAGGACGGCCTCCGCCGCCCCGGCCAAGGCGCTGGGCGCCGCCGAGCTGGAGAAGGCCGCGCTCACCCAGGCGGACGTCAAGAGCGGCAAGGTCACCACCAAGCTGCCGGCGACGGACGACGTCGCGCAGGACAAGGTGAAGACCGGCGACACCGCCTGCACGCCGCTCGCCCTCCTCCAGGCCGGCAGCTACGTGGGCACGCCCGCGGCCACCGTGAAGCGCTCGTGGCTGGGCGACGCGAAGAAGCCCTCGGCGGGCGCCGACCCCCAGGTCGCCCTGCTGGCCGGACTCGACCGGTCGAAGGTCGTCGTGACCCTCGCCTCCTACGACGACGGCGGCGCCGAGCAGGCGATGAAGGACCTTCGGACGGCCGCCGAGAAGTGCGCCGGCGGGTACTCCTACACCGCGGCCGGCACCAGGACGGGGATCGACAAGGTGGCCGTGACCCAGGCGCCCGCGGGCGCCGACGAGGCGTTCGCCGTGACCCAGACCGTGAACGCCGAGGGCGTCAAGGCACCGGTGAAGGCCGTCGTCGTCCGCAAGGACGCCACCCTGGCCTACTTCCCTGCCGTCAACCTCGCGTCGGCCGCCTCGGGCAAGGACTTCGACTTCCCCGCGGAACTCGTCGACGCGCAGCTCGCCAAGCTGAAGTGATCCGGAGACCCACCGGGGCCCTTCCTGCCCCGGTGGGAATTTCCGATTTCGGGCACGAAGTAGCCACTTTCGCCGGGTGTGGGCCCGTAGGCTGCCGCCCATGTGCGGAATCGTGGGATACGTGGGGTCGCAGTCGGCACTCGAAGTCGTGATGGCCGGTCTGAAGCGGCTGGAGTACCGGGGTTACGACTCGGCCGGTGTCGCCGTGCTCGCGGACGGCGGGCTGGCGGCGGCGAAGCGCGCCGGGAAGCTGGTCAACCTGGAGAAGGAACTCGCGGACCGGCCGCTGCCGACCGGTTCCACGGGTATCGGGCACACCCGGTGGGCCACCCACGGCGGGCCCACCGACGGCAATGCCCACCCGCACCTCGACAACTCGGGGCGGGTCGCCGTCGTCCACAACGGCATCATCGAGAACTTCGCCGCGCTGCGGGCCGAGTTGGCCGAGCGCGGGCACGAACTGTACTCCGAGACCGACACCGAGGTCGTGGCGCACCTGCTCGCCGAGGAGTTCTCGGTGAGCGCCGATCTCGCGGAGGCCATGCGGCTGGTGTGCCGGCGCCTGGAGGGCGCGTTCACGCTGGTCGCCGTGCACGCCGACGAGCCGGACGTGGTCGTGGGCGCCCGCCGCAACTCCCCGCTGGTCGTGGGCGTCGGCGAGGGCGAGGCCTTCCTCGCCTCCGACGTCGCCGCGTTCATCGCCCACACCCGCTCCGCGATCGAGCTGGGCCAGGACCAGGTCGTGGAGCTGCGCCGGGACGGGGTGACGGTGACCGGGTTCGACGGCCGGCCGGCCGACGTCCGCTCCTACGACGTCGACTGGGACGCGGCGGCCGCGGAGAAGGGCGGCTACGACTACTTCATGCTCAAGGAGATCGCCGAGCAGCCCAAGGCGGTCGCCGACACGCTGCTGGGCCGTATCGACGCGGGCGGCTACCTGACGCTGGACGAGGTCCGCATCTCCGCCTCCGAGCTGCGTGAGATGGACAAGGTCGTCATCGTCGCGTGCGGTACGGCCTTCCACGCGGGCATGATCGCCAAGTACGCCATCGAGCACTGGACCCGGATCCCCTGCGAGGTGGAACTCGCCAGTGAGTTCCGCTACCGGGACCCGATCCTGGACGCCCAGACCCTCGTCATCGCCATCTCCCAGTCCGGCGAGACCATGGACACGCTCATGGCGCTCCGGCACGCCCGCGAGCAGGGCTCCAAGGTGCTGGCCATCTGCAACACCAACGGCTCCACCATCCCGCGCGAGTCGGACGCGGTCCTCTACACCCACGCGGGTCCGGAGGTCGCGGTCGCCTCGACGAAGGCCTTCCTGACCCAGCTGGTGGCCTGCTATCTGGTGGCGCTGTACCTGGGCCAGGTCCGCGGCACCAAGTGGGGCGACGAGATCCAGGTGGTGATCCGCGACCTGTCACAGATCGGCGGCGCGGTGGAGCGGGTCCTGGAGACGATGGAGCCGGTACGGGCGCTGGCGCGCTCGCTCGCGGACAAGAACACGGTGCTGTTCCTCGGCCGGCACGTGGGCTATCCGGTCGCCCTCGAAGGCGCCCTGAAGCTCAAGGAGTTGGCGTACATGCACGCCGAGGGCTTCGCGGCGGGCGAGCTGAAGCACGGGCCGATCGCGCTGATCGACGAGGACCTGCCGGTGGTCGTGGTGGTGCCGTCCCCGCAGGGCCGGTCCCTCCTCCACGACAAGATCGTCTCCAACATCCAGGAGATCCGCGCGAGGGGTGCCCGCACGATCGTGATCGCGGAGGAGGGCGACGAGGCGGTCGCCCCGTACGCCGACCACCTGATCCGCATCCCGGCCACCCCGACGCTGCTCCAGCCGCTGGTCGCCACGGTGCCGTTGCAGGTCTTCGCCTGCGAACTCGCGACGGCGCGGGGCAACGAGGTGGATCAGCCGCGGAACCTGGCGAAGTCCGTCACGGTGGAGTGACCCTTCAGCGCGTCAAGGAAGCTGGTGAAGGCCTCGGCCGGGAGCGTGACAGTGCCTCCGGCCGGGGCCTTGGAGTCTCGGACGGCTATGTGGGTGGGGGAGTGGGCGATCTCGACGCAGTTGTTGCCATCGCCCTCGCCGGAGTAGGACGACTTCCGCCAGTCGGGGGTGGACATGGGGTGCGTCAGCCTTCCGGAGTGCCGGTGCTCTTCAGGGCCTTGACGAAGGCGGTGAAGGCTCCGGCTGGGAAGGTGAGGGTGGCCATGGTGGGCGTTTTCGAGTCGCGGATGGCTATGTGTGTCGGCGAGTTGGCGATCTCGACGCAGTTGTTGCCCTCGCCGCCGCCGGAGTAGGACGACTTTCGCCAGTTGGCCGGGGTGGTCACGATGAGCCTCACAATTCCTTGGCCAGCCTGTGGATGAAGTCACGCGATCGGTCGGGGTCGAGTGACACCTCCTCCACTTTACGGAAGAGCGTTCGAAAGACACCGAGTTGTGCCTCGGAGTCGATGAACGCCGTGCCGTGGGGTGCGTCGCGAACGGCTGTGTCCAGCTTGGGTACGGCACCGCCCGCCAGCATCATGTTGCTCCAAGCGCCCGCGAAACCGTCCAGGTCGAAGGGGATGACCCGCAGGCTGACGTGGTCCGCTTCGGACAGCTCCAGCACGCGGCCGAGTTGAGCCCGTGCGGCAGCGCGGTCGCCGACTCTGATCCGCAACGCCGCCTCATGGATCACCGCTTTGTACGGGACGGGAGTCGGCCCGTCGATGACGACCTTGAGCCATGCCCGAAGACGTGACGGAACCCTGGGAATACTGCCTCTACATCCCCAACGACCTCCGCGCCGTCACCGTCAGTCGGCGTACTCTCCGGCTGATCCTCACCATGCACGGGCTGATCCGGCTCGTCGACGTGGCCGAGTTGCTCGCGACCGAGCTGGTGTCCAACGCCGTACGGCACACCAAGGGGCCCGCCGCGCTCCGGCTGCGGTGGGCCGCGGGGGTGCTGCGGATCGGGGCGTGGGACGCCGACCCCGCGCCGCCGGAGCCGCCAGTGCCCTTGGAGCAGCTGGCCGAGTCGGAGGATGGGCGGGGGCTGGCGCTGGTGCGGGCCTGTTCCGACCTGTGGGGCTGGCAGCCCCTGGCCAGGGAGGGCAACCGCGGCAAGATCGTGTGGTGCGAACTGGCCGCCGCGTAGTGGAGGCTCCGTCTCCCTTCCTCGACGGCGTCTCTTCCGGGTGAAAACGTGGTGGGTGAGCGGCACCATGGAGTCGGGCTCTGAGTACCGTGACGTCGCTAGCCCATGAGGGGGAGGAGGTGCGGCATGAGCGTCGAGCTCGAACTGAGGCTACGGGGCCCGCACGCCGGCATGGACGCCCAGGAGTCGCTGCGCACCGTGCAGAGTGTGCTGTCGCTGCTGCGCGAGTTGGAGAACAGCGAGACCGCGCGGCCGAGCCGCCATGGCACCCGCTGGTCCTTCAATGAGCTCAGGCTGGGCAGCGTCACCTGTGTCCTTGAGCCGCTGCGCATCGCCGAACACTCCGACTACCAGGTCGTGGAACGGGTGCTGCGGACCGCCGTGACCGGGCTGGGGGAAGCTGAGACCGCAGAACGTATCCCGACCGGTTGGACCGCCCGTGCGGCATCGCTGGGGCAGCAGGTCGCCCGTTCCCTCGGAGCATCGCCCGACGTCGGCATGTTCGTCGCGGTACGTGCGGACGGCGTCGAAGTCCGGACGGCTGAGGTCACGCAGAGGACCGCGTTCAATCTGCAAGCCGCCACGCGTGCGCGCCTGCGCACGTTCGGTTCGCGGCGGGGACGTCTCAGCGGCCTGGTGGAGGGAAAGCATCGCCGTCCCCGAGCGGTGCTGCGCACCGAGGTCGGCGGGGAAGTGATTCCCGTCTATTTCGGTGATGATCTGGACACCGAGCTGCGGCGGGCCCGGCGACGCGACCGGGTGGAGGTCACCGGCGAGATCACCGAGAACGCACAGGGCCAAGTGGTCCAGGTGCGTGCAACGGAGATCGAGCTCCTTCCGACGGAGCCGCAGCTCTCGGACGACGAGCTGCGGGCGGGGTTCTGGCCGGACATGACCGGCGGCCAGGACGCGGTGGACTATGTGGAGGCTCTGCGTGGGGGAAACTGACCGCCCCGAGTCGGTTTACTTGGACAGCAACTGCTTCATCGACTGGGCGCAGGGCACAGGCAGCGCGCGCGAGGCGGAAAGCATGCTGCGGGCAGCCAAAGCCGGGTATGTACGGCTCTACACCTCCACCGTCACCCTTGCTGAGACGCGCGGCACCACCGCGAGTGTCCATCGGCTCCATATTCGGACCCTGCTCCAGGAGCCCTACATCACGCTGGTGGAAGTGACCCGCCGAGTCGGCCTCATCGCCAACGACATCACGGCCGAGAAGCCGAAGATCAAGGGGCTTGACGCCATCCACCTGGGGTGCGCGAACTTCGCCCGGGCCGAGATTTACGTGTCGCGCAACTTCCGCGACTTCGCGCCCGGCGACGTGTGCAACGGCGTCTGCTGCGGATGCCGTTCGAGTTCGGCGGCGAAGGGCTGTTCCCGGCTTCTGAAGTCGACTGACAGTGGGAGGACCACGGCAGGTGAGGTGCGGCCCGTAGGGTGCTCCGCATGAGCATCATCGGGGTCGGTATCGACGTGGCCGAGATCGACCGGTTCGCGGCGTCGTTGGAGCGGACGCCCGGGCTGGCGACGCGGTTGTTTGTGGAGAGCGAGTTGCTGCTGCCCGGCGGGGCGCGCCGGGGCATGGCCTCGCTGGCCGCCCGCTTCGCCGCCAAGGAGGCGCTCGCCAAGGCGCTCGGCGCGCCCGCCGGACTGCTGTGGACCGACGCGGAGGTGTACGTCGAGGACTCCGGCCGCCCGCGGCTGCGGGTGACCGGCTCGGTCGCCGCCAAGGCCGCGGAACTGGGCGTCTGCTCCTGGCACGTGTCCCTGAGCCACGACGCGGGAGTGGCCTCGGCCGTGGTGATCGCGGAGGGCTGACGCCTTCCGCCACCGCCCCCGTCACCGTCCGCGTGCGGGACCGGACGCATCCGGGGCAGACTCGACCGCATGCGTACCGCGTACAGCGTTGAGACGGTCAGGACAGCCGAGCGCGCGCTCATGGCGAAACTCCCCGACGGCGCGCTCATGCAGCGGGCCGCCGCCGGACTCGCCGCCGCGAGCGCGGACTTGCTCGGGCGGGTGTACGGACGCCGGGTGGTGCTGCTGGTCGGCAGCGGCGACAACGGGGGCGACGCGCTGTACGCCGGGGCCCGGCTGGCCCGGCGCGGCGCCGGGGTGACCGCCGTGCTGCTCGCGCCCGACCGCACCCACCCCGGCGGTCTCGCCGCGCTGCGCCGGGCGGGCGGGAGCGTGGCCCGGGCCGACGGCGCCGAGGAGGCGGTCGACCGGGCCGACCTCGTCGTCGACGGCATCGTCGGCATCGGCGGCAAGGGCGGCCTGCGCGCCGACGCCGCGCCGCTGGCCGAGCGCGCGGCACGCTCCGGGGCGGCCGTCGTCGCCGTGGACCTGCCGAGCGGGGTGGAGGCGGACTCCGGCCAGGTGCTGGGCGCCGCCGTGCGCGCCGACCTCACCGTCACCTTCGGCACGCACAAGCCGGGGCTGCTCGTCGACCCGGCCCGCGAGCACGCCGGCACGGTCCGCCTCGTCGACATCGGCCTGGGCCCCGAGCTGCCCGCCGAACCCGAACTGGAGGCGCTTCAGCACACCGATCTGGCCGCGCTGCTGCCGCTGCCCGCCGCCGAGAGCGACAAGTACCGGCGGGGTGTCGTCGGCATCGCCGCGGGCTCGGCCCGTTACCCGGGCGCGGCCGTGCTCGCCGTGTCCGGCGCGCTGCGCGGCGGGGCGGGCGCGGTGCGGTACGTCGGTCCGGCCGGACGCGCCGTCATCGCCCGCTTCCCGGAGACGCTCGTGTCCGACCAGGGGCCGCACAAGGCGGGCCGCGTGCAGGCGTGGGTGACGGGACCGGGCGCCGGGGACGACGCGGCCACCGTCGCCGAGGTGCTGGAGACCGACGTACCCGTACTGATCGACGCGGACGGACTGCGCCTCGCCGACCGCGACGCCGTACGCGCCCGTACCGCCCCGACCCTGATGACCCCGCACGCCGGGGAGGCCGCCGCCCTGCTCGGCGTGGCCCGCGAGCAGGTCGAGGGCGCGCGGCTGGCCTCCGTACGCGAACTCGCCGCCCGCTACGGGGCGACGGTCCTCCTCAAGGGCTCCACCACACTCGTCGCCGACCCGGACGGGGGCCCCGTACGGGTCAACCCGACCGGCACGTCCTGGCTCGCCACCGCCGGCAGCGGTGACGTCCTGTCAGGCCTCGCCGGTTCCCTGCTGGCCGCCGGTCTCTCCGCCCGCGACGCGGGCAGTGCGGCGGCCTATCTGCACGGACTGGCCGGCCGGCTCGCCGCGCACGGCGCGCCGATCGGCGCCCACGACATCGCGGAGACCATCCCGCGGGCCTGGCGGGACGTGCGGGACTGAGCGGCGCACAGCGCGGCGGACGGGGCACGGCTGCGGACCGGGGTGCCGTCCGACGGCACATGTCGCGTCCGTCACCGACCCGCTTCTCGAATGGCCGTCCGGTGCCTCTGAGACACTGGGGGCGCGATGAACGACACAGCACACCCACAAACGACGCCGCTGCGTGCCCGTGCCGAGATCGATCTGGCCGCCGTACGGGCCAACGTGCGGGCCCTGCGCGGGCGCGTGTCCGGCGCCGCGGTCATGGCCGTGGTCAAGTCCGACGCCTACGGCCACGGCGCGGTTCCGTGCGCCCGCGCGGCCGTCGAAGCCGGGGCGACCTGGCTGGGCACCGCCACGCCGGAGGAGGCCTTCGCCCTGCGCGCGGCCGGGCTGTCGCCCGCGCAGGCGCGGATCATGTGCTGGCTGTGGACGCCGGGCGGACCCTGGCGGGAGGCGATCGAGGCCGACCTCGACATGTCCGTGAGTGACATGTGGGCCCTGGCGGAGGTCCGGGAGGCCGCCCGGCAGGCCGGCCGTCCCGCGCGCGTGCAGCTGAAGGCCGACACCGGACTCGGCCGCAACGGCTGCCAGCCCGCCGACTGGCCCGAACTCGTCGCCGAGGCCCTGCGCGCCGAGGCCGAGGGGCTGGTCCGCGTCACCGGGCTGTGGTCCCACTTCGCCTGCGCCGACGAGCCGGGCCACCCCTCCATCGCCGCGCAACTCGGCCTCTTCCGCGAGATGACCGCCGACGCCGAACAGCGCGGCCTGCGCCCGGAGGTGCGGCACATCGCCAACTCGCCCGCCGCGCTGACCCTCCCCGAGGCCCACTTCGACCTCGTCCGCGCCGGGATCGCCGTCTACGGCGTCTCGCCCAGCGCCGAACTCGGCACCCCGGCCGACTTCGGGCTGCGCCCCGCCATGACCCTGTCCGCCTCGCTGGCCCTGGTGAAGCACGTGCCGGGCGGCCACGGCATCAGCTACGGGCACCACTACGTCACCCCCGGCGAGACCACCCTCGGCCTGGTTCCCGTCGGCTACGCGGACGGCATCCCGCGCCACGCGTCCGGCACCGGGCCGGTCCTGGTCGGCGGCAAGTGGCGTACGGTCGCGGGACGGGTCGCCATGGACCAGTTCGTGGTCGACCTGGGCGGGGACGAGCCCGAGATCGGCTCCGAGGCCGTGCTCTTCGGCCCCGGCGACCGCGGCGAGCCCACCGCCGAGGACTGGGCGCAGGCCGCCGGCACCATCGCGTACGAGATCGTCACACGCATCGGAACACGCGTTCCGCGCGTCTATGTGAACGAGGAGCCGGACCGGGCAGAGGGCGGGGAGCGGGCAGCACAGGACGGGTGACCCACGCGGACACCCGGCCGGGGCACGGCACCCCGCGCGGGACGGCGGCACCCTCCGCGCCCACCGGGACCGGTGCCGGCCGGCGAGCGAACAGCAGTACGGCAACAAGAGGAGCGGTACGTGAGCGAGAGCAGTGCGGGGGCCGTCGCGAAGGCCGCCACGGCGGCCGTCGCCTCTGCCGCGGAGGCGGTCGGCGGCTGGCGGCGGGCGACGGGTATCGCCGGCGCCGCGATAGGCGTGGTGGCGGCGGGAGCCGCCGCCGGGGTCGCCATCGAGCGGATGACGGTCGGCCGCGGCATACGCCGCAAGGCCCGGCTCGCCCTGGACTCGGCGGGCCCCTACGGAGCCCTGCGCGGCACCCCGGGCAAGGCCCTGGCCGACGACGGCACCGAGCTCTACTACGAGGTCGACGACATCGACCCCGACTCCACCGCGAACCTCGGTCCGCGCCGCCGGCGGCTCTTCGGCCGCAAGGCCCCCGCCCCCGTCACCGTCGTCTTCAGCCACGGCTACTGCCTCAGCCAGGACTCCTGGCACTTCCAGCGCGCCGCCCTGCGCGGTGTCATACGCACCGTGCACTGGGACCAGCGCAGCCACGGCCGGTCCGGGCGGGGTCTGACCCAGACCCGCGACGGCGCGGAACTGACCATCGACCAGCTCGGCCGCGATCTGAAGGCCGTCATCGACGCCGCCGCGCCCGAGGGGCCGCTCGTGCTCGTCGGGCACTCCATGGGCGGCATGACGATGATGGCGCTGGCCGACCAGTATCCCGAGCTGATCCGCGAGCGGGTCGTCGCCACCGCCTTCGTCGGCACCTCCTCCGGGCGGCTCGGCGAGGTCAACTTCGGACTGCCGGTGGCCGGTGTCAACGCGGTGCGCCGGGTGCTCCCCGGAGTGCTCAAGGCGCTCGGGCAGCGCGCCGAGCTGGTGGAGAAGGGGCGGCGGGCCACCACGGACCTTTTCGCCGGCGTCATCAAGCGGTACTCGTTCGCCGGCCGGGACATCGACCCGGCGGTCGCCCGGTTCGCCGAGCGCATGATCGAGAGCACGCCGATCGACGTGGTCGCCGAGTTCTACCCGGCCTTCACCGACCACGACAAGACCGAGGCGCTCGCCCTCTTCGCGGACATACCGGTGCTGGTCCTCGCCGGGGTGCAGGACCTCGTCACGCCCAGCGAGCACAGCGAGGCCATCGCCGACCTGCTCCCCGACGCGGAGCTGGTGCTGGTCCCGGACGCCGGGCACCTGGTGATCCTGGAGCATCCGGAGGCCGTCACGGACCGCCTCGCCGACCTGCTCGCCCGCGCGGGCGCGGTCCCGGCAGGCACTACCGTTGATGGCTATGGAAGCACCAGCAGCACGGCACACCCCTGACCCCGGGTCCGTCGAGATCACCGTCAACGCCCCCGAGCAGATGCGCGAGCTGGGCCGCCGTCTGGCCAAGCTGCTGCGCGCGGGCGACCTCGTGATGCTCAGCGGGGAGCTCGGCGCGGGCAAGACCACGCTGACCCGCGGTCTCGGCGAGGGGCTCGACGTGCGCGGCGCCGTCACCTCCCCGACCTTCGTGATCGCCCGTGTGCACCCGGCCCTGGGCGACGGCCCGCCACTCGTCCACGTCGACGCCTACCGCCTGTCCGGCGGGCTCGACGAGATGGAGGACCTCGACCTCGACGTGTCGCTGCCGGACTCGGTGGTCGTCGTGGAGTGGGGCGAGGGCAAGGTCGAGGAGCTGACCGACGAGCGGCTCCAGGTCGTGATCCACCGGGCCGTCGGAGACACCACGGACGAGGTGCGGCACGTGACGGTGACCGGGATCGGGGACCGCTGGGCCACCGTCGACCTGGGCATTCTGACCGCCTGAGGGCCGCACGGACTTTCCGACAGGGCGTCGGCAAATCCTTGCGCCGGGTGCTCCGGGCATGGTCACATGGTGGTCAGCCCGTGGTTAGGCGTGCCTCACCACGTCCGCCCCCGGCCCCCAGGAGGCGTCCATGTCGGCCATGGAGAGCAACGAGCAGCAGCAGCGGCGGCACCGGACGAATCCGAAGCCGCGGCCGTACGCGGTGGGCGGTGTGTCCATGCGCGATCTGCTGGCCGCCTGCGCCGCCGCCGACGCGGTCTCCCGGCCGCCGCGCGCCCCGGAGCCGGCGGACCCCCGCACGGTGGAGGAAAGCCGTGAAGCGGCGTAGCCCCATCGGATGACTTTCGGCCGACGTGCCCCGGTGAAGGACACGACCTCGCGAGGGTGCGTTCCGCTGGGCGGCGGCTCCAGTGCTGTGACCGGAAGGGTTCACCGGCTCGCGGCGCCCGGCACGGCACTCCCCCAGCCTTCGGCCGGGGGTACCCCCACGCCGCGTTGTCGCATCACCCGAGTACATCCGGTACGCGGGCAATGCTCCGCCTTGCGAGGCTCCCCCACTGCCTGAAGGGCGTGGGAGGTGCCCCCGGCACCGGACGCCGCGAGCTTCCCGGCAAACCTTCCCGGCCACAGCACTAGCGGATGACGACGACCTTCTGGCCGATCGTCGCGAACATCCACATCGCCTCGCCGTCCGCCCGGGACTCACGGATGCCGCCGGTCCTGATCGCCGGGTCGGACGTCGGCCAGGAGCCGTCCAACGCCGCGCTGAAACCGATGACCACCCCGTCCGTGCTGGTGAAACGCACGACGTGCTCGACGGGGACACCGTCGGTCCCGGTGATCGCCTTCGAACGGGACACGACGGCGTAGGTGCCCGGCGCCGGGTCGACGTTGCCCGGGCCGACCCGGAAGGTGTTCTGGACCGACCCGTCCGGGCCGACCAGCCACACCCGGTCGTCGTCCAGCGAGTACACGACCCGCTCGCCGGTCCCGGAGCCGCCGGGCAGCGCGGTCGGGCGCCGTTTGTCCCGGGGTGCCTTGGAGACGCTCGCCGCGGGCGTCGCCGTCGGGCCGGGCCGGCCGCTCAGGCTCCGCGGAACGGTCGCCTGCGCCTGGTGGGCGAGGAAGCCGACCGTGAGGACGGCCGCGGCGGTGAGCCCGGCCACGAACCCCGAACTGCTCCGTGCCACGGTCGTCCACCTCCGCCTCGGTCGTCACGAGCTGCCTCGCGGCGACCGTAGCAGCCGGAATCCCCCCGACCGGGGCGGCCGTGCCGGAGGCGCGGGAGCCGTAGGCTGTTTGCGTGCTCTTGCTCGCTCTGGATACCGCCACCCCCGCCGTCACCGTCGCCCTGCACGACGGAACGGACGTCATCGCCTCCTCCAGCCAGGTGGACGCGCGCCGGCACGGAGAGCTCCTGCTGCCGGCCGTCGACCGGGTGCTCACCGAGGCCGGGCTCAAGCTGGACGCCGTCACGGGCGTCGTCGTCGGCGTCGGGCCCGGCCCGTACACCGGCCTGCGCGTCGGCCTGATGACCGCCGACACCCTCGGGCTCGCCCTCGGCGTGCCCGTGTACGGCGTGTGCACGCTCGACGGCCTCGCCTACGCGGCCGACCTCCCGGGCCCCTTCGTCGTGGCGACCGACGCCCGCCGCAAGGAGGTCTACTGGGCCCGGTACGCCGACTCGCGCACCCGGGTCACCGACCCGGCCGTGGACCGGCCGGCCGACATCGCCGACCGGGTCAGGGGCCTGCCCGCGGTCGGCGCGGGCGCGCTGCTGTACCCCGAGACCTTCCCGCAGGCGCACGAGCCCGAGCACGTGTCGGCCGCCGCCCTCGCCTCGCTGGCCGCCGAGAGGCTGGCCGCCGGTGAGGAGCTGCCCGCGCCCCGGCCGCTGTACCTGCGCCGGCCGGACGCCCAGGTGCCCAAGAACTACAAGGTGGTCACCCCGAAGTGACGGGACAGACGACGACCGGGTCCGCCCGGTGCGCACTGCGCGAGATGCGCTGGTGGGACATCGACCCGGTGCTGGAACTGGAGAAGGACCTGTTCCCGGAGGACGCCTGGTCCCGGGGCATGTTCTGGTCCGAGCTGGCGCACTCCAGGGGCCCGGAGGCGACCCGGCGCTACGTGGTGGCCGAGGACGGCGGCCGGATCGTCGGGTACGCCGGACTGGTCGCCTCCGGCGGCCAGGGCGACGTGCAGACCATCGCCGTCGCCCGCGATCACTGGAGCACCGGGCTGGGCTCCCGGCTGCTGACCGAGCTGCTGCGGGCCGCGACCGCCTTCGAGTGCGCCGAGGTGATGCTCGAATGCCGCGTGGACAACGTCCGCGCGCAGAAGCTCTACGAGCGCTTCGGCTTCGAGCCCATCGGCTTCCGGCGCGGCTACTACCAGCCCGGCAACGTGGACGCCGTGGTGATGCGCCTGTCCGACCCGGCAACCTCCGTCAACGGTGTACAAGGAACCGAGATCCATGACTGACTTGAGGGACGAACCGCTCGTCCTCGGCATCGAGACCTCCTGCGACGAGACCGGCGTCGGCATCGTCCGCGGCACCACCCTGCTGGCCGACGCGGTCGCCTCCAGCGTCGACGAGCACGCGCGGTTCGGCGGGGTCGTCCCGGAGGTGGCCTCCCGGGCCCACCTGGAGGCGATGGTGCCGACCATCGAGCGCGCGCTCAAGGAGGCGGGGGTCAGCGCCAGGGACCTGGACGGCATCGCGGTCACCGCGGGACCCGGTCTGGCCGGCGCTCTGCTCGTCGGCGTCTCGGCGGCCAAGGCGTACGCCTACGCCCTGGGCAAGCCGCTGTACGGCGTCAACCACCTCGCCTCGCACATCTGTGTGGACCAGCTGGAGCACGGCCCGCTGCCGGAGCCGACGATGGCGCTGCTGGTGTCCGGCGGGCACTCCTCGCTCCTGCTGTCCACGGACATCACCGCGGACGTACGGCCCATGGGCGCGACGATCGACGACGCGGCGGGCGAGGCGTTCGACAAGATTGCGCGCGTACTGGACCTGGGCTTCCCGGGTGGGCCGGTCATCGACCGGTACGCGACGGAGGGCGACCCGGCGGCGATCGCCTTCCCGCGCGGGCTGACGGGTCCGCGCGACCCCGCCTACGACTTCTCCTTCTCCGGTCTGAAGACGGCCGTGGCCCGCTGGATCGAGGCCAAGCGGGCGGCCGGGGAGGAGGTTCCGGTGCGTGACGTGGCCGCGTCCTTCCAGGAGGCGGTGGTGGACGTGCTGACCCGCAAGGCCGTACGGGCCTGCAAGGACGCGGGCGTCGACCACCTGATGATCGGCGGCGGCGTGGCCGCGAACTCGCGGCTGCGGGCCCTGGCGCGGGAGCGGTGCGAGGCGGCCGGGATCCGGCTGCGCGTGCCCCGGCCCAAGCTGTGCACGGACAACGGCGCGATGGTGGCGGCGCTGGGCGCGGAGATGGTCAGCCGGGGCCGGGCGGCCTCCGACTGGGACCTGTCGGCGGACTCCTCCCTGCCGGTGACGGATCCGCATGTGCCGGGCACGGGGCACACCCATGACCATGTGCACGAGGTCAGCAAGGAGAACCTGTACCCGTGACGGTGGCGCTGATGTGGGAGGCGCGGGCGGTCGCGGGGCGGGGGGAGGAACTGCTCGCCTGGGCCCGGCGGCAGGAGCTCGCGCCGACGCCCCTGCGGCGGGAGACCTTCCGTGCTCCGCAGGACCGGGTGCTGGTCATCACCTGGTGGGACGCGGAGTTCACCGCCGAGCTGCCGGAACTTCCCGAGCCGGAGGGTGAGTTGGTCACGCGGGCCGTGCATCGGTGGCGGTTCGAGTCGGTGGGTGAGGGCCGGGACGGCTGATTGGCCCCCGGCCCTTCCGGTGGGCTATGATCATCACACGCAAGCGGCCAACTGAGGCCCGCGAGCAGTGCGTTGGTGGTCCAAGGAAAGACGTCCCGCTTCCTGCGGGGAGATGCAGGTGCAAGGCCTGCCCGGCGCTCCACGGAACCCCGCCCCCGGTGCAACCGGGGGCGGGGTTTTTTGTCGCGACTTCGCCCACCCCCTGGGGCTCCGCCTCAGGCCCCGGCAGGGGGCTCTGCCCCCTTGCACCCCCGCTTTCCCACCCTCCCACCTGTCTCGGTGAGTTGAGAGGCTGTGAAGCGGGGGTCCGGGGTGGCGGCCCACAGGGGCGGGTCAAGTCGTCGGTGAGGTTTCCGTCTCGCAGTGCAGGCGGCGCTCCACGCCCACCTCGCGCACCGGACCCGTCAGGGTCAGGTGCGCCGTGTGGCGGACGTCCGACGCCGACGTGGCCAGTCGCAGTTCCAGGGCGCCCGGCTCCACCACCCGCCGGCCCGTGCGGTCGGTGAACGCCGACAGGTCCGCGTGGAAGCGGAAGGTCACCCGGCGGGACTCGCCGGGGTCCAGTTCCAGCCGCCGGTAGCCGATCAGGCGGACGTCCGGACGGGTCACCGACGCCACCGGGTCGTGCAGGTACAGCTGCACGACCTCCGCGCCGGTCCGGTCACCGGTGTTGCGCACGGTCAGCGAGACGTCGTGCGAGCCGTCCGTGCCGATCTCGGTGACATCGTTGCCCTGGAAGTCCGCCCACTCGAACGTCGTGTAGGACACCCCGTGTCCGAACGGGTACAGCGGCGTCGGGTCCAGGCTGCTCACCTCGCCCGCCAGGCCCAGCGGCGGCTGGAGGTACGTCCACGGCTGGCCGCCGGGCCCGCGCGGCACGCTCACCGGCAGCCGGCCCGAGGGGTTCACACGGCCCGACAGGACGCCCGCGACCGCCGGTCCGCCCTCCTCGCCCGGGAAGAACGCCTGGACGGCCGCGCCGAGCCGGCCGTCCCAGCGGCCGAGCGCGTAGGGGCGGCCGGTGAGCAGGACGAGGACGACGGGGACGCCCGTCTCCACCAGCGCGTCCAGCAGCGCGCCCTGCACACCGGGCAGCGCGAGGTCCGCCACGTCGCAGCCCTCGCCCGACGTGCCCCGGCCGAACAGGCCCGAGCGGTCGCCGAGGACGGCCACGCACACGTCCGCCTCCCGCGCCCGGGCGACCGCCTCCTCGAAGCCCGAGGTGTCCGGCTCGGAGACGCCGCAGCCCTCCGTGAACGTCACCTTCGCGTCGGGCAGTTCGCCGCGCAGGGCGTCCAGCAGGGTGGGGATCTCGATGCCCATGGGCACCTCGGGGTGCTGCGTGCCCACGTGGGACGGGAAGGAGTAGCAGCCCAGCATCGCCAGGGCGTCCGCCGCCCGGGGGCCGACGACCGCGATCCGGGTGTCGGGGGAGAGGGGCAGCACCCCGTCCGGGTTGGCCAGCAGCACCACCGACTCCTCGGCCACCCGGCGGGCCACGGCCCGGTTCTCCGCCGAGTCCAGGTCGATGGACTCGGCCGGGGCGTCCGCGGCCCAGTCCTCGTCCAGCAGGCCCAGTTCGCACTTCTGGAGCAGGACGCGGTGGGCCGCGCGGTCCACCAGCGACTCCGGAACCGTGCCGTCCTGGACCGCCGCCACCAGTTCCTTGCCGTAGCACTTCAGCGTCGGCAGTTCGACGTCGATCCCGGCGGCCAGGGCCAGGTGCGCCGACTCGGCGGGGGTGCCGGCGACCCGGTGCAGGGTCCGCAGGAAGTCGACGGCGAAGTAGTCGGCGACCACCGTGCCGGTGAAACCCCACTGCTCGCGCAGGAGTTCGGTGAGCAGCTGCGGGTCCGCGGAGGCCGGGACGCCGTCCGTCTCCGTGTACGCGGCCATCACCGAGCGCGCGCCGCCCTCGCGCAGCGCCATCTCGAAGGGCGGGAGGGTGACGTCGGCGAACTCCCGGGTGCCGGCCCGCACCGGGGCCAGGTTGCGGGCGCCCGCCGAGGAGGCGTACCCGGCGAAGTGCTTCAGCGTGGACACGATCCCCGCCGACTCCAGGCCCCGCACGTACGCGCTGCCGATCGTGCCGACCAGGTACGGGTCCTCGCCCGCGGTCTCCTCGACCCGGCCCCAGCGGGGATCGCGGACCACGTCCAGGACGGGCGCGAGCCCCTGGTGCACGCCCACCGCGCGCATGTCCCGCCCGATGCGGCCGGCCATCTCCTCCACCAGCGCCGGGTCGAACGTGGCACCCCACGCCAGCGGGACCGGGTAGGCGGTCGCGCCCCAGGCGGTGAAGCCCGCCAGGCACTCCTCGTGCGCGACCGCGGGGATGCCGAAGCGGCCGGCCTCGGCGATCCGGCGCTGGGCGCGGGCCAGTGCCTGCGCGCCCAGCGCGGGGTCCACGGGGGCGGTGCCGAAGGAGCGGGTGAGCTGACCGAGCCCGAGGGTGATCAGCTCGTCCCAGTCGTAGTCCGTGTTCATCTGCTGCTGGTGCGGAGCGACGCCGTCGCCGTCCGTCGCGGCGCCCACCCACACGCCGTACAGCTGGGCGACCTTCTCCTCGATGGTCATCCGGGAGAGCAGGTCGTCGACGCGGACGGCGGCGGGCAGGGCGGGGTCGCGCCAGGGGACGGTGGTCATGAAACTCCTGTCGGGTCTGTCAATGAGGGGGGATTCGGCTGCCGCGGGTCGGTCCCGGTCACTCGGTCACTTGCCGCCCACGCCCATCAGGCCGCCCACGAGGGCGCGCCGGGCCACCAGGTAGACGGCGAAGATCGGGATGCCGGAGAGGACGACGGAGGCGAGCAGTGCGGGGATGTTCACGCCGAACTCGCTGACGTAGTTGAACAGTCCGAGGGTCAGCACGCGCGGGCCGTCGGACTGGGTGAAGATCAGCGGGAAGAGGAAGCCGTTCCAGGCCTGGAGGGCGGAGTAGACGACGACCGTGCTGATGCCGCCCTTGGCCATCGGGATGACCAGCTGGAACAGCATCCGCGTGGGGGAGGCGCCGTCCAGCGCCATCGCCTCGTACAGCTCCTCGGATATGTCCCGCAGGGTGCCGGTGAGGATGAGCGTCGAGACCGGCATCGCGAAGGCCGCCGTCGGCAGGATGACCGCGAGCAGGCTGTCGTACAGGTTCAGCTTGGCGATCATCAGGTAGAGCGGGACGACGACCGCCTGGGCGGGGATCGCGACGCCGAGCAGGAACATGCGGAAGGCCGCGCCCGACCAGAAGCTGCGGGTGCGGACGGCGACGTAGGCGAGCGGGACGCACAGGACGAGGACGATGGCCACCACCGCCGCCGCGACGGTGACCGTGTTGGCGAGGAGGTGGCCGAAGCCGCTGTGCAGGACGGTGTTGTAGTTCTCCAGGGTCGGGTGCTCCGGCGGGTCGAGGGCGTTGCCCAGGGCCTCGTCCTGCCGGGTCAGCGAGGTCGAGATCATCGCGTAGATCGGGATGATCACGATGATCAGCCAGACGACCGAGCCGAGGCCGGCCAGCGGGTTCGGGCGCCTGGTCCAGTGGCGGCGGCGGTGCGTGGGGGCCGCGGTCACCGGCGTCCGGGGGGTGCGCAGCGGACGGCGCGGCAGCGTATCGTGTGACACTTCGTCACATTCCTTCCCTGGTGCTGCGCATGGCGCCGAAGCCGGTCAGCCGGACCAGCAGCAGCGACAGCGCGGTGGCGGCCACGACGAGGAAGGACGCGATGGCGCTCGCGTAGCCGAAGTCGTAGCTCTTGAAGCCCGCCTCGTACATCAGGTACGGCAGGATCGCGGTGTCCGTGCCGGGGCCGCCCTGGGTCAGGATCAGGACGGTCTCGAAGTACGTGAGCGAGCCGACGATCATCAGCACGCTGGACGTCGTCGCCGTGTTGCGCAGCTGGGGCAGGGTGATCGAGAAGAACTGGCGGTAGCGGCCGGCGCCGTCGATGGCCGCGGCCTGGTAGAGGACCTCGGGGATCTGCCGTGCCCCGCCCTGGTAGATCAGGGTGTGGAAGGGGATGAACTGCCAGCCGCCGACGAACACGATCGCCAGGAAGGCGCCGGACGTCGAGCCGAACGTGTCCCCGCGGATGATGCCGAAGTTCGGGTCGAGCAGGGAGTAGAAGAGCAGTGCGATCGCCGTCGAGGACAGCAGGAACGGCGTGAAGAAGATCGCTGAGAGCACCGCCCGGTTGCGCTGGCGGCCCGCCGCCCAGACGCCCAGCAGCAGCGAGACCACCGTCTGGAAGGTCCAGCTGACCACGGTGAGCAGCACGGTCACCGTGATGGACTGGGTCAGGCGCGGGTCGTCGAACAGTTTCTGCCAGTTGGCCAGGCCCGCCGGTTCGGGGTCGCCCAGGCCGTTCCACTTGGTGAAGGACAGGTAGAAGGCCAGGACCATCGGGGCGATGGCGAAGAAGGCGAAGAACAGAACGCCGGGCAGGGCCCAGGCGGCGTGCGGGCGACCGGCCCGCACGCCCTTCCCGGGCCTGCCCTTCGTCCCGGTGGAGACCGTCGAACTCACTTCAGCCCCTGGAGCGCGGTGACGAACTGGCTCGGGCTCGACTTGCCCACGAACAGCTTGTTGATCTCGGTGAGCATCGGCGTGGAGATGTTCGGGTCGACCGCCTGGTCCCAGCTCAGGGTGAAGGCGGGGGCCTGCTGCACCATCGAGTACTGGAACTTGGCGAACTCGGGGTTGGGGGAGGCGTCCAGCAGGTTGGCCGCGTTGGACGTGGTCGGGATGTCGCCGTTGGCGATCAGGTCCTTGGCGTACTGCTCGGAGGCGCACTCCCTCAGGAAGGCGATCGCCGCGTCCTTGTTGGACGTACGGGCGTTCACCGACCAGTAGTTGGTCGGGTTGCCGACCACGTTGCGGATGTCGCCGGCGCCGCCGTCGTACTTCGGGAACGCGCACCAGCCCAGGCTCTTCTTGGCGAAGTCCGGGAACTCGCCGAGCTGCGTGGAGTACTCCCACGAGCCCATCAGGTGCATGGCCGCCTTGCCCTTGGCGAAGACCGCCGGCGCGCCCTTGTTGGTGTACGCCACCGAGCTGAAGCCCTTGCCGAAGGCGCCGTCGTCGATGAGCTGCTTGACCGTCTCGGCGGCCTTGAGGACGGCCGGGTCGCCCCAGCCGGAGGAGTCGCCGTTCTTGATCTTTTCGAAGACCTCGGGGCCGCCGATGCGGTCGACCAGGTACTCCAGCCACATCAGTTCCGGCCAGATGTCGGCGCCGCCGAGCGCGAACGGGGTGATCTTCGCCTTCTTCAGCTTGGCGTTGATGTCGAGCAGCTGGTCCCAGGTGGTGGGCGGCTGGAGCTTGTGCTCGGCGAAGATGGCCTTGTTGTAGAAGAGCATCACCGGCTGCATGCCGCGCATCGGGATACCGAAGTTGCGTCCGCTGAGCGCCCCGGCCGCGAGCACGGAGGGCAGGAAGCCGTCCTTGAGGACCGGGTCGGACTCGATGGTGTCGGTGAGGTCGATCAGCTGGTCCGCGTCCTTGTACGCCTTGATGGAGCCGCCGCCCCAGTTGAAGAACACGTCCGGGGCGTGGGGCGAGCCCATCGCGGTGCGCAGCTTGGCCGGGTAGTCCGAGCCGGGCACCTTCTCCAGCTTGATCTTGCCCTTCGCCTTCTTGGCCGCGGCGGAGGCGTTGAACCGGGTGACGGCCGCGGTCTGCACCTTCACGGCGTCGTCGCCGTACACCATCGCCGTGATCGTGCCGCCCGAGCTGCCGGAGCCGCTGCCGGAGCCGCAGGCGGTGAGTCCGGTGGCCGAGATGAGGGTGGTGGCGCCGGCGCCGAGAAACCAGCGCCTGCTGTAGGACTCCATGTGACGGCACCTCTCACGAATGTCGTGTTCCGAATGTTCGTCTGGCCGAACTGTTCGAGTGGCCGAATGTTTCGTATGGCACTTCGAATGTTCCGGGAACCTAAAGCGGTCGAGGGGGTTCGTCAAGAGGTCTCGCAGAGATACGATCGCGGCCATGAAGCCGACGAAGACTGCAGGAACGCAGACCGCCACGCTCGCCGAGATCGCCCGCGAGGCCGGTGTGTCGGCTCCGACTGTTTCGAAGGTTCTCAACGGTCGCGCCGACGTCGCCCCGACCACCCGCTCCCGGGTCGAGGAGCTCCTGCGGGCGCACGGCTACCGGCGCCGGCGGGCCGAGGCGACCCGATCGCCGCTGATCGACCTGGTCTTCCACGAGCTGGAGAGCGCCTGGGCGATGGAGGTCATCCGGGGCGTGGAGAACGTGGCGCGGGACGCGGGGCTGAGCGTCGTGCTCTCCGAGAGCGCGGGCCGGCTCACTCCCGGGCGGACCTGGGCCGACCAGGTCGCCGCCCGCCGGCCGCACGGCGTGGTCCTGGTGCTGTCCGGGCTCGACGAGTCCCAGCGGGCGCTGCTGACCAGCCGTTCCATCCCGTTCGTGGTGATGGACCCGGCCGGCGATCCGGGCGCCGACGTGCCCTCGATCGGCGCCACCAACTGGCAGGGCGGGCTGGCCGCCACCCGGCACCTGGTGGAGCTCGGGCACACCCGGATCGGCGCGATCAGCGGGCCGTCCCGGATGATGTGCAGCCGGGCCCGGGTGGACGGCTACCGGGCCGCGCTGGAGACGGCCGGGCTGCCGGTGGACCCGTCGCTGATCGTGACCGGCGACTTCCACCACGAGGCCGGCTACCGGCTGGGCCTGAAGCTGCTGCGCCGCGAGGACCGGCCGACCGCCGTCTTCGCGGGCAACGACCTCCAGGCGCTCGGCGTGTACGAGGCGGCGCGCGAACTGGGCCTGCGCGTCCCGGAGGACCTGAGCGTGGTCGGCTTCGACGACCTGCCGGTGGCGCGCTGGGTCGGGCCGCCGCTGACGACCGTGCGCCAGCCGCTGACGGAGATGGCCGAGGCGGCGGCGAAGCTGGTGCTGGACCTCGGGCGCGAGGAGGACTCGCCGGTGGCGACCCGGGTGGAGCTGGCCACGAGCCTGGTGGTGCGCAGCAGTACGGCGGCGCCCGCGAAGTGAAGCTCAAGTGCCGAAAGTTTCGGGGAAGATGAGATTTTCCGAAGAAATCGGTCGTGGGCGCCTCCCCCTGTCCGGCTCCTCATGAGTCGGACGTATGTTCCTCCCCGTGAGGGGACACAACAGGGGACATGACAGCGGACAGGGCGACAGCGACAGCGGGGACGCGGGCGGAGGGGCCGGCCGGCGGTCACGGGTCCTGAAGGCCGTGGGCCTCGGCCTGTCGGGCGTCCTGGTGCTGGGCGTCGCGGCGGCGGGCATCGCGTACTGGCACCTGAACCAGAACATCAGGAGCGTCGACATCAACAGCGCGCTCGGGGACGACCGCCCGCCCGGGTCGCGTACGGGACCGTCGGCCGACACGGCCGCCCTGCCCAGGGGGGCCCTCAACATCCTGGTCCTCGGCTCGGACTCGCGCAGCGGCGAGCAGAACGAGGAACTCGGCGGCGGCGACAGCGAGGGCGCCCGCTCCGACACCGCGATGATCGTGCACATCGACGCCGGCCGGACCTCGGCCACCGTGGTGAGCATCCCGCGCGACACGCTGGTGACCCGTCCGTCCTGCCCGCTGGAGTCCGGCGGTTCCACGGCGGTGGCGAACTACACCATGTTCAACAGCGCGTACTCGGTGGGCGGACCGGTGTGCGCGGTCAAGACGGTCGAGACGCTCACCGGCATCCGCATGGACCACTACATCGAGATCGACTTCGCCGGCTTCGCGAAGCTGGTGGACGCGATGGGCGGGGTCACCGTCACCACCGAGCTGGACATCGACGACGACAAGAGCCATCTGCACCTGAAGGCCGGCACCCACCATCTGAACGGCACCGAGGCCCTGGCCCTGGCCCGCACCCGGTACGGCGTGGGTGACGGCAGCGACCTGGGCCGCATAGGCCTCCAGCAGACGCTGGTCAAGGCGCTGCTGGAGGAGATCTCCGGCTCCGGCCTGCTGGACGACCCCGCCGGGCTCTACCGGGTCGCCGACGCGGTGACCGGCAGTCTGACCACCGACACCGGCCTCGACTCGCTGGGCGAACTGACGACCCTCGGCGAGAGCCTGAAGGGCCTGTCGGCGCAGAACGTGAAGACGGTGACCATGCCGGTGGTGACGGCCCCGTGGAACCCCAACCGGGTGGTGGCGCAGGAACCGGACGCGGGCGAACTGTGGACGTCGCTGCGGTGAGCCGGTGAGCGGCGTCAGCCCGCCGGGTGGCCGAGCAGCATGGTGGGTGCCCCGGCGACCCGGGTGAGGAACACCGTCGCCGCGTTCCTGCCGTGCGGCTTCGGCAGGACCTTCCTGCGCAGTTCCTCCGGCTCGACCGCCGAGCCCCGCTTCTTCACGGTCAGCGCGCCCACCTCGCGCTCCCGCAGCAGGGCCTTCAGCTTCTTGACGTTGAAGGGGAGCCGGTCGGTGATCTCGTAGGCGGTGGCGTACGGGGTGGGGCGGAGTTCGTCGGCGGTCACGTACGCGATGGTCGCGTCGATCAGGCCGCCGTCGAGCTCCCGGGCGGCCTCGGCCACCAGGTGGGCACGGATCACGGCGCCGTCGGGCTCGTACAGGTAGCGGCCCGGGGTGCGGACCGGGGGGTCGGGCAGGCCGCGGCCGCGCAGGGTGCGCGGGCCGGGCAGCAGGGTGGCCCGGATGAGGCCCGGCTCGGTGCCGAACCACAGCACCGCCTCCTTCACGTCCCCGCCGTCGGAGATCCACTCGGCCTCGGCCTGCGGCGGGATCAGCTCGTGCGGGATGCCGGGGGCGATCTTCAGCGCCGCGCGGGGCGCCCGGAGCGCGGCGCCGACCGCCCAGGACAGCGGCGGTGAGTACGCCTCGGGGTCGAAGACGCGTCCGCCCGCGGCCCGTCCGCCACCCCTCCCTCCGCCCGTTCTGCGGGCCGGATCCACGAACACCGCGTCGTACGAGGCCGTGTCGACCTCCGTGACGTCCGCCTCCCGTACCTCGATCAGGTCCGCCACCCCGAGCGCCTCGGCGTTCGCGCGGGCCGCGGCGGCGGTCAGCGGGTCCCGGTCCACGGCCAGGACCCGGATCCCGGCGCGGGCGAGGGCGATCGCGTCGCCGCCGATCCCGCAGCACAGGTCCGCGACCGAGGCCACCCCCGACCCCCGCAGCCGGCCCGCCCGGTACGCCGCCACACTCGCCCGCGTCGACTGCTCCACCCCGTTCGGCGTGAAGAACATCCGCCCCGCGTCCTCGGCCCCGAACTTCGCGGCCGCCCGCTGCCGCAGCCGGGCCTGGCCGAGCGCCGCCGACACCAGTTCGGCGGGGTGCTCACGGCGCAGCCGGGTGGCGACCGCGAGTTCGTCGGCGGGTTGGGTGCCGCGCACTTCGTCGAGGAGGGCGCGGCCCTCGGGGGTGAGCAGAGAGGCGAAGGCGTGGAGGTGGTCGTTCACCCGGCTCATTGTGGGCCAGTCGGTGGACGGTGTGCCTCCGGCCGCGGTGTCGCCCCGGCTTCCGGGCGGTGGCCTGCGAGGATCCGGTGCCATGAGGGTAGTCGTACAAAATGACAAAAAGGGTCCGGAAAGGGTCCCGAGTCGCGGGACCCGGATCCGTGGCGGGCTCGTGGTGCTCGCCGTCGCCGCCCTCGCCTCCGGCTGCGCGCAGCCGGACGTGCAGGTGCGCCCGGCCCCCGGCCAGCAGCACCCCCAGGCGCACGCCCCCGGCTCCTTCGCCGACCGCCTGCACACCTCCTACGCGCAGCGGGTGGCCACCGCCAAGAGCTGGAGTCTGGAGCGCGTCCCGCTGATCCCCCCGCAGCCGCCCACGACGAAGCCGAAGGCCACCGCCCGCGCCGGTTTCGAGGTGAAACACCAGAAGGACTGGAACCTGCCCCCCGTCTTCACCACGGTCCCCACCAAGGACAAGGTCGTCTTCCTCACCATCGACGACGGAGCGGAGAAGGACCCGCAGTTCCCGCGGATGATGCGGGACCTGAAGATCCCGTACACCGCGTTCCTCACCGACGACCTCGTCAAGGGCGACTACGGCTACTTCTGGAAGATGCAGGGCACCGGGGTCACCCTCAACAACCACACCCTGCACCACCGTTACCTGCCTGCCCTGTCCTACGAAGAGCAGAAGCGCGAGATCTGCGGCATGCAGGACATCATGGAGGAGCAGTTCGGCAAGCGCCCGAAGATGTTCCGCCCGCCCTACGGCAACTACAACCAGGACACCCTGCGCGCCGCCAAGTCCTGCGGCATCGAGTACGCGCCCATCTGGAACGAGGAGGTCTACGTCGACCACTGGGAGTTCCGCGAGGACGACCAGCGGCTGCGGCCCGGCGACATCGTGCTCACCCACTTCCGGGGCCGCAACGAGTGGAACGGCACGATGGCCGACGACATGCGCCGGTTCCTGAACAAGGTCACGGCCGACGGGTACGCGGTGGCCCGGCTGGAGGACTACCTGTGAGACCGCGGCCCGTCCGGCCGCGGCACCTGGCCGTGGCCCTGCTCGCCGCCTCGCTGCTGACCGGCTGTGCCACGTCCGTCGACCCCATCGAGCGGCTCGGCCGCAAGGCGGCGCAGGGCGTACGGTCGCAGAGCCCGACGGCCGACCAGGCCTACCGGCGCTGGGGGCTCAGGGCGCCGCTCGCCGCGCCGCCGAAGCCGCCGGCCCGTCCGCCCCGGCTCGCCGGCGCCACCCCGTCCGCAGGCCTGCCCGAGGTCGTGGACCACGTCGCGACCTCCGACCCGGTCGTCTTCCTCACCTACGACGACGGCGCGGAGAAGGATCCGCGGTTCGTCGACATGGTCCGTGAACTGCGCTTGCCGGTCAGCATGTTCCTCACGGACAGTGTCGTCGGACCGGGGTACGGGCACTTCGCGCACCTGATGTCGGTGGGCGCGGACCTCCAGAACCACACCCTGGACCACCCCTCGCTGCGCGGCCTGCCCTACGCGGGCCAGCGTGCCGAGATCTGCGGCCAGCGGGACAAGATCCGCTCCCGCTTCGGCGTCACCCCCCGCCTCTTCCGCCCGCCCTACGGCAGGTACGACACGACGACCCTGCGCGCCGCCGCCGACTGCGGGGTCTCGGCGGTCGCCCTGTGGCGCGGCGTCACGACCGACACCGGCCTGCGCTTCAGACACGGCCCCCACGAACTGCGTCCCGGCGACATCCTCCTCGTCGCCTCGGACGACGACGACCTCGACGGCCCGCCCCTGCGCGACCGCACGACCCGCCTGCTCCGCGGAATCCAGAGGAAGGGCCTGACGGTGGGCCGGCTGCAGGACTATCTCTGAGCAGGGCCGTCTCCGGGCTGGGGCGGGACTGTCCTTGGGTTGAGCTTCTCAGCCGAGTCCGGCATCAAGCAGCCCGTCTGGAGGTCCCCCTGCTCGAAGAGCTTGGGGGAGCTTGAGGACGAGGCCGTCCAGGACGAATCGGGGGTCTGGGGAGGCAGCCCCCAGGGCGCCCACACGGGCCCACCGCACCTTGAACAGACGTTCCCCGAAACGCACCCCACCCCCGACGCGCCACGAGGCAATTGGCACTCCGCTTGACCGAGTGCTAACGACGGTCATAGTCTCAGGTCTGGCACTCCCCCCTGGAGAGTGCCAACAAAGCGACGGGCAGGTCCGGCACCCGCGACGACGGATCGACCTGGTCGCCACCTCAGACAGTTAACCCCGTGAGATCTCCGAAGGGGGAGGTCGGATCGTGACGACCGCCAGCACCAAGGTTGCCATCAAGCCGCTCGAGGACCGCATCGTGGTCCAGCCGCTGGACGCCGAGCAGACCACGGCCTCTGGCCTGGTCATCCCGGACACCGCCAAGGAGAAGCCCCAGGAGGGCGTCGTCCTGGCCGTGGGCCCGGGCCGCTTCGAGGACGGCAACCGTCTTCCGCTCGATGTGAAGGTCGGCGACGTCGTGCTCTACAGCAAGTACGGCGGCACCGAGGTGAAGTACAACAACGAGGAGTACCTCGTCCTCTCGGCTCGCGACGTCCTCGCGATCATCGAGAAGTAGTTCACCCGCTTCTTCACGAAGCCGAAGCAATTCTGCTTGAGCTGCGCCCCTGGCCCCCCGCGACCGATAAGAAGCCGGGCGCCCGGGGCGCAGTGTCTTACCACCAGATTTCGAGAGGGCTCCCGCTGCCATGGCGAAGATCCTGAAGTTCGACGAGGACGCCCGTCGCGCCCTCGAGCGCGGCGTCAACAAGCTCGCCGACACGGTCAAGGTGACGATCGGCCCCAAGGGCCGCAACGTCGTCATCGACAAGAAGTTCGGCGCGCCCACCATCACCAACGACGGCGTCACCATCGCCCGTGAGGTCGAGATCGAGGACCCGTACGAGAACCTCGGCGCCCAGCTGGTGAAGGAGGTGGCGACCAAGACCAACGACATCGCGGGTGACGGCACCACCACCGCCACCGTGCTCGCCCAGGCGCTCGTGCGCGAGGGCCTGAAGAACGTTGCCGCGGGTGCCTCCCCGGCCGCGCTGAAGAAGGGCATCGACGCCGCGGTCAAGGCCGTCTCCGACGACCTGCACGCCTCGGCCCGCCCGATCGACGAGAAGTCCGACATCGCCGCCGTGGCCGCGCTGTCCGCCCAGGACCAGCAGGTCGGCGAGCTCATCGCCGAGGCGATGGACAAGGTCGGCAAGGACGGCGTCATCACCGTCGAGGAGTCCAACACCTTCGGTCTGGAGCTGGACTTCACCGAGGGCATGGCCTTCGACAAGGGCTACCTGTCCCCGTACTTCGTCACGGACCAGGAGCGTATGGAGGCCGTCCTCGACGACCCGTACATCCTGATCCACCAGGGCAAGATCTCCGCCATCGCGGACATGCTCCCGCTCCTCGAGAAGATCATCCAGGGCAACGCCTCGAAGCCGCTGCTGATCATCGCCGAGGACGTCGACGGCGAGGCCCTGTCGACCCTGGTCGTCAACAAGATCCGCGGCACGTTCAACGCCGTGGCCGTCAAGGCCCCCGGCTTCGGCGACCGCCGCAAGGCGATGCTCCAGGACATGGCGGTCCTCACCGGCGCCACCGTCATCTCCGAGGAGGTCGGCCTCAAGCTCGACCAGGCCGGTCTGGACGTCCTCGGCTCCGCCCGCCGCGTCACCGTCACCAAGGACGACACCACGATCGTCGACGGCGCCGGCAAGAAGGAGGACGTGGAGGGCCGCGTCTCCCAGATCAAGGCCGAGATCGAGAACACCGACTCCGACTGGGACCGCGAGAAGCTCCAGGAGCGCCTCGCGAAGCTGGCCGGCGGCGTGTGCGTGATCAAGGTCGGCGCCGCCACCGAGGTGGAGCTGAAGGAGAAGAAGCACCGTCTGGAGGACGCCATCTCCGCGACCCGCGCCGCGGTCGAGGAGGGCATCGTCTCCGGTGGTGGCTCCGCGCTCGTCCACGCCGTGAAGGTCCTGGAGGGCAACCTCGACAAGACCGGCGACGAGGCCACGGGTGTCGCGGTCGTCCGCCGCGCCGCCGTCGAGCCGCTGCGCTGGATCGCCGAGAACGCCGGCCTCGAGGGCTACGTCATCGTCTCCAAGGTGGCGGAGCTGGAGAAGGGCAGCGGCTACAACGCCGCCACCGGCGAGTACGGCGACCTGATCAAGGCCGGCGTCATCGACCCGGTCAAGGTCACCCGCTCCGCCCTGGAGAACGCCGCCTCCATCGCCTCCCTCCTGCTCACGACCGAGACCCTGGTCGTCGAGAAGAAGGAAGAGGAAGAGCCGGCCGCCGCGGGCCACGGCCACGGCCACGCCCACTGAGCACTCCGCTGAGCTGAACCGAACCACCGGTGCCCGGTGCCCCTACGGGGGCGCCGGGTACCGTCGTCGTCGGTGCCGTTGCCGGTGGCCTGCGGCATGATGCGGGGCGAGCGAGGCCCCGGTGCGGCAGAGGCGCCGACGACGAGCACCGCGCCCCGCACGGCATGACCCGTCCCGAGTGGCAGAACCGAGCTGCGGAGCGTTCATGATCGATCTCAACAGTGACCTCGGCGAGGGTTTCGGGCAGTGGCGGCTCGGTGACGACGACGCGCTGCTGTCCCTCGTCACCAGCGCCAACGTGGCCTGCGGCTTCCATGCCGGCGATCCGACCGTGATGCGCCGGACGTGCGAGCGGGCCGCCGAGCGCGGCGTCGCCATCGGCGCCCAGGTGGGCTACCGGGACCTGGCGGGCTTCGGGCGCCGCTTCATCGACGTCGACCCCGCCGAGCTGGTCAACGACGTCGTCTACCAGATCGCGGCGCTCGACGGCTTCGCCCGCCTCGCCGGTACCCGCGTCGCGTACGTCAAGCCGCACGGCGCCCTCTACAACGCCATCGTCCACCACGAGACGCAGGCCGCCGCCGTCGCGGAGGCCGTGCGCCGCTACGACCCGGAGCTTCCGGTGCTGGGCCTGCCCGGCAGCGTCTGGCTGCGCACCGCCGCCGCGGCCGGGCTCACCCCGGTCCACGAGGCGTTCGCGGACCGGGCGTACACCCCCGCGGGCACCCTGGTCCCGCGCCGCGAACCCGGCGCGGTGCTGCACGACCCGGAGATGATCGTGCGGCGCTGCCTGCGCATGGTGACCGAGGGCGTGGTGGAGGCCGTGGACGGCAGCGACGTTCCGCTGTCCGTACGGTCGTTGTGCGTGCACGGCGACACGGCCGACGCGGTCGCGATCGCGCGCAGGCTGCGTGAGGAGCTGGAGCGGGCCGATTTCGCCCCGACGTCGTTCGCCGTGCCGAAGTCCCTGTCGGTGCCGGCGTGAGCGTCGGGATCCGCCGGGTCGGCAGCCACGCCCTGCTGGTCGAGGCCGACGGCCTGGAGCAGGTGCTGGCACTGCGCGGCGCGCTGGAGGCGGACCGCCCGCGTGGCGTCCGGGAACTGGTCGCGGCCGCCCGCACGCTGCTCGTCACCTACGATCCCGCGGTCACCGCCCACCCGGCCGTGGCCGCGGCCGTGGCGGAACACGCGGCGGCCCTGGGCCCGGCCGGGCAGCCTGCCCCCGGCACCCCTGCGTCCGCCGAGCCGGTCGGTGAACGGATCGTCACCCTCGCCGTCCGGTACGACGGCGAGGACCTGTCCCACGTGGCCGAGTCGACGGGCCTGGGCGTGGGCGAGGTGATCGCCCGGCACACGGCACCCCTCTACACGGTCGCCTTCGCGGGCTTCGCCCCGGGCTTCGGCTACCTCACGGGCACCGATCCGCTGCTGCGGCTGCCGCGCCGGTCCGAGCCGCGCACCGCGGTGCCGGCGGGCTCGGTCGCCGTCGCCGGCGGTTTCACGGGTGTCTATCCGCGCTCCTCGCCCGGCGGCTGGCAGTTGCTCGGCACCACGGACGCCGTGCTGTGGAACGAGCGGCGCGACCCACCGGCGCTGCTGGCCCCCGGCAGCCACGTCCGCTTCGTTCCCGAGGAGCCACGGTGACGACGCCCGCAGCGAAGACAACGACCGACACCCGAGCGGCGAGCGCCCCGGCCACGACCACTGCGGCGGCGAGTGTTCCGGCCGAGACCGCCCCGGCCACGAGCGCTCTGGAGGTGAGTGGTCCGGCCACGACCGCCCCGGCGGCGACCGCTGCGGCGGCGACCGCCCCGGCTACGAGCGCCCCGGCCGCGAGCGCCTCGATGGAGACGGCCCCGACGGTGAGCACCCCGGCCATGAACGCTTCGGTGGCGAGTGTTCCGGCGGTGAGCACCCCGGGCACGATTGCTCTGGAGGTGAGTGGTCCGGCCACGAGCGCTCCGGTGCCGACCGCTCAAGCGGCGAGCGCCCCGGCCACGATTGCTGCGGCGGTGAGCACCCCAGCTACAAACGCTCCGGCCACGAGCGCTCCGGTGGCGGGTGTTCCGGCGGTGAGCGCCCCGGCCACGAGTGCCCTGGAGGTGAGGGGTCCGGCCACGACCGCCGCGGCCAGGATCGCCGCGGCCACGAGCGCTCCGGTCGCGACCGTCCCAACCGCGACCGCCCCGGCGACCGGTTCCTGCCTGGAGGTCCTGGCGCCCGGTCCGCTGGCCACGGTCCAGGATCTGGGCCGGCCCGGCTGGGCCCACCTCGGGGTTCCGGGTTCCGGTGCCGCCGACCGGGACTCGCTGGCTCTCGCCAACCGGCTCGTGGGCAATCCCCAGGACGCGGCCGGAATCGAGACCACCTTCGGCGGCCTGCGGGTGCGCGTGCACTGCCGTACGCCGTCGGGGGCGCCGTCGGTGCTGTACGCGGCCCTGACGGGGGCGCCGTGCCCGGCCACCGTCGACGGCCGGTCCGTCCCGGTCGACGCGCCGTTCCCGCTGCACGACGGTCAGACGCTGCACCTGGGCGTACCCGGCACGGGGCTGCGGACGTACCTCGCCGTGCGCGGCGGGCTCGACACGCCGCTGCTGCTCGGCTCCCGCTCCACCGACCTGCTCTCCGGCATCGGCCTCCGGCCCCTGCGCACCGGCGACCGGCTGCCGGTCGGCCGCCCCGTGCTCCCCTTCCCGGGCGTGGACCTGGCGCCCCGCACGGCGCCGCCGCGCGAGTTCACGCTCCGCGTGGTGCGCGGGCCGCGCGACGACTGGTTCGACGACGCCTCGTACGCGGCGCTGCTCGGCGCCCGCTGGGAGGCGACCAGCCGCAGCAACCGGATCGGCATCCGGCTCGACGGCCCGGCCCTGACACGTGTCCGTGACGGGGAACTCCCGGCCGAGGGCATGGTGCCGGGCGCCCTCCAGGTCCCGCCGAACGGCAGACCCGTGCTGTTCCTCACCGACCACCCCGTCACCGGCGGCTACCCGGTCATCGCGGTCGTCGACGCCGCCGACCTGCCCCTGGCCGGACAGATCCCGCCGGGCGCCGCCGTCCGCTTCCGTGCCACCCGGTGAGTCGCGCTACTGCTCCAACTCGTCCAGCGCCCCCAGCTGTTGCAGCAGTCCCAACTGGTCGTGCTGCCACCACAGTTCGGCGATCCTGCCGTTGCCGCCGAAGCGGAAGACCGTCATGCCGGTCATGGTGACCCGCCTGCCGGTGGGCGCGATGCCGAGGAACTCGCCCTGGTGCGTGGCGGTCCAGCTCCAGCGGGCGCAGACCCGGTTGCCCTGCGCGATCAGGTCCTCGACCGTGAAGGAGGCGTCGAAGGCGTCGCGCCACATGCGGAAGTCGCGGCGGAGGGCGTCCAGGCCGATGGTGACCTGGGGGTTGACGGGGTCGTGGCTGTGGCAGTCCTCGTCGATCAGGTCGTTGAGCGGCGGCAGCTCACCGGCGGTCGTGAGGGTGCCGTAGAAACGGCGCACGGCGAGCTCGCAGAGCTGCTCGTCCCGGACGACGTCCAGGTCCGTGAAGGTGGGCGTCCCGTCGCAGAGGGCGACCAGGTCCCGGAAGATCTCGTCGGTCTCCGGCAGGTTCGAGCTCCGCATCGCCTCCTCGTACGACGGGAACTCCACCAGCTCGACGACGTGCGCTCCGTCCGACCGGTCCTTGCCGACGACCGCGTGCGTCGCGGTCCGCCTGCCCCCGGTCTTCTCGACCCAGCTGTCCAGCAGCCGGTTCATCTCCTCGAACCGGCTGGTCCTGCAGTCGATGAGCTGTACGAAGGTCATGACGCGCCTCCGGTCCCCCGGCCTGGTCCGGCTCTCCGTCAAGGATGTCCGGGAAGGAAGGATGTTCGTGATGTCCGAGAAGCCCATTTTCCCACCGGGGCGCCGTCGTCACCTCCGTACGTCACCTCCGTACGTCACCTCACGTCACTTCCGTGACGTCACTGCGGGCCGTACTTGCGGCCCGTCTTCGAGGTGATCCCGCCCAGCAGGCCGCGCGGCGTCACCTTCACCAGGCCCATCAGCGCCTTGTACCGGGGGTCCGGGATGGACAGGGTCTTGCCGTGGGCCAGATCCGTCAGGGCCGCCGCGACCAGCTTGTCCGCGTCCAGCCACATCCAGTTCGGGATGTTGTCCGTGCCCATGCCGGCCCGCTGGTGGAACTCGGTGCGCACGAATCCGGGGCACAGCGCCATCAGCCGTACACCGCTGCCGGCCAGATCGCGCGCCGCGCCCTGGGTGAACTGCACGACCCACGCCTTCGACGCGCCGTACGTGCCACGCGGCACGAAGGCGGCCACCGAGGCCACGTTCACGACCCCGCCCCGGCCGCGCTCGCGCATCGCCGCGGTCGCCGCCGACGTCAGCCGCAGCACCGCCTCGACGTGCACCTTGATCATCCTGAGCTCGTCGGCCATCGACACGTCCAGGAAACGGCCCTTGTTACCGAAGCCCGCGTTGTTGACCAGCAGGTCCACGGGGTCCTTGCGGTCGCCCAGCCGGGCGGCGACCGCCTCGATGCCCGGGTCCGTCGCCAGGTCGGCCGTCAGCACCTCCGCCTCGATGCCGTGCCGGTCGTGCAGTTCGGTGGCCTGCTCCGTCAGGCGCGCGGTGTCGCGCGCCACCAGCACCAGGTTGTGCCCGTCGGCCGCCAGCCGCCGCGCGAAGGCGGCGCCGATGCCCGCGGTCGATCCCGTAATCAGAGCCGTTGTCATGCCGAAAGATTAGTGGTCCCCGGCGCGTTGTCCCGATCTCTGCACAGGCCCTCCCGATCGGTGATGTCCACGTGTCCGTCCACATGTCCGTCCAGGTGCCGGCAGGGCGATGACGGCCGGTCAGCCCGCGTATTCGCGCGCGTACTTCCGGGCCGCCGCCAGCGTCTCCGGGCGCAGCGCCGTACCCGCCGCGAGCAGTCGGGGCAGCAGCGGACGCTCGGTCGTCATGGCCCGGAACTCCAGGCCCACGGTCACGTCGTGGTCCGGACGGTGCACGATCTCGACGGGGTCGCCCGCCCGGATCTCACCGGCTTCGAGCACCCGCAGATACGCGCCCGGCGCCGCCCTGCGCGTGAACCGCTTCACCCACCCCTTCTCACCCAGATGGCCCTGGAAGGTCCGGCAGGGAATCCGTCCGCTGGTGATCTCCAGCAGCACCGAAGGGCCGAGCGGCGAGCCGATGCGCCAGCGCTCGCCGATCCGCGCGCCGGTGATGTCCAGGCCCAGCGTGGTGAGGTTCTCGCCGAAGGCGCCGTTGGCCAGCGTCCGGCCCAGCTCGCGTTCCCATTCGTCGAGGTCCTCGCGCGCCACCGCGTACACCGCCTGGTCGTCGCCGCCGTGGTGCCGCGTGTCGCACACCGCGTCCCCGGCCAGCCCGCTCGCGCCGACCCCCTTCGGCCCGGGCGCCGCCACCTCGACCGGCCCCTCCACCGGCCGCTTGCCGATGCCGGTCACGCCTTCCGGCTGGTCGGTGTACGGCACGGCCTCCGGGCGGCCCAGGTTCACTGACAGTAGCTTCATGCGGGCACGGTAGGCGAGGGATGGTCAAAGTGTCGACGCGATAATCCGCCGCTCGCCCAAGTTTCACTTATGCTCGGTGGTGTGATCGAGGCTCGTCATCTCCGTGTGCTGCGCGCCGTGGCCACCACCGGCTCCTTCTCCGCGGCGGGGCGCGAACTGGGCTGCACCCAGCCCGCCGTCAGCCAGCAGATGAAGGCCCTCGAGGCGGCCGTCGGCACCCCGCTGCTGATCCGGGCCGGCCGCGAGATGCGCCTGACCCAGGCCGGCGAGGCGCTCGTCCGGCATGCCACGGGCATCCTCGCCGGGCTCACCGCGGCCGAGGAGGAAATCGCCGCCATCGCCGGGCTGCGGGCCGGGCGGGTACGGCTCGTCTCGTTCCCCAGCGGAAGTTCCACGCTCGTGCCCACCGCGCTCGCCGCGCTGCGCGCCGCGCACCCCGGCACCCGCGTGTCCCTGGAGGAGGCCGAGCCGCCGAGGTCCGTCGAACTGCTGCGCCAGGGCGACTGCGACGTGGCGCTCGCCTTCCGCTACGAGGGGGCCGCGGGCGCGGGGGAGGGCGCCGGGGAGTGGGAGGACCTGGTCGTACGGCCGCTGCTGACCGACCGGCTCGTGGGGCTGGTGCCCGAGCGGCACCGGCTGGCCCGCGCGGGATCCGTCGCCATCGGCGAACTCGCGGGCGAACCGTGGATCGCGGGCTGTCCGCGCTGCCGCGGCCAGCTGGTCCAGGTGTGCGAGGGCGCCGGCTTCACGCCCCGTATCGACTTCGCGACCGACGACTACCCGGCGGTGGTCGGCCTGGTGGGCGCGGGACTGGGGGTCGCGGTCCTGCCCCAGCTCGCGGTCGAGTCGGTACGGCCGAGGGGCGCGCGCACCGTGGAGCTGGAACCGGCGGTGCGGCGGGAGATCGTCGCCCTCACCCTGCCCGACCTGGCACAGGTACCGGCGGTGGCGGCGACGCTGGAGGAACTGGTGCGGGCCGGGGCCCGCTGACACAAGCCGGCACAAGGGGATCGGGTGTCGCGAGGGCACGCGTGGCGCGTGCCCTGCGGCGGCTCTACGCGACCGGATGAGAAGAAACGTTCCTTCAGTTGTCCGAGGCGGGGTCCCCGCTGGTCGACGACGCCGACACCAGCCGGTTCCGTGCCCGCCCCATGAGCTCTTCGCGCTCGTCCTCGGTCAGGCCTCCCCACACTCCGTACGGCTCGCGCACCGCCAGGGCGTGTGCCGCGCACTCCGCACGGACCGGGCACCTCATGCAGACCTCCTTGGCCGAGTTCTCTCGAGCACTCCGAGCCGCCCCGCGCTCACCCTCGGGATGGAAGAAGAGCGAGCTGTCGACCCCGCGGCAGGCAGCCAGCAACTGCCAGTCCCACAGGTCCGCGTTCGGTCCGGGAAGGCGGGAGAAATCTGCCATTACGTGACCCCTTGTAGCCGTTCGTGGCGGATACGGTGCCAACGACCGTACATCTCCGATCTAAGGAGATGAAAATATGACTCATTGCGAATCTAGCTCCAGACACCTAGAAACGGGAAGAAAAGGGGCCAAATGGGGCATAGCTTGTGATGAAAAGTTGAGGGTCTGACGTTCATGTCTGCTCTGTGTCCGTTCCCTCACGTAGAGTGCCGAAGACGGCGTACAGCCCCGTAACTCTTTCGAGTGACCGTCGTTGAGAGTGCGGAGGCGGTTGAGAACACAAGCGCTCGGGCGGGCGTCCGAGACGGTCGACCGCACAGGTGACGATTCCGTACCAGCCTGGAGGCTCAAGGTGACGCGCATCAGCTGCGGAGGACGGCCATGACATCCGTCCTCGTCTGCGACGACTCCCCGCTTGCTCGAGAGGCGCTGCGCCGCGCGGTCGCGACCGTGCCCGGCGTCGAGCGCGTGACGACGGCGGCCAACGGCGAGGAGGTCCTCCGCCGCTGGGGCGCCGACCGCTCCGACCTCATTCTCATGGACGTGCGCATGCCCGGACTGGGAGGCGTCGAGACCGTCCGGCGCCTGCTCTCCGCGGACCCCGGCGCGCGCATCATCATGCTCACCGTCGCCGAGGACCTCGACGGCGTGGCGCTCGCCGTGGCCGCCGGGGCGCGCGGGTACCTGCACAAGGACGCCTCCCGCGCGGAGCTGCGGGCCACGGTGACGCAGGCCCTCGCCGACCCCACCTGGCGGCTGGCGCCGCGTCGGCTGCGCTCGGCCGAGATGGGCGCCGCGCCCACCCTCACCGCGCGGGAGATCCAGGTCCTGGAGGGCATGAGTCACGGCCGCTCGAACGCGGAGATCGGCCGCGAGCTGTTCCTCTCCGAGGACACGGTCAAGACCCACGCCCGCCGGCTGTTCAAGAAGCTCGGCGCCTCGGACCGCGCGCACGCGGTGGCCCTCGGATTCCGCTGGGGCCTGGTCCGCTAGGACCCGTGCGGATCCCGGTCGGATCGCCCCCATCCGGCGTACCGGCACGCGACGCCACCCCCACGCACGGCAACGAGCGTGGGGGGCGTCCGGTCTGCCGGTCGTGCGGCCGTGCCGCTCGTACGTCTCCACAAGGGCTCCGCGCCCCGGGCTCCCCGGTCCCGGGCGGCCGGGCGGCGGCCGGCGGCCGTCGCGGCCCGGTGAGAGCGTGGGCCCGGACCGCGGATGACGTGCCATACCGCACCGCGGACGCCGGTGGCAAAGCGCCCCGCCGGGTGCCTGCTGCTCGTTTCGCCGCGGATGACGCATCCTTGAGGGTGTGGAGTTCCTCGGGGACGAGTTGGTCGAGCGGAAGGGGAGGGCGCAGGGGATGAGCTTCGCCGCACCTGCTCATAACGCTTCGGTGCACAACCACGAAGGCGGTGCCACGGAACGGACGACGTCAAGGCACCATGGACCGATGCGCGACGACCAGGCGGCACTTGCCCAAGGGGCGATCGGTGCGCTCGTCCACCGCGCCGTCGACGGCGACGAGCAGGCCACGCACGATCTGCTCGCCCGTGTGCATCCGCTGGCGCTGCGCTACTGCCGTACCCGGCTGTCCCGGCTCCCCGGCGACGCCCGGCACTTCGTCGAGGACCTGGCCCAGGAGGTCTGCGTCGCGGTCCTGCTGGCCCTGCCGCGCTACAAGGACACCGGGCGCCCCTTCGAGGCCTTCGTCTTCGCCATCGCCGCCCACAAGGTCGCCGACCTCCAGCGCGCCGCCATGCGGCACCCGGGCTCGACGGCCGTGCCCTCGGACGAGATGCCCGAGCGTCCGGACGACTCCCTCGGCCCCGAGGAGCGCGCCCTGCTCAGCAGCGACGCCGAGTGGGCCAAGAAGCTGCTGGCCAGCCTTCCGGAGAACCAGCGCGAGCTGCTGCTGCTGCGCATCGCGGTGGGGTTGACCGCGGAGGAAACGGGACAGATGTTGGGAATGTCACCAGGCGCGGTCCGGGTGGCCCAGCACCGGGCGCTCAGCCGGCTGCGCGCCCTGGCCGAACAGTAGGCGGCGGTCCCGCCCCGCACGCACGGCTCCGGATGAACACGCACCCGGGCGGTTTCGTACGAACATACGAAGAGCGGAGCCTCTCAGAACCGTGGAATGAGAGAGCCGCGCTTCCCGTTAGCATGGACATCCGCACCGATCAAGGCCATTTGGGGAAGGTGTCATGACTGCCAACGTCGACGGAGTGCCCGAGAAATTCGCGACACTCGGGCTGACCTACGACGACGTGCTGCTGCTGCCGGGCGCGTCGGACATGGCGCCCGACGAGATCGACACCGCCTCGTACGTCTCCAGGAACGTGCGGGTCAACATCCCGCTGCTGTCCGCCGCCATGGACAAGGTGACCGAATCGCGCATGGCGATCGCGATGGCCCGCCAGGGCGGCGTCGGCGTGCTGCACCGCAACCTGTCCATCGAGGACCAGGCCAACCAGGTCGACCTCGTCAAGCGCTCCGAGTCCGGCATGGTGGCCAACCCCATCACCATCCACCCGGAGGCCACGCTCGGCGAGGCCGACGCGCTGTGCGCCAAGTTCCGCATCAGCGGCGTCCCCGTCACCGACCCCGCCGGGAAGCTGCTCGGCATCGTCACCAACCGCGACATGGCCTTCGAGCCGGACCGCTCGCGCCGGGTCAGCGAGGTCATGACGCCGATGCCGCTGGTCACCGGCAAGGTGGGCATCTCCCGCGCGGACGCCATGCAGCTGCTGCGCCGCCACAAGATCGAGAAGCTGCCGCTGGTCGACGACGCGGGCATCATCAAGGGCCTGATCACGGTCAAGGACTTCGTCAAGGCGGAGCAGTACCCCAACGCGGCCAAGGACACCAAGGGACGGCTGCTGGTCGGCGCGGCGGTCGGCGTGGCCGGTGACTCCTTCGAACGCGCCCAGGCCCTGATCGAGGCGGGCGTCGACTTCATCGTCGTCGACACCGCGCACGGGCACTCCCGGCTGGTCGGCGACATGATCTCCAAGATCAAGTCGAACTCGTCCGGCGTCGACGTCATCGGCGGCAACATCGCCACCCGCGACGGCGCCCAGTCCCTCGTCGACGCGGGCGCCGACGGCATCAAGGTCGGTGTGGGCCCGGGCTCCATCTGCACCACCCGCGTGGTCGCCGGCATCGGCGTCCCGCAGGTCACCGCCATCTACGAGGCCTCGCTGGCGGCCAAGGAGGCCGGCATCCCGGTCATCGGCGACGGCGGCCTCCAGTACTCCGGCGACATCGCCAAGGCCCTGGTCGCGGGTGCCGACACGGTGATGCTGGGCTCGCTGCTGGCCGGCTGCGAGGAGTCCCCTGGCGAGCTGCTGTTCATCAACGGCAAGCAGTTCAAGTCGTACCGCGGCATGGGCTCGCTGGGCGCCATGCAGTCCCGCGGCGACCGCAAGTCCTTCTCCAAGGACCGCTACTTCCAGGAGGGCGTCGCCTCCGACGAGCAGCTGATCCCCGAGGGCATCGAGGGCCAGGTGCCCTACCGCGGCCCGCTGTCCTCCGTCGTCCACCAGCTGGTCGGCGGCCTGCGTCAGTCGATGTTCTACGTCGGTGGCAGGACCGTCCCCGAGCTCCAGGCGAACGGCCGGTTCGTGCGGATCACCTCGGCGGGTCTGAAGGAGTCCCACCCGCACGACATCCAGATGACGGTCGAGGCTCCGAACTACAGCAGCAAGAAGTAGCGGCGAGCAGTGACGCACGCGCACGCGTGAGGCGTGCGCAGGGCGGCCCCGGAGCATCCGGGGCCGCCCTTGTCGTGGGTGTCGGCGATACTGGAAGACGCTGCAACGCATCAGGGAAAGGCCACAGACGTGACTGAGATCGAGATCGGGCGCGGCAAGCGCGGCCGCCGGGCGTACGCCTTCGACGACATCGCCGTCGTCCCCAGCCGCCGTACGCGGGACCCGAAGGAGGTCTCCATCGCCTGGCAGATCGACGCCTACCGCTTCGAGCTGCCCTTCCTGGCCGCCCCCATGGACTCGGTCGTCTCCCCGGCCACGGCCATCCACATCGGCGAGCTGGGCGGCCTGGGCGTACTCAACCTCGAGGGCCTGTGGACGCGGTACGAGGACCCGCAGCCGCTGCTCGACGAGATCGCCGAGCTGCCCGCCGAGGCCGCGACCCGCCGCCTTCAGGAGATCTACGCCGCTCCCATCAAGGAGGAGCTGATCGGCGCGCGGATCAAGCAGGTGCGCGACTCGGGCGTGGTCACCGCCGCCGCCCTCTCCCCGCAGCGCACCGCCCAGTTCTCCAAGGCCGTCGTCGACGCGGGCGTGGACATCTTCGTCATCCGCGGCACGACGGTCTCGGCGGAGCACGTGTCGTCCTCGCACGAGCCGCTGAACCTCAAGCAGTTCATCTACGAGCTCGACGTCCCGGTGATCGTCGGCGGCTGCGCCACCTACACCGCGGCCCTGCACCTGATGCGCACCGGCGCGGCCGGTGTCCTGGTCGGCTTCGGCGGCGGCGCCGCGCACACCACGCGCAACGTGCTCGGCATCCAGGTCCCGATGGCCACCGCGGTCGCCGACGTGGCCGCCGCCCGCCGCGACTACATGGACGAGTCCGGCGGCCGGTACGTGCACGTGATCGCGGACGGCGGCGTCGGCTGGTCCGGCGACCTGCCCAAGGCGATCGCCTGCGGCGCCGACTCCGTGATGATGGGTTCCCCACTGGCCCGCGCCACCGACGCGCCCGGCAAGGGCCACCACTGGGGCATGGAGGCCGTCAACGAGGAGCTGCCGCGCGGCAAGAAGGTCGACCTGGGCACGGTGGGCACGATCGAGGAGGTTCTCACGGGCCCCTCGCACACCCCCGACGGCTCCATGAACTTCTTCGGCGCCCTGCGCCGCGCCATGGCCACGACCGGCTACAGCGAGCTCAAGGAGTTCCAGCGGGTCGAGGTGACGGTGGGGGACTCGCAGCACAAGCGGTAGCCCCAGCGTCCACGGCCCACGCCAGGGGCCCGGTCACCCGCTCACGCGGGCCCGGGCCCCTTCGCACGTGCCGGGCCCCTTCGCACGTGCCGGGTGTCCGCGCACGTGCCGGGTGTCCGCGCAGGTCGGGGCGCGTATTGCGAGACGGGGGCGCACGGTTTCCCTCGGGGCGAATACGCGGGTAAGGGGCCGCTTCCGGCTTCGGCTACCAGCCGCAGAGGCCCGAAGCACCCGCGCGCGCTCCTTTCACAACCGATGCGCCGCCCCCGTGGGCGCGGCCCCCCGTGTGTCCAGCAGCAGCTGCGCCTTCACCGACAGGCCCTGGAGGTCGTACGTGCGGTGCTGCTGGAGCAGGATCGTCAGGTCGGCGTCGGCCACCGCCTCGTACAGGCCGTCCGCGCGGGGCACGGGCCGGTCACGGACGCTCCACGCGGGCACGTACGGGTCGTGGTAGCTGACCGAGGCGCCGAGGCCCGTCAGCCGGACGGCGATCTCCTCGGCCGGCGTGCCCTGGAGGTCGGCGAGGTCGGCCTTGTACGTGACGCCGAGCAACAGGACCCGGGCGCCCCGCGCCGACTTGCCATGCTCGTTCAGCAGGGCGGCGGCGCGCTGGACGACGTAGCGCGGCATGCGGCCGTTGACCTGCTCGGCGAGTTCCACCATGCGCAGCCCGCAGCCCGCGTGGCCGGCCAGGTCCTGCGGGAGACCGTGGCCGCCGACGCCGGGGCCGGGGCGGAAGGCCTGGAAGCCGTACGGCTTGGTCTCCGCGCAGCGCAGGACGTCCCACAGGTCGACGCCCAGGTCGTGGCAGAGCACGGCCATCTCGTTGACCAGGGCGATGTTGACGTGCCGGTAGTTGGTCTCCAGGAGCTGGACCGTCTCCGCCTCCCTCAACCCTCGTGCGCGCACCACCTTGTCGGTCAACCGCCCGTAGAAGGCCGCGGCCGACTCGGTGCAGGCCGGGGTGAGGCCGCCGATCACCTTGGGCGTGTTGGCCGGGGTGATCCCGCGGTTGCCGGGGTCGACGCGGCTGGGCGAGTAGGCGAGGTGGAAGTCGCGGCCCGCCCGCAGCCCCGAGCCCTTCTCCAGCAGCGGGAGCAGGAACTCCTCCGTCGTCCCGGGGTGCGCGGGCGACTCCAGGATCACGGTGGTGTGCGGGCGCAGCTGCCCGGCGAGCGCGCGGGCGCCGGCCTCCACCTGGCTCAGGTCGATCCCGCCGTCCGCGCCCCGCGGGGTCGGCGCGCAGATCACCGCCGTGCGCACCCGGCCCAGTTCGGCCGGGTTGCTGGCGGGCCGGAAGCCCTCCGCGAGCATCCGGCGCAGTTCGGCGGGGCTGAGGGAGCCGGACTCGTTCCCGGTGCGGTACCCGAGGGTGGGGATGCCGGCGGAGACGGCGGCCTGGGCCAGGGGCAGTCCGAGCGGGCCGAGTCCGATGACGGCGAGATCTGCGGGCATGGCGTGGGCGGTCCTTCCCGGTAACCGAGGCGTGGCGGGCACGCAAGTCCTGTGGGCAAGACGAGCGAGCGCAATGTCAGACTAGGAGTAAATATGACCGTTATGCGGGATTGACCAGCGTGTTTCTCGGTGGGCCCGCGGAGTTGTCCACAGGCGGGGGGTGACTGGTGGCTGAAGGCGGGCAACCCGGTCAGAATTTGGGCATGGGCAGGAGGCGGGGGGACACGCTAGAGGCATGGGGGATGGGAACGGGCTTCGCCCGACGGGTGCGGCCGGCGCGACCGACAGCGGGAGGCAGCGGTGAGGACAGCGACACTGGGGCCGGCGCAGCGCGCCGAGGCACTGGCGGGCATGGCCGAGCGGGAGCTGGACATCCTGGTCGTGGGTGGAGGCGTGGTCGGCGCCGGCACCGCTCTGGACGCCGTCACCCGCGGCCTGGCCACCGGCATAGTGGAGGCGCGTGACTGGGCGTCGGGCACGTCGAGCCGCTCCAGCAAGCTGATACACGGCGGACTGCGCTATCTGGAGATGCTCGACTTCGCGCTGGTCCGGGAGGCGCTGAAGGAGCGCGGCCTGCTGCTCGAACGCCTCGCCCCCCACCTGGTCCGCCCGGTGCCGTTCCTCTACCCGCTCCAGCACCAGGGCTGGGAGCGCCTGTACGCCGGGTCCGGCGTCGCCCTGTACGACGCCATGTCGATGGCCCGCGGCCACGGCCGGGGACTGCCGCTGCACCGTCACCTGACCCGCCGTCAGGCCCTGCGGGTGTCTCCCTGCCTGCGCAAGGACGCCCTGGTCGGCGCCCTTCAGTACTACGACGCCCAGATGGACGACGCCCGCTTCGTCGCCACCCTGGTGCGCACGGCGGTGTCGTACGGCGCGAAGGCCGCCAACCGCGCCCGGGTCACGGGATTCCTGCGCGAGGGCGAGCGGGTCGTCGGCGCGCGGGTACGGGACGTGGAGGGCGGCGGAGAGTACGAGATCCGCGCCAAGCAGATCGTCAACGCCACCGGGGTGTGGACCGACGACACCCAGGCGATGGTGGGGGAGCGCGGTCAGTTCCACGTCCGGGCCTCCAAGGGCATCCACCTCGTCGTGCCCAAGGACCGCATCAACTCCACCACCGGGCTGATCCTGCGCACCGAGAAGTCCGTGCTCTTCGTGATCCCCTGGGGCCGGCACTGGATCGTGGGCACCACCGACACCGACTGGGACCTCGACAAGGCGCATCCGGCCGCCTCCAGCGCCGACATCGACTACCTCCTGGAGCACGTCAACTCGGTGCTCGCGGTGCCGCTCGGCCGCGACGACGTGCAGGGCGTCTACGCGGGTCTGAGGCCGCTGCTGGCGGGTGAGTCCGACGCCACCAGCAAGTTGTCGCGCGAGCACACCGTGGTCCATCCGGTGCCCGGCCTCGTCGTGATCGCGGGTGGCAAGTACACGACCTACCGGGTGATGGCCAAGGACGCCGTCGACGAGGCGGTGCGCGGCCTCGACATGCGCGTCGCCGACTGCGTCACCGAGGAGATCCCGCTGCTCGGCGCCGAGGGCTACCCGGCCCTGTGGAACGCGCGGGCGCGCATAGCCGCCGAGACCGGCCTCCATGTGGTGCGCGTGGAGCACCTGTTGAGGAGGTTCGGGTCGGCGGCCCGGGAGGTGCTCGCCCTCGTCGCCGAGGACCCGACGCTGGGCGCTCCCCTCAAGGCCGCCGACGACTATCTGCGCGCCGAGATCGTCTACGCCGCCTCCCACGAGGGTGCCCGGCACCTGGACGACGTACTGACCCGGCGTACGCGCATATCCATCGAGACCTTCGACCGGGGCACGCGCAGCGCCCGGGAGGCCGCCGAGCTGATGGCGCCGGTGCTGGGCTGGGACAAGGACCAGATCGAACGCGAGGTCGAGCACTACGACAAGCGGGTGGAGGCCGAGCGGGAGTCGCAGCGCCAGCCCGACGACCTGACCGCCGACGCGGCCCGGCTGGGAGCACCGGACATCGTGCCGTTGTGAACCGGCCGGGGCCCGGCCCGCCGTCCCGCGCGAGACGCACGACACGTGCCGCGAGGATCCGGCGCAGATTATGGCCGGAATGGTCCGAAGGGTCGGCACCCATGGCTGCCCTGTTGTCACGGCCCGTCATGCCCACGCGTGGCCCGGGCCGTTCGGCTCCGCCCCCGGGGTGTTTTCAGGGGGCCCCTGGGCGTCGCGTGCTTGTCGGGTGAGAGACAATGGAGGCTCTGTCAGGGCGGGTTGCATGAGGGGACGCATGTCGGACGCGGAGCGGGCGGGCACACCCCGTCAGGACACTCGTCAGGACTCTCTGCAGGACAGGAGTGAGCGTCTTCTCGCCGGGCGCTACCGGCTGGGGAAGGTACTCGGCCGCGGCGGCATGGGCACGGTGTGGCGGGCCGAGGACGAGACCCTGGGCCGGACCGTGGCCGTCAAGGAGCTGCGGTTCCCGTCGAACATCGACGAGGACGAGAAGCGGCGGCTGATCACGCGTACGCTGCGCGAGGCCAAGGCGATCGCGCGCATCCGCGACACCAGCGCGGTGACCGTCTTCGACGTGGTCGACGAGGACGACCGTCCGTGGATCGTCATGGAGCTCGTCGAGGGCAAGTCTCTCGCCGAAGCCATCCGGGAGGACGGGCTGCTGGAGCCGCGGCGGGCGGCCGAGGTCGGGCTCGCGGTCCTCGACGTGCTGCGCTCCGCGCACGGCCAGGGCATCCTGCACCGTGACGTGAAGCCGTCCAACGTGCTCATCGCCGACGACGGCCGGGTCGTCCTCACCGACTTCGGCATCGCGCAGGTCGAGGGCGACCCGTCCATCACCTCCACCGGCATGCTCGTCGGCGCCCCCTCCTACATCTCCCCGGAGCGGGCCCGCGGGCACAAGCCCGGACCGGCGGCCGACCTGTGGTCGCTCGGCGGCCTGCTCTACGCGGCGGTGGAGGGCATCCCGCCGTACGACAAGGGCTCGGCGATCGCCACCCTGACCGCGGTGATGACCGAACCGCTGGAGGAGCCCAGGAACGCCGGGCCACTCAGGGACGTCATCCACGGCCTGCTCAACAAGGACCCGGTCGAGCGGCTCGACGACGCGGGCGCCCGGGCCATGCTCAACGCCGTCGTCAACGCGCCCGAGCAGAAGGACGCCGAGCCGGAGCCGCCCGCGGACGCGACCAAGGTCGTCCCGCTGCCCCCGCAGCCGGACGGGCGTTCCCGCAAAGGCGGTTCGGGACGTTCCGGTCCGGGTTCCGGGAGCAAGCGGGGCGAGGAGGCGGGCGATCGGCTGCGCGGGGCGCTGCGCTCGGTGCGCAAGGGCGCCGTGGCGCCGGGGCCGAACCCCTCGGCGGCAGCCGGGGCCGGTTCCGGCTCGGCATCCGCCGGCACGGGTCCGGCGGGCTCCGGCTCCGCGGCCGGGGCCCGTACGGAGCCTCCGGCGGCCGGGACGAAGGCCGCGTCCGCCTCGGGCAGTGGCGCCGGTGGTGCGCAGGCGGGGCGGTCCGGTTCGGGGTGGCCCGTGATGGCCCCGCCGGACCTGGACCTGCCGCCGCGCCCGGCGCCCAGGGCGTCGCTCACCGACGTGGTGCCTCGGCGGACGCTGGTGATCGTCGCGGTGGTCGTGGTGCTCGCGGTGATCGGCACCGTGCTCGCCTTCACGCTCGGCGGTGACGACAAGGGCGGCGACGACAAGAACGCGGCCGACCGCACGGCCGCCACCGCCGGTTCGTCCGCGGGCACCTCCACCAAGAAGGACCCGAGCGACGAGGCCGCCACGGGCGGGGACCGGTCCGGCTCCGCGACGGAGGCCGACGGCTCCGGCGGCACACCGGCCACGGACACCGACGCCGGGAAGTCGGGCGAGGGCTCCGGTGCGGGTTCCGATTCCGGTTCCGGTTCCGATGCGGGTTCCGATTCCGGCGGGGACAGGTCCGGGGACGACGACGGTGCCGCCGTGGCGTCGACGTACAAGGGTGCGCAGGGCTTCTCCATCGGGCTGCCCGAGGGCTGGAAGTACGCGAGCACCGACTCCGCGGGGGTCCGCTTCACCGGCCCCGACGGGCAGCGGCTGCTCGTCGCCTGGACGACCACGCCCAAGGGCGACCCGGTGACCGACTGGACCAACCAGGAGAAGTACATGGTGCGCTCCCAGTACAAGAGGGTGCGCATAGAGAAGGTGGAGTACCGCGGCTGGAACACCGCCGACTGGGAGTTCACCTACGCTGACGGCAGGACCAAGTACCGCACCATAGACCGCGGGTTCGTGGTGAACGACCACCTCGGCCACGCGCTGATGTACAGCGCGAAGGCCGCGACGTGGGACAGCGACCTGCGCAAGAGCACCTGGAAGACGCTGACGGGGACCTTCCAGCCCAAGAAGTAGCGAGCGGATCGGTCCCACCGTCCGTCGCCGGGGTTCACGGTTCGGCGTGCGAGATCCGGCATCCCGACTTTGCGAGTTGCCTCCGGCACGTATCGTGAGTGGTTGCGGACCGTAAGCATCGGGAACGGGACGCGTGGCGAACGGAATTGACCGACCGTGCGGCCGGGGGAGGCAATGTGGACGACTATGCGGGCCGGGTTCTCGCCGACCGCTACCGCCTGCCGCTGCCTCCGTCCGACGAGTACGAACTGACCGAGACCCGGGCCTTCGACACCTACAGCGGGCAGGAAGTCCTGCTCCGGCAGGTGCCGTTGCCGGAAGTGGTCGAGGCCGAGGTGCTCGACGCCGACGGGCTGCCCGACGGCTTCACCGCGCGCGACGGAGCCTCCCGGCGGGGGCCGGCCCGTACCGGGCGTACGGCGGGCGAGGCCCGTGGCGCCCGTGGGGCGACGCGGCGGCCCACCGATCCGGCGGTGCGGCGGGCGGTCGAGGCCGCGCAGGCAGCGGCGCGGATCCCCGACCATCCCCGGCTCGACCAGGTCTTCGACGTGTTCGCGGAGGGCGGCTCGCTGTGGGTCGTCAGTGAACTGGTGGCCGCGCGGCCGCTGGCCGCACTGCTCGCCGAGAAGCCGCTGACGCCGTACCGGGCGGCCGAGGTCGCCTCCGACATCCTCACGGCGCTGCGCGTGCTGCACGCCCACGGCTGGGTGCACCGCAACATCACCGCCCGCACGGTCCTCGTCTGCGACGACGGCCGCGTGATGCTGACCGGCCTCGCGGTCGGCGCGGCGGAGGAGGTTTTGTGCGGGTACGACCCGGTCCCGGTCCAGGACACCGGGGACACCGGGGTCGAGAACGATCCTGACGGCGTGTCCGGCACCCTGGGCGGTTCCACGGTCCTCGGCGCCTCGGCCGGTGCGGCGGGCTTCGGCGGATCCACCGAGGTCGCGGGCGGCTTCGGCGGTTCCGGGGGCGGCCCGGGCGGTTTCGGGGGCGGCGCCGGCACTCCGTCGGCGGATCCCGAGGCCGCGCGGCGGGCCGCGATCGAGGCGCGGACGGCCGGGCCGCTGCCACTGCCGGGCCCGGACGCGGGGCCCGGTGCGCCGGGCGCGCCCGCGCTGCGGACGCCTCGGACCGGTGGGGACATCAGGGCGGCGCGGGCCGGGGCGATCGCCGCCTACCGCGCCGGCGCGCGGGCGGCAGCCCGGGTGCAGGAGGCACAGCAGAGCGCACGCGCCGAACTTCCCGGCGCCCGCACACCCGTCGAGGGCGAGCCCCGGGCCGCCGGAACCGCCACCCCTCCGGGCCAGATCGCCGACCCCTACGGTGTCCGGGCCCCCGCCCGGAACGGCACCGCCCCGCACCCCGGAGCGAGCAGGGCGCTCCCACCCGCGTCCCCCGACCGCCCCACCGACGAACCCGGCCCGCACCCGGCCCGCACCACAGGACTGGGAGCCACGCCCGCTCTCGGACCCGGAACCACCCCCGGCCCGGCACCGGACCACGGCGTCGCAGGCCCGGGCCACGGCGGCCCGGTCGCCGGTCACGGCACTTCGGGCGGCGGGTACGTGGTGCCCGCACAAGGCCGGGCCGAGCCCGGCGCGGGCGCGGCGGATGATGCCGGGCGCGTGCCGGCCCGTTGGGGCGATCCGGCCGCCGGCGGTCCCGTGCGGCGGGGGCCCGCCACCGCGCTGGCCGCCGAGCGGGCGCGGCAGGCGCGGACGGCCGTGGTCGGGCCGGTGACCGAGCGGTGGGCGCCGGAGCAGGCCGGGCCCGTGCACGAGAACTGGCAGCTGGCCGCGCCCATCGGCCCGGCGACCGACCTGTGGGCACTGGGGGCACTGCTCTTCAGAGCCGTGCAGGGCCACGCGCCCTACCCGGAGGAGTCGACCGCCGAGCTGGTGCAGATGGTGTGCGCCGAGCCGCCCGCGTACGCGGAGGAGTGCGGACCGCTGCGCCCGGTCGTGGAGTCGCTGCTGCGTCAGGACCCCACCGAGCGACTCGACTTCGAGGAGCTGCGCGGCTGGCTGCGCTCGCTGGTGCGCTCCGCGCCCGAGCCGGAGGCCGGCGCGCACGTCATCGCCGCCCCGCCCGCCGATCCCAGCAGGCTGCCCGTCGTACGGCGCCGCGGCGAGCTGGTGCGCAGGCGGCGCGCCGGGCTGCCTGCCCCGCACGGACGGCACAAGCGGCACACGGGTTCGCCGCGGCGCCTGGGCCGCACGCTGCTCCTGCTCACCCTGCTTCTGATGGCCGCCGCCGTCGCCTACGCGATGCTGTTCATGCCGAAGGCAGACCGCGGCGGCGCGGCGGGCGGCGACCGCACCGGAACCGCCGGCGAGGCGAGCCCCGCCCCGGCGCACTCGGGCGACGACGGCGGGAGCGGCGCCCCACAACCCGGCCAGAGCTCCTCCGCGGCGAACAACAGCCCTTCGAAGACCGCCGGCTCGGCCGAGGCGCAGACGACCGCGCCGGACGTCGCCGACGGCTTCACGCTGCGCGAGGATCCGGCCGGTTTCCAGATCGCCGTGGCCAAGAACTGGGCCCGTACGCCCGGCAACGGGTTGGGCCAAGTGATCTATTCCCAGGGCGCGTTCGAGCTGATCGTGGTGCCCGGACGGGACACCGCGGCCGAGTTCGGCGGCGACCCGATGGCGTACCAGCGGGAGGAGGAGGGCGAGTTGCAGGCCTATCGGGACTCCAGCTGGGCCACCTCCTCGGGCCTGCGGACCACCCAGGTCGGCGGACGGACCCTGGCCGAGGGGCAGTTCACCTGGACGGACGCGAGCGGGCGGCAGCTGTACGTGCGCAACCTGGCCACCCTGATCGACGGCAAGTACCACGTGGTGCAGGTACGGGGACCCGAGGCCCAGCGGGACCGGGTGACCACGCTGTACGAGCAGGCTTCGGCGACGTACCGGTACACCGGCTGAAGCGCCGGAACCACCCGAACCGCCGGAACCGCCCGAACCGCACACTCCGGGGAGCGACAACCGTCACAGTGAGGCTTTCCTGGGACCCCGCCGGTTCCCAGCAGGCGTGCTGGTCCATACGCTGAGCCTGTCAAGACCACTGCGGGGAAACGTGAATCAGATGCAGGGCCTGCTCCTCTCGGGCCGCTACCGGCTCGCCGACGCCATTGGCAGCGGCGGCATGGGCCGGGTGTGGCGCGCGCACGACGAGGTGCTGCACCGGGCAGTCGCCATCAAGGAGTTGACCGCCGCGCTCTACGTCGCCGAGAGCGACCAGGAGGTCCTGCTGGCGCGCACCCGGGCGGAGGCACGCGCGGCGGCACGGATCAACCACTCCGCGGTGGTGACCGTGCACGACGTACTGGAACACGACGGCCGCCCGTGGATCGTGATGGAGCTGGTCGAGGGCCGCTCGCTGGCGGACGCGCTCAAGGAGCGGGACCGCATGGACCCGGCGGAGGCCGCCCGGATCGGCCTGTGGGTGCTGCGCGCGCTGCGCGCCGCGCACGCCGCCGGAGTGCTGCACCGCGACGTCAAGCCCGGCAACGTCCTCCTCGGCGAGGACGGCCGCGTCCTGCTCACCGACTTCGGCATAGCCCAGATAGAGGGCGACACCACCATCACCCGCACCGGCGAGGTCGTCGGCTCGGTCGACTACCTGGCCCCCGAGCGGGTCCGCGGCCACGACCCGGGGCCGGCCTCCGACCTGTGGGCGCTGGGTGCCACGCTCTACGCGGCGGTGGAGGGCCTGTCGCCGTTCCGCCGTACCTCGCCGCTGAGCACCATGCAGGCGGTCGTCGACGAGGAGCCGCGCGAGCCGCGGCACGCCGGTCCGCTCGCCCCGGTCATCACCGCCCTGCTGCGCAAGGATCCGGCCGAACGGCCGCAGGCGGCGCAGGCCGAGGAGATGCTCGCCGAGGCCGCCGAGGGCCGCAGACCGAGCAGCGCGCAGGCGTACGTGCCCACGCAGGCGACCGTCTTCCTCCCGGAGACCGCCGCGCATCCCGCCGGGGGGTCGTGGCCGCCGGCCGCCACTCCGTATCCGGTGCCCCCGCAGACGGCCGCCGGACCCGTGCAGCAGCACCCCCCGGCCCCGGTACCCAGACGCCGCCTGCGCACCCTGATCCTGATCGTGGCGCTCGCCGCGCTCGTCGGCGGCGGCACCGCCCTGATGCTGCAGAAGTGGGACCAGGACCGGCGGCAGGACTCCGGCACCTCCCAGTCGCCTCCGCCGGACCCCACACCCTCCCCGAGCACCGACGCCGCGGGCGGACTCCCGGACGGCTGGGTGCGCGTCCACGACCCCTACGGGTTCAGCATCGCCGTGCCCGACAAGAGCTGGCAGCGGCAGGAGTTCGACGAGGCGACCCACCAGGTCGACTACACCCCCGACGGCGGCAAGCACTTCATCCGCGTCGCCGTGGACGACACGCCGGACTTCTCCACCGGTCACGAGCACCAACTCGACCTGGAGGAGCAGCTCCAGAGGCTGGTCGACTACCAGCGGCTGCGCCTGGAGCCGAACACCTACCGCGACCGCCCGGGCTCCCTGTGGGAGTACAGCTGGACGGCCCTGGCGAAGGACATGCCGTTCCCCGGCCCGCGCCACGCCATCGAGGAGACGTACTTCTCCCGCGAGGGCGTCGAATACGCGATCTACATGTCCGCGCCGGAGGAGGACTGGACGCGGACGCGGCAGCAGTTCCAGACCGTGCTCCAGAGCTGGCAGCCGACCGCCGGCTGACTCCGGCCGGGGGCCGCGTCGTTGGCCGGTCGTCGTCCCGGAGGGCGCTCGGCCGATGCGGCATGATGGGGCGTATGGGGATCGAGGGGGACGACTTCCGTGTCATCGCGGGCCGTTACCGCCTGGAGGCGAGGCTCGGACGCGGGGGCATGGGCATCGTCTGGCGGGCGACCGACCAACTCCTCGAACGGCGGGTCGCGGTCAAGGAACTCGCGTTCGACGAGACCCTGTCCGCCGAGGAGGCCGCTCTCCAGCGGGAGCGCACCCTGCGCGAGGCCCGCGCGGTCGCCCAGTTGCGGCACCCGCACATCGTCGTCGTGCACGACGTCGTCGTGGAGAACGAACGCCCCTACATCGTCATGGAGTTGATCGACGGTGGCTCGCTGGCCGACCGGATCGCCGCACACGGCCCGGTGGACGCCGCCGAGGGCGCACGCATCGGCGTCGCCCTGCTGAGCGCGCTGCGCACGGCGCACGCCGCCGGTGTCCTGCACCGGGACATCAAGCCCGCCAACGTCCTGGTGGAGCCGGGCACCGACCGGATCGTCCTCACCGACTTCGGCATCGCGCGGATGGCCGGCGCGACCACGCTCACCGAGACCGGGTCCTTCGTCGGCTCGCCGGAGTACACCGCGCCGGAGCGGATGTCCGGGGCCAGGACCGGACCGGAGTCCGACCTGTGGTCCCTCGGCGCGCTGCTGTGCACCGCCCTGAGCGGCGAGTCGCCGTTCCGGCGCGATTCGCTGGGCGGCGTTCTGCACGCGGTCGTCTTCGACGACATCCGGCCGCCCGCGCAGGCCGCGCCGATCCTGCCCGTCGTACGCGGGCTGCTGGAGCGCGATCCGGACCGGCGGCTGGCGGCGGCCGAGGCGGAGCGGATGCTGCGCGCTTTCCTGGAGTCGGGCCGCACACCGCAGCTGTCGGTCCCCTGCACGCCGACGCAGCGCGGCGTGCGCGTAGCGCCCCACGCGCCCGGGCCGGCGCCGACGGCCGACGCCTCCCCGGCTTCCGCCCGGTACCCCACCCGGAACGTGCTGATCGCCGCGCTGCTGGTGGCCGCCACGGCCGGGGCGGGCGTGTCCGCCGCGGCGCTGCTGATGCGGGGCGGCGACAACGGCGGTGGTACGCCGACGAGTTCGGCCCCGCACACCTCCGACAGCACCCCGGCCGGCACCGCCTCCCCGTCGACCACACCGGCACCACCGCCGAGCTCGCCGCCCGGTTCGCTCCCCGTACCGGTCTCCACGGTCACCGTCACCCGTGCCGCCCCGCCCGCCGTCGACGACACCACCGCGCCCTCGGGTTACCACCTGGTCCACGACGCGGCCGGCTTCTCCGTCGCCGTACCGGACGGCTTCACCCGCAAGCCGCAGGGCGAGCGGATCTTCTACCTGCCGCCCGGGGAGGCCGTCCGCCTCGGCGTCAAGGTCACCGAACCGGGAGGCGGAGGCCCGCTCGCGGCGATGCGCCGCGCCGACGCGGGGGGACCGGGCACCAACCCCGGCTACCACGACGGCCGGGTCACCGCCACAACCCACCGCGGACACCCGGCCGCCCTGTGGGAGTTCACCTGGGACGGCTTCAGCGCGGCGGAGGGCCCGCGGCACACCTACGACCTGTGCTGGGAGCAGGACGGGCGGATGTACGACGTGTGGGTGTCGGCTCCGGTCGGCAGGGTGCGCGAGGCCAAGGAGCAGTTCGACGTCGCGGTCGGCAGTTTCCACGCACGGTAGGTCACGGGTCGGTGACCGGATGCGCCCCCTGCTGGAGTCGGCGGAGGCGGTCGCGATATGGATGGACCCATGAGCAACCACGGGGGCGCCCAGCACGGGGCAGACGATCCGACGACTTTCGCCTTGCGACCGCCGGACCCGCAGGCGCGGGTGCCCCACCCGCACAACCCGTACGCCGCGCCCGCACCGGGCGCCGGGGACGGGCAGCCGCACGGCACGGCACCCGGGCAACCGCAAGCCACCGCGGCCGGCGAACCACACGGCACCGCACCCGCGCAGACGCAGGACCCCGGCGCCGGCCGGCTGATCGGCGGGCGCTACCGGCTGCTCGCCAAGCTCGGGTACGGCGGCATGGGGACCGTGTGGCGGGCCAAGGACGAGACGGTGGACCGCGAGGTCGCCGTCAAGGAGCCCCGCGTCCCCGACCACCTTCCCGAACGCGAGCGTGCCAACGCCTTCGAGCGCATGCGCCGCGAGGCCCGCGCCGCCGCCCGGCTCGACCACCCCGCGGTCGTCAACGTCCACGACGTGGCCGTCGTCGACGGGCAGCCGTGGATCGTGATGGAGCTGGTGCAGGGCCGCTCGCTCGGCGCCGCGCTCCAGGAGGGCACCCTGGACGCCCGTGAGGCGGCCCGGATGGGCCTGGAGGTGCTCGGCGCGCTCGAGGCCGCGCACGCCGCGGGCATCCTGCACCGGGACGTCAAACCGGACAACATCCTGCTCGGCCGGCACGAGAGGATCGTCCTCACCGACTTCGGCATCGCCCAGATCGAGGGCGAGACCAGCCTGACCGACACCGGCGGCTTCGTCGGCTCACCCGAGTACATCGCGCCGGAACGGGTGCTGGGCCGGCGCCCCGGCCCGGCCTCCGACCTGTGGTCGCTCGGCGTGGTCCTGTACGCGACCACCGAGGGCGTCTCCCCGTTCCGCCGCAGCAACACCCCGGCCACCCTCCAGTCGGTCCTCAACGCCACGCCCGCCCCGCCGGCCGCCGCGCGGGGCCCGCTCGCCGAGGCCATCACCGGCCTGCTGCACAAGGACCCGGCGCACCGGCCGCCCGCCTCCCGGGTCCGCGCCCTGCTGGAGGCGGCCGCCGCGCCGCCCGCCCCGGCACCCACGCAGGTGGTGCGGTACGCCGAGGGCGCTCCCGGCGGGCCGCGCGGCCTCCGGTTCGGGCGCGGGGCGTGGCTCGGACTCGGTGCCGCGGTCGTCGCGGCCGCGGTGACGGCGTACGTCCTGATCGCCCGTCCGTTCGCGGGCCCGCTGCCCGAGGGCTGGGCGACCCACCACGAGAAGGACGTCGCGGCGACGATCGCCGTGCCGAAGGACTACCAGCGGCAGGTGCCGGACCGGAAGAACGACAAGAAGCACTGGGTGACCTACAGCGACTGGAGCGGCAGCATCACGGTCGGGCTGCGCCTGCTCAGGAAGTCCGAGGAGCCGGAACGCTCCATCAAGGACTCCGCGGCCGCCCAGATGTACGACGACAACGGCACCTACAAGCAGTCCGGCAGCTACGAGTTCGGCATGCCCGAGAACCCGGCGACCCACCCGAAGGATTCGACGTACCACGGCAGGAAGGCCGCCGAGAACACGATCGTCTACACCACCGACGACAGCACGCACCCGATGCCGCGCGAGCTGCGGATGTTCTACTACACGACCGCCGGGGGCGACCTGTACAAGCTCACCGTCGGCTACCCGGGCAAGGGCGACTTCACCGAACGCGGGCGTGAGGTGGCGCGCGCCGCGATCGCCAACCTGGACCTCGATCTCCTGTGACAACGCCCTGATCAGCGTATTCGTTGCCAGTGATCACTGGCGCGCCGTGAGCACTCGGTGAATCCCGTGAATCCCTATTACTGACGGGTACACAAAGCTGCCCGACCGGCATACCCTGCGCGTCATGACGGACGCGCAGGCCCCGGCGAAGACCGGCACCAATCCCCAGGCCCCCGCCCCCGCGGGGGCCCGTACCGCCGCCGACGTGGTGACCCCCGAGCTGGTCGCCCGGCTCACCAAGGGCGTCGCCGGATCCGGGCGGACCGCCAACCACACGCCGTTCACGGGCGACAAGCTCGCCGACCTGCCCGAGTCCACCCCCGAGGACGTGGCCGGCGCCTACGAACGGGCCCGCGCCGCACAGGCGGTGTGGGCCCGGGTCCCGGTACGGCAGCGCGCGGCCGTCCTGCTCCGCTTCCACGACCTGGTGCTCGCCCGCCAGGCCGAGGTCCTGGACCTGATCCAGCTGGAGACCGGCAAGGCCCGCCTGCACGCGCACGAGGAGGTCCAGGCCGTCGCCGTCGCCGCCCGGCACTACGGCCGGCGCGCCGCCGCCTACCTGAAGCCCAAGCGGCACACGGGCGCCATCCCCACCCTCACGCGCGTCACCGAACTGCGCCATCCGCGCGGGGTGGTGGGCCAGATCGCCCCGTGGAACTACCCCCTGGAGCTGTCCGCCGGCGACGCGTTGCCCGCCTTCGTCGCGGGCAACGCGGTGGTGATGAAGCCCGACACCGAGACCTGCCTGACCGCGCTGTGGGCCCGCGACCTGCTCGTCGAGGCGGGGCTGCCCGCCGAGGTGTTCCAGGTCGTCATCGGCGAGGGGCCGGTCGTCGGCCCCGAGGTCGTCAAGCACGCCGACTACGTCTCCTTCACCGGCTCCACCCGCACCGGACGCGAGGTCGCCCGGAGCGCCGCCGCCCGCCTGGTCGGCGTCTCCCTCGAACTCGGCGGCAAGAACGCCATGCTGGTGCTCCAGGACGCCGACATCGAGAAGGCGGCGGCCGGAGCGGTCCGCGCCTGCTTCTCCTCCGCCGGCCAACTGTGCATCTCCATCGAGCGGTTGTACGTCCACGAGGCGGTCGCGGACGCGTTCCTGGAGCGGTTCGCGGCCCGTACGCGGGCGATGCGGCTCGGCACGTCCCTGGCGTACGGCGCCGACATGGGCTCGCTGGTCGGGGAGCGGCAACTGGAGACCGTCACCCGGCATGTGGAGGAGGCCGTCGCCAAGGGCGCCAAGGTGGTGGCCGGGGGCGTCGCCCGCCCGGACATCGGCCCGTACTTCTTCGAGCCCACCATCCTCGACGGCGTCGAGGCCCCGATGGCCGTGTGTACGGAGGAGACCTTCGGCCCGGTCGTCTCCGTCTACCGCTTCACGAGCGACGACGAGGCGATCGAGCGCGCCAACTCCACGCCGTACGGCCTGAACTCGTCCGTCTGGACGAAGGACGCCCGCCGCGGCCGCGAGGTCGCCGCCCGGCTGCGTACCGGCACGGTCAACATCAACGAGGGCTACGCCCCCGCCTACGGCAGTGTCCAGTCGCCGATGGGCGGCATGAAGGACTCGGGCCTCGGCCGCCGGCACGGCTCCGAGGGCATCCTCAAGTACACCGAGGCCCAGACCCTGGCCCACCAGCGGCTGCTGCCCATGGCCCCGTCGCTCGGCATGGACGACGAGAGGTACGCGGCGTTCATGAGCCGCAGCCTGAGGCTGATGAAGGCGTGCCGTTTCCGCTAGCCGGCACCTCGTTCCCGACAAGGAGAGCACGTGTCTCAAGACCGCTACGACTACGACGTCATCGTCGTGGGGTCGGGGTTCGGCGGATCGGTCTCCGCGCTCCGCCTGACCGAGAAGGGCTACCGCGTCGGCGTCCTGGAGGCGGGCCGCCGCTTCACCCGCGAGACCCTGCCGAAGAACTCCTGGGACCTGAAGAATTACCTGTGGGCCCCGAAGCTCGGCATGTACGGCATCCAGCGCATCCACCTGCTCGGCAACGTCATGGTGCTGGCCGGCGCGGGCGTCGGCGGCGGCTCCCTGAACTACGCCAACACCCTCTACATACCGCCGAAACCCTTCTTCGACGACCCTCAGTGGCGGGACATCACCGACTGGCAGGACGAGTTGACGCCGTACTACGACCAGGCGCGGCGCATGCTCGGCGTGCGGCTCAACCCGACGACGACCCCCTCCGACGTCCATCTGAAGGCCGCCGCACAGCGGATGGGCGTCGGCGACACCTTCCACATGGCGCCGGTCGGAGTGTTCTTCGGCGATGGCGAGGATGCCGACGGCACGACGACGGCGAAGGCGGGCGAGCGGGTCGCGGACCCCTACTTCGGCGGGGCCGGACCGGACCGCAAGGCCTGCACCGAGTGCGGCGAGTGCATGACGGGCTGCCGGCACGGCGCCAAGAACACCCTGAACGAGAACTACCTGTACCTCGCCGAGAAGGCGGGCGCGGTGGTCCACCCCATGACGACGGTCGTGTCGGTCACGGACGACTCACGCGGCGGCTACGCGGTCGCCACGCTTCCCACCGACAACAAGAAGAAGGGCGCCGGCCGCCTGTTCACCGCGCGCAGGGTGGTCCTGGCGGCCGGCACCTACGGCACCCAGACGCTGCTGCACCGCATGAGGGCGAGCGGTCGGCTGCCCCATCTGTCCGCGCGGCTGGGTGAGTTGACCCGCACCAACTCCGAGGCTCTGGTGGGCGCCCAGACCGACGACCGGCGCTACCGGAAGGCGACCGGGGAGCCGAAGGCGGACTTCACCCGGGGCGTCGCCATCACGTCCTCCATCCATCCGGACGAGAACACCCACATCGAGCCGGTCCGTTACGGCAAGGGTTCCAACTCGATGGGCGGCCTGTCGATCCTCCAGGTCCCGTACGCCGAGGGCTCGTCCAGAGCGGCGGCCTGGCTGGCCAACGCCGTCCGCCACCCCCTGCTGGTCCTGCGCTCCCTGTCCAACCGCCGCTGGTCGGAGCGGACCATCATCGGCCTGGTAATGCAGTCCCTGGACAACTCCCTGACCACGTACCTGAAGCCGGACGGTGTGGGCAGGGGACTGCTCACGGCCCGCCAGGGGCACGGCGCGCCCAACCCCAAGCAGATCAGGGCCGCCACGGAAAGCGCCACCGCGCTCGCCGCCGAGATCAACGGCTTCGCCGGGTCCAACGTCGGCGAGCTGATGGGCACCCCGCTCACCGCGCACTTCCTCGGCGGCTGCCCGATCGGCGCCTCGCGCGAGACCGGCGTCATCGACCCGTACCACCGCCTCTACGGCCACCCCGGCATCTCGGTCGTCGACGGCGCCGCGGTCTCGGCGAACCTGGGGGTGAACCCGTCGCTGACCATCACCGCCCAGGCCGAGCGGGCGATGTCGTACTGGCCCAACAAGGGAGAGACCGACCCGCGCCCGCCGCAGGGTGCGGCCTACGAGCGACTGCGGGCGGTGGAGCCACGGCATCCGGCGGTCCCGGCGGACGCCTTCGGCGCGCTGCGGCTGCCGTTCCTGGGGATGCCGCCGGTGCCGCCGAAGAAGCAGGAACGGCGCCGGTGAACAGGCCTGGAAAGAGAAAAGAGAGAGGACCTGCACCCCCCTCCTGGCACAGGTCCTCCTCCGTCTGCTGATGTGACACGGGGGGACTGCGAAAGGTTGCGCCCCGGTCGGCAGGATTCTGATGTGTCCTGCGTCACATCCCCAGGGGTCCGTGTCCGCGAGCGCGTATGAGAAGGGCCCCGCGGCCTCGGGCCGCGGGGCCCTTCTCTCGTCGGCACCGACGTCAGGGCAGCGCCGGTGCCCGGGGGAGCGGCGCCGGGGGATTGCGCCGCCTGTCGCTGTCGTGTGCCCTCCGCGCGTCGTGATGCGTCGTCGTGCTCCCCGGCGCACGGGGGGCGCACCGGGTCTCGACCTCTGGCGGTCGGGTGGCGCACCGCGGCGCTGCCGTCCGCGCGGGAGTCCGGAGCCGGGAGCCGTGTGGGCATCGTGCTGGACGAACCTGGCGTCCGCAACCCTTTGATCCGGCCTTGTGTGCTTTTCGTTCCGCCGGCCGGCCCCGGGCGTCCCCGGAGCCGGCCGTTTATCTGGGCGACCGGGCTGCTGTCCCCTGCCGTCCGGTCACTTCCCTGGAGCGAGGTCCCACGACGCGCGGCACGATCCGCACGCCTCATCGCTCCCGAGATCCACGCGTGGTTCTTTCGGGCCCGCCCCTGGCTGGCACGGACACCGGGACAACGAGGCGGGCCGCGCGGCGGTCACGCGCCGTACGGGTGAGAGCGGTGGGACATGACAGCGGGGGAGGGTGAGGAGGGCGGCGGCGAGGGGGTCAGATCCTGCCCCGGCACAGTTCCAGCAAGGTCATCGCCAGGCTTGTGCCCGGCTTGCCCAGGGCGTCCCTGTAATGGCCCAGGATCTCCATCTCGCGGGAGAGGTTCACCCGCCGGCCCCCGGAGGCGATCCGGGTCTCCTGGATCACGGCGGAGACGGCCATCCGTTCCTGGATCAGGCCGATGATCCGGTCGTCCAGGGTGTCGATGCGCTCCCGGGCGCCGGTGATCACGTTCGCGGCCTCGTCGGTACGGGCGCCGCTGGCGGTGGTGGCTGCCGGGGTCTGGGGCTGTGCTGCGGTGGCGGTCATGGCGGGGGCTCCTCGCTGGTCGGGTGCGGTGCCCCGGATGACAAGGACCACAACGCCAGGCGCCCCGGACCTTGTCGGCCCGGGGCGCCTGGGAAGTCGCTTGTCAGTTGCTCAAGCAGCACGACCATGGCAGCCGGTGGGCCGGGTGCCATAGGTAAACACGAAGGTCGTCTGCGCGAGCATGAAACCAGTATGCCTCGCCCGTTCGTGACGTCCAACACGGTTCACCTGATGAGACGGATGACTGGACGGGCCCTGGACGGGGCGCCCTGGGCTGCAGTCGTCGAGGCGGCCGGGGAGGTACCCGCGGCCACGTCGGTAGAATCGACAAGCACAAGGACCCCCCCGACCGCCGGAAGGCACCCCGTGTCATCAGCGACCCCCGCTGCCGCCGCCCCCGACACCGTCCTGGTCGTCGACTTCGGCGCGCAGTACGCCCAGCTCATCGCCCGTCGCGTCCGCGAGGCGCGGGTCTACAGCGAGATCGTGCCGAGCTCCATGCCGGTTCAGGAGATGCTCGCCAAGAACCCGGCGGCGATCATCCTCTCCGGCGGCCCCTCCTCGGTGTACGAAGAGGGCGCCCCGCGCCTCGACCGCGAGATCTTCGAGTCCGGCGTCCCCGTGTTCGGCATGTGCTACGGCTTCCAGCTGATGGCGCAGGCCCTCGGCGGCACCGTGGACAACACCGGAGCCCGCGAGTACGGCCGTACCGGACTGTCCGTCTCGAAGCCCTCCTCCACCCTCTTCGAGGGCACCCCGGCCGACCAGGACGTGTGGATGTCGCACGGCGACGCCTGCTCCGCCGCCCCCGAGGGCTTCTCGGTCACGGCCTCCACGGACGTCGTCCCGGTCGCCGCGTTCGAGAACGACGAGAAGAAGCTGTACGGCGTCCAGTACCACCCGGAGGTCATGCACTCCACGCACGGCCAGCAGGTCCTGGAGCACTTCCTCTACCGCGGTGCCGGCCTCAAGCCGAACTGGACCACCGGCAACGTGATCGACGAGCAGGTCGCCGCCATCCGCGAGCTGGTCGGCGACAAGCGGGCGATCTGCGGACTGTCCGGGGGCGTGGACTCCGCGGTCGCCGCCGCACTCGTGCAGAAGGCCATCGGCTCCCAGCTGACCTGCGTCTACGTCGACCACGGCCTGATGCGCAAGGGCGAGACCGAGCAGGTCGAGAAGGACTTCGTGGCCGCGACCGGCGTACAGCTGAAGGTCGTGGACGCCGAGGAGCGCTTCCTCACCGCCCTCAAGGGGGTCAACGACCCCGAGGAGAAGCGGAAGATCATCGGCCGCGAGTTCATCCGCGTCTTCGAGCAGGCCCAGGCGGAGATCATCGCGGACGAGGGCCCGGCGGTGGAGTTCCTCGTCCAGGGCACCCTCTACCCGGACGTCGTCGAGTCCGGCGGCGGCACCGGCACCGCGAACATCAAGTCGCACCACAACGTCGGCGGCCTGCCCGAGGACCTCGAGTTCAAGCTGATCGAGCCGCTGCGCCAGCTGTTCAAGGACGAGGTCCGCATGGTCGGCCAGGAGCTCGGCCTGCCGGACGAGATCGTCCAGCGCCAGCCCTTCCCGGGCCCCGGCCTCGGCATCCGGATCGTCGGCGAGGTCACCAAGGAGCGCCTGGACCTGCTGCGCGAGGCCGACGCCATCGCCCGCGAGGAGCTGACGGCGGCCGGCCTCGACCGTGACATCTGGCAGTGCCCGGTGGTCCTGCTCGCGGATGTCCGCAGCGTCGGCGTCCAGGGCGACGGCCGCACCTACGGCCACCCGATCGTGCTGCGCCCGGTCTCCAGCGAGGACGCCATGACCGCCGACTGGTCGCGGCTGCCCTACGACGTCCTGTCGAAGATCTCGACCCGCATCACCAACGAGGTCCGGGACGTCAACCGCGTGGTCCTCGACGTGACCTCGAAGCCGCCGGGCACCATCGAGTGGGAGTGAGCCGGTCCTAGGCCCGCCTGAGAGTCCGCACCGGCTCTCCGGGCTTCCAGACCTGGACGACCAGGAACGTGTCGTCCTCGACGAAGGTCCGTACGACCTCCGTCAACTCGGTGCGGAAGAGGTGGAACGGCTGCGGCGGTTCCACCTCTTTCACGTACGCGCCCTTCACCTCGGGATCCTCCACCTCGACCGCCCGTCCGGCGATCCGCGCGTCCCCGCCGGCCATCGCGGTGTCCGGCCCCGGGTTCGCCTGAAGCGCGAACCTCGGATCCCGGCGCAGATCGAGCGCCTTGAGCGAGCCCGGCATCATGCCGAGCCACAGTTCGCCGTTCAGGAAGCGCACCTCCAGCCCCGTGGTGCGCGGGGAGCCGTCCCCGCGCAGGGTCACCAGGACGTGGTGCGGGAACGCCCTGAACCGCTGCTCGACGGTCGTGGCCAGGTCGGGTTCCGCCGCGGCAAAGGCCGCCCAGTTCGTCGCCATGCCCCGAGTGTGGTGGCGATACCCGACATCCTCTGTCGGGATTCGGCGGCGTTTGGCGGCATTCGGCGGCGGAGCCGGTGTGCCGCCGGGCATCTTCACCGCACCGCGCTCGTATCCTGACCCGTTCGGCGGTAGCTTCCGGCCCGTACGTCGTCGATCCAGCGACGGAGGTCCCATGCACGGTCCCGCCCCCACCCCGCCACCGCCCCTGCCCACCGAGAAGCTGCTGTTCGCGATGCCGCCGATGCACGAGTCGGTGGACGACGAGCGCCGGTACCGCAAGGAGCGGCTCGCGGGCGCCCTGCGGATCTTCGGCCGGTCCGGTCTCGAGGACGGCGTCTCCGGCCACATCACCGCGCGCGACCCCGAGTTCAGCGACTGCTTCTGGGTCAATCCCTTCGGGATGCCGTTCCAGCACGTCACCGTGAGCGACCTGGTGCTCGCCAACCAGGACGGGCAGGTGCTCGAGGGCCGCCACCACGTCAACCAGGCCGCGTTCACCGTGCACGCCCAGGTCCACGCCGCCCGCCCGGACGTCGTCGCCGTCGCCCACTGCCACTCGGTGCACGGCCGCGCCCTGGCGGCGCTCGGTGACCTCCTGGACCCGATCACCCAGGAGAGCTGCGCCTTCTACGAGGACCACGCCGTCTACGGCTCCTACACCGGCGTCGCCGTCGACGCGGAGGAGGGCCGCCGGATCGCGGCCGCGCTGGGCTCGCGCAAGGCACTGGTGCTGCGCAACCACGGCCTGCTGACGGTCGGCGACTCGGTGGACGCCGCCGCCTGGTGGTTCCTGGCCATGGAACGCTCCTGTCAGGTGCAGCTGACCGCACGGGCGGCGGGCCGACCGGTCCTGATCGACCACGAACCGGCGGTCGCGACCCGGGAACAGCTCGGCGGCGACCTGGTGGCGTGGATCAACTACCAGCCCCTGTGGCAGGACATCAGCCGCAGCGAACCCGACCTGCTGACCTGAGGCCTTCGGCACGCTGGACATCTCGCCCATACGGAGGTTCCCGTAGCCGGGTCAACACAGCATTCCCGGCTTCACCCCCGCTGACCGGACCTGGCGAACGCGGGCGGGGCGGTATAGGGCACAATTCGCCTTCTGCGTAGGGGTGTTGTTGCCGCGGCCGGGCCGCGGGATCCGGGGAAGGCGGGCGTCGGGCGTGGCGGTGCAGGAGGCGAGAGGCGGTGTGGGCGCCCATGGGGGCGGCTGCACCTGCGGGGACTGCCCGCACGGGGCGCGTGCGGGACACCGGCAGGCCGTTGCCGCGTTCCTTCTCAAGCGGGACGAGTTCGCCGCGGGTCAGGGCCTGCCGGCGGCCGTGGCGCACTCGGCGTCGGCCTCCCGGCAGTGGGTCTCGGAGGAACTGACGCAGTCCGCTGAACTCGTCGCCGAGCGGGGGCGGGCCGAGGGCGAGGCCTGGCTGGCACGGCTGTGGCGCTGGACCGCGTACACGGTGTGGTCGGCGGTCGTACTGCTGCTTCTGGTGCAGGCGTTGACGGCGGTCGGCGCGGGCTGGAGTTCCGCCCGGACGGCGGGACTGCTGGCGGCCGTCCTGGTGGCCGGGGCGCTGACGGCCGCGTCCTGGCTCCACCGGGGGCGTGGCGGGGCGCTCGCTCCGGTCATCGGCGAGGACAACCGGCTGTCCACCTCCCGCGCGGTGGCCGTGGGATGGGTGCTGTTCGTGGCGTACGCCGTGCTGGTGCTGGCGGGCCGGCTCGCCGCGGCCTCGGACCACACCGAGCGCGACGCCCTGATCTCCGGGCTGGACCTGGCCCGGGGCGCCGGTGTGGTCACCGTGCTCGCCGTGGTGTGCGGGATCGCGGTCCTCGTACGGCGGGTGGTCGGACTGCGAGTGCTGGGGCAGCGGCTCCAGAAGGTGCGCGCGGACCGGCCGCGGGCGGCCGACCTGCTGACCGACGACTCGGGACGGGGCGCCTTCGCGGACATCCAGTACGTGGTGATCAGCGCCGTCGCGCTGGCGTTCGCGGCGGTGCGACTGGCCCGGCGTCCGGACCAACTGCCCGACCTGCCATGGGGACTGGCGGTGGTGGTGCTGGTGTCGGCGGCGACCTACCTGGCGGGCAAGTACGCCGACGGCGGCCGTCCCGTCGTCCTGTCGGTGGTCCGGGCCCGGGAGGCCGGTGACCTGGACGCGCCGATCCGGACGGGCGACGACATCGAGATCAGGGGCGCCGGGTTCGTCCCGCCGGGTGCGCAGGGAGCCGACCGGCTGGCCCGTATGAGGGTCCGTATCGGCGCGGTCAACGTGCACGTGCCCCTCGTCCCGGTCACGGGCGGCTTCAGCAATCCCACGGACACGGCACTGACCGTTCCCGTCCCGGCGGACGTGGAGCCGGGCCGGGTCGAGGTGCAGGTGGTGACGGCGGCGGGCGTGGAGACGAACCGGTACACGATCGACGTGATGGAGTAACAGGTGCCGGAGCGCCGGAGCGCCAGAGCGCCGGAATGACGGACGGACGGAATGACGGCGGATGACACCTCCGGCGGATCGGGTGCGGATGGATTTGTAGAGGGCCGTCAGCACCCCGATGCCTTGGGACGCATGAGCCGAAGTCACGCGGAATCCGGAAAAACCTCTCCGTCGGGTTGAGCGGGTCCCGTCCCGCATACGTATGGTCGATTGAGGGGCACACATACGACGGCGGTGAGAGGCGGCTCGCAGCGATGACGCAGGTTCGTACGGACACCCAGCCCATGCATGCCGATCTGAGTCCAAGCCGGCGGGACACGGCGGGCCGATTCGCCCTCCTGCCCCTCCGTATCTTCCTGGGCGTCACCTTCCTCTACGCCGGTCTCGACAAGCTCACCTCCAGCGGCTTCCTGCAGGACACCGGCCCCGGGTCGATCGGCGAGACGATGCGCGCGGTCCGCGACTCCTCCGCCGTCCCGGCCCTGGTCGACCTGGCCCTGAAGAACCCGGTCGGCTTCGGCTACGGCATCGCCTTCGCCGAACTGGCCGTCGGCCTCGGCACCCTCATCGGTCTGCTGGGCCGCCTGGCCGCGGTCGGCGGCGCGCTGATCTCCCTCAGCCTGTGGCTCACGGTCAGCTGGGCCACCACCCCCTACTACTACGGCAACGACCTCATCTATCTGATGGCCTGGGTGCCCCTGGTCCTCGCCGGCGCCCCGATGCTCTCCGCCGACGCCGTGCTGCGGGTACGGCGACGGCGACGGGCGGGGGAGTACCGATAGCTCGCCACGGGGGAGTGCCGGCAGTTCGGCACGGGGGAGTGCCGACAGCTCAGCCCGTTCCTCCCCCCGTACTTGTCCCGCCGAGGGTCGCGCGGGCGTCCCGGCGCCTGCGCACGGCCCTGTTCACCACCGCCGCCGCGCCTCCCAGGCACAGGCCGCCGACGACCATCGGGACCAGCAGGAACCACGGGGCCTGCCAGGCACCGGCCGCGTCCCCCGCGTAGACCACGCCCGCGCCGGTGAGGAAGACACCGGACACCAGCTTTCCCGGCTGGAACTCATGGCGCAGCACGGCTCACCTCCGCCTGTCCCACGCCGACCTGGAGCTTGATGTCCAGGGTCCCGGCGTCCTTGCCGCCCGCGGTCGCGGGCAGCGTGATCCTCTGGTGCCGGCCGGGCGCCACGTCCACGTCCTGCGAGGTGTCGCCCGGGAGCCGGATGTCGCCGATCCCCACCTCGATGTTCGCCCGGACGGTCACGCCCGCCGGCACGATCACCCGCAGCCGGCCCACGCCCACCTGAGCCTTCGTCGTCACCGTCGCTCCCTTGCCGAGGCGTATCCGGGTCAGGTCCAAGGTGCCCTCCCCGGTGCCGAGGTGGTATCCGGGCTGGACGCCCGCCGTCGCCGCGGGCTGCCAGGTCTGCTGCCCCCACTGCGTGGTGATGTCCTTCGGAAGCGCGGCGGACGTGCCGAGCAGGGCCGCGGTGACCAGCGCCAGCAGTATCGAGCCGAAGCCCGTCCGGCCCAGGAACGCGCTCACCACCATGCCCAGGCCGAAGACCGCGAGCGCGCAGGCAAGACCGGCCTGGAGGCTGGTGCCCAGAGCGCCGTCGTCCCAGGTCAGTCGGGTGCCGAGGGCGCCTGCGAGCAGGGCCAGCAGGAAGACCCAGCCGCCGATCCCGCGCGGGCCGCGGGGGCGGGGCGGCTCGGTGCGCACCGGACGGGTGTACTCGCCGGCGTGCGCGCCGAGGCCGATGTTGACGGCCGCGGCGACGTCCCGGTCGCGCGAGTCGCGGGGGCCCCACAGATAGCCCGTGCCGCCGACGTGGGTGCCGTCCTTGACGATCGGGTCGCGCCACCAGGAGGGGTAGATCGTGGGCACCGGCGGTGCCTGGGCCTCCGGCGGTGCGTCGGCTGCGGCCTGGGCGGCCAGCGGGTCGGGGCCGGGGGCGCCGCGGTGCTGCGACCAGTACCCGGCGCCGGCGAGGAGCAGGGACAGGACGACGCCGAAGGAGAGCACGCTGCCGTTGCCCAGCATGGACAGAAAGACCCCGCAGCCGACCAGCGCGAACAGCACGGCCGCGAGAGCCGGTCCGTCCACCCGGCCGGTGAGGAGCTTGCGCACCTCGTTCTCCTCCTCGTCGTCGTACGGCACGAAGAGCCAGGCGAAGCCGTAGAAGATGAGGCCTATGCCGCCGGTCGCGGCCAGCACGGCCAGCGTGATCCGGAAGATCACCGGATCCATGTCGCACTGCCGCCCCAGACCGGCGCAGACGCCGCCGATCACCCTGTGCGCCCGGTCCCGCCGGTACTTCGGCACACCGTCGGTGCCGCCCGCTCCGGTGTCGGCCCCGGCGCGCGCCCCGGCAGCGGTGCCGGCTCCCGCCGTCCCGGTCCCCGGACCGGCGGCCGGATCCCGGTGTTCGGCCGCCCCCGTCGTGCCCGTCACGCTCTCCCCTCCCATCCCGTCGGCCGAGCCCGGCCGTTCGTCCGCGTGCGGCGCTCCCGGCTGCCCGGGTGCCCGCGGCTGTTCACCCGCACGCGCACCCGGACCCGCGCCGGGCGCGGCGTCCCGTGGCCCGGTGCCCGGGGACGGGCCCGGGCCGGAGCCGGGTTCCGGACCCCTCGCGGCGTGCTGGTGATTCGTCATGCGTCCATGGTGACGGGCGTGCGGTCGTGGCGGGAGCCGGGACGACCCTGGGCGAACCCTGATTCGTCCCTGAGCCGTGGCCGGGGACGCGTTCGACAGACCGTGGGGCCGCGACCCGGGGGCTATTCGAAGAACCCTTTCGACGAGCGGATTCGAAGATCAGGGGAGTCTACGGGGTGGACCCTGATGCCCCCGCCCCGCAGGGCGTGTGACCATCAGTGGCATGCCGGAAGCCGCAGCAGTGCCCCTCGACGACCCGCGGCCGCCGCGCAAGCTCTACCGCAGCAGCGACGGACGCTGGCTCGGCGGAGTGGCGCGGGGCCTGGCCGGTCATCTCGGGCTGCCCGTGGTCTGGGTGCGGCTCGTCTTCGTCGGCCTGTTCATGGCCGACGGGCTCGGCGCGCTGGTGTACGCGGCCTTCTGGTTCTTCGTGCCCCTCGGGGTCGGCGGCGTCGGCGACCAGAAGCCGCCGTCCCTGGTCACCACCGAGACCTCGCCGGACGGCCGCCGCAGAATCGTCGCCCGCAAACCGGACAAGGGCCAGATCGTCGCCCTGCTCCTCATGGTCGTCGTGGCGATGGTCTTCGTCGGCAGCGTCAATCCGGGCAACGGCGCCAAGGCCTACCTCCTGCCGGCCGTCCTCGTCGCCGCGGGCGTCGCCCTGGTCTGGCGCCAGGCGGACAACGCCCGCCGGGCCCGCTGGGTCGAGGTCGGCCGCCGACGCCGTACGCTCACCCTGGCCCGGGCCGGAGCGGGCGTCCTGCTGGTCACGGCCGGCGTCTCCGCCATCTTCGTGATGCAGGGGTCCGCCGCCCATCTCGGCTCGGTCCTCCAGGCGGCCCTCGCCGTCCTGGTCGGCATAACCCTGCTCGCCGGCCCCTACCTCGTGCGCATGACCCAGGACCTCTCCGAGGAGCGTCTGATGCGCATCCGCGCCCAGGAACGGGCCGAGGTCGCCGCCCACGTCCACGACTCGGTGCTGCACACCCTGACCCTGATCCAGCGCAACGCGGAGAACGCGGGCGAGGTGCGCCGCCTGGCCCGGGCCCAGGAACGCGACCTGCGTGCCTGGCTCTACAAGCCGGAGGGCAACGGCAAGGACGAGGCCGACGAACCGGCCACCCTCGCCGAGGCGGTCAGGCGCAACGCGGCCGAGGTCGAGGACAAGCACGGCGTCCCCATAGAGGTGGTCGTGGTCGGCGACTGCCCGCTCGACGACCGGATCGGCGCACAGATGCAGGCCGCGCGGGAAGCCATGGTGAACGCCGCCAAGTACGGTGGCGAGGGCGGTGCCGTCCAGGTCTACGCCGAGGTCGAGGGCAGGACGGTCTTCGTGTCCGTCCGGGACCGCGGACCCGGCTTCGACCTCGACGCGATACCCGCCGACCGGATGGGCGTCAGAGAATCGATCATCGGCCGTATGGAGCGCAACGGGGGGACGGCCCGGCTGCGGGCCGTGCCGGACGGCGGCACGGAGGTCGAGCTGGAGATGGAGAGGGCGGAGAACACGTGATGAGCGACCCGACCGAGACGAACGGTACGGCGGGAGCGGAGACGACGGGGGCGGGCGGGCGGCACGTGCGCGTGGTCCTCGTCGACGACCACCGCATGTTCCGCACCGGGGTCCAGGCCGAGATCGGCCAGACCGAGCAGACGGGCGTCGAGGTCGTCGGCGAGGCCGCGGACGTCGACCAGGCGGTCACGGTCATCACCGCGACCCGGCCCGAGGTGGTTCTGCTGGACGTCCATCTGCCCGGCGGCGGCGGAGTGGAGGTGCTGCGGCGCTGCGCGGCGCTGACCGCCGACACCGAGCGGCCCGTGCGCTTCCTCGCGCTGTCCGTGTCGGACGCGGCGGAGGACGTGATCGGCGTGATCCGCGGTGGAGCACGCGGCTATGTGACGAAGACGATCACGGGCACCGACCTCGTCGACTCGATCTTCCGGGTCCAGGAGGGCGACGCCGTCTTCTCCCCGCGCCTGGCCGGTTTCGTGCTGGACGCCTTCGCCTCCACCGACGCCCCGCCGGTCGACGAGGACCTCGACCGCCTCACCCAGCGCGAGCGGGAGGTGCTGCGCCTCATCGCCCGCGGCTACGCGTACAAGGAGATCGCCAAGCAGCTCTTCATCTCCGTCAAGACGGTGGAGTCCCACGTCTCCGCGGTGCTGAGGAAGCTCCAGCTCTCCAACCGCCACGAGCTGACCCGCTGGGCGACGGCACGCCGGCTGGTGTGACCCACCTGTAGGCACGCCAACGCGATCACGGCATCCAGCAACGGCACGTCACCGCGCGGGCGGTGCCGACCGCCGGTGCGCGTCCCGGTCCGGACTCCCTCACGCCACCCGTGTCGCCCCCGCGAAGGGCATCTGGTCGACCGGGGCCAGGCGGACCGGGGCCGAGGGGTTCGGGGCGTGGATCATCCGGCCGTTGCCGACGTAGAGGCCGACGTGGCTGACGCCGGAGTAGAAGAACACCAGGTCGCCGGGGCGCAGTGCGGAGCGTGGGACACGCCGGCCCGCGCTGATCTGGGCGTAGGTGGTGCGGGGCAGCGAAACCCCGGCGGAGCGGTAGGCGGCCTGGACCAGGCCCGAGCAGTCGAAGGCGTCGGGCCCGGTCGCGCCCCACACATAGGGGCTGCCGAGCTTTCGGTAGGCGTAGGCGACGGCCGCGGCCGCGCGGGAACCGGGGGCGGTGACCGGGGCCGGGTCGCCGAGTGCGTCCCGGGCGCCGGTGTCGTGGCGAGCCGCGGACCCGGTGTCCCCGCCCGCGCCGATCGCCGTGCGCTGCTGCGGGGACAGCCCCGCCAGCAGCCGCCGGGCCTCGTCCAGTTTCGTGGTGACCGTCTTCTTCTGCCGGCGCAGTTCCGCCTGCCGTGACCGGAACGAGGTCAGCTCGACGCGTGCGTCCCCGCGCAGCCGGCCGATCTCCCGGAGCTGTCGGCGCACATCGGCCACGGCGGCCGTCTGCCGGACGCCCGCGCGCTCGGCGAACTCGGCCCCGTCCAGGTACCGCCGGGGGTCGTCGGACAGCATCAGCCGCACCACGGGGTCGATCCCGCCGTCCCGGTACTGCGCCGCGGCGATCGAGCCCAGCGCGTCGCGGGCGGAGTTCAGCTTCTCCTGCCTGCGGGCGGCCTCGTCGCCCAGTGCCTTCAGCCGCTTCTCGGCCGTGTCCGTCTTCTCCTTCGCACCGTCGTACTTCTCGGTGGCGGTCTCCGCCTCCTGGTAGAGCCTGTCCACCGTGGCCTTGATCTGCTCCGGCGCCGGCCGCGGAGCGGCGTGCACGGTGCCGTCGAAGCCGGTCGCCGTCGCGGCGCCCGCGAGGGCGATCGTGGCGGCCGTACGGACGGTGCCTCCGCCGAGCGAGCGCTGTCGGAGCCTGCGGTGCGCTGCCACGTGGAGCGTCACGTCCCTTCTGCCGGCCGCGGAGGCGGGGTCCTGGTCCGGCGACGGCCCGCACAGGGGGAGCAGCCCGCCGCCGGACGTCTCGGTGGTGGTGTCCGGCCGCCGCCCCTGGCCCGGGCGGCGGTGAAGCCGGTCACCTGGGGGAGGAGCTAAGCCGCTCGGTGAGCGCCGGGTGAGGTCTTGTACGGAAGTGGCGGCAGGGGATCGCCAGGTGACCGTATGCGACCGCGATCCCGTTCCGGGGATGCTGCCTTCACGCGCTGCGATGACCGATGCGCGGATTTCCGGGGCATCCGGGCTGGGCGAGGTGCTATGGGTCGCATATATGCGGCGACCGGCAGGCGTCCGCTTGTGTCCACCCGGTTCCTGTGTCCGCCGGCGCCCGGCGTCGGCGTGCGCGTGCGGGTCCCCTGTCCGCCGGCGTCCGGCGTCCGGCGTCCGGCGTGCGCGGGCCGGCGTGCGGTCGCCCGGGACGGGCCGGTGCCGGGAGCGAAAAGGCCGCTGGTTAGGCTCCGGACTCATGGACGTACTCATCCATCTCTTCGTCGGTCTGCACATCGTCGGTATCGCCGCGCTGCTCGGCGGCTTCCTCACCCAGATGAAGGCGATGGGCCGAGGCACGGCCCGGTTCGTGCCGGCGATGCTGCACGGCGCGCTGACGATGCTGGTCACCGGCGTGGGCCTGGTCGGCCTCAACCAGGCCCAGGGGCACCACGTCGACAACATCAAGATCGGCGTGAAGCTGGCGCTGCTGATCGTGATCCTCGGCCTGGTCTACGTCAAGCGGGACGACGAGAAGGTGGACAAGGGCCTGTTCGGCCTGGTGGGCCTGCTCACCACGGCGAACATCTTCATCGCCGTGCTGTGGACGTGACGCTCAGCGCAGCGCCCTGAGCTCCGCGCACGCGTCCAGGACCGCGCCCGCGGCGACGGCCAGCCACGCCGCCGCCACGACCCACAGCAGCCACCTCCCCGAGCCCCCGCGACGGGACGTCCGCGGCGGCCGCGACGGACACGCTCGCCGCCGCCGTCATGCCCATCGGGAAGACGGTCGACCAGCGGCGCACGTCGTAGCGCAGCCGGGGCCGTACCAGCTCCGCGACGACCAGAACGGCGTACCAGCACAGGCCGAGCACGAGGAGCGCCAGGGTCACCGCCCGCAGCACACCGCTGTCGTCGGCGTCCCACAGATGCATGCCTCCGCCGCCGACCGCGATCAGCCGGGCGCCGGCCAGAGCCGAGATCGCCAGTGCCCCGCCCGCGATCCAGTGGTCCCCGTGCCCCTCGAGCAGCTGCCGCAGGTCGAAGCAGTACAGCGCGAAGACGTACAGCACGAGCCCGATCCAGAAGAACACCAGCGCGGCGTACGCCGGCCAGGCCACGGTCTGCGCCTTGGCCAGAGTGGCCGCGAGCACGGCCAGGCCCTCGGTCGCCACGCAGCTCAGGAACACCGCCCCGGGCATCGGCCGACGGTAGTTGCGGACCACCAGCACCAGCAGCCCCGGCCACAGTACGAAGGCCAGCGCGAGCAGCGCCTCCGCGAGGGTCCGCCACCCCAGCGCCGTGAAACGGGTCCCGAGCACGGTCGTCGCCGCGACGGCGGTGAGGGCGCCCGGCGTCCCCGCCTCCCGGATCCATCGCGGCCGGTCGCCCAGCAGCCGCAGGACGAAATCCGCCGCCAGCGTCAGCCAGGCGAAGCAGCCCACCGCGAGGATCACGCGGGACAGCAGTTCGTAGCCCGTCAGATGCAGGGCGACCGACACGATGCCGGTGGCCATCACGGCGGCCCCGGCCGCCGGGGGGCGCTGCGCCAGCCAGGCGCGGAAGGGTGAGGTGCCGGGCATGGCCCGATGCTAAGGAGCTTCGCGCGCCCCTGCGCGGGGCACGCGCGCGGGCGCGTGCATAAACCGGCCCACCGAAAGGCCGGACGGGACGCGCCGCCCTCAGTCCGGCCGCACCACGCGGTGCACCGCCGATGCGCCGTCGTGGTGGACGGACTCCTCGCGGACGCGGCCGCCGGGCCTCGGCGCGTGGATCATCACGCCGTCACCGGCGTAGAGACCGACGTGGTCCGCGTCGCCGAAGAAGGCGAAGAAGACGAGGTCGCCGGGCCGGGCCGCGGAGAGCGGGACCGCCGTACCGGCGTGGGCCTGGTCGCGGGCGGCGCGGGGCAGCGTGACCCCGGCGGCCTTCCAGGCGGCCTGGGTGAGGCCGGAGCAGTCGTACGACCCCGGACCTGCCGCACCCCACACGTACGGCTTGCCGATCTGCTCGCGGGCGAAGGCGAGGGCCTGGTCGGCCCTGGTCGCCTGCGCGGGGCCGGACGCCCGTCCGGGGAACGCGCCGGACGGGACCCCGGGGGCCGCGCCGTCGCCCTGACCAGGGGAGGGGACGGCGTTCGCTGCGGTGTCCGCGTGCGCTGCGTGCACCGTGCTCCCCGCGTTCTCCACGTGCTCCGCGTGCTCGGCCGCCTGGGTCCGCCGCGCGGGCTCGGTCGCGCGCAGGGCCTCATGCGCTTGGGGGGCCGACAGCAGCAGTACGCGCGCGTGGGCCAGCTTCCGCTGGACAGCCGCCTTGGCCGCCGCGATGCCGTGCTGCGGCTCGGCCGGCGGCCCAGGGAGGTCAGGGGCCGGGGCAGTGTCCGGGGCCGGGGCCGTGACCATGGTCTCGGGCGCCGGCGGCCGCGCGGTGTGGCCGTCGACCAGGCTTTCGCGGCGTGTGTTCAGCCGGCCGATCAGCTGGGCCTGGTCGAAGTAGCCCTGCGGGGTCTCGGTGAGCAGCAGGGCGGCGGTCTCGGGGGCGGTGTCACCGTTGCGGTACGGGGCCGCCGCGAAGGAACCGAGCATCTCGCGCGCCTTGCCGAGCATGTCAGCGCGCTTGGCGACGTCGTCGAGGAGCGCGGCGACCAGCCCGCGCTGCCTCGCCCCCTTCTTCTGGGCGGTGTCCTTCTGGGCGTCGTTCCGCGCGGTCGACGACCCCGCCCGGCCGTACAGGTAGTCGAGCTTCCTCTCGACCTCCTCCGGGCTCGGCCCGTCGCCGTCCGCCCTGTGCGTGCCGGGTCCGGGCGCACCTGGTCCGGGTGTTGCGGCGGGCCGCGTGCTGCTGTGCGACGCCAAGGGAGGCGACTCCTTCCATCGTCCGCCTGCCGGTTGGCCGTCGGGTTCGGGTGGATAGCGTGGGGGCCGCGTCGTCCGGCGATCCCCCCGGTGACGATCATGCGGTCAGACCGCACGCTAACCAACTTGTGTGGCTCGTGTGAAGGTTGGTGCGAGGTATGTCCGATACGTTTCCGTGACCTTGGTCTCGGCCTCGTCGAACCGGTCATTTCCCGGGGTGGCCACGGGTTGTCGGTGGGGCGCCCTAGACTCGTAGAGCGATGAGCAGCCTCTTTGACGACAGCTTCCTGGCGGATCTCCAGGCCCCCCGCGGCCATGAGGAAGAGCCCCCGCCGCCGCCCGAGGACGATCACGCTCCGGAGCCGGTTCCGGACGATCTGTTCGGCGGGAAGTTCGACGTGCCCCCGGACCGGGACGCCTACTACCGCGACGGCGCCCACCGGCCGGTCGTGGACCCGGCCGCGCTCCTGGAGGGGCTGAACGACAACCAGCGCGCCGCCGTCGTGCACTCCGGCTCCCCGCTGCTCATCGTGGCCGGCGCCGGTTCCGGCAAGACCCGTGTGCTCACGCACCGGATCGCGTACCTGCTGGCCGAGCGGGGCGCCCACCCCGGCCAGATCCTGGCGATCACCTTCACCAACAAGGCCGCCGGCGAGATGAAGGAGCGCGTCGAGCAGCTCGTCGGACCGCGTGCCAACGCGATGTGGGTGATGACCTTCCACAGCGCGTGCGTGCGCATCCTGCGTCGGGAGAGCAAGAAGCTCGGCTTCACGTCCTCCTTCTCGATCTACGACGCCGCCGACTCCAAGCGCCTGATGGCCCTGGTCTGCCGCGACCTGGACCTCGACCCCAAGCGCTACCCGCCCAAGTCGTTCAGCGCCAAGATCAGCAACCTCAAGAACGAGCTGATCGACGAGGAGGACTTCGCTGCCCGGGCCACCGACGGCTTCGAGAAGACCCTCGCCCAGGCCTACGTCCTCTACCAGTCGCGGCTGCGCGAGGCCAACGCCCTCGACTTCGACGACCTGATCATGACGACGGTCAACCTGCTGCGCGCCTTCCCGGACGTCGCCGAGCACTACCGCCGCCGCTTCCGGCACGTCCTGGTCGACGAGTACCAGGACACCAACCACGCGCAGTACGCCCTGGTACGGGAACTGGTCGGCACCGCCGAGCACCCCGTGGACGTACCGCCCGCCGAGGACGACCTGCGGCCGGCCGAGCTGTGCGTGGTCGGTGACGCCGACCAGTCGATCTACGCCTTCCGCGGCGCGACCATCCGCAACATCCTCCAGTTCGAGGAGGACTACCCGGACGCGACGACGATCCTGCTGGAGCAGAACTACCGCTCCACGCAGACGATCCTGTCCGCCGCCAACGCGGTCATCGAGCGCAACGAGTCCCGCCGCCCCAAGAACCTGTGGACCAACGCCGGCGCGGGCGCCCGCATCACGGGTTACGTCGCCGACACCGAGCACGACGAGGCGCAGTTCGTCGCCGAAGAGATAGACCGCCTCACGGACGCGGGCGAGGCCAAGGCGGGCGACGTCGCCGTCTTCTACCGCACCAACGCCCAGTCCCGTGTCTTCGAAGAGATCTTCATCCGCGTCGGCCTGCCCTACAAGGTCGTCGGCGGCGTCCGCTTCTACGAGCGCAAGGAGGTCCGGGACGTCCTGGCCTACCTGCGGGTCCTGGCCAACCCCGAGGACTCCGTCCCGTTGCGCCGCATCCTCAACGTGCCCAAGCGGGGCATCGGCGAGCGCGCCGAGGCGATGATCGACGCCCTCGCCCAGCGGGAGAGGGTCAGCTTCCCGCAGGCGCTGCGCCGCGTCGACGAGGCGTACGGCATGGCCGCGCGCTCCACGAACGCGGTCAAGCGGTTCAACACGCTGATGGAGGACCTCCGCACGATCGTCGAGTCGGGCGCCGGACCGGCCACGATCCTGGAGGCCGTCCTGGAGCGCACGGGCTACCTGGCCGAGTTGCAGGCCTCCACCGACCCGCAGGACGAGACCCGTATCGAGAACCTCCAGGAACTCGCCGCGGTCGCTCTGGAGTTCGAGCAGGGGCGCGGGGAGGGGGAGCCGGTCGCGCTCTCCGACTTCCTGGAGCAGGTCGCCCTGGTCGCCGACTCCGACCAGATCCCGGACGAGGAGGACGGCGACGGCGTCATCACGCTGATGACCCTGCACACCGCCAAGGGCCTGGAGTTCCCGGTGGTCTTCCTTACCGGCATGGAGGACGGCGTCTTCCCGCACATGCGCGCCCTCGGCCAGACCAAGGAGCTGGAGGAGGAGCGGCGCCTGGCCTACGTGGGCATCACGCGCGCGCGGGAGCGGCTGTACCTGACCCGTTCGTCGATGCGCAGCGCCTGGGGCCAGCCGTCGTACAACCCGCCCTCCCGGTTCCTGGAGGAGATCCCGCCGGCGCACGTGGACTGGAAGCGGACGGGCGGTTCGGCCTTCGCACCTTCCGGTCCGGCCTCCTCGGTGGCGGCCTCGCTGTCCTCGTCCCGGTCTCGCTCGTCGGCGTCCGGCGCCTCGGGCTTCGCCACCCGCCGCACCACGGAGAAGCCGGTGGCGGCGCTCGCCGTCGGAGACCGGGTCACGCACGACCAGTTCGGCCTGGGCTCGGTGGTCGCCGTCGCGGGCACGGGCGACAAGGCCCAGGCGACGATCGACTTCGGCGACGGCAAGCCCAAGCGGCTGCTGCTGCGGTACGCGCCGGTGGAGAAGCTGTAGCGGGAGGGGCTACGTCGGGTCGAGGCCGTGGCTGCGCAGCCACGACAGCGGGTCGATGGGCGCCCCGCCCGCGGGCCTGACCTCGAAGTGCAGGTGCGGGCCGGTGGAGTTGCCGGAGTTGCCGGAGTAGGCGATCGCCTCTCCGGCCTTCACCGTCGTACCGGAGGGGACCCGGTAGCTGGAGAGGTGGCAGTACCACGTCTCCGTGCCGTCCATCGCGGTCACGATCATCATGTTGCCGTAGGCGCTGTTCCACTGCGTGCGGACCGTGCCGTCGGTCGCGGCCAGCACCGTCGTCCCGTACGAGACGGGGAAGTCGATGCCGGTGTGCACGGACATCCAGTTCACGCCGGCCTGGCCGAAGTAGGCGCTGAGACCCCTCTCGAAGACCGGGACGGCGAACTTGGGGCGCAGTCGCTCTTTGCGGGCCGCCTCCTCCGCCGCTTTCTTCTTCTCGGCCTCCTGCTGCGCTTTGAGGTCGATGCGCTCCTGGTACCGGCTGGCCCGGTCGGCGAAGTCGTTCGCCCCCGCGGACAGGCCCTGCAACTGGGTGTCCAGCTTGTTGTTGGCGGTGGACGCCTTGACGGGGTGCGCGTCGGGCGTGGCCGCCGCGCTCTCCTTGCCGTCCTCGGTCAGACCGCCCACGGAGGCGGCGGCGATCCCGGCGACCCCCATCACGCAGACCGAGGGCACCGCCACCGTGAGCAGTGCGGAGCGCTTGGCCGGGGGGCGGCGCCGGGAGCGGCCCGCTGCGCGGGAGGCCGCTCGGGAGGCCGGGGCCGGGGCGGGGGTGATTTCTTCCTCGTCGTCGAGCAGCGGCGGGGCCGGGTCCGGCTCGACCGCGGCGACCGGTTCCTCTTCCGCCAAGCCGTCCTGCGGCTCGTGCGGTTCGGGTCCCTCGAAGTTCTCGCCGACCGTGGTGCCGCCGTCGCCGTTCCACTGCGTGGCGTCGTACGCGCCGGTGTCGAAGACCTGCGTGCCCCAGCCCCACTGCTGGGTGGCGTCGGCGGCGGCCGTCTGGTCCGGCTGGAGCCAGGTCTGCGCGTCCCACTGGCCGCTGGTGTCGACCGACGTGGACTGCGGTGGAACGGAGGCCAGTTGCTGCTGGTAGCCGGTCGCCCAGGCGGTGGTGTCGTACGCGCCGGTGTCGTGGGCGGCGTGGTGCTGCGCCGCGTACGGGTCGTAGTTCGGACTCTGGTGGCCGTTCGCGGACCAGCCGGTGGTGTCGTACGCACCCGTGGTGTGCGTCTCGCCGGTCGCGAGACCGGCGTGGAGCGGGTCGGCGGTGTAGTCCGCCGTGGTGTACGTGCCGGTGTGGTAACCGGTGGCGTTGTAGTCGCTGTACGTGGTGAAGTCGCCGTACGCAGCTTCCTGCCCGTCATACGACGCGTAGGGCGTCGAGGCGGCATCGGAGGCCGGAGCCGGGGCGGCCATGGTCCCCGACGGGTGACGGTCGTTCACCAACTTCTCTTTCGCCTCGACAACAGGGGCTGGCAGAGCAGTGCGGCGACTGTACCCGGCGGTATGAGGGCGCGACAATCTTCCACAGGTTTCCCCGAGGCGGGAAACGGGCATTCAGCCGTGTTTCGCCGGGGTGTGGAGACGGCTTTAACTTTGTGTTCGAGTCGCGTTCGATCCCGAGGGGTCGACCGTCAGGCGACGGTCACTCCGCCGGCGCGGTCGGCGGTCGGGTCTCCGGGGCGCGCGGTGTCGAGGATCTGCCGTATCCCGGTCGCCACGGCGGGGTGGAGCGGCAGGGCGAGATGTCCGATTCCGCTGACCTGGATGTTCTCCACCTTCAGGTCGGGGTGCTCGATGCAGGCCGACTCCAGCGGGTCCATCAGGTGGTCGAGGTCGCTCCAGAAGCTGACGAAGTGCGTACGGCAGCCGGGCGCGGGGCGCGACAGTTCCTCGATCAGCTCGGAACCGGGGCGCATCTGCCGCACGATCGGATGGGCGTTGGCCAGCGGCGCGACCCGGGTGCCGGAGTGCGGGGTGCCGAGGGTGACGAGGGTGCGGACCCGCAGATCACCACCGAGCCGCTGCACGTAGTAACGGGCGATCAGTCCGCCGAGGCTGTGCCCGACGACGTCGATCTGCCTGCTGCCGGTGCGCTCGCAGATCTCCTCGATGTGCCGGCCGAGCAGTTCGGCCGCGGTGCGGATGTCGCAGGTCAGCGGCGAGTAGTTCAGGGACTCCACGCGCTGCCTGCCGTGCTGGGCGAGGCTGCGGCGCAGCAGGACGAACACCGAGCGGTTGTCGATGAACCCGTGCAGCAGCACGACCGGTGGCTTGGCCGCGGTCGGCAACTGGGCGGTGCCGGGCGCCGGGATCGCGCGGGAGGCGCCGCGGCGCTCCTGGACGATGCCCGAGGGATAGAGCAGGAGATGTCCCGCGAGGATCGCGAGTTCCAGAGCGGTCGCCTTGAGCAGAGCCAGTGAGAGCCCCGCGAGTCTGCACGGCAGCAGGCACCGGCAGAGCGGGAGAATGGGGTCCGCGACCCTGGTGACCTTCATGGCCGACCTCCTGTCGGCACGCGGGAGGACGACCCTGTCCCCCGTGTGCCCTCGTGAGCAGTCGCGGCGGGGGCGGTCGGCCGGGCAGGCTTCGCGCCGCCGTGCCCCACCGGCCCCGGGTGCCCTTCGTGCCCTCGCCGATACGGCGCACCACCGCGGCGCGCGGTCTGCGGCGCGGTGGTGCGACGACCTCGTTGCGGCTCCCGTCGTGCTTGCTCCCGCAGTGGTCCGCGCGCCGCGGCAAAGGCGTGCGGCGCGTGGGCCGCGCGGACGGGGAACGACGCGCGGCCTGCGGGTCCCCCCTGCCCGGTGAACTCGGGGGAGTGTCCCACCATGTGATTTCCCCCTCCCTCTGCGCCGTGAAACTGCCGGTTGCGGGATGCTGGAGATAACGTTCGTTCACTTCCCCGGACGGTGTGGTGCGGGGCGTCCGTGCCACATGTGAGGTACTTGTCGGTACGGATGGATGTAGTCGCTTCATGGAGGCAGTGATGGGTGTGGCAGCCGGTCCGATCCGCGTGGTGGTGGCCAAGCCGGGGCTCGACGGCCACGATCGGGGCGCCAAGGTGATCGCGCGGGCACTGCGCGACGCCGGTATGGAGGTCATCTACACCGGGCTCCACCAGACCCCGGAGCAGATCGTGGACACGGCGATCCAGGAGGACGCCGACGCGATCGGCCTGTCCATCCTCTCGGGCGCGCACAACACGCTGTTCGCCGCGGTGATCGAACTGCTCAGGGAGCGCGACGCGGAGGACATCGTCGTCTTCGGCGGCGGCATCATCCCGGAGGCGGACATCCCCCCGCTCAAGGAGAAGGGTGTCGCGGAGATCTTCACCCCGGGCGCGACCACCCAGTCGATCGTCGACTGGGTCAGGGCGAACGTCCGCCAGCCCGCCGAGGCATAGGGGTGCCGGCGGCTCCCGCGGGATCTCCCGGCGCCGGCCGGGTGCGAGCGGCCCGTCCTGGGGGCACGGCCCCCAGGCAGACCCGCCTTCACCCGGGGCGGGACTCAGCCGGTCCGCGCCGCCTCCAGTTCCCCGGCCATGGCGGAGCGCAGCCGCAGGGTCGTGACCAGTCGCTGGAAGGCCTCCGCCCAGTACCCTCCGGCTCCCGGCGACGCGTCCTCCGCCTCGTCCGGAACCGCCAGCAGTCCGTCGAGCCGACTCGCCTCCGCGGGATCCAGGCACCGCTCGGCAAGCCCCATCACTCCACTGAAACTCCATGGGTAACTCCCTGCGTCCCGCGCGATGTTGAGCGCGTCGACCACCGCCCGCCCGAGCGGTGCCGCCCACGGCACCGCGCACACCCCGAGCAGCTGAAACGCCTCGGGCAGTCCGTGTGCCGCGATGAATCCGGCCACCCAGTCGGCCCGTTCGGCGGCGTCCAGCGTGCCGAGCAGCTTGGCGCGCTCGGCCAGGGACACCGCGCCGGGGCCACCGGCGTCGGGGGCCGCGGGCGGCCCGAGCAGCGCCCGCGCCCACTGTGCGTCCCGCTGCCTCACCGCCGCCCGGCACCAGGCGGCGTGCAGTTCGCCCTGCCATCCGTCCGCGACCGGCAGGGCCACGATCTCCCGCGGCGTGCGTCCGCCCAGCCGTCCGGGCCAGGTCCCGAGCGGCGCCGCCTCCACCAACTGGCCCAGCCACCAAGATCGTTCGCCCCGTCCTGCCGGAGCCTTGGGGGCGATCCCATCGCGTTCCATGGCCGAGTCGCACTCGTGCGGCGCCTCGACGACGAGCGTGGGTGTCCCGCGGGTGTGGTCGACGGCCACGCAGGAGCGGGCCCGGGCCGCCATCCGTGCGGCGAGCGCCGATCCGGGCAGTGCCGAGAGCAACTCCGCGGCCGTGGACCGTACGTTGCGGCTGCGGTCGGACAGGGCCTGCTCCAGGAACTCCTCGTCGTCCGGGCCGAGACCCGTCCGCAGGGAGTCGACGAACATCAGCCGGTCCTCGGCCCGCTCGGTGGGCCAGGAGCCGGCGAGCAGTTCGCGTGCGGCGGCGGGCGAGTGCGCACGTATCGACGCCAGCAGCGCGACCCGCTCCGCGAACAGACCCTCCTCCCACAGCTTGCGGACACGGTCGGCGTCCCCGGAGCCGCTGCGGGCGGCACCGGCGCCCGGGGCCGCCCGCAGGGCGAACCGCCAGTCCGGGTTCAGCCCCGCCAGCCACAGGGCGCGTGGGCCGCCGAAGCCCAGTGCGGCCGGACGCAGGTCCGTACGGGCCCTCGCGGCGTCCAGCAGGGCGGGTAGTGCCTCCGGGGGCGGGGCGTACCCGTGGGCGTTCGCCGCCGCGAGCCACTGGGGCAGCAGTTCCATCAGGTCCGGTGCCGTTCCCCGGCGGCCGGCCGCCGTACCGGGCCGGTCGGCCAGCAGCATGGCGAGCCTGCGGGCCGCGGCCGCGGGCAGCGGCGGACGCGGATCCTCCGGTGCGGGCTCCGGGCGCCGGGCCGCGGGCGCGGGGCGCAGTCCCGCACGCCGCCGTACGGTCTGCACGGCTGCCGCGTCGAGCAGCGCCACCGGCGCGGTCCGTCCGGGTGTGCCGCCCGGGGGTGTGCGCCGGTCCGTGCCGAGCAGGGCGGTGGTGACCAACTCCTCCCAGGCGCCCGTGGCGGGCGCCTCCGGCGAGGTGGAGGTCCTGATCATGAGCTTCCTTTCCGTAGCCGGCTGCCCGGGAGTGGTTGAAGGGTCACATGGACCGGGTTTCCCCTGGGGTGGAACAAATGCGTGGTGCAGAAGAGAAAAGGTATTCAGATGGGATACTCTCTGCCATTTTGCGCCTTTTGGGTGAGAGGTTCCCGCTGTGCCGATCGGGCCCCGCATATCGCGGTGACGTCACTCCTTTGCCGGACATCCCGAGCCCGCTGCCAGGGCTGATGTCACGGATGGTTGATTTGGCATCAGCACAGAGTCACCATTTCTTCCTCGTTCCGCGACCATGCGGTCAACGGAGTGAAGCCCCGGTGGCCGCACTCGCCGAAGACCGTGACCGGCGCGCCGCCCGACAGGGCGACCAGCCGCCACAGGCCCGGATGCGTACGGGCCACGCGAGTGACGGGCAGCGCGGAGTCGGAGGCGGCGTCGGCCAGCTGCCAGGACTCGCCGTCCGGGACCGGTACGACCTCCCGCAGCGTCACCGGAACCGACTCCAGCCACGGGTCGTCCCGCAGCGCCGCGCCGTAGCGGGCGGCCGCCTGCGCCGTCGTCACCCCGCGTGGGCGGATCCGGACGGGCGCCGGGGGCGCGAACCGCTCGCCCAGGGCCACGCGCGGCTGTCCCGCGCCCGGATAGGAGGACACCTCCGCCTCCAGGGCCAGGCCCACCGGCAGCGCGAGCTCCGGGGCGCGGCCCGCCGCGCCGTAGGAGAGCAGCAGAGCCGTACGGCCCGAGTCCGCGCCGTGCAGCCATATCCTGCGTGTGGTCAGCTTCGCGTCCGCGGTGTCGTACTGGGCGAGGACGAGCCAGCGGTCCCGCACCGGAGGTCCGTCCGCTGAGACGGGCAGACCCACCCGGGAACGGACCGTCGCCGACATCCCTTCCGGCAGCCGCTCGCGGCGCAGCCAGCCCTGGCCCAGCAGATGCAGCAGCGCGCACTCCTCCAGCAGCCGCACCGGCCAGCCCGGCCCCGACGACGGCACGGCCCCCAGCTCCCGCACCCGTCCCGCCAGTCCGGGAGCCTGCGCGTCGACCATGCGGGCCGCCGTCTCCTCCCACAGCCCGTACCCCGCCTGCTCGGCCGGGGCCAGACCGCCGCGCAGCAGGTCGGCCAGGCGCTGCTCCAGCTCCGTCACCCCCGCGGTGATCCGCTCGGCCCGGCGCTCCGCCCGGCGCAGCGCCGCCCGCGGATCAGCGGCACCGGAGGCCGGACCCGCTGTCGAACGCTTCCGCCCCGTCCGCTCCCCGCGGGCCGCCGTCCACTGCTCGGCCCAGTCGGGCGCCTGCCCGGACGGCACCGCGCCGTCGTCGCTCGCCCACAGCAGCAGCAGTCCGAGCGCGTGCTTGCACGGGAACTTGCGGCTCGGACAACTGCACTTGTACGCCGGCCCGGCACCGCCCGCGACGTCGACGACCGTCTGATACGGCCGGCTGCCACTGCCCTTGCACAGTCCCCACACCGCCCCCTCGTCGGAACACCCCGCCTCGGACCACGGCCCGGCCGCGCCGAGTTTGCTTCCCGCTTTGCGCGACGCGGCGTCAGGCGCCAGTGCCAGCACCTGGTCCGCGCTCCAGCGCACCCCCTGCTGAGTCATGCCATCGAAGGTAGGACCTGCCACTGACAATCGGCCGGGTAGGCATATTTGCGCAGGTCAGAACGCGTTGTCAGTGCCGTGGTGCACGGTTGGTGACAGATCCGAACCGGCCGAGCTGGAGGGGGCCTCAGCCATGTCTGTGTCCGTCGAACCGACACCCGTCGAACCGCGCCAGAACCACTCCGCGCCCGCGAACACGCCGGAGGCGCAGGCGCTGCGCCCGCACGCCGAGCACGCCTTCGCGGCCGAGCTGGCGGCGCTCGCCGCACACGACGACCGTCCGCGCCCGGCCCGCTGGAAGCTGTCGCCGTGGGCCGTCGCGACCTACCTCCTCGGCGGCACGCTGCCGGACGGCACGGTGATCACACCGAAGTACGTGGGCCCCCGCCGCATCGTCGAGGTCGCGGTCACCACCCTCGCCACCGACCGCGCCCTGCTCCTGCTCGGCGTGCCGGGCACGGCGAAGACCTGGGTGTCCGAGCACTTGGCCGCCGCGGTCAGCGGCGACTCGACGCTCCTGGTGCAGGGCACGGCCGGCACCCCGGAGGAAGCGATCCGCTACGGCTGGAACTACGCGCAGCTGCTGGCGCACGGACCGAGCCGCGACGCCCTCGTGCCCAGCCCGGTCATGCGGGCCATGGCGCAGGGCATGACCGCCCGGGTCGAGGAGCTGACCCGCATCCCGGCCGACGTGCAGGACACGCTGATCACGATCCTGTCCGAGAAGACCCTGCCGATACCGGAACTGGGCGAGGAGGTGCAGGCGGTCCGCGGCTTCAACCTGATCGCCACCGCCAACGACCGCGACCGCGGGGTCAACGACCTGTCCAGCGCCCTGCGCCGCCGGTTCAACACGGTGGTCCTGCCGCTGCCGGAGAGCCCCGAGGCCGAGGTCGAGATCGTGGCGCGCCGGGTCGACCAGATCGGCCGCTCACTCGACCTGCCGGGCGTCCCGGACGGGGCCGACGAGATCCGCCGTGTCGTGACCGTCTTCCGCGAGCTGCGTGACGGCGTCACCACCGACGGCCGTACGAAGCTGAAGTCGCCCAGCGGCACCCTGTCCACCGCCGAGGCGATCTCGGTGGTCACCGGCGGCCTCGCGCTGGCGGCCCACTTCGGCGACGGCGTGCTGCGGGCCGGTGACGTGGCCGCCGGCATCCTCGGCGCCGTCGTCCGTGATCCGGCGGCAGACCGCGTCGTCTGGCAGGAGTACCTGGAGACGGTCGTCCGCGAGCGCGACGGCTGGAAGGACTTCTACCGGTCCTGCCGGGAGGTGAGCGCGTGAGCCGCATCGGACGGCCGGCCGACGGCGGACGCCTGCCGGCCGGCACGGCGCGGGCCCGCGCCGACGACGAGCCCAGCTGGACCGCGGGGCGAGGACGAGGGAGGACGAGGAGGGGGACGACGTGAGGGGATCCGAGGGATCCGGGAGCCGGCGGCCCGGCGTGGGGCCGCTGCTGCTCGGGGTCCGGCACCACGGGCCCGGATCCGCCCGCGCGGTGCGGGCCGCGCTGGAGGCGGCGCGACCGCGGGCGGTACTGATCGAGGGCCCACCGGAGGCGGACGCGCTGATCCCGCTCGCCGCCGACCAGGACATGCGGCCGCCCGTCGCGCTCCTCGCCCACGCCGTGGACGAGCCCGGCCGCTCGGCGTTCTGGCCGCTGGCCGGTTTCTCGCCCGAGTGGGTCGCCGTCCGCTGGGCCCTGGAGCACGACGTCCCGGCCCGCTTCATCGACCTGCCGGCCACGCACACGCTCGCGTGGGGCCTCGCGGGGGGCAGGGAAGACGCCGGCACGCCCCCGGACGGCGGCGCCGACACGGAGGGCTCCGCGGTGGAGGGGACCGCGGAGCCCCCGGCAGGGGCGTGCCCGCCGGGGGCCGAGGTGCGCGTCGACCCGCTCGCCGCGCTCGCCGAGGCCGGCGGGTACGACGACCCCGAGCGCTGGTGGGAGGACGTGGTCGAACACCGGGGCGCCGGCGAGGGCGACGCGCTCGCCCCGTTCCTGGTGCTGGAGGAGGCCATGGGCGTGCTGCGGGAGGCGTACGGCAGCGGGGAGGAGCACCGGGATCTTGTGCGCGAGGCCCACATGCGCCTCCAAGTGCGCGCCGCGCAGCGCGAGTTCGGGGACGGCGTCGCCGTGGTGTGCGGGGCCTGGCACGTGCCCGCGCTGCGGCGGAAGGCGACCGTCGCCGCCGACCGCGCCCTGCTGAAGGGGCTGCCCAAGGTCAAGGCGGACATGACCTGGGTGCCGTGGACCCACCGCCGGCTGTCCCGGGCCTCCGGCTACGGCGCGGGCATCGACTCGCCCGGCTGGTACGCCCACCTGTTCGACGTGCCGGACCGGCCCGTCGAGCGGTGGCTGACCAAGGTGGCGGGACTGCTCCGGGAGGAGGACCGGATCGTCTCCTCCGCGCACGTCATCGAAGCGGTGCGGCTGGCGGGGACGCTCGCCGCGATGCGCGGCCGCCCGCTGCCGGGCCTGAGCGAGACGACGGACGCGGTGCGCGCGGTGATGTGCGACGGCTCCGACGTGCCGCTGGCACTGGTGCACGACCGGCTCGTGGTCGGCGACGTGCTGGGCGCGGTGCCGGAGGCGGCGCCCGCGGTGCCGTTGCAGCGCGACCTGGCCCGGCTTCAACGGCGGTTGCGGCTCAAACCCGAGGCGCTGGAGCGGGAGCTGGAGCTCGACCTGCGCAAGGAGACCGATGCCGGGCGCAGCCGGCTGCTGCACCGGCTGCGGCTGCTGGGCGTGGACTGGGGCGAGCCCACGGCCTCGCGGGGCAGCACCGGTACGTTCCGGGAGACCTGGCGGCTGCGCTGGGAGCCCGAGCTGTCGGTGCGCGTCGCCGAGGCCGGGGTGTGGGGGACGACCGTGCTCGCCGCCGCGACCGCCAGGGCGGAGGCGGACGCCGTGGCCGCGCGGGCCCTCGCCGACGTCACCGCGCTCGCGGAGCACTGCCTGCTCGCCGAACTGCCCGAAGCGCTGCCCGTGGTCATGCGCGTGCTCGCCGACCGGGCGGCGCTCGACTCGGACGTCGGGCACCTCGCCCAGGCGCTGCCGGCCCTGGTCCGCTCCCTGCGCTACGGAGACGTGCGCGGCACGGACACCGAGGCGCTCGCCGGTGTGGCGGCCGGCCTGGCCGAGCGGATCTTCGTCGGCCTGCCCCCGGCCTGCGTCGCACTGGACGCGGACGCGGCCGAGGAGATGCGGCGGCACGTGGACGCGGTGCACGGCGCGGTGGCCCTGCTCGGCGACACCCCCAAGGCCGGGCACGGCGAGCTGCGCGCCCGCTGGCACACCGTGCTCCGGACCCTTTCCGGACGGGACACGGTCCCCGGGGTGCTGCGGGGACGCGCGGTGCGGCTGCTGCTGGACGACGGGGAGGTCGAGCAGGAGCAGGCGGCGCGGCTCATGGGCCTCGTGCTGTCGCCGGGCACGCCGCCGGCCGACGCGGCCGCGTGGATCGAGGGCTTCGTCGGAGGTGGCGGCGGGATGCTGCTGGTGCACGACGAGCGGCTGCTCGGGCTGGTCGACGCCTGGCTGACCGGCGTGCCGGCGCAGGCGTTCACGGACGTACTGCCGCTGCTGCGGCGCACGTTCTCGGCATACGAGCCGGGGGTGCGCAGAACGCTCGGCGAGCTGGTCGGGCGCGGTCCGGGGCCGGGCGGCGGTGGGGCCGGGGGCTCGACGGGCGGTGTGCCCGGGTTCGCCGAGCAACTCGACCAGGAGCGCGCGGACGCCGTACTGCCCGTGCTGCGGCTGCTGTTGGCGCTGGACGACCCCGGTCCCGGCAGGGAGAAGCCGGGCAACGAGCTTGCGGGGGTGGCGGGATGACCGGGGGAGAGGGGTACGACGTGACGGACGCGGTCCAGGAGCGGCTGCGGCGCTGGCGGCTCGTGCTCGGCGGCGGCCCGGCCGACGGCACCGGATGCGCGCTGTCGGGACGGGACACGGGGATGGACGCGGCGCTCGCCGCGCTCTACGGAAAGGGGGACAAGCCGCCGGTGGGACGGACGGGACGCGACCGTTCGGCGGGACTGGGAGGCTCGGCGCCCTCGGTGGCGCGGTGGCTCGGGGACATACGGACGTACTTCCCCTCCTCCGTGGTGCAGGTCATGCAGCGGGACGCCATCGACCGGCTCGGGCTGGCCACGTTGCTGCTGGAGCCGGAGATGCTGGAGGCGGTGGAGGCGGACGTCCACCTCGTCGGCACCCTGCTCTCGCTCAACAAGGCGATGCCGGAGACGACCAGGGAGACGGCCCGGGCCGTGGTGCGCAAGGTCGTCGAGGACCTGGAGAAGCGGCTGGCCACCCGCACCCGGGCCACGCTCATCGGCGCCCTCGACCGCAGCGCGCGTGTCAGCCGGCCGCGCCACCACGACATCGACTGGAACCGGACGATCGCGGCCAACCTCAAGAACTACCTGCCGGAGTACCGGACGGTCGTGCCGGAGCGGCTGATCGGCTACGGCCGGGCGTCGCAGTCCGTGAAGAGGGAGGTCGTCCTCTGCGTCGACCAGTCGGGGTCGATGACGGCGTCCGTCGTGTACGCCTCCGTGTTCGGGGCGGTGCTGGCGTCCATGCGGTCCGTCAGTACGCGGCTGGTCGTCTTCGACACGGCGGTCGTCGACCTCACCGACCAGCTCGACGATCCGGTGGACGTGCTCTTCGGCACCCAGCTCGGTGGCGGCACGGACATCAACCGGGCGCTGGCGTACTGTCAGTCGCGGATCACCCGGCCCGCGGAGACGGTGGTCGTGCTGATCAGCGACCTGTACGAGGGAGGCATACGCGACGAGATGCTGAAGCGAGTCGCCGCGATGAAGGCGTCCGGAGTGCAGTTCGTGACGCTGCTCGCGCTCTCCGACGAGGGCGCGCCCGCCTACGACCGGGAGCACGCGGCGGCTCTCGCGGCGCTCGGGGCACCGGCGTTCGCCTGCACGCCGGACCTGTTCCCGGAGGTGATGGCGGCGGCGATCGAGAAGCGGCCGCTTCCGATACCCGACGCCGTGTGACATTGGCCGCCCAGCGGTGGGAGAGGGCTTGCGCACCCTTGGGAACCCCGTGCGAGGATCGACGCTCCAACACCCTTGTCGCCGTACGGGAAGAACCGTCCTCTCTTGTCCTGGCCAGCAGCGCTGCCCGGTGCCGCCCTACGCGCGACGCGTACGGCGGCCGGACGGCGTGTACTGCAACTGGGGCTGCTGGTAGGGACGTTGGTCGCCCTCGGGTTCCTGTGCGGGCAACAGGCACGGGCGGCGGAGGGCGGACCGACGGCACCCTTGTCCGAGCCGGTGGCCGCTTCGGTTCCGGGGTCCGCGTCTTCGCCCTCGCCCTCGCCCGCGTCTTCGCCCTCGCCCTCGCCCGCGTCTTCGCCCTCGTTCTCGCCGTCGTCCGGCGGCCTCGCGGCCGTGACCGACCGGGTCGCGAAGCCTGTCGTCGAGCCGATCACCGAGCCCGTCGAGAAGCCCCTCGTCGCTCCGATCACCGAGCCCGTCGAGAAGCCGGGTGCCCGGCTGGTCGCCGAGCCGGTCGTCGAGCACGTTGTGCGGCCGGTTGCCGAGTCCGTGGTTGAGTCGGCCGCCCAGCCGGTCGTCCCGTCCGTCGCGCCCGCCGCGCGGCCGGTCGCCGAGCCGGTAGCCGGGCCCGTCGTGAAGCTGGGCGTCCGGCCCGTCGCCGAGCCTGTCGCCGAGCCGGTCGTGCGGCCGGGCGTCGACTCCGTCGCCGAGCCTGTCGCCGAGCCGGTCGTGCGGCCGGGCGTCGACTCCGTTGCCCAGCCGGTTGTCGAGCGCGTCATGAGGCCGGTCGGCGACTCCGTTGTGCAGCCGGTTGTCGGGCCCGCCACCGAGCACGTTGTGAGGCCGGTCGTGAAGCCGGTTGGGGATGTGGTCGGTGCCGAGGTGGGTGGGGCGGTCGAGGTGCGGCCCGAGGTGCCGGCGCTGCCCGTCGTGCCCGACCTCCCGGCGTCGTTGCCGTTGCAGCCGCAGACGGGGCCCGTTGCCTCGGCTCCGCGAGCCCAGCCGCAGCAGCGTCCGGGCGGCGCGAACCTGGCCACGTCCAGTGGGCACAGCAGCACTCCCAAGGCCCGTACGGCGCAAGGCGTCACCGCGTCCTCCGCTGCCGCCCACGGCCCGCGATACATCGGTGCGACCTCCGGGACCGGCGGCGCCGCCGTGCACGTCCGGCCCCACCGCTCTCCCCGTGCCGGTCTCGTCGCCCCCCTCGCCCCGATCCCCGCGCACCAGGGCCCCGCTGGTGGTCCGGACGGCATGCTCGGAGATCACGCGGCGGCCGACTCCGGCACCTCGCGGCACGGGGACGCGCACGCCGTCACGGTGCCCGAGCGGGCCCCGTCGCGGCTGGTGCCCGGTGCCGCCGCCCGGGCCGCCGCACTCGGCGCCCGGGACCGGCACCAGGCCGTCCCCGTCTTCCCCGGCTAACCGGACAGGTCCACCGCTCCGTCGTCACGGAGAGCCCACCCGACTCCGCGGGCCCGGTGGACCCGGACGGCTGAAAGCCGTCGGTCCGTCCGGCCGTTCCGCCCCGGGATCTCGCGGAAAGGGCGGCTGGTCCCCATTGGGGTGGGGATCAACCGTCCGGAGCCCCTTCGGGGCTGTACGAGGGGGCCTCACCCGGTCAACCCCAGCCTGGTGAGGCCCCCGCCTCGGCGGCACGCCGTGCCAGAGAGCGCGGCATCATGTGACAGGTATCACCGCTCAGGTGTGACCCTCGATTTAGGGCACTCCCGTAACCGGGGATAACCTGCGAGACGGACATGCCGCGCGCTCGGACACCGTGTGCGCCTTCCCTGTGACCCAGAGCGGACGTCACGTTGCCCTTCGCGGCACGCCCACGCATCCAACGAACCGCGAGATCACTGATAGGGACGGAAGCGCGTGGACCTGTTCGAGTACCAGGCGAGGGACCTCTTCGCCAAGCACGGTGTACCGGTGCTGGCCGGTGAAGTCATCGACACGCCTGAGGCGGCGCGCGAGATCACCGAGCGGCTGGGCGGCAAGTCGGTCGTCAAGGCTCAGGTGAAGGTCGGTGGCCGCGGCAAGGCCGGTGGTGTCAAGCTGGCCGCCACCCCGGACGAGGCCGTCGCCCGCGCGACGGACATCCTCGGCATGGACATCAAGGGCCACACGGTCCACAAGGTCATGCTCGCGGAGACCGCTCCGGAGATCCTCGAGGAGTACTACGTCTCCTTCCTCCTCGACCGCGCCAACCGCACCTTCCTCTCCATCGCCTCGGTCGAGGGCGGCATGGAGATCGAAGAGGTCGCTGCCACCCGCCCCGAGGCCGTCGCCAAGATCGCGATCGACGCCATCGACGGCGTGGACCGGGCCAAGGCCGAGGAGATCGTCGCCGCGGCCAAGTTCCCGGCCGAGGTCGCCGACAAGGTCGCCGACGTCCTCGTCAGCCTCTGGGAGGTCTTCATCAAGGAGGACGCCCTCCTGGTGGAGGTCAACCCTCTCGCCAAGGTCGCCTCCGGTGACGTCATCGCCCTCGACGGGAAGGTGTCGCTGGACGACAACGCGGAGTTCCGTCACCCCGAGTTCGAGGAGCTCCACGACAAGGCCGCCGCCAACCCGCTGGAGGCGGCTGCCAAGGAGAAGAACCTCAACTACGTCAAGCTCGACGGTGAGGTCGGCATCATCGGCAACGGCGCGGGTCTGGTCATGTCGACCCTGGACGTCGTCGCGTACGCCGGTGAGGCCCACAAGGGCGTCAAGCCCGCCAACTTCCTCGACATCGGTGGCGGCGCCTCCGCCGAGGTGATGGCGAACGGTCTGGAGATCATCCTGGGCGACCCGGACGTGAAGTCCGTGTTCGTCAACGTCTTCGGCGGCATCACCGCGTGCGACGCGGTCGCCAACGGCATCGTGCAGGCCCTGGAGCTGCTGGAGTCCAAGGGCGAGGAGGTCACCAAGCCGCTGGTCGTGCGTCTGGACGGCAACAACGCCGAACTGGGCCGTCAGATTCTGGACGACCGCAACCACCCGCTCGTGCAGCGGGTGGACACCATGGACGGCGCGGCCGACAAGGCCGCCGAGCTGGCTGCTGCCGCGAAGTAAGGGACGAGGTCACAGAACACCATGGCTATCTTCCTCACCAAGGAATCCAAGGTCATCGTCCAGGGCATGACCGGCTCCGAGGGCCAGAAGCACACGCGTCGCATGCTGGCCTCGGGCACGAACATCGTCGGTGGCGTGAACCCGCGCAAGGCGGGCCAGAGCGTGGACTTCGACGGCACCGAGGTACCGGTCTTCGGGACCGTGAAGGACGCCATCGAGAAGACCGGCGCCGACGTCACGGTGATCTTCGTTCCGGAGAAGTTCACCAAGGACGCGGTGATCGAGGCGATCGACGCGGAGATCCCGCTCGCGGTGGTCATCACCGAGGGCATCGCGGTGCACGACTCGGCCTCCTTCTGGGCGTACGCCGGGAAGAAGGGCAACAGGACGCGGATCATCGGCCCGAACTGCCCGGGTCTGATCACGCCGGGTCAGTCGAACGCGGGCATCATCCCGGCCGACATCACCAAGCCGGGCCGGATCGGTCTGGTGTCGAAGTCGGGCACGCTGACGTACCAGATGATGTACGAGCTGCGGGACATCGGCTTCTCCACCTGTGTGGGTATCGGTGGTGACCCGATCATCGGTACCACGCACATCGACGCGCTGAAGGCGTTCCAGGACGACCCGGACACCGACCTGATCGTGATGATCGGTGAGATCGGCGGCGACGCGGAGGAGCGGGCCGCGGCGTTCATCAAGGAGAACGTGACCAAGCCGGTCGTCGGGTACGTCGCGGGCTTCACCGCGCCGGAGGGCAAGACCATGGGCCACGCGGGCGCCATCGTCTCGGGTTCCTCCGGTACCGCCCAGGCGAAGAAGGAGGCCCTGGAGGCCGCGGGCGTCAAGGTCGGCAAGACCCCGACCGAGACGGCCAAGCTGGCTCGCGCCATCCTCGGCAGCTGAGCACCGGCCGCCCCGGGCGGCTGCACACGGCCGCCCTCGGCGGCCGAGCTCTCCGAGCCGGTCCGGTGGGCCCACCCCCAGATGGGGGCGGGCCCACCGGCGTTTCCGGGGGCGCACCGGCGTCTTCCGCGGAGACACACCGGCGTTTCCGGGAGCGGACCAGCCGGTCCGCGGCCCAGCCGAGTCATCTGGGCTCCGGTGCCAGCCGCTCCGGCCCGCCCGCCGCCTCCTTCCTCAACCCGGCGCGCAGCGCGAGCGCCTCCGGCGAGAGCGGGCCGAGCATGCCCTGCGCCGGCAGCCCCTGGACCGTGTGCCCGGGGGACACCGGGGCCAGGTAGTGCATGGGGGCGGTGCGCAGGGTGAGCGTCGTCGCGCCGATGATGGTGGCCGTGAAGGCGATGGCGGACCGGGTCCAGAACCGGGTCCGGCGTTCCCCGGCCGTGCGCACGCCCGCCGGCTCGCCCGCCCCGAGGCGTTCCGCCGAGGCCAGGCGGACCAGCCGCCGGTGCAGCTCCGCCGGATCGGACAGCTCCGGCAGGCGTGCGGCGAGCGCCTCGCGCGCGTGCATCAGCCGGTTCGCCGCGGCCGGGGTGCTCGCCTCCGTCTCCGCCGCCGTCTCGGGCAGGTCGAGGCCGACACCGTCGTAGAGCACCAGGGTGCGGCGGTATGACGGCGGGAGCAGCAGCAGGGCGCGTTGCAGCGCGCGGTCCGCGGGGTCGGACAGCGGGTCGGGGACGTGGCCGCGCCGGCGGAAGAGGTGCCAGGGGGACAGCGCGCACTCGTGCACCACCGCTCGCACCCAGCCCGCCGGGTCCCGGTCGTGGGCCACCTCCGGCCAGCGCTGCCAGGCCAGTTGGAAGGCCCGTTCCACGGACCTGCACGCCCGCTCGCGCCGGCCGGTGAGCAGATAGGCCTGCCGTACGAGGGCGGGGGCGCAGAACGCGTAGAGGATGTCGAAGGCCTGAGCGGGCGTCAGGGCGCCGTCCGCCTCGTCGACGGTCTGATTGCGCGTCAGGGCGGCGGCCGTGCCGGAGCACCGGCCCTCCGTGGGTGATGGCAGCGGGTTCGCATGACAGTTCGTCATGATGCGCCCCTCGGTGCGAATAGGAACATAATCGTATATTGAGTGACACGGCGGAGGTTCGCCTGTTGCGCCGGTAAAGCGCGTGTCGTTGGGAGCATGGAAGCCGTGATCCAGACGACCCGTCGACGTCCACCGCTGTCACGCCTTCGCACCCGCCTGCGGGACCGCTCACCCGGCTTGGGAGCCGGCTTCGTGGGCGGTGCGGTCGCGGCGGGGCTCGGCCTCGGCTCGTTCGCCGTGGTCGTCGTCGCGCTGTGGATCAGCTCGCCGTATCCGGACAGCGGACCCGGCGGCGCGCTGCATGTCGCCGCCGCGCTGTGGCTGCTGGCGCACGGCGCCGAACTGATCCGCACCGAAACCCTCACGGGGGTCCCCGCGCCCGTCGGAGTGACCCCGCTGCTGCTGCTCGCGCTGCCCGCGCTGCTGGTGCACCGGGCGGCCCGGGACGCGACCGACGGGGGCGACGGCGGGCCGCTCCTCCCACCCCGCAGCGCCTGGACGGGCATCGTCCTCGGCTACCTCGCCGTCGGATCCGGCGCCGCCGCGTACGCGGACGGCGGTGCGCTGCGGCCCTCGTGGGCGTGGGCTGCGGTGTGCGTACCGCTTTTCGCCGCGGCGGCCGCGGGCAGTGGCGTGTGGAAGGCGTACGGCTGCCCCCGCGCACCCCTGGAGCGGGCGTTGCGACGGCTGCCGGGCGGCGTGAGGCGGCTGCTCCTCGGGCCGGGCCCGCAGGTGCGCCTGGGTGCCGCGGCGCGGGCGGCGGGGGCCGGTGCCATGGTGTTCGTCGGCGGCGGGGCGCTGATGCTCGTGGTGTCGCTGGTGGTGCACGCCGGGACGGTCCAGGAGGCCTTCCTGGAGCTGACCGAGGGCTGGTCGGGACGGTTCGCCGTACTGCTGACGTGCCTGGCGCTGCTGCCGAACGCGCTGCTGTGGGCGGCGGCCTACTCCCTCGGACCCGGCTTCGTGCTCGGCGCGGGTCATGCCGTCGGCCCGCTGTCCTCCGCCCCGGCCCCGCTGCTGCCGCCCTTCCCGCTGCTCGCCGCGGTTCCGGACCCCGGCCCCGGCACCGCGCTGAACTGGGTGACGGTGTCGCTGCCGGTGACGGCCGGGCTGACGATGGGCTGGTTCGTGGCCGGGTCGGCGGTGCGGGAGGAGCGGGGCGGCGTGGAGCGGGACGGCGGAGAGACACGCGTGCGGGCCTGGTCGTGGCGGCGGACGGTGGCCGGTGCCGGGCTGGCCTGTCTGCTGTGCGCGGCGGTTCTCGGGGCGCTCGCGGCACTGGCCGGCGGTCCGCTCGGGGGCTCCGCACTCGCCCGGTTCGGGCCCGTCGGGTGGCAGGTGGGTGCTGCGGCACTGGTGTGGACCGTGACGGCGGCCGTGCCGACGGCGGCGGCGCTGCGGGCATGGCGCTGCCGCTCGGGCCGGGTGGCGGTGGGCGGCGAGGCCGAGCCGGAAACCGGCGAACCCCGGGCGGGCGCGACCGTCACGGTGCCGCGCCCGTCGCCCACCGAAGCCATGCGCGGAAGAGTGCGCCGGTGGGGCCTGCTTCTGCGGGCGAAGGCCCCGAAGCCCCGGCCCCCGCAGCCCACGCCGGTACCCGATCGCTATGACGACCTCCTCGAGCCGTACGACGTACTGCTCTTCGACCCGCCGGTGCCGGGACCCCCCTCCTGGCACGAGGACGACGGAGCCCCGCAGGCCCGCCGGGCCGCACTGAAGGAGACGGCGGCAGGGACGGAGGCGCCGCGCGAGGCCGCGGCGGCGGAGAAGAACGCGAAGCCCGAAGGAACCGTGAGGCCGCCCGTGCCCCCGAAGCCGGTGGATCTCCCTCCGGACCCCGGTCACGGGGACCAAGTGGCCCCGCCCACCCGGCGGGAACCTTCCGTACGGGAATCCCTGTGGGATTCCCCGCGCGAACCCGTCGCGCCACGACCCCCCGCACAGGACCCCGGCGCGGAGGAGCCTCCCGCGCCGGACGCCCCCGTCAGTCGCTGATCCCCAGCACTCCCCGCAGCTCAGGCGGCAGATGCTGGTCGCAGGACTGCTTGGCCTCGTTGGTGAGGGCGTCGTTCACGCACGAGTAGTAGTCGCGGTAGACCAGCTGCGCCGTGAAGTTCACGGCGACCAGGGCGAGCGCCAGTGACGCGGTGACCAGGCCGCTGACCGCGGCCGTCGTCTGGGGGCGGCCCTCGGGCGCCGGTCCGCCCGGGCCCTGCCCGCGCGGCTTGGCGCGCAGCGAGCTGACACCCCAGTACAGGGAGAGCGCGCCCAGCAGCAGGGCCACGTACGGCCAGCTGAACAGGGCGAAGAAGAAGGCCCACATGCCGCACAGCAGGGCGTACCGCGCACGGCGCTGGGCGGGGTCGGTGGGGTCCCAGCGCGGACGGGGGCCGCCGCTCGGGTTCTGCGGGCCGCCGGGCCGCTGCGGGCGCTCGCCGAATCCGCTGGAGGAGCGGCCGGGCTGGCGGTCGCTCCACTGGCTGCCCCAGGGGGCCTGGCCGCCGCCCTCGCCGGACCCGTCGGATCCGCCCTCGGACGACGCGTCACGGCCGGACTGCGGACGGGGCTGCCACGGGCGGTCGGGGGTGCCCTTCGGGGGCGGTGCGAAGGGGTTGTCGTCGGGGGAGGCGCTGCCGCGTCCGGCGCCGTCCCGCCCGTCCGAGGACGCGTCCGGAGGCGAGGACGGACGCTCCCGCAGCACCACGGCACCGCGCAGCCGTCCCTGCGCCGACTGGGAAGGGAAGGTGAGGGGTCGCAGGCTGCGGTCCGGCATCAAGTGAGCGTCTTCCCCTTGGTGAGTCACGACTGATCTGGCACGACCGTTCCGGCATGGACGATCCGGTGGAGCGGTTCCCCCCCGAAGGCGCTGGGTGCCCACGGTCCGGGGACTCTCACCGCGTGAACGCACGGTGCGTGCGGTGCGTTCCCGTACCAGCTCTCCCCAGACGCTACCTTCCGGCCACGCCCCCGTCCCATGGGGGCCGTCCGAAGTGCCGGTATCGTTGCTGGCGGTCGGCCGGTTCGTAGGCTTCCCCGTATCCGGGGGCGCGAAGCATTCGTACGACCGTACAAAACAGCTTCCCCGAGAAAGGGCCCCATCGTGGCCGCCAAGCCCGTGGCCAAGCGCCTCGTCGTGCTGGTCTCCGGATCCGGCACCAATCTTCAGGCGCTCCTCGACGCGATCGCCGACGTGGGAGTCGAGGCCTACGGCGCCGAGATCGTCGCCGTGGGCGCCGACCGTGACGGCATCGAGGGGCTGGCGCGCGCCGAGCGCGCCGGGCTGCCGACCTTCGTGCGGAAGGTCAAGGACTACGGCACGCGCGAGGAGTGGGACGCGGCGCTGGCCGAGGCCGTCGCCGCCCACGAGCCCGACCTCGTCGTCTCCGCCGGGTTCATGAAGATCGTGGGGAAGGAGTTCCTCGCGCGGTTCGGTGGGCGGTTCGTCAACACGCACCCCGCCCTGCTGCCCAGTTTTCCCGGGGCCCACGGTGTGCGGGACGCGCTCGCGTACGGCGCCAGGGTCACCGGCTGCACCGTCCACTTCGTCGACGACGGCGTCGACACCGGCCCGATCATCGCCCAGGGCGTGGTCGAGGTGCGGGACGAGGACGACGAGAGCGCGCTGCACGAGCGCATCAAGGAAGTCGAGCGAAGGCTGCTCGTCGAGGTCGTGGGGCGGCTCGCCCGCAACGGCTATCGCATCGAGGGACGAAAGGTAGTTATCCAGTGACCGCCGAGAACAAGCGGCCCATCCGGCGCGCGCTCGTCAGCGTCTACGACAAGACCGGCCTGGAGGAGCTCGCGCGCGGGCTGCACGAAGCGGGCGTCGAACTCGTCTCCACCGGCTCCACCGCCGGCCGGATCGCCGCGGCCGGCGTGCCCGTCACCAAGGTCGAGGACCTCACCGGCTTCCCCGAGTGCCTGGACGGCCGGGTCAAGACGCTGCACCCCAAGGTGCACGCCGGTATCCTCGCCGACCTGCGTCTGGAGGACCACCGGCGGCAGCTGGGCGAGCTGGGTGTCGAGCCCTTCGATCTCGTCGTGGTCAACCTCTACCCGTTCCGCGAGACCGTCGCCTCCGGCGCCTCGCCCGACGAGTGCGTCGAGCAGATCGACATCGGCGGCCCCTCGATGGTCCGCGCCGCCGCCAAGAACCACCCGTCCGTGGCCGTGGTCACCAGCCCGGACCGCTACGCCGACGTCCTCGCCGCGGTGCGGGACGGCGGCTTCGACCTCGCCACCCGCAAGCGCCTGGCCGCCGAGGCCTTCCAGCACACGGCCGCCTACGACGTGGCCGTCGCCTCCTGGTTCGCCTCCTCCTACGCGCCCGTCGACGAGTCCTCCTTCCCGGACTTCCTCGGCGCCACCTACGCGCGCAAGAACACCCTCCGCTACGGCGAGAACCCGCACCAGCCCGCCGCCCTCTACACCGGCGGCCCGGTCGGCGGACTCGCCGAGGCCGAGCAGCTGCACGGCAAGGAGATGTCGTACAACAACTACACGGACACGGACGCCGCCCGCCGTGCCGCGTACGACCACGACGAGCCGTGCGTGGCGATCATCAAGCACGCCAACCCGTGCGGCATCGCGGTCGGCGCCGACGTCGCCGAGGCGCACCGCAAGGCGCACGCCTGCGACCCGCTGTCCGCGTTCGGCGGAGTGATCGCGGTCAACCGCCCGGTCAGCAAGGAGATGGCCGAGCAGGTCGCGGAGATCTTCACCGAGGTCATCGTCGCGCCGGACTACGAGGACGGCGCACTGGAGGCCCTCGCCAAGAAGAAGAACATCCGGGTGCTGAAGGCCCCGAACGGACCGTGCGGCCGGGTGGAGGCCAAGCACATCGACGGCGGCGTGCTGCTCCAGGCCACCGACCGCCTCCAGGCCGACGGCGACGACCCGGCCAACTGGACCCTCGCCAGCGGCGAGGCGCTGCCGGCCGGCGAGCTGGCCGAGCTCGCCTTCGCGTGGCGTGCCTGCCGGGCGGTCAAGTCCAACGCGATCCTGCTCGCCAAGGACGGGGCCTCGGTCGGCGTCGGCATGGGCCAGGTCAACCGTGTCGACTCCTGCAAGCTGGCGGTGGAGCGGGCCGGCGCGGAGCGGGCCCGCGGCTCCTACGCGGCCTCGGACGCGTTCTTCCCGTTCCCCGACGGCCCCGAGATCCTCATGGCCGCCGGCGTCCGCGCGATCGTCCAGCCGGGCGGCTCGATCCGCGACGAGCAGGTCGTCGAGGCCGCGCACAAGGCGGGCGTGACGATGTACTTCACCGGGACCCGCCACTTCTTCCACTGATCGGCGAACGCCCCTGACGGCCGCGGCCTCCGGCTCTCTCACGGAGAGAGCCGGAGGCCGCGTTCACGCGGACCTCAGCACGAGGGCAGCGGGTTGGTCTCCGGGGCGTGTCGTTGCCGCTCATCCAGCCCCGGGCCCCGTTGTCCGCCTGGGTGTGGACCCAGCGGGTGGGGTGCGGGCCACCGTGATTCCGCCCGCCGTCGGACTTGCAGACGAACCAGGACGGGTCGGAGTACATGCGGCCCACGACGGACCCCGTGTTGGTGCTCTTGCAGACCTTGGCGCCGGAGGCACCGCGAAGCAGCGTTTGCTGCGGTCCACGGAGAAGGCGGGCGCGGTGGGTTCGCTGTAGGTGGCGCCCGTGCCGCTCAGACAGTCGTGCCGTGGCGTCCACACCTCGACGGGCAGCAGGTCCCCGGCCGCGGGCAGCACGATCCGGGAGGACTCGAAGGGAACCGGCGCGTTCAGCCGCCCCGGTGCGACCTCGATGTGCTCGCCGGCGCCCTCCGGGTTCTCCACGACGTACGTGTGGCGGGCGGGGAGGTTGCTCACCGTCCAGGACGCCTGGCGAGGCGCTCGCGGGGCGCGGCCGGAACTGGGTGCCGTGTCGCTCGTCCCTCGTGGTCGGCGGAGGTACCACGATGATGCTGCACAAGGCGCGTCTCCTCGTGCCTGACGGCTACGGAATCCGGACCAGGGCGACGCACCAGGGCCGTGTCCCACTTTGTGCGGTTCCGGCACGGCCCTCGGAGCACATGGCGCGAACTGTTCAGTAGCTGGGGCGGTTGAACCAGGCGCCGCCGGCCTTGTTGGCGCAGAAGACGATGATCAGAATGCCCATGGCGAGGCTGAGCAGTGCCAGGACGTTGCCGCCCACCAGGCTCAGCAGGCTGAACAGGATGACGAACGAGCTGTACACGATCGCGGAGACGCGCACGCCGCCGCGCCCGGCGGGGACCTTCACGGCGGTGAAGATCGCCCAGAACGCGAACGCCAGCACGAACACACCGAGGACGATCATGACGCCCGCGCCGATGCTGGCCGCCTTGTCCGCGTCCGCGGCGGAGACGTTGTCGTCGGCGGAGACGACTTCCTGGATCTTGTCGGCGAACCAGCTGCTCGCCACCATCATCACCACGCCGCCCAGCGCCTGAAGACCACCGAGCACGAACAGCAGCACGCGGGCCGCCTTCACGGTGCCCGGCATCGTCTGCGGCACCGGTGCGCCGTACGGCTGCTGCACGGGCGGGGCCTGCGGGTAGCCGTAGCCGGGGGCCTGGCCCTGCGGATAGCCGAAACCGGGCTGCTGGGGCGGCTGCTGCGGCGCGCCGTAGGGGTTGTTCGAGTCGCCGTAACTCATGGCGGTTGATTCCTCCGTCGATCAGGTGCGGGGACGCGCGGCACCGTACGGAGGTGAGTTCACAGAAGTGCGGTCCGTCCCCCCGAAGAGCTGCCCGCGGCACTGTGCTCATCATGGTTCTTTACCGGCGACTTACTTGTCCAGCCGCATTCCGCATGTGTTGTGCAAGTGCAACATCACCGATCAGGACGGCCACGGGCGCCGGGCGCGGACAGAGGGCGCGGACCTCCCGGATTGGAACCGTGAGCCGGTCATCCGCGAGGATGAGGACATGACCGCCCAGATTCTCGATGGCAAGGCCACCGCAGCCGAGATCAAAACCGATCTGACCGCCCGTGTGGCGGCGCTGAAGGAGAAGGGCGTCACGCCCGGACTCGGCACGATCCTGGTCGGGGACGACCCCGGCAGCCGCAAGTACGTCGCCGGCAAGCATCGTGACTGCGCCCAGGTCGGCATCGCCTCCATCCAGCGGGAACTGCCGGCCACGGCGACCCAGGACGAGATCGAGGCGGTCGTCCGGGAGCTGAACGAGGACCCCGCCTGCACCGGCTACATCGTCCAGTTGCCCCTGCCCAAGGGCATCGACGAGAACCGCGTCCTGGAGCTGATGGACCCGGACAAGGACGCGGACGGCCTGCACCCGATGAACCTCGGCCGGCTCGTCCTCAACGAGCCCGCCCCGCTGCCCTGCACCCCCAACGGCGTGCTGACGCTGCTGCGCCGCCACGGCGTGGAGATCAAGGGCGCCGAGGTCGTGGTCGTCGGCCGCGGCGTGACCATCGGCCGGCCGATGCCGCTGCTGCTGACCCGGCGCAGCGAGAACGCCACGGTGACCCAGTGCCACACCGGCACCCGCGACCTGTCCGCGCACCTGCGCCGCGCGGACATCATCGTCGCCGCGGCCGGCTCCCCGCACCTGATCCGCGCCGAGGACGTCAAGCCCGGCGCGGCCGTCCTCGACGTCGGTGTCTCCCGCAACGCCGAGGGCAAGATCGTCGGCGACGTTCACCCGGACGTGGCCCAGGTCGCCGGCTGGCTGTCCCCGAACCCCGGCGGAGTCGGCCCGATGACCCGGGCCGAGCTGCTGGTGAACGTGGTCGAGGCGGCGGAGCGCAGTGTCGGCTGAGGTGGAGGGCACCGGGCGGGAGCCGTCTCCCGCGGAGCCGGAGACAGAGGTACGGGACGCGGCCGGCGTGCCGGCCGCCGCGGGGAAGCCGCGCCGGGACACACGCCGCTTTCCGATGCTGACGCGGGACACCGCGCGGCCGGAGGGCGGTGGCCGGGCCGCGCCCGGCGGCGCCCCGGCGCCCGCCCGGCAGTGGCCGCTGCTGGCCGTGCTGGGCACGGTGGGACTCGGGCTGCTGGTGACCGCCTTCGACGCCTTCAGGGTCGGTCTGCTGCTGATCGGGCTCGCGCTGCTCGGCGGGGCCGGGCTGCGCTGGTTCCTGCCCCGGGTCGGCATGCTCGCGGTCCGCTCCCGCTTCACGGACATCGTCACCTACGGCCTGCTGGGCTGCGTCATCGTCCTGCTGGCGCTGATGGCCCAGCCCAGGCCCTGGCTGGAGATTCCGTTCCTGGACGACGCGCTGCACTTCACGGTCCGCAACGGCTAGTTCTGTGACCGGAAAGGTTCAACGGCTCACCTTTCCGCTCGCAGCGCTCGCCGTGCTCGCCGTCCGGCGTTCGCGGTGGCGGCCCGTCCTCTCCCCCGAGTCAGGACGGGCCGCCGCCGGGACCAACCCTCCTGCACCGTGAACGGGCTGTTCAACGCCTGTCCGTGCGCTGTGGCACGGAAGTGACCGTTCCGCTACGGTGTCCGCGCTCTGCCACAGGATCTGACCCGGCCTCGCCGGGTGAGCCGGGGACCTCTGCGGCGCACGAGGTCACGCCGGGATCCGGGATGTGCCGATGCGTCGACAGAGTCCGCCGCGCGGGTGAGGCCTTCCGCCCGTCGGGCTAGCGTGGGCGGTCGGCGCACCGGCGCGCGCTTCGGTTCGAATGCTTCCGTGCGCCCCTGACGCGGGACCTGAGATCCTGGCGGGGCGCACTCCTGTGGGTAGCGAGAACCGAGAACCGAGAACACTGAAGAACACCGAAGACCGAGGGCACGGACTCGGCACAGGACGTCATGCGCGGGGAACAACCAGCACGTACCGGGGGGAAGGGGAAGCGATGCCTCGTTGGAAGGCCTTGCCCGATGAACTCGATCCACAGATAAGGGAGTTCGCGAGCCAGTTGCGCAGGCTCGTGGACCGCGGCGGCCTGAGCATCGCCGCACTGGCAGATCGCACGGGCTACAGCAAGACGTCCTGGGAGCGCTATCTGAACGGACGGCTCCTGGCGCCCAAGGGCGCGGTTGTGGCACTCGCCGAGGTCACGGGCACCAATCCGGTCCACCTCACCACCATGTGGGAGCTGGCCGAACGGGCCTGGAGCCGTGCGGAGATGCGCCACGACCGGACCATGGAGGCCATCCGGATATCCCAGGCGCGCGCCGCACTGGGGGAGTTCGGCGCGGCGGTACCCGGCGCCGAGGCGGGCGGGGGCAAGGCGGCCCGCAAGAACGGCACCGCCACGGCGGTCCCGGGGAGCGCGGGCCCGGCGGGCGCGTCCCCCGCGGTGCCGGTGCAGCCGACGGCGTCCGACGCCGACGCCCGTGAGGGCGCGGCGAGGAAGGCGTCGCCGGCCTCGGAGGGCGTCTCGGGAACGGCCGTCCTCCCGGCCGCCGCGCCCACGCCCGCCGCGCCCGGCCCCGGCCCGGACCCCGACTCCGCCTCCGACGCCCGCCCCGACTCCGCCACCGGATCGGGTTCCGGTTCCGAGGCGTCGGGCGGCAACTCCTGGGGGCTGGCCGGTTACCGGGGACCGTCCCGGACGGGTGGACGCGCCCCCGGCGCCACGGCGTCCCCGGCCGGCGGCGCCGTGCCGGCTGCCGGACCTTCGGGTCCGCACTCCGCGGCTTCGGCCGCCCCGTACACCCAGGGCGACCCCGGCCACCCGTACACCCAGGGCTCCCCGGGCACGCACGGCGAGCCTCCGCGGTCTCCCCGTCCCGCCTCCTCCGGCGGGGCACGCAAGCGGCAGGTGATGATGTTCCTCGCGGGCGCGGCCAGCGCCCTGGCCGTGATCGGCGCCGTCCTCTTCCTCACCGGAGGCGGGGACGACAAGAAGGCCGCGGAAGCGGCCAAGTCGCCTTCCCCGTCCGCCGACGTCAGCCTGCCGCCCGGTGTCAAGTGCGTCGCGGACGGCTGCACCGGCAAGGACGCCGAGGCCATGGGGTGCAGCGGCAACCTGGTGAGCACGGTCGAGAGCGTCACCGTCGGCACGACCCTGGTCGAGGTCCGCTACAGCAAGACCTGCGGTGCCGCCTGGGCCCGTATCACCCAGGCCGTCCAGGGCGACGAGGTCCGGGTCACGGTCGGTGCGCGCACGGAGCGCGGCACCCTCGCGGCGGCCGGCGAGACGATCGCGTACACGCCCATGGTCGCGGTGCGGGACGCGACGCAGGCCAAGGCGTGCGCGACGCTGGCGTCGGGACAGACGGGGTGCACCAGTCAGTGAGACCGGGGGGCAGCGGTCCAGGCCCGTCCGGATGACAAGTGGCGCGGGACAGGTGTGGGGGCCGCCGAACCGGGCACGCGAACAGTACCCCCACGGGAGTCCGGTTTTCCGGCAACCCCCATACGGCGGCCGCCTTCGTCCCTCCTCTCCCGGACGGGCGGCCGCCTCTCCCACGTCAACGGGTCACTCTGTGGGCCGGGCCACAGGGGCCCGGCCCACCGGGATTCCGGAGAGGCGATAGCCTGACGGCCGGATCTCTCTTGACGCCAAGAGATCGATCATCCGTTGCGTGATCGGTCATCGCGGCGCCGCCGGTCAGCGGCCGGTGGCGGGATCCCGCACCCCGGGGCAGGGACGCCCCACCGCCTGCTGTCATACGGAGAACGCCATGACCCGCACTCCCGTGAACGTCACCGTCACCGGCGCGGCCGGCCAGATCGGTTACGCCCTGCTCTTCCGCATCGCCTCCGGCCAGCTGCTCGGCGCGGACGTGCCGGTCAAACTGCGCCTCCTGGAGATCACGCCGGCGCTGAAGGCCGCCGAGGGCACGGCCATGGAGCTCGACGACTGCGCGTTCCCGCTCCTTCAGGGCATCGACATCAGCGACGACCCGAACGTCGCCTTCGACGGCGCCAACGTCGCCCTCCTCGTCGGCGCCCGCCCGCGCACCAAGGGCATGGAGCGGGGTGACCTCCTCGAGGCCAACGGCGGCATCTTCAAGCCGCAGGGCAAGGCCATCAACGACCACGCCGCCGACGACATCAAGGTCCTGGTCGTCGGCAACCCCGCGAACACCAACGCGCTGATCGCCCAGGCCGCCGCGCCGGACGTGCCGGCGGAGCGCTTCACCGCGATGACCCGTCTGGACCACAACCGCGCGCTGACCCAGCTCGCCAAGAAGACGGGCTCGACGGTCGCCGACATCAAGCGCCTCACCATCTGGGGCAACCACTCCGCGACCCAGTACCCGGACATCTTCCACGCGTCGATCGCCGGCAAGAACGCCGCCGAGGTCGTGAACGACGAGAAGTGGCTGGCCGACGACTTCATCCCGACCGTCGCCAAGCGCGGCGCGGCCATCATCGAGGCCCGCGGCGCCTCCTCGGCCGCCTCCGCCGCCAACGCCGCCATCGACCACGTCCACACCTGGGTCAACGGCACCGCCGACGGCGACTGGGCCTCCATGGGCATCCCGTCGGACGGCTCCTACGGCGTCCCCGAGGGCCTGATCTCCTCCTTCCCGGTCACCTGCAAGGACGGCTCGTACGAGATCGTCCAGGGCCTGGAGATCAACGACTTCTCCCGCACCCGCATCGACGCCTCCGTCAAGGAGCTGGCGGAGGAGCGCGAGGCGGTCCGCTCGCTCGGCCTCATCTGAGCCACCGCGCCTGTCCGCGAGGCCCCGTTCCGGTTCCGGCCGGAGCGGGGCCTCGCGCGTTCGGTGCCCGCGTACGCCGGCGCCGCCTGCGGCCGGGGCCCGAGGGGGCCCTCTTGACAAACCGCTTCCCGCACGGCTTTCCGCACCCCTATGCTGATGGCTCGTCAGTTCCTTGAACTGGGGACCGTTCGCATCTCGGGGGAGTCGCGTGAGCACCGTATCCGTGCCGCTTCAACAGCAGCCGACGCCTCCGGACGCGACCCCGCCCGTGCCGCCGTACGCCAGTGAGGCCACCCGGCTGCTGTGCGCGGGCACCTACCTGGACAGCGAATACCGGGACCGGGTCATCGACGAGCTGTACGTCAACGAGCAGCGCCTCTGTGCTCCGTCGTTCGGCTTCGACGCCGCACGGGTCCTGGCCCACGCCCTGCGTGCGCGACGTCTGGAACTGGCCTGGGACGGAGCCCTCCTCGGGCTGTGGGTGGCGGGCGCCGTGCTGACCGGGTACTGGCTGCTGCTCTTCCTCGTCCTGGGCGTCCAACTGGCCGTCGCCACCCTGATCAGAGGCAAGAGCGACCACGCTCCGCTGTACCGGCGCGTCCCGGCCTGGTTCCTGCGGTGGTACAGCCGTATCGGCCTGGCCTGGGTCTTCCTGCTGACCTTGATCGCCGCACTCTCCGGTGGCGGCCACTCCTCCCCGGGCACGTCGGCGTACTACGGCGAGTACGGGACGTCGAGCGGCTCACCGACCAGCCTGTCCGACCTGTTCACGGACAAGACGATCGGCCCACGGGAGGCGTGGTTCTCGATCGCTGTCCTCGCGCTGATCGCGCTCTGCCTCGCCGCCCGGCGCAGCCAGGTCACCCGGGCGCTGACGGCGGAACTCTCCCCTCGGCGTTTCCCGGACGCCGCGAGCGATCCGGCCCTCCGGGCCGAGGGCGGACGGTTCCGGCGGCTGGTCGGGCGCGTCCGCGCGGAACAGCACCAGCAGTTGGTCATGTATCACGAGGCCCGCCCGTTCTGCGGGGCCGGAACCGCGCACGACACCTGGGTGCTCGCCGTCGAACTGCGCCCCGACGGCATGAAGAAGCAGCGCCCGCTGAGCAACCGGGCGGTCCTGGAGAGCGTCCGCCCGCTGCTGGAACAGCTCCGCGAATCGGCGACCACCGCCGCGTACCCCGTGCGCGACCGACTGCGCCGGCTCGAGATCGACGAGTGCGTCTTCCTGCCCGTCGAGGGGATGCTGCGTCGTGAGGACGCCCCGTACGATCCGCAGGCCTTCGAGAACCACCGGATGCGCGCCGCCGAGGAAGGCGCCGAGAAGCGGCGGCACTTCCTGTGCGTGCGGGTCGGTGGCTGGGAGGGGGAGCTGATCGTGAGCGTCTTCGTCCGCGTGCACACCCAGGGCCGGATGCTCATGCTGGAGGTCGCCCCGCACGTACTGAACCCGGTGCGGCCGGAGTTCAAGGACGCCGACCGCACCGCTCACCGCTACAACCGCAACAGCCTGCTGGGCAAGGCCGCCTACGCCGTGCCACGGGTACCGGTGTCCTTGGGCGTCGCCCTGTTCGACCTGGGACGGATGATCCGGTTCAACTGGCGGCTGCTGACGGCCGGCAATGCCGGCGCGCTGCCGGAGGGCCCCGCCCTGTCGGTGCGTGAGCTGGGGTCCGTGCCGGACGGGTCGCTGTTCCAGCAGATGGATGTCGACCGCTACCTGCGCACGATCCAGGACCGGATCGCGCACGGCGTGCGCGCAGCGCTCGCCGACGCCGGCTACCAGACCGGCGAGTTCGTCCAGAAGATCGTCAACATCAGCAACGGCGGTGTGAACATCGACTCGGTGGAGGGCTCCACCTTCGCCGTCGGTTCGCACGCGACCGCGAGCAGCGGCCCCGAGCCGCGGAGGGGAACGGGCAGCGATGACCGACCGGCGTGAGCCGAACGTATCCATGGGGAACGTCTCGGGCAGCACCTTCGCCATCGGCAGCCACGCCAGCGCAGTCGGCCATCACGGCACAGGACCGCAGCGCGACGAGGTCACCGAGCAACTGCTGGCCGCGGTGCGCGAGCTGCGCGCCGATCTGACCCGGGTGCGCGGCACCGAGCAGACCGCCGCGCTGGACGCCGAACTCGCGGGTACGGAGGAGGAGATCACCACCACCGGTCAGGCCGGCCCGTCCCGCCGTGAGCGCCTGCGCGGGCTGCTCGCCGACTCCCAGTCCCTGCTGAACGTCCTCGCCTCCGCGGGTGCCGTGGCGGGACTGCTGGGGCAGTGAGAGCGCGATGAACGGGGGACAGCGCCACTGGAACGAGGAGACCCAGCGCTGGGAGGACGGCACCGCGGAGGTGGCGCGGGCCACCCCGCCACCCCCCGCCCGGCCGGCGCACATGCCGGCCTGGCCGCCGGGCGAGGTCCGGGATCCCGACGCCGACGCGCCCACCGGCCCCTGGCCCGTGGCAGCCCCGTCGGCGCCGCCGGCCGTGCCCGGCGGGTACAGCCGGCGCACCGCCGTGGCGGTGATCGGCTCGGCCGCGGCCGTGGGGGTCGCCGTCGCCCTGGTGGTGACCCTCGGTCCCGGCAGCGGAGGACACGGCGGCGACCGGGTGGCCGCCACGACGAGCGGTACCCCGGCCACGTCCGAACCGCCCCCGACCACGTACGCCTCACCGGAACCGGACACCGGGACGCCGTCCCCGTCGGCCGACGAGCCGCCGGCCGGCTACACCGCCTACGACGACCCGGAGGGCTTCCGCATCGCCGTGCCCGACGGCTGGCAGCACCAGCGGTCCACCGTGAGCTCCCAGTACGGGATGGACATCGTCAACTACCGTGATTCCACGGGCCGTCACCGGCTCCAGGTGTACGAGGTGCAGGAAGCCTCCCCGGACGAGTCGTTCGACCAGTACCTGTCCGCGGACGTGCCCAAGCCCCAGGGCTTCCGGACGCTGTCCCGGGTGAACCTGGACAGCGGCGACTTCACCGGCTCCCGGCTGGAGTATCTGGCCGACTCCCTCAGGGGCGAACCGGACATCGGCACCTGGCACGTCGTGGACGAACGCTTCCTGGCCGCCGACGGCAGGCTGTACGCGCTCGCCTCCTACGGCCCCGAATCCGACGGCCGCGACGACGAGCAGGAGGTCCTCAGCGCGGCGCTGGACTGGTTCTGCCCGTCCTCCGCCACCTGCGCGGACTGATCCACCGCCGCTCCGGACACCCGCGCGACACCCTGTTTGTCCAGTGATGCCCCCAAGTTCCGTGACTCGGAACACTTCCGGTCGCCGGTAGGGCATGGACCTCGACGAAGGGGGCAGGTGCCCGCTCACTCTCCCTGTGGATGACACGACGTGACACAGGGCAACTGAGCAGGAGCGGAAGGCAGTACCGATCATGGCGGACAGTACGGGACGCGGTGGGCGCGGCACCATCCACGCGGGCGGGGAGTGGCGCGAGGCGATCGGCGGCGCGACACGCGAGATCCTCGACCCCGCGGACGCGGCTCCGTTCGCCGTGGTCGCGGAGGGTGACGAGAAGGACGCGGACGTGGCCGTCGAGGCCGCCCGCCGCGCCTTCGACGGCGGCGAGGGCGCCTGGCCGCGCACACCGGTCGCCGAGCGTGCCGCCCTGCTGCGCCGGGTGGCCGACCTCCTGGTGCGCGACCGGGAGGAACTCGGCCTGCTGGAGAGCCGGGACACCGGCAAGACCGTGGAGGAGGGCCGCGTCGACGTCGACTGCGTCGCCGACGCCTTCCGCTACTTCGCCGGACTCGTCGCCGCGGAAGCCCCCGGCCGGGTCGTGGACGCGGGCACGCCCGACGTGCACAGCGTCGTCGTGCACGAGCCGGTCGGCGTCTGCGCTCTGATCACGCCCTGGAACTACCCGCTGCTCCAGGCCAGTTGGAAGATCGCCCCGGCGCTCGCCGCCGGAAACACCTTCGTCGTCAAGCCAAGCGAGATCACCCCGCTGACCACCGTCGCGCTGATCGACCTGCTCGTCGAGGCGGGCCTGCCCGCGGGCGTGGCCAACATCGTCACCGGCCCCGGCCACACCGTCGGCGCCCGGCTCGCCGAACACCCCGACGTGGGCCTGGTCTCCTTCACCGGCGGCCTGGTCAGCGGGGCGAAGGTGGCCCGGGCCGCGGCCGACACGGTCAAGAAGGTCGCCCTCGAACTCGGCGGCAAGAACCCCAACATCGTCTTCGCCGACGCCTGCGCGACCGACGAGGGCTTCGACACCGCCGTCGACCAGGCCCTGAACGCGGCCTTCCTGCACAGCGGCCAGGTCTGCTCCGCGGGCGCCCGGCTCATCGTCGAGGAACCGGTCCGGGAGCGCTTCGTCGCCGAACTCGCCCGCCGCGCCCGGAAGATCCGCCTGGGCCGCGGCACCGCGCCCGGCGTCGAGTGCGGTCCGCTCGTCTCCGAGCAGCAGCGCGCCAGGATCGAGGCGTACGTCGCCTCCGCGCTGGCCGAGGGCGCGGTACCGCGCTGCGGCGGCATGCGGCCCGAGCCCGGGGAGACCCGGCCCGCCACCGGCTACTTCTACGAGCCGACCGTCCTCGACCACTGCACCCGCCAGATGAAGGTCGTCCGGGAGGAGGTCTTCGGCCCCGTCCTCACCGTCGAGACCTTCCGCACCGAGCACGAGGCGGTCGCGCTCGCCAACGACACCGAGTACGGGCTCGCGGGCGCCGTGTGGACCGCCGACGCGGGCCGTGCCCGGCGCGTGGCCGGCCGGCTGCGCCACGGCACCGTCTGGATCAACGACTTCCACCCCTATCTCCCGCAGGCGGAGTGGGGCGGCTTCGGCAGGAGCGGCGTCGGCCGCGAGCTCGGCCCCGCCGGGCTCGCCGAGTACCGCGAGACCAAGCACGTCTACCAGAACCTCGCCCCCAGGCCGGTGCGCTGGTTCGCGGGCTGAGCCCCGCCGGCCGCGGCCGCGCACCCCGCCGCCGCGGCCGCATCCGGCACCACCGCAGACCCCGAAGTCCCCGGACCTCCCGACCCCCCACTGGAGTACGAGCCCGATGCCCGAGAGCACCCACGAGTTCGACTACGTCGTCATAGGCGGTGGCACGGCCGGTTCCGTCATCGCCTCCCGCCTCACGGAGAACCCGGACCTCACCGTCGCCGTCATCGAGGGCGGCCCCAGCGACGTGGGCCGCGAGGACGTGCTGACGCTGCGCCGCTGGATGGGCCTGCTCGGCGGCGAACTGGACTACGACTACCCGACCACCGAGCAGCCGCGCGGCAACTCCCACATCCGGCACAGCCGCGCCCGGGTCCTCGGCGGCTGCTCCTCGCACAACACGCTCATCGCGTTCAAGCCGCTGCCGTCCGACTGGGACGAGTGGGAGGCGGCCGGTGCCAAGGGCTGGGGCGCGGTCCCGATGGAGGCGTACTACGCCCGGCTCAAGAACAACATCGTGGCCGTCGACGAGAAGGACCGCAACGCCATCGCCCGCGACTTCGTCGACGCCGCGCAGGCCGCGCTCGCGGTGCCGCGCGTCGAGGGCTTCAACAAGAAGCCGTTCCACGAGGGCGTCGGTTTCTTCGACCTCGCCTACCACCCGCAGGACAACAAGCGCTCCAGCGCCTCCGTGGCGTATCTGCACCCGGTGATGGACGAGCGCGCCAACCTGACGATCCTGCTGGAGACCTGGGCGCACCGGCTCCAGCTCAACGGCACCCGCGCCGAGGGCGTCCACGTGCGCACCAAGGACGGCGCCGAACTCCTCGTACGGGCCCGCCGCGAGGTCGTGCTCTGCGCGGGCGCCGTCGACTCGCCCCGGCTGCTGCTGCACTCCGGTATCGGCCCGAAGGCCGACCTGGAGAGGCTCGGCATCCCCGTCGTCCACGACCTGCCGGGCGTCGGCGAGAACCTGCTCGACCACCCCGAGTCGGTGATCGTGTGGGAGACGAACGGCCCCCTCCCGGAGAACTCCGCGATGGACTCCGACGCCGGCCTGTTCGTGCGCCGCGACCCCGCAAGCGCGGGCCCGGACCTGATGTTCCACTTCTACCAGATCCCGTTCACGGACAACCCGGAGCGCCTGGGCTACGAACGTCCGCCGTACGGCGTGTCGATGACCCCGAACATCCCCAAGCCGAGGAGCAGGGGCCGGCTGTACCTCACCAGCGCCGACCCGTCCGTCAAGCCGGCCCTGGACTTCCGCTACTTCACCGACGAGGACGACCACGACGCCCGCACCCTCGTCGACGGCATCCGCATCGCCCGCCGGATCGCGCAGACCGAACCGCTGGCCGGCTGGCTGAAGCGGGAGGTGTGCCCCGGTCCGGAGATCCTCGGCGACGCGGAGCTGAGCGAGTACGCCCGCAAGGTCGCGCACACCGTCTACCACCCGGCGGGCACCTGCCGGATGGGCGCCGCCGACGACGAACGCGCGGTCGTCGACCCCGATTTGCGTATCCGCGGGCTGGACGGCATCCGGATCGCGGACGCCTCCGTCTTCCCGGCCATGCCCGCCGTGAACCCCATGATCGGTGTGCTCATGGTCGGGGAGAAGGCCGTCGACCTGCTCGGAGGTGAGCGCTGATGGCTCTCGAGGTCCCCACGCGCAAACCGCCCACCGACGACTCCGGGCCCACCCCCGTCTTCTCGGTGGACGGCCTGTGGAAGGTCTTCGGCCCCCGCGCCGACCGGGTCCCCGCCGACCGGGAGCTCGGCGCGCTCGGCCCCGCCGAACTGCGCGAGCGCACCGGCTGCACGGCCGCGGTCCGCGACGTCTCCTTCGACGTGCGCAAGGGCGAGGTCTTCGTCGTCATGGGCCTGTCCGGCTCGGGCAAGTCCACGCTGGTGCGCTGCCTGACCCGGCTGATCGAGCCGACCGCGGGCACCATCGCCATCGACGGCGAGGACGTGCGCGCCATGGACGGGGCCCGGCTGCGCGCCCTGCGCAGGCACCGCGCCGCGATGGTCTTCCAGCACTTCGGCCTGCTGCCGCACCGCACGGTCCTCGACAACGTGGCCTACGGCCTCCAGATCCAGGGCGTCGCCCGGTCCGAGCGGCGCGAGCGGGCCGCCGAGATGGTCGCCAAGGTCGGTCTGCAGGGCATGGAGGAGCGCCGCCCGGCCCAGCTGTCCGGCGGTCAGCGTCAGCGGGTCGGCCTGGCCCGCGCCCTCGCCGTGGACCCCGAAGTGCTGCTGTTCGACGAGCCGTTCAGCGCGCTCGACCCGCTCATCCGGCGGGACATGCAGGAGGAGGTCGTCCGCCTGCACCGGGAGGAGGGCCGGACGATGGTCTTCATCACCCACGACCTCCAGGAGGCCCTCCGGCTCGGCGACCGCATCGCCCTGATGCGCGGCGGCCGCATCGTCCAGCTGGGCACCCCCGAGGAGATCGTGGGCTCCCCGGCCGACGACTACGTCCGCGAGTTCGTCCGGGACGTCCCGCGCGAGCAGGTCCTGACCGTCCGCGGGGCCATGCGCCCGGCCTCCGCCGACGAGGCCGGCAGCGGCCCGGCGATTCCCCCGGAGGCCACGGTCGCGCAGGCCATCGAGGCGGTGGCCCGAGCGGGAGCACCAGCACGCGTGGTCGACGGAGGCCGCTGCGTCGGCGTCGTCGACTCGGACGCGCTGCTGTCCGTGGTGGCCGGAACCGACGCCACGGCACCGCGCGGGCGCGGGGTGGCGGTCCCGCGCGACGCCGACGCCACCCCGGGGGCCGTCTGATGGCGGCGATCGGCGCCCCGGCCCTCCGTGCCGGCCTGCCCGGCGTGCTCAAACGCCCCGCCGGCCACAAGCTCCTGGTCCTCGCGGTCCTGGCCGCCGTCCTCGTCCCGCTGGCCCACTCCCGCTGGGCGAGCGGAACGTGGCCGCACGCGCTGACGGTCGACCTGTCCGGGCCGCTCGGCGGCGCGAGCGACTGGATCATCGACAACCGCGACAGTCACCCGCTGTTCCTCTACTTCCTCGGCCACGTCAGCAACGCGGTCGTGATCTCCGTGCGCGCCGTCTACCTGACGCTCCTCGCCGCCGGCTGGGTGGGCGTCACGGCCGCAGCCGCCCTCGTGGCATGGCGGGTGGCCGGTGTCCGGCTCGCCCTCGGCACGGCCGCCGCCTTCGTCGCCTGCGGACTGCTCGGCATGTGGGTGCCGACCATGCAGACGCTCGCCCTGATGGTGGTCGCCGTCCTCGCCTCCGTCCTCGTCGGCACCCTGCTCGGTCTGGCCGCGGGCCTGTCCGACCGCATGGACCGGGTTCTGCGCCCGGTCCTGGACACCATGCAGGTGCTCCCGGCGTTCGCGTACCTGCTCCCCGTGGTCCTGGTCTTCGGCATCGGCGTACCCGCCGCGGTCCTCGCCACGGTCGTCTACGCCGCCCCGCCCATGGCCCGGCTGACCGCGCTCGGCCTGCGCGGCGCGGACCCGGAGGTGCTGGAGGCGGTCGACTCCCTCGGCGCCACCGCACGCCAGCGCCTGCTGACCGCCCGGATCCCGCTGGCCCGCAAGGAACTCCTCCTCGGCGTCAACCAGACGATCATGATGGCGCTGTCCATGGCGGTCATCGCCTCCGTGATCGGCGCCGGCGGCCTCGGCGACCGCGTCTACCAGGCGCTCGCCTCGGTCGACGTGGGTGCCGCGCTCGCGGCCGGCATCCCCATCGTGCTGCTGGCCGTCGTACTGGACCGGGTGACCGGAGCCGCCGGAGAGCGCCTCGGACGGGAGCGGCACGGTGTCCGCCCCTGGGCCTGCGCCGCCGTCGCCGCCGTGGCCGCCGCCCTGACCGCGCGCCTGGCGGGCCGCCAGGACTGGCCCGCGGACTGGACCGTCGGCATCGCCGAGCCCGTCAACCGCGCCGTCGGCTGGATGACCGCCCACCTGTACTCCGGCGTCCCGTACATCGGCGGCACCGCCGACTGGGCGGGCCGCTTCACCACCTGGATCCTGGACCCGGTCCGCTCCGGCCTCCAGTGGCTGCCGTGGTGGTCGGTGCTGCTGATCGTCGCCGCCCTCGCGTGGCTGATCGGCACCTGGCGCACCGCGCTGACCGCCGTCCTCGCCATGGCCGCCATCGGTGTGCTCGGCGTGTGGAAGCCGTCCCTGGACACCCTGTCCCAGGTGCTGGCGGCCGTCGCCGTCACCCTCGTGCTCGGCTTCGCGGCCGGCGTCGCCGCCGCCCGCAGCGACCGTTTCGAGAAACTGCTGCGCCTGGTCCTCGACGTCTTCCAGACGATGCCACAGTTCGTGTACCTGATCCCGGTGGTCGCGCTGTTCGGCGTGGGCCGCGCCCCGGCCGTCGCCGCGGCCGTCGTCTACGCCCTGCCCGCGGTCGTCCGGATCACCGCGCAGGGCCTGCGCCAGGTCGACCCGGCGGCCCTGGAGTCCGCCCGCTCCCTCGGCGCGACCAGCGGCCAGCAGCTCCGCCAGGTGCAACTGCCGCTCGCCCGCCCGGCGCTGCTGCTCGCCGTCAACCAGGGCGTGGTGCTCGTCCTCGCCGTCGTCATCATCGGCGGCCTGGTCGGCGGCGGCGCGCTCGGCTACGACGTGGTCTTCGGCCTCGCCCAGGGCGACCTGGCGACCGGCCTGGTCGCCGGCGCGGCGATCGTCTGCCTCGGCCTGATGCTCGACCGGGTGACGCAGCCGACCGGCCGCCGCACCAGGAAGGGAGCGTGACATGGGACGCCGTACGACTCTCACCGCCGTCGCGGTGCTGGCGCTGACCAGCGGCTGCGGCGCCGCCGACATGACTCGGCAGGCCTCGCCGTTCGCGGGCGCGCGGGGCTCGAAGACCGTGACCCTGTCCGTGCAGTCCTGGGTCGGCGCGCAGGCCAACGTGGCCGTCGCCCAGTACCTCCTCGAACACGAGCTGGGCTACCGCGTCGACACCGTCCAGGTCGACGAGGTCCCCGCCTGGGACGCGCTCAGCCAGGGCCGCGTCGACGCGATCCTGGAGGACTGGGGCCACCCCGACCAGGAGAAGCGCTACGTCGACGACAAGAAGACCATCGCGCGGGGCGGCGACCTCGGAGTGACCGGTCACATCGGCTGGTTCGTCCCGACGTACCTCGTCAAGAGGTACCCGGACATCACCGACTGGAGGAACCTCGACAAGTACGCCCCGCTCTTCCGCACCGCGGAGAGCGGCGGCAAGGGCCAGCTGATGGACGGCTCCCCGTCCTACGTCACCAACGACAAGGCGCTGGTGAAGAACCTGAACCTGAACTACCAGGTGGTCTTCGCCGGCTCCGAGGCGGCGCAGATCACCCAGATCAAGCAGTTCGCCAAGGAGAAGAAGGCCTTCCTCACGTACTGGTACGCGCCGCAGTGGCTGTTCGAGAAGGTCCCCATGACGGAGGTGCGCCTGCCGCCGTACAAGGAGGGCTGCGACGCGGACGCGGCCAAGGTCGCCTGCGCCTACCCGCACACGGCGCTGCGCAAGTACCTCAACGCCGACTTCGCCCGGTCCGGCGGCGCGGCGGCCGCCTTCCTGAAGAAGTTCAAGTGGACCACCGAGGACCAGAACGAGGTCTCCCTGATGATCGCCGACCAGAAGCTCACCCCGGCCGAGGCGGCGAAGAAGTGGGTGGACGGCCACCGGTCGACGTGGAAGGCGTGGCTGCCCTGAACGAGGACGGGGACCGCCGGGCCTCCCGGTCCAGGGGCCCGGCCGGCCCCTGGACCGGGGTCGTCACTTGTACTGCCCCGGCGTGTAGTGGCCCGGGACCGCGCGGGCCGTCACACCGAACCGGTTCCAGGCGTTGATCACCGTGATGGAGGCGATCAAATGGGCCAGCTCGGCCTCCTCGAAGTGCGCGGCGGCCCTCTCGTACACCTCGTCCGGCACGAAGCCGTCGGTGAGGACCGTGACGGCCTCGGTCAGCTCGATCGCCGCGAGCTCCTTCTCCGTGTAGAAGTGCCGCGACTCCTCCCAGGCGCCGAGCTGCACGATCCGCTCCACGCTCTCGCCGGCCGCGAGCGCGTCCTTGGTGTGCATGTCCAGGCAGAACGCGCAGTGGTTCAGCTGCGAGGCGCGGATCTTGACCAGCTCGCGCAGCCGCGGGTCCAGGCCCTGGCCCGCGGCCGCGTCCAGCCGGACCATCGCCCTGTAGACCTCGGGGGCGTGCTTGGCCCACTGCATACGGGGCTCGTGCTCGGGCGCGTACGCGGGGGCGCCTTCGGTGGTGTCCGTGTGTTCGCCGGTGTTCGTCGTCGTAGCCATATACCCGACCCTATGAGCGAAGCAGCCCAGGAGTATGGTCCATTTCCATGGCGGAATCATGGGCCACTCTGGGCGTCGACCTGCATCTGGAACCGGCCGGTCCCGGCGTGCGCCGCGGCCTCACCGACGCCCTGCGCGAGGCGGTCCGCACCGGCCGTCTGGTCCCCGGAACCAGGCTGCCCTCCTCCCGGACCCTCGCCGCCGACCTGGGCATCGCCCGCAACACGGTCGCCGATGCCTACGCCGACCTGGTCGCCGAGGGCTGGCTCACCGCTCGCCAGGGCTCGGGCACGCGTGTGGCCATGGGGGCACCCGCCTCGCCGTTCGGGCCGTCGCCGAGCGCGGACGCCCGGCAGACCGGCGCGGTCCGTCACCCGCGCGAAATCCCCCGCCCCGTCCACGACCTCGTCCCCGGCACCCCGGACCTCGCCTCCTTCCCCCGCACCCAGTGGCTCAAGGCCGCCCGCCGCGCCCTGGCCGCCGCCCCCCACCACGCCCTCGGCTACGGCGATCCGCGCGGCCGGCCCGAACTGCGCACCGCGCTGGCCGGCCATCTCGCCCGGGTCCGGGGCGTCCGCACCGACCCCGACCACCTGCTGGTGTGCGCGGGCTTCTCACACGGGCTGCGGATCCTCGGCACGGTGCTGCGGGCCCGCGGCGTCACCACGGTCGCGGTCGAGTCGTACGGCCTCGACGTGCACTGGGACCTCCTGGCCCGCGCGGGCCTGCGCACCCGCCCCCTGCCCTTCGACGAACTCGGCACGGTCACCGGCGAACTGAGCGGCCCCGGAGCGGTCCTGCTCACCCCCGCCCACCAGTTCCCGATGGGCGTGCCTCTGCACCCCGACCGGCGCGCGGCCGTGACGGACTGGGCCCGGCGCACCGGCGGCCTGATCCTGGAGGACGACTACGACGGCGAGTTCCGCTACGACCGCCAGCCCGTCGGCGCGCTCCAGGGACTGGACCCCGACCGCGTGGTCTACCTGGGCACGGCGAGCAAGTCCCTGGCCCCCGGCCTGCGCCTGGCCTGGATGGCGCTGCCCCCGTCCCTCATGGCGGAGGCCACGGCCGCCAAGGGACCCTCCGACACCTGCGGGGTGCTGGACCAGCTGACGCTCGCGGAGTTCATCACCTCCGGCGCCTACGACCGGCATGTGCGCGCGGCCCGCCTGCGCTACCGCCGCCGCCGAGACACCCTGGTCGAGGCCCTCGCCACCCGCGCGCCCGACGTACGCCCCACCGGCATCGCCGCCGGACTGCACGCCGTGCTGCGCCTGCCGCCCGGCACCGAAGCCGCTGTGGTCCAGGCGGCCGCCTGGCAGGGCCTCGCCCTCCACGGACTGTCCCGTTTCCGCCACGAGCAGGCCGCCGTGGCACCGCTGGACGCCCTGGTCGTCGGCTACGGCACCCCACCGGACCACGCGTGGGCGGCGGCCCTGGACGCCCTGTGCCGGGTGCTGCCCTGACGGCCCGTCGGGCGGCCCGACGGGCGGTGGTCACCCCTCTTCGGCAGGCACCTTCGCGACCGGTCCTTCCTCGGCCGGCGCCTCCCCGAACCGCGCCAGCGCCAGGGCACCCGCCACCGCCACCGCGAAGCCGAGCACCGCGAGCCAGGCCAGGCCCTCGCGGGTGCGGTCGCCCAGCCACACCACCCCGATCGCCGCGGGACCGATCGTCTCGCCGATGACCATGCCCGCGGTGGCCGTGGTCACCGAACCGCGCTGGAGGGCCGAGGTCAGCAGCAGGAAGGCGGCTCCGCCGCCGAGGAACAGGGCGTAGGCCGCCGGGTTGGTGAACAGCGCCGACGGGGCGAGCGAGTCGATCAGCCGCACCGCCACCTCGACCACGCCGAACCCGAAGCCCGCGCCCAGGCCCAGCAGCAGGGCACGGACGCGTTCGGGCAGGCGGCCGGCGACCGCTCCGAGCAGCAGCACGGCCAGCGCCGCCCCGAGCATCGCCCACTTCAGCGCCGCCGAGCCGTCCTCGCGGCCCTCCGTGCCCGAGGCCAGCCCCAGCATGGCCAGACCGGCGCAGACGACGCCCACCGCCGACCACTCCACCGCGCTCAGCCGCACCCGCAGCAGCCGGGACGCGGTCACCGCCGTCACCGCGAGGCTGGCGGCGAGGGCCGCGCCGACCACGTAGATCGGCAGTGAGCGCAGGGCCGCGATCTGGAGCAGGAACCCGAGGCTGTCCAGGCCCAGGCCCGCCAGGTACCGCCACTGCCGCACCGCGCGCAGCAGCAGCGCCGCCTCCCCGCCCCCGCCGGTGTCCGCCGCGGCGCGCGCGGCGATGGCCTGGAGCACCGTCGCCGTACCGAAACACACCGCCGCGCCGAGCGCGCACACCATTCCGAAGAGCACGAAGCGACTTTAGGGGAGCGGTGGATCCACGCGCCGCCCGGTCCGGCCGTACACCGCCCGGTCCAGCCGTGCACCGCGTGACCCCGCTACGCGCCGAGCACCGCCCGCAGCTGGGCCAGCCCCCAGTCCAGGTCCTCCTTGCCGATCACCAGCGGCGGGGCGATCCTGATCGTCGAGGTGTGGCTGTCCTTCACCAGGACGCCCCGGTCCATCAGCTTCCGGGCGATCTCCCGACCGGTCCCCAGCGACCGGTCGACGTCCACGCCCGCCCACAGCCCGCGTCCGCGCACCGCCCGCAACCGGCCCGTGCCGGCCAGCCGCTCCAGCTCGCGGTGCAGATGCTCGCCCAGCTCCGCGGCCCGTGCCTGGAACTCGCCCGAGCGCAGCATCGCGATCACCTCCAGCGCCACCGCGCACGCCAGCGGGTTCCCGCCGAACGTCGACCCGTGCTCGCCCGGCCCGAACACGCCGAGCACCTCCCGCGAGGACACCACTGCCGACACCGGCACGATCCCGCCGCCCAGCGCCTTCCCGAGCACGTACACATCCGGCACCACCCCCTCGTGCTCGCACGCGAAGGTACGGCCGGTGCGCCCGAGCCCCGACTGGATCTCGTCGGCGACGAACAGCACGTTCCGCTCCCGTGCCAGCTCCCGCACCGCCGGCAGATAACCGGCCGGAGGCACCAGCACCCCCGCCTCGCCCTGGATCGGCTCGAGCAGCACGGCGACCGTGTTCTCGGTCATCGCCGACCGCATCGCCGTGAGGTCCCCGTACGGCACGATCGCGAAGCCCGGCGTGTACGGCCCGAAGTCCGCCCTGGCCTCCGGGTCGGTGGAGAAGCTGATGATCGTCGTCGTCCGGCCGTGGAAGTTGTTGCCCGCGACCACGATCTTCGCCATCTCCGCGGGCACGCCCTTGACCCGGTAGCCCCACTTCCGGGCCGTCTTCACGGCCGTCTCCACCGCCTCGCTGCCCGTGTTCATCGGCAGCACCGACTCCATGCCGCACAGCTCCGCCAGCTGTTCGCAGAACGCCGCGAACCGGTCGTGGTGGAAGGCCCGCGAGGTCAGTGTCACCCGCTCCATCTGCGCCGTGGCCGCCTCGATCAGCCGCCGGTTGCGGTGCCCGAAGTTCAGCGCCGAGTAGCCGGCCAGCAGATCGAGGTACCGGCGGCCCTCCACGTCCGTCATCCATGCGCCCTCCGCCGTGGCGATCACCACGGGCAGCGGGTGGTAGATGTGCGCACTGTGGGCGTCGGCGGTGGCGATGAGGTCTTCCGTGGCGGTCACGGCGGCTCCCGAGGACGAGGGTCGCCTCCCGGGGAGGGGAGGTTGTCCTCCTTCCTATCCTCGCTCGCATGGCGGACGCGGGAACTGCGCCGTGGGGTGCGCCCGGTAGGCTGACGACGGGCCGTGACTGGCGCGCTGGGATGGGACCGACCATCGGGGAGCGGCCCGAGCGGGAAGTGTGCCGTGCGCCTGGGCCGTAACGTGAACGCCGACGCCACGTCCGGAGGTCCCGATGCCTGAGAACACCGCGCCCCTGTCCAACGAATCCACCGCCTTCCGCGCCGCCCTCGACGTGATCCGCGCCGTCGAGCCGCGCGTGGCCGACGCCATCGGCCAGGAGGTCGCCGACCAGCGCGAGATGCTCAAGCTGATCGCCTCCGAGAACTACGCCTCCCCGGCCACCCTGCTGGCCATGGGCAACTGGTTCAGCGACAAGTACGCCGAGGGCACCATCGGCCGCCGCTTCTACGCCGGCTGCCGCAACGTCGACACCGTCGAGTCGCTGGCCGCCGAGCACGCCAAGGAACTCTTCGGCGCCCGTCACGCCTACGTCCAGCCGCACTCCGGCATCGACGCCAACCTCGTCGCCTTCTGGGCCGTCCTCGCCCAGCGCGTGGAGGCCCCCGCCCTGGAGAAGGCCGGGGTCCGCCAGGTCAACGACCTCTCCGAGGCGGACTGGGCCGAACTGCGCCAGGCCTTCGGCAACCAGCGCATGCTCGGCATGTCCCTGGACGCCGGCGGACACCTCACCCACGGCTTCCGCCCGAACATCTCCGGGAAGATGTTCGACCAGCGCTCCTACGGCACCGACCCGGCCACCGGCCTCCTCGACTACGAGGCCCTGCGCGCCTCCGCCCGCGAGTTCAAGCCGCTGATCATCGTCGCCGGCTACTCCGCCTACCCGCGCCTGGTGAACTTCCGCATCATGCGCGAGATCGCCGACGAGGTGGGCGCCACGCTCATGGTCGACATGGCCCACTTCGCGGGCCTGGTCGCGGGCAAGGTCCTCACCGGCGACTTCGACCCGGTCCCGCACGCGCAGATCGTCACCACCACCACCCACAAGTCCCTGCGCGGCCCGCGCGGCGGCATGGTCCTGTGCGACGACTCCCTCAAGGACCAGGTCGACCGGGGCTGCCCGATGGTCCTCGGCGGCCCCCTTCCGCACGTCATGGCCGCCAAGGCGGTCGCCCTGGCCGAGGCCCGGCAGCCCTCCTTCCAGGACTACGCCCAGCGCATCGTCGACAACTCCCGCGCCCTCGCCGAGGGCCTGACGCGCCGCGGGGCCATCCTCGTCACCGGCGGCACCGACAACCACCTCAACCTGATCGACGTCGGCTCCTCCTACGGCCTCACCGGCCGCCAGGCCGAGGCCGCCCTGCTCGAGTCCGGCATCGTCACCAACCGCAACGCGATCCCGGCCGACCCCAACGGCGCCTGGTACACCTCCGGCATCCGCATCGGCACCCCCGCGCTGACCACCCGTGGTCTGGGCACCGCCGAGATGGACGAGGTCGCCGGACTGATCGACCGCGTCCTGACGGCCACCGAGCCCGGCACCACCGGCAAGGGCACCCCGTCCAAGGCCCAGCACGTCCTCGACCCGAAGATCGCGGACGAGATCTCCCACCGGGCCACGGACCTCGTGGCGGGCTTCCCCCTGTACCCGGAGATCGACCTCGGCTGACCCGTCCCCGCACGGGACTCACAGGGCCCAGGGCCCGGGGCTCACAGGGCACGGGGCTCACAAGTCACAGGCTCACAGTTCGATCAGCTCCTGTCGTGGTTCCTCCCGCGGCGGCCCGGCACCGCGCCGGGCCGCCGCGCGGCATATCAGCAGCGTGCCGCCGGCCCCGGCGGCCAGCCCGCCGGCCGCCCACCACACGTGATCAACCCGGCCGCCCGGGGTACCGCCGGACGACTCATCGTCCGTGTCACCCAGCAGCCCCGTGCGGGCCAGCCGCTCGTACAGGTCCCGCGGCGTCCGGTGCCAGCGGATGTCGTCGTCCTCCACGTCCGGGGCCAGGTCCGAGCGCACCCACGGTGTGCCGTCCTCCGCCACGATCAACTGGTCCTGCCGCTCCACGGCCACATCCCCTCCCGGCGGCCTGCTCGTCACCGGCCATCCTCCGACCCCGGTCAGCCCCCACACCACTGTCACCCGCACCCCTGGATGCCGCCCCTGTGCCCAGGCGTCCGGCACCGGCTCCGTCCCCGTATACGCCGGGCGCAGCAACTCCCGGAGCAGGGCGAAGTCGCGATCGCCCACGTGCAACGCCCTGGTCCGCCCCGAGCTGCCCGCGACGACCAGGGCCACATCGGGCGCACGCGGCGCACGGCCCCCGTCCGCGGCCGCCGCGACCGGCGGCACCCCGCACAGGAGCACCCCGCACAGCAGCACCCCCACTCCGACCACCGCCACCGGCAGCACCGAGATCAGCCATGGCGCCGAGCGCCCGCCGCGCCGTGCCATCCGACCGCCCCTCTCCGTCCTCCCACGCACGTCTTTTGTTCTCGGCACGCGCCCTACACGTCCCGCAGCTCCTGCCGGGGCCCCGGGTCCCGCTCCCGCCGCAGGTGGTCGAGCGGAAGCCTCGAAGCGAAGGGCCGCAGCACCAGCGCGAGCACCGCCCCGCCCGCCGCTCCCGGTATCGCCCACCACCAGTCGGTGCCGTCGCCACCCGCGTCCGGCACACTCACCCGCACCGTCTGCGTCCCCTCGTCCACGGCGGGTCCGGGGGTGTCCGGCGTAGTGGTGTCCGGCGCGGCCGTCTCCGCCTGCCACGGCGCCGGGAAGATGCCGGTGTACCCCTGGCCCGAGGCCAGGGCCTTGCCCATCACGCCCAGCTTCGCGAGCAGGGCACGCAGCCGGGCCGGCTGCTCGGCGCGGTGCCAGTAGCCGTTCACGGACTCGGGCATGTTCGCCGCCGTGTGGATCCAGACGGCGTTTTCGCCGGTCACCGGGAAGACCCGGTCGAGTCGCCACGGTGATATGTCGTGCGCCAGCCAGGTCACGTTGATCTGCCGGGCATGGACCAGGTCGGCCTCGGGCGGCTTGTCGCGGCTGCCTGAGCCCGCCGGGCCCAGGAGCCTCTCCAACTGCCCGTACTCCTTCGCGGAGTAGTACAGCGCGCCGGCCTCCCCGCTCTGCGGCGAGGTCACCAGCACACTGGTCGGACCGCCCGCCGCCGCGGAGGACGCGCCCCACACCGTCACGGCGAGCACCGTCGTCAACGCGCCCATGAGCGCGATCAGTTCACGAACCCTCCACCTGCCCATCCGAACCCCCACGGCCGAATCCGGCGCGGCCCGCCCCGGGCCGCGCATCACTTCTGGTACACCGCCCGGCCCGCCCGGGTTCCCACCCCGCGTCACCAACCTGTCCGGTCACGCTCACCTAGCCGAAGGCCGCCCGGAAGTCCCGGACTCCAGCACGTCCGACCGGGCGATCCGCGTCGCGCGCGCCTTCGACGCCACTCCCTCCAGCCGGAGCGTCACGGCGTCGTCGCCCCTCCCATGCATCCACAGCAGGGTCGGACCGGCGGTTCGCTCGGTCCGGGTGAAGCGGTGGCCGTCGGCGTCCATCAGCCAGAAGCCGAGCAGATGCGGCCTCGGGAACCACAGGGCGGTGTCCTGAACACCATCGGCCGACGTCGTGTCCAGCGGGATCCACTCCGGTGGTTCCCGCAGGCTCTTGACGAAGCTGACGTCCAGCCGCTCCGGGAACTCGTCGAGTCGTATCGTCCGCCCCTGCTCGTGCCAGCACAGGGTCACCAGGAACCGCCCCCGTGGCTCGTCGGTCACCGTCACCGCGTCCGGCACGCCGAGCGCGTCCGGCACCAGGGGCTCGAAACCGGCCTGCCGCCGGGCCTGCTCCAGGGACAGCGAGCGGCCGCAGCCGGGAACCTCTGCGCCGGGTGAGGGCATCGCCGACGGGTCGTACCGCACCTCGACGCCCGCGAAGCCGAACCAGTCGAGGACCGCCGCCCGCACCGGGGGAGTGAGCGCGAGGACCGTCAGCAGACCGCACAGGGCCGCCGTCAGCGAACGCCATCGCGTCCGCGTCCAGCGCCGCACCGCCCGCAGGCGCTCACCGGCACCCGTCGGCTCGGCCACCGGGACCGGCACCTGATCGGCCAGTATCTGCTGAAGGACCCGCTCCACCATCGACTCGGATCCCGCAGCCGAACCCGCCGGGCCCGCCGGACCCACCGCTCGGGGCGCGTCCAGCGACCGCCCGAGCGCGCGCAGCTCCTCCGGCAGCCCGGGGGTCCCCGCCCCCTCCTGTTCACGCACGCTCCTCACCTCCTTCCCGGGACCGGGCGTCCGGCAGCAGCCGGCCCAGCTTGCGCAGGGCGCGGTTGAGACGGGACTTCACCGTGCCGCGGGGCCAGCCCAGGGCCTGGGCGGTCTCCGACTCGTCCATCTCCAGCAGATAGCGGTAGGTGACGACCAGACGGTGCTCCTCGCTCAGCTGTTCCAGCGCGGCCAGCAGGGCGGCGCGGCGCTCCGTGCGCAGCGTCGCCACCGCGGGATCCGCCGACTCCGGTATCAGCGGCTCGGCCTCCACGAACGCCGCCTCCCGGCCGGCGAGCGTGCGCCGCCGGGCCGCGGCGCGCACTGTGTTCCTCGTCTCATTGGCGACGATCGACAGCAGCCACGGCTTGAAGGCCGAGCCGTCCCTGAACCGGCCCAGGGCGCAGTACGCCTTGACGAAGGCCTGCTGCACCACGTCCTCCGCGTCCGCCCCCGCCCCGAGCGCGGTGGCCGCCCTGAGCGCGATGCCCGTATGGGCCCGCACCAGCTCCGCGTACGCCTCCGGCTCTCCGGCGCGTACGCGTGCGATCACCGCGGCCTCATCGACGATGCGGCCCCCCTCCCGCGTTCTCACACCCTTGTTACACCGCGCGGGACGATTCGGTTCCCACCTGTTTCCGGCCGGTTCCGGATCGGGCCCCCGTACCTGAGAGAATGGTGAACATGGCGACTGACCGACCCCGCGTGCTCTCCGGAATCCAGCCCACCGCCGGATCGTTCCACCTCGGCAATTACCTCGGCGCCGTCCGTCAGTGGGTGGCCCTTCAGGAGACCCACGACGCCTTCTACATGGTCGTCGACCTGCACGCGATCACGGTCCCGCAGGACCCGGCCGAGCTGCGTGCCAACACCCGGCTCGCCGCCGCCCAGCTCCTGGCCGCCGGGCTGGACCCGGCCCGCTGCACGCTGTTCGTCCAGAGCCACGTCCCCGAGCACGCCCAGCTCGCCTGGGTCATGAACTGCCTCACCGGCTTCGGCGAGGCCGGCCGCATGACCCAGTTCAAGGACAAGTCCCTCAAGCAGGGCGCCGACCGGACCTCCGTCGGCCTGTTCACGTACCCGATCCTCCAGGTCGCCGACATCCTGCTCTACCAGGCCAACGAGGTGCCGGTCGGAGAGGACCAGCGCCAGCACATCGAACTCACCCGCGACCTCGCCGAGCGTTTCAACGGCCGCTTCGGCCAGACCTTCACCGTCCCGGGCGCGTACATCCTCAAGGAGACGGCGAAGATCTACGACCTCCAGGACCCGACGATCAAGATGAGCAAGTCGGCGTCCACGCCGAAGGGCCTCATCAATCTGCTGGACGATCCGAAGGCCACCGCCAAGAAGGTCAAGAGCGCGGTCACGGACACCGACACCGTCGTCCGCTACGACCCGGAGACCAAGGCGGGCGTCAGCAACCTCCTGACGATCTATTCGACGCTGACCGGCGCGGGTATCGGCGAACTGGAGGAGAAGTACGCCGGCAAGGGCTACGGTGCGCTCAAGACGGACCTCGCCGAGGTCATGGTCGAGTTCGTGACGCCGTTCCGGGAGCGGACCCAGCAGTACCTGGACGACCCGGAGACCCTGGACTCGATTCTGGCCAAGGGCGCGGAGAAGGCGCGCGCGGTCGCCGCGGAGACCCTCTCCCAGGCGTACGAGCGGGTGGGTTTCCTGCCCGCCAAGCACTGAGGCGCACCACCGCACACGGCAGAGCGCTGCACATCACTGTGGCTGCGCCTGCCCACAACGGTGCCGTGGTCGTACAGTCATAGCCGGACGGCGGTGACGAAACGGCTGAGAACGAAACAGAAAACCCATCCGGCACGACGAAGGAGACGACGTGGGGACCGTAACGATCGGCGTGTCGATCGCGGTCCCGGAGCCCCACGGCAGCCTGCTCCAGCAGCGGCGCGCGGGCTTCGGCGACGCCGCGGCTCACGGTATCCCCACGCACGTCACCCTGCTGCCGCCGACGGAGGTCGAGTCCGCGGAGCTGCCGGCCGTCGAGGCCCATCTGACGGAGGTGGCCGCGGCCGGGTGCCCCTTCACCATGCGGCTGTCCGGCACGGACACCTTCCGGCCGCTGTCCCCGGTGGTCTACGTACGGGTCGTCGAGGGCGCCGAGGCGTGCGCGTGGCTGCAGAAGCAGGTCCGCGACGCCTCCGGGCCCGTGGCGCGTGAACTGCAGTTCCCCTATCACCCGCATGTGACGGTGGCGCACGGCATCGACGACGCGGCGATGGACCTCGCCTTCGAGGAGCTCGCCGAGTACGAGGCCGAGTGGCCGTGCACCGGGTTCGCCCTGCACGAACAGGGCGCCGACGGGGTGTGGCGCAAACTGCGGGAGTTCGGCTTCGGCGGCAGTGCGGTGGTGCCCCCGCAGGCGGCTCCCGTGAACCGCGGCACGCTGCCCGCCCGGTAGGCACGCCGCCCCCGGTGGACGCGCCGCCCTCGTAGGCACGCCGCCCGCCCGGCAGGGACGGGCCCGCCCCGGCGGCGGGCAGCGGTGCCGAAGCGGCGGCTACAGCGGCAGCCGCCGGAAGACCGCGCGCGGCATATGCCGCAGTACGCACGTCATCACCCGGAGCACACCGGGCACCCACACCGTCTCCGAGCGTCTGCGCAGGCCGAGTTCGACTGCGGTGGCGACCTGCTCCGGGGTGACGGTGAAGGGTTCGGCCTCGCGGCCGGCGGTCGCCCTGGAACGTACGAACCCGGGGCGTACGACCATGACGTGCACCCCGGTGCCGTACAGCGCGTCGCCCAGGCCCTGGGTGAAGGTGTCCAGACCCGCCTTGCTGGAGCCGTAGATGAAGTCCGCGCGGCGGGCGCGTTCACCGGCGGCCGAGGAGAGCACCACCAGCGAGCCGTGCGCCTGGTTCTGCAGGGCCTGCCCGGCCACCAGCCCCGCGGACACCGCCCCCGTGTAGTTGGTCTGCGCGACCCGGACCGCGTTCAGCGGCGCCCGTTCGTCGTACGCCTGGTCGCCGAGGACGCCGAAGGCCAGCAGCACCATGTCGACACGGCGCTCGGCGAAGACCTTGCCGAGGACGGTCTCGTGGGACGCGCAGTCGAGCGCGTCGAAGGGGGCGGTGCTCACCTCCACGCCCAGGCCGCGCAGATGCGCGGCGGCCTCCTCCAGGGCCGGTGACGGGCGGCCAGCCAGCCACACGGTGCGGGTGCGGCGCGCGATCAGGCGGCGCACGGTGGCCAGGGCGATCTCGGATGTGCCGCCGAGGACGAGCAGGGACCGGGGGAGACGAGAGAGACCGGAGGCATCCTTCACGGCTGACGACTGTATCGTCCGGTTATGCGTGTTTTAACGCAGAAACGCGGTGTTCACGTGGCCGCCGAGCGGGCACAGTCCGATCATGGACTGGCTGAAGAAGCTCCCCGTCGTCGGGCCGTGGGTGGCCCGCCTGATGACCACGCACGCATGGCGGTCGTACGAGCGCCTGGACCGGGTCAAGTGGTCGCGACTGGCCGCCGCCATGACGTTCATCAGCTTCATCGCGCTGTTCCCGCTGCTGACGGTGGCCGCCGCGATCGGCGCCGCCACACTCAGTCCGCAGCGGCAGCACACGCTCCAGGACAAGATCGCCCAGCAGTTCCCGGGCCTGGGCCGGCAGCTGGACATCAGCGCCCTGGTGCAGAACGCCGGGACGGTCGGGCTCATCGCCGGTGCCGTCCTGCTGCTGACCGGCATCAACTGGGTCGGCCAGATGCGGGACTGCCTGCGCGCGGTCTGGGAACTGCCCGATCCGGAGGAGAACCCGCTGATGAGCAGGGTGAAGGACGCGGGTGTCCTGATCGGCCTCGGTGGCGCGATGCTGGTCACGCTCGCCGTGTCCACCGTCGCCTCGGCCGCCGTCGGCTTTCTCTCCCGGCAGATCGGGCTCGCCGAACAGGGCTGGGGCAGCGTCCTGTTGCGGATCATCGCGTTCGCGGTCGCCGTCCTGGCCGACTTCCTGGTGCTGCTGTACGTCCTCACCCTGCTGCCCGGCGTCGAGCCGCCACGCCACCGGCTGCTGGTCGCCGCGCTGCTCGGCGCGGTCGGCTTCGAACTGCTGAAGCTGCTGCTGAGCGGCTACATCCAGGGGGTGGCGGCGAAGAGCATGTACGGCGCCTTCGGGGTCCCCGTCGCCCTGCTGCTGTGGATCAACTTCACGTCCAAGCTGGTCCTGTACTGCGCCGCCTGGACGGCGACGCAGGGCGGTACGGGCGAGGAGAACGGCGCGTCCGGCGAGGACGGGGGCGGCGACGACGGCCGGGCCGTCGACCTCAGGAGCGGGTCCGGCGGCGCATCAGGTCCGGCAGCGGCCAGCGGCGGTTGACCAGGAAGACGCCGGCCGCGAGCAGCGCCAGCGCGCCACCGGCGACCCCGAGGGCGATCCCCACTCCGCTGGAGCCGTTCCCGTCGGACGCGCTCGCCTCGGCCGCGGGGGACGGGCCGCTGTCCGTCTGGCCCGCGGAGGGCCCGGTGGCCGGCCGGCTCTTCGCCTCGGCGGCGCTCCTGGGCGGCACCAGCTCGCCCACCGGGCGCGCCTTGTCCAGGGAGGCGAAGCCCCAGTCGAAGAGCTTGGCGGTCTCCTTGTAGACCTCGTTGTGGTCCTTCTTCTCCGGGTTCATCACGGTCACGAGCAGCACCCTGCCGTCGCGCTCGGCGACTCCGGTGAAGGTGGCTCCCGCGTGGGTGGTGTTGCCGTTCTTCACGCCCGCGATGCCCTGGTAGACCGAGACGTCGTAGTCGCCGCTCAGCAGCCGGTTGGTGTTCTGGATCTCGAAGGAGCCGCGGGAGGTCTTGCCCTTCTTGTTCTTCTTCGTCTCGCCCGGGAACGACGCCCGCACGGTCGAGCAGTACTCGCGGAAGTCCTTCTTCTGCATTCCCGAGCGGGCGAACAGCGTGAGGTCGTACGCCGACGAGACCTGGTCCTTGGCGTCGTAGCCGTCCGGGCTCACCACGTGCGTGTCGAGCGCCTGGAGCTCCTGCGCGTGCGCGTTCATGTCCTCCACGGTCGGCCCCACCCCGCCGTTCATCGCGGACAGCACGTGCACGGCGTCGTTGCCGGAGCGCAGGAAGACACCCAGCCACAGGTCGTGGACCGTGTAGGTCTCCTTCTCCTTGATGCCGACCAGGCTGGACCCGGCGCCCACGTCGGCCAGATCGGCCGGGGCGACCTTGTGCGTCTGCGTCCGGGGGAACTTCGGCAGCACGGTGTCGGCGAACAGCATCTTCAGCGTGCTGGCCGGGGGCAGCCGCCAGTGCGCGTTGTGCGCGGCGAGCACCGCGCCGGACTCGGCGTCGGCCACGATCCAGGAGCGCGCGGAGAGGTCCTTGGGCAGCACGGGCGCGCCGTCGCCCAGGTCGACCTGTGTGCCGGGCAGTCCCAGGCGGGCGCCGCCCACGGTGGACATCCGGGCCGGGGGCGCGGCCGACGGGACCGGCGCTGCGAGAGCGGCGGGCGCGGCCAGCGGAACGGACAACACGGACAGCGCGGACAGCAGGGTGGCGGAAGTGACCACCGGCGATCGCCTGATGATCTTATTGGGTGCGGGCACGGTCGGAAACGTACAGGGCGCGGGCAGTGACGTCCCTCCCGGCCTCCCACCCCGGACGCGGAGCCGGGTCCCGGACAGCGATACTGAACGTATGAAGCTCAGCCGCCCCGTCTCCTGGTTCCTGCTCGCCTTCGGGGTGTGGAGCTGGGTCATCTGGGTCACTTTCGTCAAGAATCTCGTCAAGGACGGCAGCGGTCTCGCGTTCGACCACGGGCAGCCGACGGCGTACTTCTGGGTGCACCTGGCGCTCGCCGTCGTCTCCTTCGTATTGGGGACGGTCATCGGGGGCATCGGGTTGCGCGGGCTGCGCGCACTGCGCCGGACGCCATAGCGTTCCGGACAGCTCCAGGGGGCCTTTGGCAGGGGCAGAGGCCGGCACAGGCAACAGGCGGAAGGAACAGGCGGCATGGTGGTCGTCCTCGTGCTCGTGGCGCTGCTCGCGGTCACCGTGGTGGTGGCGGCCAACTGGTACCTGTGGCGCCGCCTGTTCCGTGACACCACCCGCGGTCCCGGTCCGGTGCGCCGCGCGGGCGCGGTCCTGATCGCGGGCGGCTGGCTCCTGGCCGTCGGCGCCCTCGTCGCCGAACGTGCCGGGGCCCCCTTCTTGCTCCAGCGCACCCTGGCCTGGCCCGGCTTCCTCTGGCTCGCCCTGGTGCTGTACCTGTTGCTGGCCACCCTGGCGACCGAGCCCCTCCGCCCGGTCCTGCGCCGTCTCCTGCCCGCCCGGCCCCCGGAGCCCGCCCCCGGTCCGGGTGGCCCGCTCCCCGCCGCGCAGGCGCCCGCCCGCCAGACGGGGAACGCTGACGAGGCGCGGTCCGCCGACGAGTCACCCTCCGCCGTGGAGCCCTCGTTCGCCGCGGAGCCGTCGTCCGCGGCCGAGCCGGTGCTCAGCCGCGTGCCGCTCCCCGCCGTCGCGCCGCAGTCCGGTTCCGGTCGTCTGGCGGTGGGCGAGGCGAAGACGTCGGCCGCCGGTCCTGCCGAGCCCGAGGCCGAGGCCCCGCCGAACCCCGGCCGTCCGGTCCCGTCCGCGGAGGCCGCGCCGCCGTCACCCCGTGACCTCCCCAGCCGGCGGCTGTTCGTGTCGCGGGTGGTCGCCGGAGGCGCCGCCGCGGTCGCCCTGGGGACTGTGGGGCACGGGACCTACGGGGTGCTGCGCGGGCCGCGGGTGAAGCGGGTCACCGTGCCGCTGGCGAAACTGCCGCGGGCGGCGCACGGGTTCCGGATCGCCGTCGTCAGCGACGTCCACCTCGGTCCCGTCCTCGGACGCGGCTTCGCACAGAAGGTCGTCGACACGGTCAACGCGACCCAGCCGGACCTCATCGCCGTCGTCGGGGACCTGGTGGACGGCAGCGTGAAGGACCTCGGGCCCGCGGCGGCACCGCTGGCCGGGCTCCGGGCGCGGCACGGGGCGTACTTCGTCACGGGCAACCACGAGTACTTCTCCGGTGCCGAGCAGTGGGTGGAGGAGGTGCGGCGTCTCGGCCTGCACCCCCTGGAGAACGCGCGCACCGAGATGCCCGCCTTCGACCTGGCCGGCGTCAACGACGTACGGGGCGAGAGCGAGGGGCAGGGCCCCGACTTCGAGCGGGCGCTCGACGACCGCGACACGGCACGCGCGTGCGTGCTGCTCGCCCACCAGCCGGTGCAGATCCACGAGGCCGTCCGGCACGGTGTGGACCTCCAGCTCTCCGGCCACACCCACGGCGGCCAGCTCTGGCCCGGCAGCCTCCTCGCGGCCGCCGCCAACCCGACCGTCGCGGGCCTGGAGCGCTACGGCGACACCCAGTTGTACGTCAGCCGCGGCGCGGGCGCGTGGGGCCCGCCGACACGGGTCGGCGCCCCCTCCGACATCACCGTCGTCCAGCTCGCCTCGAAGCAGGCCTAGGGTCTTCCGTTCGGATCAGGCCCCGCGAGCCCGGCATGATCCGAACGAGAGGCCCTGGTGTCCCGGAACCACCCCCGAAACACTCGAACAACAAGTCTTCGTAACTTCTTCGCATTCTCCCCAGACCCGGTTTCCCTCTGGCGAAAAGTGTGTGATTAGGTAACGGCGCCACTCAGGTGTGTGGCATATGCAGAAGGGCCCAAAAGGGGCCTGGGGAGGGTACGGATGCGATCGGTTCGCATGCGGATCCTCACGACGCTGCTCGTGCTGGCGGTCGTGGGGGTGGGCGGCTGGCAGTTGCTGCCGTCGAAGGACGACAATGGCAAGACGATCGTCGTGGGCACGACGGACGCCGTCACGTCGCTGGATCCGGCGGGAGCGTACGACGCGGGCTCCTGGGCACTGTTCAGCAACGTGTTCCAGTCCCTGCTGACCTTCGAGCCGGGTGGTGTCCAGCCCGTGCCGGACGCGGCCAAGAACTGCGGCTTCGTCGGCAGCGGACTGCGCACCTACCGCTGCGAACTGCGCGAGGGCATCAAGTTCCCCAGCGGTCGCACGATGGACGCCGGCGACGTGAAGTTCTCCTTCGACCGCATCAAGAAGGTCAACTCCGACGTCGGCCCCGCCTCGCTGCTGTCGACCCTCGGTTCGGTGGAGGCCGGCGGCATGACCGTCACCTTCCACCTGTCGACCCCGGACGCCACCTTCCCGCTGAAGGTGGCCACGGGCGCCGGCTCCATCGTCGACCACACCCGCTACCCCGCCAACGGGCTGCGCACCGGCACCGCGGTCGACGGCACCGGGCCGTACGTGCTCAAGGGGTACGCCAAGGACAAGAGCGCGGAGCTGACGCCGAACGGCTCCTACAAGGGCGCCATCAGCAGCACCGGGCGACCGGTCGAGCTGCGCTACTTCGACAGCCCGGCCGAGCTCGAGAAGGCCTGGGGCGGCAAGAAGGTCGAAGTCGCCACGCGCAACCTGCCCCCGAAGCTCCTCGCCGGACTCAACCCGAGCGACCCCAGGATGCGCGTGTCCGTGTCCGACAGCGCCGAGACCCGCAACCTGTACCTCAACACCCGTGCCTCCTCACCGCTGCACGACACCCGCGTCCGGCAGGCCATCGCCTGGCTGATCAACCGGGAGCAGCTGGCCAGTACCGTGTACGACGGGACCGTGGACGCGCTGTACTCGCTGATCCCTGCCGGCATCACGGGCCACAACACGGCGTTCTTCGACGCCTACCCGGCGCAGAACACCGAGAAGGCCCGCGAGTTGCTGACCGAGGCCGGCGTGTCGATCCCGGTGCGGTTCACCTACGGCTACGGCAAGGGGCGCGGCGCCGCCGGCGAGGAGGCCGAAGAGCTCAAGCGGCAGCTGGAGGCCAGCGGCCTGTTCAAGGTCGACGCCACGGGCTACGAGTGGTCCGACTTCCAGAAGCGCTGGGCGGGCGGCAAGCTCGACGCGTACGCGGTCGGCTGGGTCGCCGACTACCCGGACCCCGACACCTTCGGCTCCGCCCTCGTCGGCACCGACAGCACCATGAACACCGGCTACAGCAGCAAGACCGTCGACAACCTCATCCGGGACACCCGGGAGTTGGCCGACCGGGGCCGGATCGCCACGGACTTCCGTCGCCTCCAGACGAACGTCGCCACCGATGTGCCGCTGATCCCGCTGTGGCAGCGCAAGGAGTACGTGGTGAGCAGCGAGGACGTCGGCGGCGGCCAGTACCTGTCGGACGGCACGGGCAGCTTCCGGCTCTGGAAGCTGAACTGGATCTGACCGCTACGACTGGGCCTGCGCGGGCAGCGTGACCGTCACCGCGAACCCCTCACCGGGGCGCGTGCGGACGGCCACCTGCCCGCCGTGCGCTTCCGCCACCCCCTGGACGATGGCCATGCCGAGGCCGCTGCCCGCGCCGCCGCCCGCGCGGAAGAAGCGGTCGAAGACACGCGCCGCGTCCTCCTCGGCCAGCCCCGGCCCCTTGTCCCGCACACACAGCCGTACGGCACCGTCGGCGCGCTCCGCCGTGAGCCGCACCGGAACGCCGGCGGGCGTGTGGACGCGCACGTTGGCCACCAGGTTGCCGAGCACCTGCCGCAGCCCCGACTCGTCGGCGTGCACGAGGAGGACGCCCTCGGCGCCGACCGTCACGGGCCGCTCCGGCTGCTGTGCGCGCAGGTCCTCGGCGGCGTCCCGCACCAGCCGGACGACGTCGACGTTCCGCAGCCGCAGCCGCGGCCGCTGGTCCAGACGGGCCAGGGTGAGCAGTTCGTCGACGAGCCGCCCCATGCGGTCCACCTCGGCGTTCATCCGGTCCCAGGCGCGCCTGCGCTCGTCCGGTTCGGTCAGCATCCCCTTGTCGTACAGCTGGAGGTAGCCGCGTATCGCCGACAGCGGGGTGCGCAGCTCGTGCGAGGCGTCGGCGACGAAGCGGCGCAGCTGGGCCGCGCTGTGCTCGCGCGTGCGGTACGCCGACTCCACCTGGTGCAGCATGGAGTTCAGCGCGACGCGCAGTTGCTCCACCTCCTGGGTGGGATGGTGACTGGAGGGCACACGCCGGGTCAGGTCGCCCTCGGCGATGGCCGAGGAGGTCTCCACCATGTCCTCCAGCGGCCGCATCCGGCGGCGCACGCTGAACATCGTCAGGCAGGCGAGCAGCGCCAGCAGCAGGGTGCCGACGCCCAGGTCCAGCCTGAGGGCCTTGGCGATGCCCTGGTGCAGCGCGTCGGTGGAGGTGGCGAACACCAGGTAGTTGCCGTCGGTCAGACGGGCGGAGGTCGCCCGGTAGGTGGCGCCGTGCAGCGTCACCTCGTGCGGTGCCGGGTCGGCGGCGAGCGCGTGCGGGTCGCCGATCGCGGCGGCCAGGGTCCGCTGGGCGTCGGTCGGCGCGAAACCCGCGATGGGCACGGCCTCGCCGCCGCTGCCGACGGCGGTGAAGACGGATTCCGGCCGGGGCCTGTTGACGGTGGGCTGTACGAAGTGGTCCCGGATGAGGGTCAGCGCAGCCAGCGAGTCGATCTGCCGCATGGTGAGCCGTGAGTCCGCCACGGACTCACGGGTCTTGATCAGCTGGGTGTCGATCTGGCCGAGCAGGTAGTGCCGCATGCCCATCAGGCTCGCGGCGGTCGCCACCACGACGCCCACGGCGAGCAGGCCGACGTTCGCCAGGGTCAGCTTGCCGCGCAGGGAGTGGATCCCGTGCCGGCGGCGCCGCGGACGCGGCCCGCGCGGCCTCATGCCAGCCCGTATCCCACGCCCCGCCGGGTCGTGATCAACGGCGGTCCGAGCGTGTCCAGCTTGCGGCGCAGATAGCTGATGTAGGTCTCGACGACGGTCGATTCGGGCGGTGTGTGCTCGTACTGCCAGACGTGCCTGAGGAGTTGCTCCTTGGGCACGACCCGGCCGCCGTTGCGCACCAGGAAGCGCAGCAGCGCGTACTCGGTGGGGGTGAGCTCGACCGCACGGCCCGCGCGGTGCGCCGAGTACGTCGTCTCGTCCAGCTCCAGGTCGCCGTAGCGCAGCGGCGGGCGCTGCGGCAGGACGTCGGCGGGGCGGGTGCGGCGCAGCACGGCCCGTACACGGGCGACGACCTCGTCGATGTTGAACGGCTTGGTGATGTAGTCGTCGCCGAAGCCGAGCGCCCCGACGATCTCCGCGGGCGCGTCCCGCGCGGTGACGAAGACCAGCGCCAGGTCCGGGCAGCGGGCGCGCAGCTCACGGCCCAGCGCCCGGCCGTCCCCGTCCGGCAGCATCATGTCGAGCAGGGCCACGTCCGGCCGGGTGCGCTCGGCGAGCACGCACGCCTCGCGGACCGTGCCCGCGGTCATCACCTGGAAGCGGTGGTAGCGCAGGGCGATGGCGAGGACGTCCGCGATGGACTCCTCGTCCTCGACGACGAGGACCGTCGCCCCTTCGTGCGCTGCCTCGTTGACGGTCATGTCCCCAGTATCCGCGGTGGGACCGGCGGCGGGGCCGCGGATGCTTTGGAGTTCCTTGAGAGTCGCGGCGGCACGTGCCCGTCCGCGCCCGCCGCTGCGGATGCTGGTGTCCCAGGACCCGGGGGACCCGGATGAAGGAGCGTAGAGCGTGACGACATTGGCGCGGTGGTGCTACCGGCACCGGCTGCTGGTCCTGTTGCTGTGGGTGGTGGCACTGCTCGGGGCGGGCGTGGGGGCGTCCGCCGGGGGCACGGCCTACGCGAACGTCTTCTCCCTGCCGGACACGGACTCCAAGGCCGCGTACGACCTGATGGAGAAGGCGTTCCCGAAGGCGGCGGGCGACACCGACACGGTGGTGTGGAAGGTCGACGAGGGGTCGGTCCGGGACGCGTCGGTGCGCGCCCGGATCGAGCCCGCCCTGGCGGAGATCGGCCGGATGCCGGGGGTGGGCGCGGTCAGCAGCCCGTACACGGGCGCCCGGGGCGCGGCGCAGATCAGCCGGGACGGGACGATCGCGTACGCGCAGCTCACCTTCACCGAGCGGGCGAACGCGGTGCCCAAGCAGCTCGTGCAGGATGTCGTCGACACCGCGCGGGCGGCCGAACGCAGCGGCCTGCGGGTGGAGTTGGGCGGTCAGGCGATCACCCGGATCCAGCAGCCGCCCACGGGTCTGTCCGAGCTGGTCGGCCTCGCGGCGGCGGCGGTCGTGCTGTTCCTCGCCTTCGGCTCGCTCTTCGCGATGCTCCTGCCGATCGCCGTGGCGGTCTTCGGCGTCGGCATCGGCCTGTTCTCCACCCAGATGATCAGCCATGTCACGGACGTGCCCGACATCGCCCCGCTGCTCGCCTCCCTGATCGGCCTCGGCGTGGGCATCGACTACGCGCTGTTCATCGTCACCCGGCACCGGCGCGGACTGCTGCGCGGCCTGGAACCGGAGGAGTCGGCGGTCGTCGCCCTCAACACCTCGGGCCGGGCGGTGCTGTTCGCGGGCGGCACGGTGTGCATCGCGCTCGCCGGGATGCTGGTGACGGGCCTGCGCTTCCTGGACGGCGTGGTCATCGGCACCTCGCTCACCGTGGTGCTGAGCGTACTCGCGGCCGTCACCCTGCTGCCGGCGCTGCTCGGATTCCTCGGGCCGCGGGTGCTCAGCCGGCGCCAGCGGCGGCGGCTCGCGGCCGGGGGTCCCTCCCGGGACGAGCGGGCGAGCACGCTCGCGGCGCGCTGGTCGGGCACGGTGCAGAGGCGTCCCGCCTGGATCGCGGGCCTCGCGCTGGTCGTCATGGTCCTGCTCGCGCTGCCGGTGCTGTCGCTGCGGCTGGGCGCCACCGACCAGGGCAACGACGACGCCTCGACGACGACCCGCAGGGCGTACGACCTGCTGGCCGAAGGCTTCGGACCCGGCTTCAGCGGGCCGCTCCAGGTGGTCTCCACCAACGGTGACACCACCGCGCTGGTCAAGGACATCGGCGAGACCCGCGGGGTGGCCCGGGTGGCCGCGCTGCCGCCCGCGCACGGCGTCACCGTCATCCAGGTCGTCCCGACCACCTCGCCGCAGTCCGAGCGGACGGACCGGCTCATCGACACCCTGCGCGACGAGGTGATCCCCGGGGCGGGGGCGCGGGCGCACGTCGGCGGTGTCACGGCGGTCTCGAAGGACTTCGCCTCCGTCACGGGCGACCGTCTGCCGTACTTCGTCGCGACCATCGTCGGCCTCGGCTTCCTGCTCCTGCTGGTCGCCTTCCGCTCGCTGCTGGTGCCGCTGACGGCGGCCGTGATGAACCTGGTCGCCGCCGCCGCGTCCTTCGGCGTCCTCGTGGCGATCTACCAGTGGGGCTGGGGCCTGGACCTGCTGGGCCTCGGCAAGGAGGGACCGATCCAGGCGTTCCTGCCGGTCATCATGCTGTCCCTGCTCTTCGGCCTGTCGATGGACTACCAGGTCTTCCTGGTGAGCCGGATGCACGAGGAGTGGGTGCACACCCGGGACAACGCCCGTGCGGTCCGCGTGGGCCTCGCCGAGACCAGCCGGGTCATCAACTCCGCGGCCCTGATCATGGTCTGCGTCTTCCTCGCCTTCGTCCTCAGCGGAAACCAGGGCGCGGCGATGGCGGGCGTCGGCCTGGCGGCGGCGGTCGCGCTGGACGCGTTCGTGCTGCGGACGGCACTGGTGCCGGCGGCGATGCATCTGTTCGGCAGGGCCAACTGGTGGCTGCCGGCCTGGCTGGAGCGCCGTCTGCCGCATCTGGCGGTGGAGGCGAAGGAGGAGCCCGAGGAGGCACCGCTCCCGCGGCAGCCGGGTCCCGCTTCGGTGATCCACGGCTTCATCCGCACCGAGGAGGGCGAGCCCGTCCACGGCGCGGCCGTGACCCTGCTGTCCAAGGCGGGCCGGCAACTGGACCGGGTGACGTCCCTGGCCGACGGCTCGTACATCGTCGCGGTACCGGGCCCGGGTACCTATCTGCTCGCCGCCGCGGCCTCCCCGCACGGGTCCCGCGCCCACCACGTCGTCGTGACCGACGGCCCCCTGGTCCACGATGTGGAACTGAGGGAGGACGAGATGGACGCGGTCAAGTAGCCGACTTCTCTCCGGCCTTGAGGATTTCGCCGACATCGAGGGTGATCTCGGCCCCGATGGCGGCGGGCAGGGTGACGACTTCGCCGGGGGAGTACGAGCGGTGATTCTCGTAGTCGTCACCGGCGGGGTCGGTCAGGACATGGAGGCGCTGGTGTTTGCGGTCGACGATCACATGGACCGGGATCTTGGCGCCCGCGTAGGCCTTGACCTTGTTCCGCACGTCGGTCTTCCAGCTGCTGGAGGTGACTTCGAGGACCAGACGGAAGCAGACGGGGGCGTAGCAGTTGTTCTCGATGTAATGGTCCCGGTAGTCCGCATCCAGCAGCGACAGGTCGGGGATCGCGTAGTCCTCGACGCCGCTGGGAAGCCAAAGGCCGATGCCCTGGACCACTTTCGACTCGGCACCGTGCAGTCCGGCGGACAGAAAGGGCACCATCAGGTCGGTCAGCGCTGCACCGTGCGGGCCGTCGCGGGGCGGGGACACGCGGATCCGGCCTCCGATGATCTCGACGCGATACCCCGGATTGCGGTCCATGAGCCGGTTGGCTTCCGCGATCAACGGACGGTCGCCATGGGACCGCTCGACGGATGCAGCGGACATCACGTGCCTCCCGTGGGCTGGTGTCGAGAGCATCACGGTAGGCAGGCCGCCCATCGGGTGTCCCGTTCGCGCCTGATCACCCGGAAGTGATCACCCGGCCGCAGTGCCCTTCCCCCTGCCCGCCGGGTCCGGTATCAGCCGGGTCATGCCCGGCAGGAAGTCCGTGAACAGGTCGTGCACCTCGTGCACCAGGGGGCGCAGGACCCGGAAGCGGGCCAGGGACACCCCGCGGGCGGTGAGCCGGGCGCCCCGCTCGGCCAGCCGGTAGCTGCGTTCGCGGCCCTCTGTGCGGTCGAAGATCCAGTACAGGACGAGCCCCATCTGGGAGAGCCACATCAGCTCGGGCAGCACCTCCCGCAGGTCCGCCGGGACCTTGGTCCGCGCGCCGTCCAGCACTTCCTTGTGGACGTCGATGGCCTCCGCGCGCGCGTGCTCCGACTCGGTGGAGAAGGGACTGAGCGGGCTGTCGGGGTCGGCGGCGTTCTTGAAGAACTGCACCGCGAACTCGTGATACGGCGTGGCGATGTCCAGCCACGCCGTCAGCACGCCCGCCAGCCGCGCCTCCAGGTCGGTCTCCCGGGCCAGAACCTCCCGGACCGCCTCCCGGTGCTCGGCGGCGATCCGGTCGTAGAAGCCCTGGATGAGGTGTTCCTTGCCCTCGAAGTAGTAGTACGCGTTGCCGACGGAGACCCCGGCCTCCTTGGCGATGGCCCGCATGGTCGTCTTGTCGTAGCCGCGCTCCTGGAACAGCCGCATGGCCGTCTCCAGGATGAGCGCGCGGGTCTGCTCGGACTTGCTGGCGGGCACGCCCCCGAGGGGGCCGTCGTCGTTCTTCGCGGGCACGGACAGAGCCTAGCCAGTGGCGCAGGCGCCGCTGTCACAGCCGGGTGGGTCGTAGGTCCAGCCGTGGCGCGGGTCGTAGGACCACCCGTCCCCGCGCCGGTACGCACCCCCTCCCCACCGCCCGCCGCGCCACTTGGCGGCGGCCAGCACGGCGCCCCTGGCGAGCCGCGCGCCCGTCGGGGTGCTGAGCCGGTGGGAGAGCGGCCGGTGCTCGCGCAGCGCCCACAGGACGACGATCCAGGCGGCGGCGCCCCGGTAGACCTGCCCCGAGTCGCCGACGACCGTGACCTCGTCCAGGGTGGCGCGGTGGTCGAGGCCCGGGAAACGCCGTCCGGCCTGCTCGGAGCCGGCCGGGAGGAGTTCCAGGGGCACCAGCTGCGGCTGTCTGGCGAGCCAGTCGCGCACGAACGAACACAGCGCGCACTCGGCGTCGTACAGGACGGTCAGCCCGCGGACCGGGACGCGCGCGGAGGCGTCCCGGTCCCGGCCGGCGGTGGCCGGCATCGCGCTCACGCCCCGGCCGCGGGGGCGGCCCAGTCCTGCGGCGGGACCGGCGGGACCTGCTCGCGCTCCAGCACCCCGCGGCGGCGGATCCGGTTCAGCACGTACACGTTGCCCAGATGCATCACGCCGAGCACCAGCAGCACCACGCCGAGCTTCGTCGACAGCGCCTCGAAGATGCCGCGTGTGTCGTCGATGCTCTGGTCGCCGCTCAGGTACAGCGTGACGAAGCCGAGGTTGACGAGGTAGAAGCCGACCACCAGCAGGTGGTTCACGGCGTCGGCGAGCTTGTCGTCGCCGTGCAGCACGTCGGCGAGGAAGATCCGCCCGTTCCTGCTGAGCGTGCGGGCCACCCAGACGGTCAGGGCGATGCTGACGAGCAGATAGATGACGTAGGCGATGACCGTGCGGTCCATGCCCCCCACCCCTTCTTTTGAACGCGTTCAAAACGCTGACAGGGGTGACTCTAGACCTGTTTTTGAACGCGTTCAATACGGGGGTGGGGGAGTCCGGTGGTGACGGAACGCCTCAGGGCCTGCGCCCCAGCTCCGGCCGTTCGCCGTAGTCCGTGAAACCCAGCACGTTGCCCCACGGGTCGGCGATCTCGACGGTCCAGCCGGTCGCCACGGCGAAGGGCTCGTCGAGCAGGTCGATCCCGGCCTTCGTCAGCTCGCGCGCCGCCGCCCGCGCGTCCGGCACCTCCAGCCACACCCGTGGCGAGGGCCACGGCGGCGGACGGTACCCGAACTCCTCCTCGCGCAGCAGGATCCCCGGTGTCTCGCCCCCGACCTTCAGCAGTGCGATGCCGGCCCCGTCCGGACGGAACGACACCGCGAACCCGGCCAGCTCGTAGAACCCCACGGCCTCGCCCAGAACCCCCACGGGCAGCAGGACGTTGTCGAACCCGAGCAGCTCGTACGACTCGTCATCTGGCATGCCATCAGGTGAGGTAGGGGCCCGCCGGGTCCAAAAGGCCGAGCGCGCAGCGGGCACCGGCTCACTCGTTCGGGCCGGACGGCCGGGCGCCGAGCGGGACCCCGATGTTTCGCTTCGGCCGCTCTTCCTGCAATATGACCGTCAGTTCGTCGGCAGTCGAAGAGTGGAGCCACGTGTCCGAGCAGCCGCAGCAGCCGCAGCAGCCCAACCAGGCCCCGGGATACGGGTATCCCAACCAGCAGCCCGGCGGCTACCCGCCGCCCCCGGGTGGTTACCCGCCGCCCGGCGCGTACCCGCCGCCGCCCGGTGGCTACCCGCCTCCCGGTGGTTACCCGCCGCCCCCGGGGATGCAGTACGACCCCAACGCCCCCTACGGCTACGACCCCTACGGCCGCCCCTACTCCGACAAGTCGAAGATCGTCGCCGGTGTCCTCCAGCTCAGCCTGGGCACCCTCGGCATCGGCCGCTTCTACATGGGCCACGTCGGGATCGGCATCGCCCAGCTCTTCACCTGCGGAGGGTTCGGCATCTGGTCCCTGATCGACGGCATCATGCTGCTGACCGGCAACGACAACACCGACGCGCAGGGCCGGATCCTGCGTGGCTGACGCGGTGTCCGGCGCGGTGCGCGGCCGGCTGCTGCGGCATCCGGCCGCCGCCCCGCTCGCGGTGCTGTGCGCCGGGGTGGCGGGTGCCGGGTACCTCTACGTCACCGACCCGCACCAGCCCGGCCACGTCCTGCCCCAGTGCCCCTTCCGGTACGTCACCGGGCTGCTCTGCCCGGCCTGCGGCGGCACGCGCATGGTGTACGACCTGATGCACGGCCGCCTCACCCAGGCCTGGCTGGACAACAGGATGCTCCTGCTCGCCGCGCCGTTCGCGCTGGCGCTGCTCGGCAAGTGGGCCCTGGAGGGGCTGCGCGGGCGCCGCTGGCACCCCCGGCTCGGCCCCCGGGCGCAGGCGGCGGTGCTGCTGGTGGCCGTGGCGTGGACCGTGGTCCGCAACATCGTCTAGTGCTGTGGCCGGGAAGGTTTGCCGGGAAGCTCGCGGCGTCCGGTGCTGGGGGGCACCTCCCACGCCGTTCAGGCAGTGGGGGAGCATCGCAAGGCGGAGCATTGCCCGCGTACTGGATGTACTCGGGTGATGCGACAACGCGGCGTGGGGGTATCCCCGGCCGAAGGCTGGGGGAGTGCCGTGCCGGGCGTCGCGAGCCTGTGAACCTTTCCGGTCACAGCACTAGAGGCGGTCGGCACGGCGCCGGCGCGGGCGTATGGCGCCGACGAGCGCGTACGGCATCGACGAGGGCGAGTGGACGGGCCGGAAACCGACGCGGTGCCAAATGCCGCCAATGTGGCCGAATTTGATCACGGAACGGGAACGTTCCTTCGAACCCCCTCCCGCGCCGCCCTTCCGGATCCTTATGCTCCCAACGCGCAGGGGGGGCGGCCGCATCCGGTCGACGCGCGTGGAATCACGCTCGGATGCCGTGTGACCGGGCAGTCGGCTCCCTGGCCCCGGAGGTTCCCACTCCGGGTGTTCTCACCACTCCCCAGGAGCACCAGCCATGACTGTCCCCACCCCTGACGCCCCCTACGGCTACGACCCGCAGGGCCGCCCGTACTCCGACAAGTCGAAGATCGTCGCGGGCATCCTCCAGCTCTTCCTCGGAAGCCTGGGCATCGGCCGCTTCTACGTCGGTTCCGTGGGTGTGGGCATCGCCCAGCTGCTGACCTGCGGCGGTCTGGGCATCTGGGCCCTGATCGACGCCATCCTCTTCTTCACGAGCAACGACCGCACGGACTCGCAGGGTCGCGTCCTGCGCGGCTGACCCGTCCGCGCACCCGGCGACGACAGCCGGGCACAGCACGCCGAGGGCCCCGTTCCGGATGGAACGGGGCCCTCGGCGTCGCGTACTGCGGAACGTCAGAAGCGGCGCGTGATCAGCGCCCGCTTCACCTCCGCGATCGCCTTCGTCACCTCGATGCCGCGCGGGCAGGCGTCGGTGCAGTTGAAGGTGGTGCGGCAGCGCCAGACGCCGTCCTTGTCGTTGAGGATCTCCAGGCGCTGCTCACCGGCCTCGTCACGGCTGTCGAAGATGAACCGGTGGGCGTTGACGATGGCCGCCGGGCCGAAGTACTGGCCGTCGTTCCAGAAGACCGGGCAGGACGAGGTGCAGGCCGCGCACAGGATGCACTTCGTCGTGTCGTCGAAGCGGGCGCGGTCCTCGGCGGACTGCAGGCGCTCCCGCGTCGGCTCGTTGGTCTCCTTGGTGACCAGGAACGGCATGACGTCCCGGTACGCCTGGAAGAACGGCTCCATGTCCACGACCAGGTCCTTCAGGACCGTGAGGCCCTTGATGGGCTCGACCGTGATCGGCTTCTCGGGGTTGATGTCCTTGATCAGCGTCTTGCAGGCCAGACGGTTCTTGCCGTTGATCCGCATGGCGTCCGAACCGCAGATACCGTGCGCGCAGGAGCGACGGAAGGTCAGCGTGCCGTCGAGGTCCCACTTGATCTTGTGCAGGCCGTCGAGGACGCGCTCCTTGGGGTCGATCTCCAGCTGGAAGTCTTCCCAGGTCGCCTCGGCCGAGACCTCCGGGTTGAACCGGCGGACGCGGAAGGTGACGGTGATGTAGGGGGAAGCGGCGGACTCCGCCTCCACCTTGTCCAGAACGGGGGTTGCCATCAGTACTTACGCTCCATCGGCTGGTAGCGGGTCTGGACGACCGGCTTGTAGTCGAGACGGACGGTTTCCGACCCGTCGTCGCCGACCTCGCGGTACGCCATGGTGTGGCGCATGAAGTTGACGTCGTCGCGGTTGGGGTAGTCCTCGCGGTAGTGACCACCGCGGGACTCCTTGCGGGCCAGGGCGGAGACCGCCATGACCTCGGCCAGCTCCAGCAGGTTGCCCAGCTCGACGGCCTCCAGCAGGTCCGTGTTGAACCGCTTGCCCTTGTCCTGGATCGACACGTTCTTGTAGCGCTCGCGCAGTTCGGCGATCTTCTCGACGGCCGTCTTGATCGTCTGCTCGGTGCGGAACACCATGACGTTGGCGTCCATGGTGTCCTGGAGCTCCCGGCGGATGTTCGCCACCCGCTCGGTGCCGGTGGAGGTCCGCAGCCGCTCGAGCTGCTCGACCACGAACGACTCGGGGTTCTCCGGCAGCTCCACGTAGTCGGCCTTCGCCGAGTACTCCGCGGCCGCGATGCCGGCCCGCTTGCCGAACACGTTGATGTCCAGCAGCGAGTTGGTGCCCAGGCGGTTGGCGCCGTGCACGGAGACGCAGGCGACCTCGCCGGCCGCGTACAGGCCCGGCACGACCGTGGTGTTGTCCGAGAGCACCTCGCCCTGGACGTTGGTCGGGATACCGCCCATCGCGTAGTGCGCGGTCGGCTGGATCGGGATCGGGTCGGTGTACGGCTCGATGCCCAGGTAGGTCCGCGCGAACTCGGTGATGTCCGGCAGCTTGGCGTCCAGCTGCTCCGGCGGCAGGTGGGTCAGGTCCAGGTAGACGTGGTCGCCCTCGGGACCGCAGCCGCGGCCCTCGCGGATCTCCGTGTAGATGGAGCGGGAGACGACGTCACGGGAGGCGAGGTCCTTCATGACCGGCGCGTACTTCTCCATGAAGCGCTCGCCGTCCTTGTTGCGCAGGATGCCGCCCTCACCGCGGGCGCCCTCGGTGAGCAGGATGCCCATGCGCCAGATGCCGGTCGGGTGGAACTGGAAGAACTCCATGTCCTCCAGCGGCAGCCCGCGCCGGTACACGGCGGCCTGGCCGTCACCGGTCAGCGTGTGCGCGTTCGACGTCACCCGGAAGAACTTGCCGTTGCCGCCGGAGGCGTAGATCACGGACTTCGCCTGGAAGATGTGGATCTCGCCGGTCGCCAGCTCGTACGCCACCACGCCGGCCGACTTCTTGACGCCGTCGACCTCGGTGATCAGCTGGTCCAGGACGTAGAACTCGTTGAAGAACTCCACGCCCTCCTTGACGCAGTTCTGGTACAGCGTCTGGAGGATCATGTGGCCGGTGCGGTCGGCCGCGTAGCAGGAGCGGCGGACCGGGGCCTCGCCGTGGTTGCGGGAGTGCCCGCCGAAGCGCCGCTGGTCGATCGTCCCGTTCGGCGTCCGGTTGAACGGCAGGCCCATCTTCTCCAGGTCGAGGACGGAGTCGATGGCCTCCTTCGCCAGGATCTCGGCGGCGTCCTGGTCGACCAGGTAGTCACCGCCCTTGACCGTGTCGAAGGTGTGCCACTCCCAGTTGTCCTCCTCCACGTTGGCCAGCGCGGCGGCCATGCCGCCCTGCGCGGCGCCCGTGTGGGAGCGGGTGGGGTAGAGCTTGGTCAGGACCGCGGTGCGGCTGCGCTTGGTCGCCTCGATGGCGGCCCGCATACCGGCGCCACCGGCGCCGACGATGACGGTGTCGTACTTGTGGATCTTCATCAGGAAAATACCTCGGTCCCGGGGCCTAGCGGATGTTCGGGTCGAAGGTGAAGATCACCAGCGTGCCCAGCAGGATGGTCCACACCGTGGCGGTGTACAGCAGTGCCTTCAGCCACAGCCGGGTGTTGGCCCGCTCCGCGTAGTCGTTGATGACAGTGCGCAGGCCGTTGCAGCCGTGCAGCATCGCCAGCCACAGCATGGCGAGGTCCCAGACCTGCCACCAGGGGGAGGCCCAGCGGCCCGCCACGAAGGCGAAGCCGATCTTGGAGACGCCGCCGTCCAGGACGAGCTGGATCAGCAGGTGGCCGATGACGAGGACGACCAGCACGATGCCGGACAGCCGCATGAACAGCCAGCCGTACATCTCGAAGTTGCCCCGGGTCGACTTCGGGGTCTTCCGGGTGCGCTGACGCGGCGCCTCGATGAGGGGGGCGGGGTTGTCCACGCCGTAGACGGAGCCGCCCTCGACCGGGCCGATGCCGGAAGCGGTGGTTTCAGTGGTGGACATGTGCGTCAGCTCCCGAATACTGCACGAGCGGCGTGGCCGAGGACGGGGTAGATAGCCCCGATCATGAGCAGGACCCACACGCCGACCACGCTCCACAGCATCTGCTTCTGGTACCGGGCGCCCTTGGCCCAGAAGTCGACGGCGATGACGCGCAGGCCGTTGAGCGCGTGGAAGAGGATGGCGGCGACCAGCCCGTACTCGAGTACGGCGACGATCGGCGTCTTGTACGTGGCCACGACCTTGTCGTAGGCCTCGGGAGACACACGCACGAGTGCGGTGTCCAGCACATGAACGAACAGGAAGAAGAAGATGAGGACGCCGGTGACTCGGTGAGCCACCCAGGACCACATTCCTTCCCGGCCGCGGTACAGCGTTCCAGCCGGCACGGAAGAACCCTCCGGGAGCGGGGACTAGGGCCGCGCCGGCTTCACTGTCGGTCGGGCCCGGCCGGGTACGGTCCACCGGCCCCCAGTATCGTACCGAGGTGCTGGCGGGGGCCTTACGGGGGGTCCGCCCGTGTGAACGAAGTCGCCCTCAAAGGTGCACGGACGGCGCAGTGGCGGCGCCCAGAAGGCCCCGAAGCCGCCCGTTCGCCAGCCTCCGCAGTTCCTCCCGGGCGACGCCGCGTTCGTCCTCCGGATCGTTGGTCAGACGTGACCGGATCGCCGGCAGGACCCGGTCCAGGGTCTCGTCCGGGGCGGTGCCGTCCAGACAGATGACGAAGGTGTGGCCGAATCTGGCCTCGTAGGCGGCGTAGCCGGCGCTCAGGGCCGTGGAGGCGGCCGCGTACGTGTGGGCGGGCAGCTTCGGCAGTGGTTCTTCCGCCAGGGCTCCGGCGAGTTCCTCGGGGTCCAGGTCGTACGTCGCCTCGTCCGCCGCCGCAAGGAGGGACGGTACGTCCGGATAGGGACGGTGGGCGGCGACGCGGCGGGCCCAGCGGGGGCTGTGCAGGCAGGTCAGGAGGGTCCGGTGGATCTCGGGGGCGGGGGCGGTGTTGAGGCGCTCCAGGTTCTGCGCGGGCAGCGTGGGTCCTAGGTCGGCAGGGATGTCGGCAGGAGGCCGGCAGCGTGTCGGCAGGGGGGTCGGCAGGGGAATCCGTGAGAGATGCGCCGCTACGTTATCGGGTGTGCTCATGACGTGTTCGACGGGTGCTTGAATTTCACTCGGACGGGAGAGTTTGAGAGCGTGCGGTGGACACGGGCGGTCGTCATGGGCCGTTAGGTTGGCCGGGTGAGCAAGCACAGGCGCCGGGCTCCGGCACGCAAGCCGCCGCGCACGCGGGCTGTCGTCGTGGGCGGGTTCGTCACCGCCGTCGGACTGGGCATCGGACTGGCCGTGTGGTCCTCAGGGGGCGACGAGTCCCTTGCGGACGCGGCGCCGGGCGGGCCGTCCGGCTCGGGGAGTCCCGGCCCCACCCGCAGCCACCCGCTGTCGCAGGCGCCGCGGACCATCCCCGCCGTGCGCTCCCACACCGCCGCCCGCGGCCCCGGCTGGCGCCCGGAGCCAGGCGCCCGGGTCGTGGTGGACCACGCCTCCCTCGCCGACGAGGGGAAGCTGATCGCGAGTGAACTCGGTCTCACCTACTCCGGCCGGCGCGGCGACGTGCGTCCGGGGGACGTCCGGCTGGCGCTGGACAAGGGCGCGGGCCGCGACCCCGAGTCGTACACCATGACCGTGCGCGACGGCCGGGTGACCATCAGCGGGCCGGCCGACGCGGGGGTCTTCTACGGCACCCGCACCCTGAAGCAGGAAGTGCACGGCGGCGGCACGGCCCCCGAGGGGGTCGTGGAGGACGCGCCGGACAAGCCGCGGCGCGGTTTCATGCTGGACATCGCCCGCAAGCCGTACACGGCCGACTGGCTGGAGGACCGCATTCGGGAACTCGGGGACCTGAAGTTCAACGAGCTCGGCCTGCACTTCTCCGACGACCAGGGCTTCCGCATCGAGTCCGACACTCACCCGGAGGTCGTCTCCGCGGATCACCTGACCAAGGCCCAGGTCAAGCGGATGGTCGATCTGGCCGCCGGCCGGCACATCACCGTCGTCCCCGAGATCGACTCGCCGGGCCACCTCGGCGCCGTGACAGCCGCCCACCCCGAGTTGCAGCTGCGCAACGCGCAGGGCGTGGCGACACGCGGCGCCATCGACATCTCCGAGCCCCGGTCGGCCGCGATCGTCGACGACCTGCTCGACGAGTACGCGGACCTCTTCCCCGGCGGCCACTGGCACCTCGGCGGCGACGAGTACCAGGCGCTCACCGTGCGCGACCCCGAGGCGTCCTACCCGCAGCTGGCCACCGCCGCGCGGAAGGCCTACGGCGCCGGCGGCAACGTGGCCGACCTGACGACGGGCTGGCTGAACGACCGCGCCGCCACCGTCCGCGGACACGACCGCATCCCGCGCGCCTGGAACGACGGATTCTTCCGGAGCTCGTCGGTGCCGCCCGCCCGGGACATCGAGGTCGCCTACTGGACGGGCAAGGAGTACGGCGCCCGGCAGCCGCTCGAGTACCTCGACGCCGGCCGCAAGGTGCTCAACCACAACGACGAGTTCCTGTACTACGTCCTCGGCGAGCCGCAGACCTTCGTCTACCCGACCGGCCGGCGGATCTACGAGCAGTGGACCCCGCGCGTGCTGCGCGGCACCGAGGCGGTGTCCGGCAAGTACGACGCGCAGATACTGGGCGGCTCGTTCGCCGTGTGGTGCGACCTGGCGAACTCCCAGACCCAGGACCAGGTGGCGGCCGGTATCCGGATGCCGCTGCGGGCCACCGTCCAGAAGCTGTGGGACCCGCGTGAACCGGCGATGTCCTGGGCGGAGTTCAAGGGGCTTGCCGACAAGCTGGGTTGAGGCCGAATCGAGTGGACGTACGAAGGGCGGGCGCCGTAGGTTCCGGGTGCCGCGCCCGCGCTCCGGGGGGAGCCGGGACGGCTCCACTACGACACCTCGGGGGACCCACCATGATCTGCGCACGCTGTCACCACCTGGCGGCGGCACCCGGCGGCACTCTCTGCACCAGCTGCGCGGCCGTTCCGGCGCCCGCCGTCCCGGCGCCGGCCGTCCCGCCGTACACGGGGCGGCCGCAGGCCTGGCTGCGCTCGCCGGTCGCACTCGGCCGGGCCGCCGCCGCGATGCTTCTCCTCGCCGCCGCCGCAGACCTGTTCGCCGTCTGGACGGACATCGTGATGTACGACGTCTCGGGCGACCTCGTGAACGGCTCGGTCGGCGCGGACGTGATGCGGCGGGCCGACGACGCCGACCGGCTCTACGCCGTCGCGGGCGTCACCCAGTTGGTCACGCTGCTCGCCAGTTGTGTCGTCTTCCTGTGCTGGTTCTACCGGGTGCGGGTCAACGCCGAGGTGTTCGATCCCTCCGGGCACAGCATGAAGCGCGGCTGGGCGATCGGCGCGTGGTTCACCCCGGTCGTCAACCTGTGGTTCCCGCGCAGGATCGCCGTGGACATCTGGGAGGCCAGCAGCCCGGCGGACGGGCCCAGGTCGAACTGGCCGGTGAATACCTGGTGGACGTTGTGGGTCATCGGCCTGCTGGCCGGCCGGCTGGCGGACAGCCACTACAACCAGGCCGTCGCGGCCAAGGCCCTGCAGGAGGCCGCCGGGGAGATGATGTTCAGCGACGCCCTCGACGTCGTCGCCGCCGTGTTCGCCGTTCTCGTGGTGCTCCGGCTGACCCGTATGCAGCACGAGAAGGCGTTGCGGGGACCGGCGCCGGCCGCGGCCTGACCTCGCTTCCCCGGCGCCGGCAGCCGACCTCGGTCGTTGGCCGAAACCTTCTCTTATGCCAACTTGCTCGACTCTGCGTGCAACCCGTGTGAAACTACCGGCCGATCGCACGCAGTAAGGGCAAGTGCGGGCTCCGTAGAGGTCGGCGCCCTTTGAGGAGGCGTGGATGAGCCTGGTGGAACTGATCGCGCAGGCCGACGAGCGCGGACTGGCCGCCAGCGGGCTGGCTTGTTTGGATCGGTGTGTGCCGCTGCTCGGCGGCGACGACGAGGTCCTGCGGCCGCTGTGGGGGAGCCTCGCCGAGGACTCCGCCCATTCCTCGGACGGCGACTGGGCGGAGCGGCTGGAGCAGGCACGCGGCGCGCTGGGCGCGCTGGGCGAGGGGGACGCCGAGGACGCCGGGGACGAGGCCGCGCTGCTGGCCCGCCGGATGCTGATCGCCGCGCCGGCCGCCCGGTCCGCGGCCGAGGTACGGCAGTGGGCCGACGCCTGCTCGGTCGCCTCGCTCCAGATCCACCGGCTCCTCGATCCGGCCGAGGACGCCGCCTCCGACGGCTCCCTCCCCGAGGCGCTCGACTCCGTCCGCGCCGGGGCGAACCCCGTTCCGGGCTCCGTCGAGGGCATGTCGCCGCTGGTCGCCGGTGAGCTGCGCCGGCAGATCACCGTCCTGGAGCTGGTCGCCGGACACGGGCGGGCCGGACTCCGCCAGGCCCTGGAGGTCTCCACGGAGGGGCGCCGCGTCCTGCGGGCGGTGGTGTCCCGCCGGGCCCGCGGCCGGGTGTGAGCCGGGGGCCCCGGACGGGCCGGGCGCGCGGCGGAGATCTGTGAGCGTCCTGCGGGTGCGGTGCGGTGGTCCTGCGTCGGTCGTGCGCCGGTTGTGGGCAAGGTCGCGGTCGCGGGTGACGAACCACGGGCGGATCGCGCTCTTCCCTATGTGACAGCCCAGCATGTGACGACTCATCAGCAGAGCAGGCCCCAGGCCGCCACCAAACCGGTGCGGTGGGCGGCGGACACCGTGACGGCGATGCGCGAGGGCGCCCGGCTGCGCCTGGACTACTCGGTGCAGAGCCTGTGGCGCGTCGACCGGACGATCGAGGAGATACGCCGCGAGGGCACTCCGCACGCGGCCGTGCGGAGCGTGCTGCGCGGCTTCGGCGCGTACGCCGGCGAGGTGATCGTCCGTCATGGCGGCGGGGCCGAGTGGTGGGCGAGCGGCGGTGAGCACTGGGTGCGCACCGCGGACGGACGGCTGTGGGACCCCATCGAGGAGGCCGGGCGGTGCTTCACGGATCAGGGGTCGCTGCGGCTGCTGTGCCGGGACGCGATGGGGACCGAGCGGATCTGAGCCGTGGCCGTGGGGCCGCTGACGAGCTGTGACACTTCTGTGGGAGCGGACGCTGATGACCGTGGGGGCGTGGACACGGCCGGTCGGTGGTGCGCACGTCTGGGGACTCGCTACGGACGAGGACAGTTCTTGGGCCAGGGAGGGGAACCCCGCCGCGCGCAGGCGTACGACGGGGACTTGGGTGCGGCCGTCGCGCGGGCCCAGGAAGGCGACGAGGATGCCTTCGCCGTCGCGTACCGGTTGGTGCAGCCCGGACTGCTCGGGTACGTGCGCGGTCTCGTCGGCGACGACGCCGAGGACGTGGCGTCCGAGGCCTGGCTGGAGATCGCGCGGGACCTCGGCCGGTTCCGGGGCGACGGGGCGGGCTTTCGCGGCTGGACGGCGACCATCGCCCGGCACCGGGCGCTCGACCATCTGCGCCGGCGGCGGGTGCGGCCCCAGGCCGCCACGCTGGAACAGGACGTCCTGGAGCTGCCCGGCCCGTACAGCACCCATGACCAGGCCTTGGAGTCCATGACCACCGAGCGCGCTCTCGACCTCGTCCGCCGGCTGCCCCGCGACCAGGCGGAGGCGGTACTGCTGCGGGTCGTCGTCGGCCTCGACGGCCCCGCCGCCGCGCGCGTCCTCGGCAAACGGCCGGGCGCGGTGCGCACCGCGGCCTACCGGGGGTTGAAACGGCTGGCGCGGCAGCTCGACGAGGAGGCCCGGGGCGGGGCGGCGGAGCGATGAGTACCGAGGCAACGGCCGGGGCCGCCACCCCCCACAGGAGAGGCCCCGGCCGTCGCGCGGCACGGGCCGCGCGGCCCGTATTCCTTACAGCGCCGACGGTGCGGTTTCTGTCACACCTCGCCCCGGCTCCGGTTGGTTGCACGTTGTACGGTCATGGACGGCAGGCGGTTTCAGGCCGTAACGTGCCTTTCGCGCCGAGGTGCGGCGGGCATGGCCACCGCAACGATCTGCCGCCTCGAACACCGCAGCCGTCAACTGAGGAACCACGACGGCCAGAGCCCGGTCCGCGACAGCGGTGCCGGTAATCAGTCGCAAGGAAGGGCACCACGGGTGCTGGGGGACGACGCGGAGCTGACCGCCGCGGTGCTCGCGGCGCAGGACGGGGACGAGACCGCGTTCCGGACTGTGTACCGTGCCGTGCACCCGCGGCTGCTGGGATACATACGCACGCTGGTCGGCGAGCCGGACGCCGAGGACGTGGCGTCCGAGGCGTGGCTCCAGATAGCCCGCGATCTGGAACGGTTCAGCGGGGACGCCGACCGGTTCCGCGGCTGGGCCGCCAGGATCGCCCGCAACCGCGCTCTGGACCACATACGCATGCGTGGCCGCCGCCCCGCGATCGGCGGCGACGAGACGGAACTGGCCGGCCGGGCCGGCGAGTCCGACACCGCGGGCGAGGCCATGGAGGCCCTGGCCACCGGCAGCACCCTCTCGCTCATCGCCCAACTCCCGCAGGACCAGGCCGAGGCCGTGGTGCTGCGCGTGGTCGTGGGCCTCGACGCGAAGACCGCGGCGGAGACGCTCGGCAAGCGCCCCGGTGCCGTGCGCACCGCCGCGCACCGCGGTCTGAAACGGCTCGCGGAACTCCTCGGCGACGATCCGGAATCCCCTCACGCGCTCGACGCGCTGCCGCCTCCGCGCGCACCGCGGGGCCACGCGGTGACGTCCGCCGGTGTGACGCATATGCGTGCCCGGACGCAGAAGGACATGTGATGGCCGAGGAGCAGCACAGGTGGCTGGACCGCGACACCGCGGAGCGTTTGCTGCGCGGGGAGCCACTGGACACCGTCGACATCACCGTCCGTCACCAGGCCGAACGGCTCGCCAAGGCGCTCGGCGCCCTGTCCGCCGAGTCGTATCCGCCTCCTCAGGCCGCCCGGGTCTTCCCGGACGCGGCCGCTTCTCCCGCCTCCTCGGCCGCATCCGTGTACCCGGACGACTCCGCCGACGCCGCGCTGCCCGGTGAGGCCACCGCGCTGGCCGCTTTCCGCAAGGCGCGCGTCCAACGCGCCGACGAGCGTGCCGCGGAGGGGACCGACGCGCGCGGCGCGGCCCTCGGAGCACACTCCCGTCCGCGTTCCGCGCGCTCCGACGAGGTCGGGCTCGTCCGGATCGGCACGCACGCGGGTGGCCGTACGGGAGGGCGAGCCCGCCGCGCCGGGGCGCGGCGCCGGGGCCGGCCGGTACGTCTCGCGGTGTCGGCCGCGCTCGCCGCGGGCGCGGTCGGCGGGGTCGCGGCGGCGGCCACCACCGGCGTGCTGCCGACGCCGTTCCGCGGCGACGAGCCGGTCCCCGGCACCTCCGTCTCCGCCCCGGCGGCACCGGAACACCCGCTGGTGTCGCCCTCGCCCGGCGGCACCCCGGGCAGCGGTCCGGGCACTCCGACGTCCGGCGGCGCCACGACCGGCGCCACCGACGGCGACACCGGGAGCGCCCCGCGCGAGGGCAGCGCCGCCCCCGGTCGTGGCGCCGCCACCGGCTCCGGCGACGAACAGGGCAATTCCGGCGACCGCTGGAACCGGCTGGTCTCGTCCTGCCGTGACCTGCGCGACGGCAGGACCCTGGACTCCGACCGCCGGCGCGACCTGGAGGGAGCGGCCGGCGGCTCCGCGCGCGTGTGGTCGTACTGCCAGGGTGTCCTGAAGGCGGTCGACGGCCGCTCCGGTGACACGGGCGGCGACGACCAGGGCCAGAACGAAGGCGGCCAGAACGGCAAGGGCGGCGGGAAGGGCAAGGACGGCGGGAAGGGCCAAGGCGACAAGGGCGCCGAGGGCGAACAGGGCGACGACCAAGGCGGCGACCAAGGCGGCGACGGTGACGGCCGCGGCCTCCGCAAGGGCCTCGCACCCACGGTCCTCGCCCCGCAGCTCCCGGGCTCCGCCTCGTCGGTCCCGAAAGAGCCGGTCTCGCCCTCGGCGTCGTCGCCGGGGCCCACCTACAGCGCCCTGTGATCCCGCGCCTGCCGCTGCTCCGACCTGCGAGTTCGTGCCCCGGGAAAAATTGTCCCGGCGGGGTGTGACGTTTTCCGCGGGGGTGGCGCAGTAGTGAGTGAGCCGACTGGTCATCGGCCACCGCACAGAGCCGGGGTTCCCCCCGTATCCACGGCTCGTGCATTTGGCGCGGGCGGGACACGTTCCCCCGGTCCCGCCCGCGCCCCCGTCCTCCTCCCTCTTCCTCCCGCCTCGCCACGCCTCGCGCGTCACCAGTGCACGACGACCCTGTCGCCGACCCGCACCTGTGCGAACAGCCGTGAGACCGCCGCCTCGTCCCGTACGTTGACGCACCCGTGCGAGCCGCCCGCGTAGCCGCGCGCCGCGAAGTCGTAGGAGTAGTGCACGGCCTGGCCGCCGCTGAAGAACAGCGCGTAGGGCATGGGGGAGTCGTAGAGCGTCGACACATGGTGTCGCGACTTCCAATAGACCTGGAACACACCCTCGCGGGTGGGTGTGTACTCCGTCCCGAACCGCACCGCCATCGTCGACAGCGTCCGCCCGTCCACCATCCAGCGCAGCGTCCGGCTGGTCTTGTCGATGCACAGCACCCGGCCGGTCAGGCAGCGCCCGTCCGGCGGGCCGGCCGGCTGCCCGCCCATCAGATACAGCTCCCACCGGCCCGGCTCGTGCGTCATCCGCAGCAGGCGCTGCCAGGTGACCGTGTCGGTCCGCCCCGTCCGCGGCAGCCCGCGCTTTCCCTGGAAGCCCTTGACGGCCTGTTCGGTCAGGTCGTCGTAGGACCCGGTGGGCCCGTCGAACAGCCAGCCGATCTGGCGCAGCCGGGCCTGGAGCTCCCGGACGTCACGGCCGCTGTCGCCGCGGGACCACAGGACCCGGGCGGTGGTGCGGACCGGGGTCCGGGCCGGCCCCGTGCCGCCGGGGGCGCTGGTGCGGGCGCCGGGCGGCCCGGTCTCCGGGACCTCGATGTGCACCGGCGAGCGCGGCCGGCCGTCCGGGCCCGGGGACTGCACCGTGCAGCCGCACACGGCGGCCAGTGCCGTGGCCGCGGCCACGGCGGCGATCGCTCTGCTCGTTGCCCCGGTACGCATGGCGCCCCCCGCTGTCCCACCGGTGTCCGTCGCCGGCCGTACACCGGAATGTCTCCCCAGACGTGACGGGCGGCGAACCAGGGGGCAAGGTGGGGAGACAGAGTGACCCCTCGGGCTGTGAGATAGCTCCCAGCGTGGGGCACTCCACCCGGCGCACGGCCGCCGCTACAGTCCGTGGCGAGAGTCGGCCGTACTGGCGAGTAACTGGCGAGTAACAAGGAAACGCGGAGGCACACACCATGGCGCGCGAGTCGGAGTCGGGGCTGCCCATCGAACCGGTCTACGGGCCGGACGCCCTGAAGGGCTGGGACCCGGCCGAGAAGCTGGGCGAGCCGGGGGCCTACCCCTTCACCCGCGGTGTGTACCCCACCATGTACACGGGCCGTCCCTGGACCATGCGCCAGTACGCCGGATTCGGCACGGCGGTGGAGTCCAACGCCCGCTACAAGCAGCTGATCGCCAACGGCACGATGGGCCTGTCCGTCGCCTTCGACCTGCCCACCCAGATGGGCCACGACTCCGACGCGCCGATCGCGCACGGCGAGGTCGGCAAGGTGGGCGTGGCCATCGACTCGATCGACGACATGCGGGTGCTGTTCGGCGGGATCCCGCTGGACAAGGTGTCGACGTCGATGACGATCAACGCCCCGGCGGCGCTCCTGCTCCTGCTGTACCAACTGGTGGCGGAGGAGCAGGGGGTCGGCGCCGGCCGGCTGACGGGCACGATCCAGAACGACGTGCTGAAGGAGTACATCGCGCGCGGGACGTACATCTTCCCGCCCAAGCCGTCCCTGCGGCTGATCGCGGACATCTTCAAGTACTGCAAGGCCGAGATCCCCAAGTGGAACACCATCTCCATCTCGGGCTACCACATGGCCGAGGCGGGCGCGTCCCCCGCGCAGGAGATCGCGTTCACCCTCGCCGACGGCATCGAGTACGTCCGCACGGCGGTCGCGGCCGGCATGGACGTCGACGACTTCGCCCCGCGTCTGTCGTTCTTCTTCGTCGCCCGTACGACGATCCTGGAGGAGGTCGCCAAGTTCCGCGCGGCCCGCCGGATCTGGGCGCGTGTGATGAAGGAGGAGTTCGGCGCGAAGAACCCCAAGTCGCTGATGCTGCGCTTCCACACGCAGACGGCGGGTGTCCAGCTGACGGCGCAGCAGCCCGAGGTGAACCTGGTCCGGGTCGCCGTCCAGGGCCTGGCGGCGGTTCTGGGCGGCACCCAGTCGCTGCACACGAACTCCTTCGACGAGGCGATCGCGCTGCCCACCGACAAGAGCGCGCGCCTGGCCCTGCGCACCCAGCAGGTCCTGGCGTACGAGACGGACGTGACCGCGACGGTGGACCCGTTCGCCGGCTCCTACGTCATCGAGGAGATGACGGACGACGTCGAGGCGGCCACCGTCGCGCTGATGCGGAAGGTCGAGGACCTCGGGGGCGCGGTCTCGGCGATCGAGCACGGCTTCCAGAAGCAGGAGATCGAGCGCAGCGCCTACCGCATCGCCCAGGAGACCGACTCGGGCGAGCGGGTCGTCGTCGGCGTCAACCGCTTCGAACTCGACGAGGAGGAGCCGTACGAGCCGCTCCGCGTCGACCCCGCCATCGAGGCCCAGCAGGCCGAACGGCTGGCCAAGCTGCGCGCCGAGCGCGACCAGACGGCCGTCGACACGGCCCTGTCCGCCCTGAAGAAGGCCGCGAAGGGCGAGGACAACGTCCTGTACCCGATGAAGGAGGCGCTGAAGGCCCGGGCGACGGTGGGCGAGGTGTGCAACGCGCTGCGGGAGGTGTGGGGCAACTACGTGCCGAGCGACGCGTTCTGACCCCTGACCGGCCCCTGCCCTCCGTTCGGTGAGGTCTGGAACCGGAGCGTCGCGCCCGGGTATCCGCGTGCGACACCCCTTCCCAGTCGCCGCCCGGCGCGGGGTGCGGGCCGGATACGCCGCGGCCGCCGGCGCCCTCTTCCTCGGCTTCGCGGTGCAGCCGACCCCGGCAAGTGCCCAGCGACCGACCCGTCGACTTCGTTCCGGACAAGGCCGAGGCGGGCGACGGCTTCGGCTCGCCGGGCGAGACCCTCTGGGTCGGCACCACCTCCTTCCCGGAGGCCGGCATGGTGCACACGCTCCGGGTGACCGCGTCCGGCACCGTCAGCCAACTGGCCCAGATCCCCCAGGGTGTCGCCGGCGTCAACGGCGCGTCCGCGGCCGGTGACCACTTCGGCACCGCCCTGGCCGCCGCGAACACCGCACCGAACCCCGTGGGCACCGCCTCGACCATGCTGCTGGCGGTCGGCGTGCCCGGCAAGGACATCGGCACGGCCACCGACGCCGGCATCGTGCAGACCTTCTCGCTTCTCGGAGCGCCCGGCGACTCCGACCACTGGATCGAGGCGGGCAACGCCCGCGGCCTGCCGGGCACCCCCGGCGCCTCACAGCGGGTCGGCAGCCACCTCAACGCGACCGGTACGCACCTGTGGATCGGTATGCCGTACGGTCCCGCGGAGCGCGGCGCCGTCCACGCCCTGCCATGGACGAATGCCATGGGCGGCACCGGCGACACCGTGCTGACCCACCAGCCGGGCCTGAACGGCCTTCCCCTCACGGGCAAGGCATTCGGCATGGCGATCCGCCGACCGGAAGCCGTACGGGCCCCGGGCGGATGATCCGGACGCTGCCGGCGAATCCGTCCCGCTGGATCTCGTCCGGCGGGACGGAGTGCCGCGAAGGGGGCGGGTGATCTGCCGGTGAGCCAGGCATCGAGTCGTGCCGGGTCGATGGCGGCGCCGGTGAAGTGGTGGTGCACCGTCGTGCGACACTCCTTGCCATGTTCGGAGTCATCCATCTCCCCACCTACTTGGCAGGGCTCGTCCTCATCGTCCTGCTTCCCGGGCCCAACTCGCTGTACGTGCTGTCCGTCGCCGCCCGGCGCGGGATACGCGCCGGGTACACCGCCGCCGCGGGTGTCTGGTGCGGGGACACCGTGCTCATGACGCTGGGAGCGGCCGGGGCCGCCTCCCTGCTGAAGGCGAACCCCGTGCTGTTCGGGATCGTCAAGTACGCCGGCGCCGGATATCTGACGTGGATCGCGATCGGCATGCTGCGGACCGGCTGGGGGATGTGGCGGGCCCGGCGGGAGAAGGCCGCGCGGGAGGAGGACCCCGCTCCGGTGGCCGCCGGCGAGCGGCCGTTCCGCCGCGCTCTCGTCGTCAGCCTCGTCAACCCCAAGGCGATCCTGTTCGTCATCGCCTTCTTCGTGCAGTTCGTCGACCCGGCCTATGCCTATCCGGCGCTCTCCTTCGTCATCCTCGGCGCCTTCCTCCAGTTCGCCAGCGTCCTCTACCTCAGCGCGCTGATATTCGGCGGCATGAAGCTGGCCGCCGCCTTCCGCCGCCGCAAGCGACTGTCGGCGTCGGCGACCTCCGCGGCGGGCGTGCTGTTCCTGGGCTTCGCGGTGAAGCTGTCGCTGGCGAGCGTGTAGTCACCGGCCCGGCAGCCGCCGGTCGCCTCGGGGACCGCAGACGGCACGGGCCCCGGAACGGATCCGTTCCGGGGCCCACTTCTGTCCCATGGGGCTTGTTGCGCCGTCGTGTCCGGCCGGGTTCAGCCGAGCAGCCGCCGCAGGTTCAGCTTGCCCCACAACAGGCTGGCGGCGAACGAGAGGGCCAGGATCGTGATCAGCAGACCGACCAGAAGCAGCCCCGCCATCGGTCCCCTCAGGTCCGCCGACACCAGCGGTGCGACGACCTCCTCGAGGAACAGCACATGGACCATGTACGCGCCGAGCGCCGCACCGGCCAGCTTCTGCAGCAGGGGCCGCCACTTCTCGGGGATCCGGACCCGGCTGATGAGGAGCAGCACGCAGACGCACATGACGCCGACGAACAGGTGCGCGTTGGGGATCACATAGTGGATCTGCGTGTTGTACCAGAGGCACCCGGCCATGGTGAGTGGCAGCAGGACGAACAGCGGCCAGCGCCACCGTACGACGCCGGCGGGGAGGGCGAACAGCATCGCGCCCCCGACCGCGTACACCACCGAATAGGTACCGAACCCCCAGGCCACCGACGGCATCCGGTGATCCGTGACCTCCCCGAGTGTGGTCAGCACGCTCGGCAGGACGGCGATGCCGAACAGTGCCGCTCCGAGCCCCCAGGGCCGCTTCCCCGCCCTGATCATCATCGCGAAGGCGAGCAGCACGATGATCGGAATGTAGTTGTACATGAACCACAGGTGGTAGGCGGGCCGTACCGAGCCGAAGAGGGAGTCCGTCGCCAGCTCGGTCATGGGCCGGTCGTTGCGGTCCCGCAGCCAGGCCCAGACCAGATAGATCGCCGTCCAGGCGAAGAGCGGAACCGTGTTGCGGACGATCCGCTGCCACATCCGGGCGCTGTCGCGCGGGGGCGCGCCGACCAGCACGGCCCAGCCGGCGATGGCGAAGTACATGGGAACGGCGAACGGATTGATCGCCTCCGCCACGTGTCCCGCCCAGTACGACCCTGAACCCTTGGCCGGGTTGTCGTTGGTGGCGTGGATGAACTGGGCGCCCACATGCCCCAGCATCACGGTGGCGGAACAGATCAGCCGCATCAGGTCGATGTCGTAGCGGTGTTCCCGCGGTGCGGCGGCCTGTTCGGACGGAGCGCTGCGCTGCTGCGGCAGGCCTACGGCTATGTCATTCGGCACCGCGTCACTCTCTTACTGCTCGGTGTACGGGAGTTGAAGAGCTGGTAGCTCCCCTGTGGCTGCTGGGCCTCGGTTGGCCGTCCGGGACGGATGAACGCGCAGGCCGCCCCACGCGTCATCGCCTCACGCCGCGTCGCACCGCCCTGCGCACCACGCGCTTCGCGCGTCGCACCTGGATCTTCGCGCGCGACCGGGGGTGGCTGCCGGGAAGGCCGAGCTCGGCCAGCCGCAGTTCGGGGAAGTAGTAACCGGGGCTGTCGGCCAGATGGTTCCGCAGCCAGTCCGCCGTCGACTCCCGCAGCTGCGGGTACGCCTTGGGCTGCATGCAGAAACCGATCGCCCGGACCAGCGGTGACAAGGTCCCGGGGGCGGCGCCGACGAGAGCCGGGGTCTCCTCGCGCTCCAGATCGGGCACCAGGTGGTCGACCACGGCCAGGGGCACGCGGTTGCTGTTCGGGTAGGGCTGGAGGCGCCGCGTCACCAGCGCGGTCCCGACCCGTGCGACGGGCACGTCGAAGTAGGCGGAGGCGGTCATCATGGCCGTCGAGAAACAGCCGACGACGAGTGCGGGACGGCAGTGGTGGTACAGCGTCTCGGCCAGCAGCGGCGCGTCCAGCACGGTGAGCCGGACGCCGGCGTCCGCCGCCGCCTTGCTCAGCGCGGTCGAGTAGTCGGCAGGTGCCGTCGGATGGGGCTTGAAGACCAGGGAACGGTGCCCGGCGCGCACGGCCCCGGTGAGCATGCGGACATGGAGGTCCTCCTCCTCCTGCGCGCTCAGGATGTTGATCGCCGCCAGATACTGGCCGAGGAGCACGGCCGTCGGCGCCTCCTCCAGGACGGGCGCCAGCCGCGGGTCGTCCGCCGCGTCCCGGGAGATCTCGTCGAGCACGCCGCGGAACGCCTCGTCCGGGACGAGTTCGGGCTCGACGCCGTACTCGGACAGCAGCATCGGCTTCAGACCGGGTATCAGGTCGAGATGGAGCAGCCGCCGGATGCGGCGCGCGAGGGTCAGCGGCAGCTTGTCCCGGGTCGGCCCGTAGCTCATGAGGCCGTCGGCGTACACATGGACGGCGCTCTCGGAGAAGATCGCCGCCAAGGCCTGGGCCGGGTTGACCTGGATCGACTCGACGGCGAGCTCGATCAGGTCCCGCTCGTCGATGCCCCACAGGAGGCGGAGCGCCCGCTGCCACAACACCGTGTCGTTGCCCCGCGGACCCCAGGCGCTGGGATGGTGGGGGCTGATCGCCTCGTTCCAGCTGACCACCGAGTCGAAGCGGCCGGCTATGCGTGCGTAGCCGTGCATCTCGTCGAGGCGCAGGGCCGTCTCCGGTACGGCGGCGTTGTTGGAGACCAGCAGGACGCGCCGGGCCTCGTGGCGCGGTCCGAACAGGCCCGCGTCGAGCGCCGCGGCGAGAGTGGCCGCTCCGTAGAGGGTCGAGACCTGGAAGATCTGGGTCTTTCGGGGCATGGTTCAGGCAGCCTTCCGCCCGTCACGCAGGCGGCTGAGCAACCTGCTCCGAGTGCTGTCCATGGTGGTGAGGGTCTCCTCGAGCGTTCGCTCGGGCATGCGGTGGAGTGCGGCTTTCGCCTCACGCCGCAGTCGCTGGGCCGTCGAGGGCTCGTACTCGTTCGCCTTGCCGATATGGAAGGCGATCATGGCGCAATAGGTCCGTACGGCCTTGGGGAGGAAACGCTCGGTCTCCGAGTCCTGCAGCACATCCTGCAGCAGCGCGTCGTAGGCCGGGATGAAGTCCAGCTGACGCGCGTCCTTGATCTGGGTGAGCGAGGTCGCGACGCCCCTCCGGTAGAACACGCCGTGCACACCGAGGGAGGCATACGTCCTGGCCTTCAGATGCAGGCGCCAGATCCACAACCGGTCCTCGGCGGTGCGGAGTTCGGTCGCGAAGCGCATGCCCCCGTCGGCGAAGAGGTGCCGGCGGTAGATCCCCGCCCAGACGAAGGGGTAGTCGACCATCGTCTCCGATTCGGCCGGCGCTATTCCGTCGCGCGGATCCATCACGAGGTTGCGCACCGGGGCCGGGGGCCGCCGGACCACCCGCTCGATGCCCGTGGCCTGGACATGATCGGTACGGGCGAAGTCGCAGCCCAGTTCGTCCATGGCGCGCACCAGTTCGGCGAGGTGACCCGGCCCGTACCAGTCGTCGCCGTCGAGGAAGGTGATGTACTCACCGCTCGCCGCGTCGATACCGCTGTTGCGCGCCTGGGCTATGCCCATGTTCTTCTCGTGCCGGATCACCTTGGCGCCCGGACGGCTCTCCGCCCAGCGGTCGATGACCGTGGGGGTGGAGTCCGTGGAGCAGTCGTCCACGAGCAGGAACTCGACATCGGGATTCGCATTGTTGGCGAGGCTTCGCAGCGTGCTCTCGGCGAACGCTCCCACATTGTGCATGGGGACGACAACGGACAGTTTCGGCACAGAGGCCTCTCACGCTCGAAGGTTGGGGATTGGAACAGGCTAACGATGCTCCCGACGGGTGCAGTGTCGCCCGAGATATGGAGAGATGAATTATGTTCGAATCATCGGTGAATGATCGATGTTCTACGCCTGACCAAAGGTTTTCCTGAGCTCGTCGATGTTCGACCGGGTCGTTTCCCACAGGAGCTTCTGCGCGTCGTGCACCTCCGCCACGGCGGTCGCGTGGTCGTCGAGGATCGCCGTGGCCCGTTCCGTGAGCCGGGAACCGAGTTCCCGGTCGTGCACGGACAGCCCCCATTCCTCGCGTCCGATGTCGGACAGGAAATAGGCGAGCTTCGGGTGGGAGACGAGGCTGAGAATGGGGGTGCCGCAGCCGAAGGGAATCATGCCCGCGTGCCCGCGCATGCCGATCACCAGCCGCGACCGGCCGTACAGCTCGCGGATGCCGTCGTTCGACATGTCGTAGAGCTGCTCCACGGGCAGCGTGAGGCCGTGCTCCCGGCGCAGGTCGTGCACGAACCTCTCGTCGGCGGGCATGTGGGCCGCGTACCGCACATCGGCCCGGTCCCGCAGTTCCCGGAGCGCGGTGGCCATCTGGGCGAGGAAGTGGCCGTAGTCGTTGCCGAAGCGCAGCCCCGCGCGGTCGTAGGCGCAGTTGACCAGGACGGTCTCGGACCTCTCGGCTGGATCGAACCGGCCCGGGGCGAGGTACCGCGCCACGGTGGTCGGGCAGGGCTGGTAGCGCACCCGGTCGCGCAGCTCCTCGGGGAGCAGCTCCCGGACCCGCTCGATCGAGCCGTGGTTGCGCAGCCCGAAGAACGCCGACCGTTCGACGAGCACCCGCAGGCTCTCGGCGAACCGGCTCCGGCGGTAGAGCTGTCCGTCGAACACGTTGTAGCCGACCGCGAACACCGCCAGAGGCGTGGTGATCCGCGCCAGGAGCTCGTCCGGGACGTTCCACTGCCAGTGGCTGTTGCCGTTGGGGGAGGTGTCCGGGAGGAAGAGCCCGCCGCCGCCCACGATCACTCCGCGCCGGGCGTTCAGCTGCTCCAGTGCCGCTTCGTCGACCAGCCGGTGCACCGGCTGCTGGTACCAGCGGCGCGGGCCGGTGTCGGCGTCGAAGCACATGCGCACGGCCTCGGGCAGGACCTTGTCCCCGGCGTTCTCCTGGCCCTCGGCGAACAGCGCGACATGCGCCAGCTGGTGCGCGGCGGCGTCCGGCTCTTCCGGTGCCGGTCCCGCGGGGCGGGTGCGCACATACCAGCTGTGGCAACCGGCGTCGGTGGGATCGGCGTCCAGGCCCTCGCGGGCGTACGCGTGCGCGTCCTCCTTCCGCCCGCACAGCCATGCCAGGCGGGCGAGCTGGGCGAAGGCACGCGGGGCGACATCGGGTGAGGCCGCCGCCAGGAGCAGATGCGCCTCGGCCTCGGCGTAGCGCGACAGCGCCATCAGGCAGACGCCCAGCGTCTCCTGGCAGCGGGGCGCGTCCAGCCGGTCGCCCACGACCGGGGCGAGGACGTCGACGGCCTCGTCGTAGCGGCCCTGCCGACGGTACACATCGGCCACCGTACGGGCGAGACCGAGGGAGGGACGCGACTCGAGCAGCGGTGGCGCGCAGTGCGCCAGAAGGCCGGCGTGTTTGTCGCCGGGCAGGGCGCAGTAGGCCGCCCGGAACTCCTCGTCGCTCATCTCGAAGCGGCGCCGCGCCTCGGCGGCCGGACCGTCCCCGGGCGCGTCGGAGGGGCCGGTGAAGTGGAGGACGGCGACGTTCGCGGGCACCGGCGAGTCGCCCGGGAGCCGGTGGGTGAGGAAGTCGTACCGCGCGTCCACCGGAACCAGGACGTCCGCCGACGAGAGGTCCGGACCGCCGTCGCCGGAGAGCCGGGCCGCCAGGGCGTCGTCCACGTCGGTGCGCTGGATCACCAGGAGGCCGCCGGGCAGGACGGCGTGCCGCTCCCCGCCCTCGCCGTCGTACAGCGCCTGCTGGACGGCGCCCACACCATGGCGCATCCTGAGCAGCTCACCGAGGTCCCCCAGCACCACCATGTCCGGGCTGAGGGCGATGACCGTGTCATACCCCTCCAGCCGGAAGAGGTCCGCGCGGCTTTCCGCCCGGCGGGTGACGACACGCGGGTGCAGGCGGTGCAGGGCGTCGAACGAGGAGCCGGCCGGCTCCGCGTGCAGGACCACGAAGTCCTCGCACACGCCAGGGTTGGTCAGTACCAGGCTGCGCAGCAGCGTGGCCAGAGCGGGCAGGCGGTCGCTGTCGGCGTGGACGGCGAAAGCGATGCGGCGTCTGCCGGTGACGGTGCTGCGGTCGTCCGCCAAGGAGTGGGTCATCGCAGGGCGATCCTCATCTTGCTGTTGTCGACGTGTGTCGCGCGGTCCATGACCCACTCGGCTTCCCTCGGCCGCAGCCGGCCGGGCAGGCCGAAGCCGATGAGGTCCAGGCGGGGGCTGACATCCAGGAAGTCCAGGAGCCGCAGGACGGTGAAGGCGGTGGTGGTCGCCGGTTCCCAGTCGCCCTCGCCGATCAGCGCCGGGTCGGTCAGGGGCGCGCGCAGGGACGCGTCACCGATGTGCTCCTGCGCTCCGGGCACGAGCCGCTGCCGCGTGGCGCGGCGCCATTGTGCGGCCGGGGAGCCGAACACCAGCCGGATGCCGGCCGGCTGCGTCCAGGCGGGTCCGTTCCACGGGGTCTCGCCCCGCAACGAGACGGCGTGCAGATCGGCGCGCTCGCCGGTGCCCTCCGCGCGGACCCCGAACGAGTCGCAGCGCACCACCAGGTCGTAGCCGTCGGTCTCGGCGCCCGACGCGCTCCCGGCCGCGTCGTCGGCACCCGAGACCAGGCACACCGTCCGCCCCTCGATCAGTCCGCGCAGCCCGCCGACGCCGATCGGGGTGCTCCCGCCGAGCAGCGGGTCGGACAGCGCGGGCCGCTCGACCAGCCGCCGGTACGTCCCGTACAGCTTCAGCAGGCGCCGCACCGCCGGGTCCCCGGCGCTGTGCTCGGCCACCCGCGCCTGTACGAAGGCGGCGAACGCCGGGGCCGTGACCGCGGAGGGCTGTCCGAGCAGGTCGCGCAGCGGGGAGCCGGCCCGGGGGAAGAGCGCGTCGGCCTCTTCCAGGCACGCCCGCTGCCGCCGCAGGGTGTCGATCCTGCGGACGACCTCCTTTGCTGCGCCGTTGTCCTGCACCAGCGTGAGGTGGCGCTCGTAGCATTCCAGTGCCTCTGCCTCACGGCCGAGCCCGTCGAGGGCCAGGCCGTGCAGCCGCCAGGCTCCCCTGGACCGCTGCCGGATCCGGGTCGACGTCTCAGCCACGCCCAGGGCGAGGGCCAGTCCGCTGTCCCCGCCGGCCTCCAGGGCGCGCTCGCCGACCTTGAGCAGGGAGTCGAAGGGATCGGCCGACGGCGTGTCGAGCGAGGTGGCGAAGGTGCCGATCGCCCGGCTGAGGCGGGCGTGCCGGGGAGACGTCTCGCTCTGTGCCGCGAGGTACTCGCCGCACAGGCGCATGCTCCGGGCGAACAGTTCCAGCCTGGCGGCCTCCTTCTGCCGTGCCTTGAACAATCCCGCCAGGGGGTTCGTCATGCGTTCCACCGTCCTCCGATCGAGGGACGCATCGTGCCCCAGTACGACGGTTCCCTGGTGTCTTCCCAGTGGACGGCGGGTAAAGAGTCCCGGTTCGGCGGCCGACCGGACGACGTCGCCCGGCGAGGACCGGGGTGTCCGCCGGCAGGCCGCCGTACCCGTGGCAGGGCCATGATCCGGAGGCGCCGTCCGGTGCGGGCGGCGCTCGGGTCCTCAGCCCCGTACGGCGTTCTTCAGCGCCCGCGCCCGCCGCACCATCCGGCGCGCCGTGGCGCTGCGGGGGAGGAACGCCAGCCGCTCCGGGATGCCGCCCGGCAGGCCCAGCGAGGTGAGCCGGCGGCGCTTGAAGTAGCGCTGGGTGCGCGGTCCGAAGTGCTGGGAGAGGAAGCGTTCCGCTGCCGGGCGCAGACCCGGGTGGATCTGCGGCTGCATGGTGAATCCGACGGCGGTGACCAGCCCGGTCAGCATGTCGGCGGCGACGGCATCCTCCTGCCCGTCCTCCTTCCCTTCGCCCTGCCCGTCCTCCAGGTCCGGCAGCAGCGCGTCGGCCAGGACGACGGGCACGCGGTTGCTGTTCTGGTAGGGCGTCAGGCGCTCCAGCACCGGACCGGTCCCGACGCGGGCGACCGGCAGGCCGTGGAAGGCGGAGGCGGTGAACAGCGCGGTCGAGAAGCATCCGGCCACCAGCGCGGGCCGGGTCTTCTCGAACAGCACCTCCGCGAGGACGGGCAGGTCCAGGACGGTGAGGTCCGCGCCGAGCCGTTCCGCCTCGGCCTCCAGCGCTCGGCTGCAGCGGGCCGGAGCGGCCGGGTGCGGCTTGAAGACGACCGAGCGGTGCCCGCGGGCGACCGCGCCGCGCAACATCCGCACGTGCAGCTTTTCCTCCTCCTCGGCGGAGAGGATGCCGAGCGCGGACAGGTACTGGCCGAGCAGTACGGCGGCACGCTCGGGCAGCGGCGGAAGCTGCGGCACGGCGTCGCCGATCCGGCTCAGCACCGTCATGAACGCATCGGTCGGCAGGGCCTGCGCGGGCACGTCGAACTCGGTCAGCAGCAGCGGGGTCAGACCGGGGACCAGGTCCAGGTGGAGCAGCCGCCGCACCCGCGTGCCGACCAGCGGGTCGATCTTGTTGCGCGTGGGGCCGTAGCTCATCAGCCCGTCGGCGTAGACATCGATGGGCGCCTCGGCGAACGACTGGGCGATGGCCAGGGCCGGGTTGACCTGGAGGGACTCCATCACCAGGGCCACGCGGTCGTCGCCCAGGCCCCACAGCAGCCGCAGGTAACGCTCGAACATCGGGAGGTCGTCGGGGCGCGGTGACCAGGCCCCGGGGTGGAAGGGGCGGATCGCCTCGTTCCAGGACAGGACGCCGTCGAAGTGGTCGCGCAGCGGTGCGAAGCCCGGCATCTCGTCGACGGCCGGGGTGATCTCCGGCGTCGCCGCGTTGTTGCACACCAGGAGCAGCCGGCGGTCCGCCTCGGGGAAGCAGCCGGACTCGATCGCGGCGGCCAGGGTGGCGGCACCGTACAGCGTCGAGGCGCAGAAGATCTGGGTGGTGCGGGGCATCAGGAGGCCGCCTTCGCTGCGGGAACCCGGCGGCGCAGCCGACGCAGCCTGGAGGAACGGTTCAGGTCCATGGTGTCGAGGACGTCGGTGAGCAGCTCCTGGGGCATCCGCTTGATCGCCGCCGCGCTCATGGCCCGCAGCTGCCTGGCCACCGTCGGTTCGAACTTGTCGATCTCCGACAGGTGGTGGGCGATGATCGCGCAGTAGGTGCGTACCGCCTTCGGCAGCAGCCGGCCGGCCTCGGGGTCGGCCGCGGTCTCCTCGATCACCTGGTCGAAGGCGCGGATGAAGTCGAGTTGGCGCACATCGCCGATCTGCGTGAGGGAACCGGCCACCCCGCGCCGGTAGAAGACGCCCAGCAGACCCACCACGGCGAACGACTCCGCCTCCCGGTGCAGCCGCCAGATCCACGGCCGGTCCTCGGCCGTGCGCAGACCGTCGGTGAAGTGCAGCAGCCCCCGGTCGACCAGCCGGCGGTGGTAGACACCCGCCCAGGCGTAGGGGTAGTCGACGGAGGTGGTGCGTTCGGCGGGCAGGATCGCCTGCCGCGGGTCCATCACCTCGCCCCGCCGGCCGTGCGGGACACGCCGGATCGTGCGCGCCCGCCCGGTGCACTGCACATGGTCGGTGCGGACGAAGTCGCAGCCCAGCTCCTCGATCGCGGCGAGCAGCCGCGGGTAGTAGCCGGGGGCCAGCCAGTCGTCGCCGTCCAGGAAGGTCAGGTACTCGCCGCGCGCCGTGTCGATCCCGGTGTTGCGCGCGGTCGCCAGCCCGCCGTTCTTCTCGTGTCTGACGTACACCGCCCCCGGCAGCTCGCGCTCCGCGCGCGCGAGCATGTCCGGTGTCTCGTCGCGCGAGCAGTCGTCGACGAGAATGAATTCGAAGTCCTCGCGGGCGTTCGCGCGCAGGCTCTTCAAGGCGTCGGACGCGTATTGCCGGACGTTGTAGAACGGCACGATGACGGAGAGCTTGACCACGCAGGCGAGGTTAGGAAACGGTCCCGCCCCCGCCTTTACCGTCAGCTTGAGCCTGGGTGAACGGCGCGTGGCGACGCAGTGAACCAGCCCTTTTTCCAGGCCGCCGGCGGCCTGATTCGCCATTCGGCGATGTGCTGTTAACTGTTTGTTGTGTTCGGGTTGGGTGGAACCTAGAAAAGCCTTCCTACGGTCTTCGACGTGCCAGCCAGTGCGAAGAAGTCCCGGCGAGTCGCCGTTCTCGCGGATTCCGACACCCGGTGGAAATGGGGTGCCCTCACGGCGAACCGTTTGGTTTCCGCCGGTGCTTCCCCCGACTCGGGTGAACCGGACATCCGGCTCGACGGCTACCTGCTGCGGGGCCGTGCCACCCCCACCCCCCGCCAGCTCGAGGAGGTCGGCGTCCGCGCGGACCGTCTGAGCGAGGTCACCGCCGCCGAGTTCCTGCGCGAGATGGCGCAGGAGCCGTACGACGTCCTCGTGCTCGCCCTCGTCGGCGGCGGCGTCCAGGCCATGCTGCACGGACTGGCCCACGTCTGGCAGGGGCGCACCGAGCGGCCCGTGGTCGTCACCGGCTACGTCGGCGTCGTCTACGAGAAGCTCACCGACGGTCTGCTGCTGCGGCACGGCGCCGACCTCGTCCTCGCCAACTCCCGCCAGGACGCGGACCGTTTCCGGGCCGTGTACGAGGGAGTGGGCGCCGACGCGTCGTCGGTGACCGAGGTGGCGCTGCCGTTCCTCGGCGGCGCCGTGCACACCCCGGACCGGACGGAGGACGACCCCTACACGGTCGTCTTCGCCGCGCAGCCCTCCGTGCCGCAGAGCCGCGGGGACCGCGCCTACCTGCTGGACCGGCTGATCCGGCACGCCCGCCGGCACCCCGGGCGCGAGGTGCTGCTCAAGCTCCGCTCCAAGCCGGGCGAGCACACCACGCACATCGAGGAACTGCCGTACCAGAAGCTGGCCGAGCGCAAGGACCTGCCCGCCAACCTCCGCCTGGTGTACGGGAACATGGGCGAGGTCCTGGACCGCACCGACCTGCTGGTCACGGTGAGTTCCACGGCCGCGCTGGAGTCCCTGCACCGGCGCATCCCCACCGTCGTCCTGACCGACCTCGGGGTGCGGGAGGCGCTCGGCAACCACCACTTCGTGGGCTCCGGCTGCCTGGCCTCCTGGGACCAGCTCGACGACGGCCACGAGCCCGAACCGGACCCGTGGTGGGTGGCCCGCCAGGGCGTCGCCACCGGAGGCTCGTACGAGGCCGCCTTCGACAGGGCCCGCCTACGCGTCGACGAACTGCTCGCCGCCGGTGAACTCCCGCCGCTGAAGCCCTACTACACCCCCGTCACGGCCCCCGGCTATCTGCCCGGCGTCCTCGCCCGCCACCACCTCGCCCCCGACGGCAGCCCGCTGCCGGGCGCGCCCGCCGCCGACCGGTCGCCCGGCCCCGTACGCCGGATCTTCCGCCATGCCGCCCGCGGCGCCTACCGCCACGGCGTGCAGCGCGTGGCGCCCGTGATCCGGCGGATGGGGGAGCTGTGAGCGACCGCGTCCCACACCAAGGAGTGCAGCCCATGACCGACGCCCACCCGGACGCGGGATCCGGCGCCACGGCGCGCCGCGTGCTCGCGGTGATACCCGCGCGCGGCGGCTCCAAGGGCGTCCCCGCGAAGAACCTCGCCCCCGTCGGCGGCGTCCCGCTGGTCGCCCGTGCCGTGCGCGAGTGCCGGGCGGCCCGGCTGGTGACCGACGTGGTGGTCTCCACCGACGACCAGGCCATCGCGGCCGCCGCCCGCCAGGCCGGCGCCGAGGTGGTGCTGCGGCCGGCCGCCATCGCCGGTGACACCGCCACCTCCGAGGCCGCCGTGCTGCACGCCATGGACGCGCACGAGGCACTGCACGGCGCCCCGGTGGACGTGGTGCTGCTCGTGCAGTGCACCAGCCCGTTCCTGCGGAGCGAGGACGTCGACGGGGTCGCGGGCGCGGTCGTCGAGGACGGCGCCGACACCGCGGTGACCGTGGCGCCGTTCCACGGCTTCGTGTGGCGGGACGCCGCGGACGACCCGGTGGCCGCCGGCGCACCGTCGGACGCGGCCGCCGCCGAGTCCGCGGCCACCGAGGGCGGTTACGGCGTCAACCACGACAAGTCCTTCCGCCCGCGCCGCCAGGACCGCCCCCAGGACCTGCTGGAGACCGGCGCCGCCTACGCCATGGCGGCGTCCGGGTTCCGCACGCACCGGCACCGCTTCTTCGGGCGTACGGAGCTCGTCCGCACCGACCCGGCGCGGGTGCTGGAAATCGACGACCCGCACGACCTGGCGCGGGCGCGCGCGCTGGCACCGCTGTTCGACGCCGACCGGCCGGGGGCCCTGCCCACCGCCGCCGACGTGGACGCGGTCGTACTCGACTTCGACGGCACCCAGACCGACGACAGGGTGCTGATCGACTCCGACGGACGGGAGTTCGTCTCCGTGCACCGCGGGGACGGCCTCGGCATCGCGGCGCTGCGCGACAGTGGCCTGAGGATGCTGATCCTGTCCACGGAACAGAACCCGGTCGTCGCCGCCCGCGCCCGGAAGCTCAGGCTCCCGGTGCTGCACGGCATCGACCGCAAGGACCTCGCGCTGAAGCAGTGGTGCGAGGAGCAGGGCATCGCGCCCGAGCGCGTGCTCTACGTCGGCAACGACGTCAACGACCTCCCGTGCTTCTCCCTCGTGGGCTGGCCCGTGGCGGTCGCGAGCGCCCACGACGTCGTACGCGGCGCCGCACGCGCGGTCACCACCGTCCCAGGCGGCGACGGCGCGATCCGAGAGATCGCCAGCTGGATCCTCGGCCCCTCTCTCGATTCCCTCACCAAGTAAGGACGACTCCTGTCATGAGCACCAACTCCCGCATCCGCACCTTCGGTTCGCGCGAGGCCGGCCCCGGCCGCCCGGTCTACGTCACCGGTGAGATCGGCATCAACCACAACGGCGACATCGAGAACGCCTTCAAGCTGATCGACGCGGCCGCCGAGGCCGGCTGCGACGCCGTGAAGTTCCAGAAGCGCACGCCCGAGATCTGCACCCCGCGCGACCAGTGGGACATCGAGCGCGACACCCCCTGGGGCCGGATGACCTACATCGACTACCGCCACCGCGTGGAGTTCGGTGAGGACGAGTACCGCCAGATCGACGAGTACTGCAAGAGCAAGAACATCGACTGGTTCGCCTCCCCGTGGGACACCGAGGCCGTCGCCTTCCTGGAGAAGTTCGACGTGCCCGCCCACAAGGTGGCCTCCGCCTCCCTGACGGACGACGAGCTGCTGCGCGCCCTGCGCGCCACGGGCCGCACGATCATCCTCTCCACCGGCATGTCCACGCCCAAGCAGATACGCCACGCGGTGGAGGTGCTGGGCTCGGACAACATCCTGCTGTGCCACGCCACGTCGACGTACCCGGCGAAGGCCGAGGAGCTGAACCTGCGCGTGATCAACACCCTGGAGAAGGAGTACCCGAACGTCCCGATCGGCTACTCCGGCCACGAGACGGGCCTGCAGACCACGCTGGCCGCGGTCGCCCTGGGCGCCGTCTTCGTCGAGCGCCACATCACCCTGGACCGCGCCATGTGGGGCTCCGACCAGGCCGCCTCCGTCGAGCCGCAGGGCCTGCAGCGCCTGGTCCGCGACATCCGCACGATCGAGGCCTCCCTCGGCGACGGGGTGAAGAAGGTCTACGACTCCGAGCGCGGCCCGATGAAGAAGCTGCGCCGTGTCACCGGCGTCGTCGCCGAGGCGGAGATCGCCGCGGCGGCGGGCGAGCCGGTCTCGGTGTGAGCCCCAGCCCCTTAACACGGACGGTCCCGCGCCGATGAGCCCCCACACCCTCGCCTTCGTCGAGAGCCCGGTACAACTGCTGAACGTGCTGGAATGGGCTCACGTCCGCGGCCACACCGCCGACGGCGCCCCCGATCCGGGCGGGACCGCTCCCGGCGCCCGCCCGGAGTCCGGGATCACCCTCGTCGTGCTGTCGCCGACCGATCCGATGAGCCGCGGTCAGCTGCGGCGGATGGCCCAGCTGGCCCGCGACGAGGGTCACGAGGTGCGGTGGGAGGAGGCGCGGGGCGGGGCCGGGGCGCCGCTGCGGACCATCGGTGGTCTGGCCGGGCCGCTCCGGCGGGCCGAGCGGGTCGTGATGGGGGACCCGTTCTCACGGTATGTGCAGCTGCTGCTGACGATCACCAAGGCGCGGGACCTCGTGGTAGTGGACGACGGCACGGCGACGATGGAGTTCGTCGGCCAGCTCGCCCGCGGGGAGCGGCTGGTGCGCTGGCACCGCAAGGGCGGCCGCCGCGGCCCCCGGGACCTCGTCCTCGGCCCGGTGTCGGCCGCCGCCCGGCGCCGGCTCACTCCTGGCGGGGAGCGCCGGGTGGAGGTGTTCTCGTCCATGCCGATCGACGAGGCCCCGCGGGGTGTGACCGTCACCGCGAACCGCTTCGCCTGGACCCGTGAGCGCTTCGGCCCGCCGAGTGTCACCACGAGCGCCGACCTGGTCGGCACGTCACTGGTGGAGACGGGTGTCGTCGACGGCGACCGGTACGTGGACGCCGTACGGGCACTGGCCAGGACGCACGGGGCGAGGCGCTACTTCGCCCACCGGCGCGAGAGTGCCGAGAAGCTGCACCGGCTGGCCGTGGAGACGGGCCTGCAGATCGTCCGCCCCGAGCTCCCCCTGGAACTGATCGCCCGCCGCGGCCCGATCGGCCGCACGGTCCTCAGCTTCCCCTCCACCGTCGTCCACACCCTGCCGCTCGCCCTGGCCGGCACCGAGGTACGCGTCACCGTCTGCGACATCGACCCGAGCTGGCTGACGGCGCACGCCTCCCCCCGGGCCCAGGGCTTCCTGTCCGGGGTGACGGGCACCGCCCGGGACGTGCACCGCCTCGCCCGTACGGCCCAGGCCGGCTGAGCGCTCCGCCGGGACTTCCGCGGGCGGCCCCGGGGAGTCCCGGCGGGGGCGGGACGGGTCCGGATGACGTCCGGCAGGTGAACATCTCGGGCGTGGTTCCGGTGCGACGTGGTATGCCTGGAGAAACGAACAAATGGGGCGGGGTGCCAGGGGTGTGATGCACACCACTCTCCCGGGGCTCCGTGATCCGCTCGGCCGGCGATGGCGGGCGAGTTTACCCATCCCAGCCGATACGTATGCGCCGGGCGGCCACCTTTTCTGCCCCTAACGGGTTGAACTTTTGTTGATCTAGGGTCAGTTGACCACCCCGGCGTCCTACCCTTCAGAGGGTGAAGCAACTGATGTCCCCAGAGTCCGAGGCCGATCTCCCCGCTGATGCCACGGCGGACGCCCTTCCCGGCATGCTGCCGGAGGCGCTGTACGCCGAGCTCGTCGCCTTCCGGCGCGACCTGCACATGCACCCCGAGCTCGGCAACCAGGAGTTCCGTACCACCGCCGCGATCAAGGAGCGGCTGGAGAAGGCCGGGCTCGCGCCGCGGGTGCTCCCGACCGGGACCGGTCTCGTCTGCGACATCGGCGGCGACCCCGGAGGCGGGGGGCCGGCCGTGCTCGCCCTGCGCGCCGACATCGACGCTTTGCCCATCCCCGACACCAAGAGCGAGAGCCCGTACCGCTCCACCGTGCCCGACCGCGCGCACGCCTGCGGACACGACGTGCACACCGCCGTCGTCCTCGGCGCCGGACTGGTCCTCGCGGACCTGCACCGGCAGGGGCTGCTGCCGCGACCCGTGCGGCTGATCTTCCAGCCCGCCGAGGAGGTGCTGCCCGGCGGCGCCGCCGAGGTCATCAAGAGCGGCGCGCTGGAAGGAGTGGGCCGGATCGTCGCCGTGCACTGCGACCCCCGGGTCGACGCCGGCCGGATCGGACTGCGCCAGGGCCCCATCACCTCCGCCTGCGACCGGCTGGAGGTCTCGCTGGACGGTCCCGGCGGGCACACCGCACGACCGCATCTGACGACGGACCTCGTCACCGCCGTCGCCCGGGTCGTCACCGACGTGCCCGCGCTCGTCGGCCGGCGGGTCGACACCCGTGCCGGGCTCGCCGTGACCTGGGGGCGGATCGAGTCCGGGCACGCCCCGAACGTGGTCCCGCAGCACGCCGAGCTCGCCGGGACGGTCCGCTGCCTGGACATCAACGCCTGGCGGCAGGCACCCGACATCGTGGTCGCCGCGATCGACGAGGTCGCCAACCTGCACAAGGCCAAGTCCGAGATCAACTACGTGCGCGGGGTGCCGCCGGTCGTCAACGAACCGGTGGTGACCGAACTGCTGCGCGACGCCATGGTCGCCCGGCGCGGCGCCGCCAACGTGGAGGACACCGAGCAGAGCCTCGGCGGCGAGGACTTCTCCTGGTACCTGGAGCACGTGCCCGGCGCGATGGCCCGGCTCGGGGTGCGCACCCCGGGTGAGCGGACCGTGCGCGACCTGCACCAGGGGGACTTCGACGCCGACGAGGCCGCCATCAGGGTGGGCGTGGAGCTGTTCACCGCCGCCGCACTGCTGCATCCGACGCGCTGATCCCGGCCGGAGGGCGGGGCGCCCGGCCGGCGCCCCGCCCTCCGGTCCGTGTCACCCGTCCGCGACCGCCGGGCACGCGAAGGTCGTCCGCTGTCGGCACGGTTCGGTAACGGCCGGGATAAACCCCGTTTCCCTCCGCCTCTACGCGCGTTACTGTGCGCCGGAATCGCCACCAGAGGCGGCACATGGGCAAAACGGGCCGGCGACGGTGCCGTGGGCAAGAAGGGGTGCTTGCTGTGCGTCTGAACTCATCGAGGTCGAGATTCTCCCAAGCCGCGGTGACCGTAGCGGTCATCGCGCTCGCGGCCGCCGGGTGCGGCAAGTCCAGCAGCGATTCGGCCGGCGGCTCCGACAAGGCCGACAGCAGCTCGACCGGCGGCTCCGGCACGTACTCGGGCAAGGGCATCGGTCTGGCGTACGACATCGGCGGCAAGGGCGACCAGTCCTTCAACGACGCCGCGTTCTCCGGTTTCCAGAAGGCCGAGAGCGAGTTCAAGATCGGCGGCCGGGACGTCGATCCGAACGACAACGAGTCCGACGCGGACAAGGTGCAGCGCCTCGAACAGCTCGCCAAGGCCGGCTACAACCCGATCATCGGGGTCGGCTTCGTGTACGGCCCGGCGGTCAAGGAGGCCGCGGCCAAGTTCCCGAAGACGACCTTCGGCATCATCGATGACGAGACCGTCAAGGCCGACAACGTCGCCGACATGGTCTTCCACGAGGAGCAGGCCTCGTACCTGGCGGGTGTCGCGGCGGCCAAGACCACCAAGAAGAACCACGTCGGCTTCATCGGCGGTGTGGACATCCCGCTGATCCACAAGTTCGAGGCAGGGTTCGTCCAGGGTGCCAAGTCGGTCAACCCGAAGATCAAGATCGAGAAGCAGTACCTGACGCAGACCCCGCAGGAGGGCGGTTTCTCCAGCCCCGACAAGGGTGAGAGCGCCGCCAACGGTCAGATCGACGCCGGCGCCGACGTCATCTACCACGCGGCCGGCCTGTCCGGTCAGGGCGTCATCAAGGCCGCCGCCGCGCACAAGGTGTGGGCGATCGGTGTCGACTCCGACCAGTACGCGCAGAGCTCCCTGTCCAAGTACAAGGACTGGATCCTCGGCTCGGCCCTGAAGAACGTCGGCGGCGCGGTCTACGAGCTGACCAAGTCCGTCGTCGACGGCAAGCCGCTCTCCGGCGAGGTGCGCGGCGACCTGAAGTCGGGCGGTGTGGGCTTCGCCGACTCCAACCCGAAGTACAAGGCCATGAAGGACGTCGTCGCCGCCGTCGACAAGGCCAAGCAGGACATCATCGACGGCAAGGTCACCGTCAACACCGAGTGACCGCGCCGCCAGGCCCGAAGCGCTGATGGATAGGCCCCGGACCGTACAGGTCCGGGGCCTATCCGCGTCACGGTGTCCGCGAGCGCCGGGCGGGCCGGCCGCGACGGCGGGACCTCGACCTGCCTTGCCACGGGCCGGTGGGCGTCTCCGGCGGACACCCGCGCAGGGCCAGAGCGGCACCGAAGGATCAAAACGGTCGGATAACACTCTGGCAAGGAGGGGTTTTCCGCCATGTCTACGCGCGTTACGCTGCGGCGGAACCAGCGCCTGGTATGGGCGCTTGCACGAAGGAGTCTCGTTCCATGCGCCGGGTGTCCCGTATAGCGGTTGCAAGTGTCGCAACCGCAGCTCTCGCCGTCACTGTTTCCGCATGTGGCAGCAGTTCGTCCAGCACGTCGGCCGGTGGCGGCGACAAGAACCTGGGCCTCGCCCTCGCCTACGACGTCGGCGGCAAGGGCGACCAGTCCTTCAACGACGCCGCCACGGCCGGCCTGGACCAGGCCGACCAGGAGTTCGGCTACAAGAGCACGGCCGTCGAGCCGCAGGACGGCGAGTCGGACGCGGACAAGGTACAGCGCCTGGAGACTCTCGCCAAGCAGGGCTACAACCCGGTGATCGGCGTCGGCTTCGCCTACGCGCCGGCCGTCAAGGCGGCCGCCGCCAAGTTCCCGAAGACCACCTTCGGCATCGTCGACGACAACCAGATCAAGGCGAGCAACGTCACGGACCTGGTCTTCCACGAGGAGCAGGCCTCCTACCTGGCCGGTGTCGCCGCCGCCAAGACGACCAAGACGAACACCGTCGGCTTCATCGGCGGCGTGGACGTTCCGCTGATCCACAAGTTCGAGGCGGGCTTCAAGCAGGGCGTCGCGGACACCAAGAAGGGCGTCACGGTCAAGTCGCAGTACCTGACCCAGACGGCCGCGGAGGGCGGTTTCTCCAGCCCGGACAAGGGTGAGAACGCCGCCAACGGCCAGATCGACGCCGGTGCCGACGTCGTCTACGCCGCCGCGGGCCTGTCCGGCCAGGGTGTGATCAAGGCCGCCTCCGAGCACAAGATCTGGGCGATCGGCGTCGACTCCGACCAGTACAAGCAGGACGCGCTGGCCAAGTACAAGGACTCGATCCTCACCTCGGCCATGAAGGACGTCTCCGGTGCCGTCTTCAACCTGGCCAAGTCGGTCAAGGACGGCAAGCCCCAGACCGGCGAGGTCCGCGCCAGCCTGGCGACCGGCGGTGTGAGCCTCTCCGACTCCAACCCCGTCTTCAAGGACAACGCCGCCCTCCAGGCCGCGATCAAGAAGGCCGAGGAAGGCATCAAGAGCGGCTCGATCACGGTCAAGGACTCCTGACCGAACGGTTGCGGGCCTGTCTTAGGGATGGCCTGAACGACGCTGCGGCGGCAGTGTCACGGCGGCGGAACGGGGTGTGGAAGCGCACAGCGACTCCCACCCCGTTCACGCGGCAGAATGCTCGGAACGGATCGAGGACAAATCAAGGTCGATCAGGTCCGGGCACTATTTAAAGCAGGGGCGCTACGCGCGTAGAGCGGCCCCTTTCCCCAAGGAGAGTCGCCATCGACGCGTCCAGCAGCCCTCCGCTCACCGCCCAGCCGACCATCGCGGTAGAGCTCGCGGGCATCACCAAACGGTTCCCCGGAGTCGTGGCCAACCACGACATCCACCTGACGGTCCGTAAGGGAACCGTACACGCCCTCGTCGGCGAGAACGGTGCCGGCAAGTCCACCCTGATGAAGATCCTCTACGGCATGCAGAAGCCGGACGAGGGCACCATCGCGGTCGACGGCGAGCAGGTGAGCTTCGGCAGCCCCGCCGACGCCATCGCCCGCGGCATCGGCATGGTCCACCAGCACTTCATGCTGGCCGACAACCTGACCGTGCTCGAGAACGTCGTCCTCGGCAGCGAGAAGCTGTACGGCATCGGCGGCGGCGCCCGCAGGAGGATCAAGGAGATCTCCGACCGCTACGGCCTCGGCGTCCGCCCGGACGCCCTGGTCGAGAACCTCGGTGTCGCCGACCGCCAGCGCGTGGAGATCCTCAAGGTCCTCTACCGCGGCGCCCGCACCCTCATCCTCGACGAGCCGACCGCCGTGCTCGTCCCGCAGGAGGTCGACGCGCTCTTCGACAACCTGCGCGAGCTGAAGGCCGAGGGCCTGTCCGTCATCTTCATCTCCCACAAGCTGGGCGAGGTCCTGTCGGTCGCGGACGACATCACCGTCATCCGCCGCGGCACCACCGTGGGCACGGCCGTCCCCGCCGAGATCACCTCGCGCCAGCTCGCCGAGATGATGGTCGGCAGCGAACTGCCCACTCCGGAGACCGCCGAGTCCACGGTCACCGACCGCCCCGTCCTCACCGTCGACAAGCTGCGGCTGGAGGCCGAGGGCGGCCGGGCCGTCCTCGACGACATCAGCTTCACCATCCACGCCGGCGAGGTCCTCGGCCTCGCGGGCGTCGAGGGCAACGGCCAGAGCGAGCTCATCGAAGCCCTCATCGGCCTCAAGCAGGCCGACACGGGCACGATCGCCCTCCTCGGCGAGGACGTCACCTCCTGGCCCACCCGCAGGCGCCGGGAGTCCGGCGTCGGCTACATCCCCGAGGACCGCCACCGGCACGGGCTCCTGCTGGAGGCCCCGCTGTGGGAGAACCGCATCCTCGGCCACGTCACCGAGCGCCCCAACGCCAAGGGCTTCTGGCTCGACCCCAAGGGCGCCCAGGAGGACACCCGACGGATCGTCGAGGAGTACGACGTCCGCACCCCCGGCATCGACGTCACCGCCGCCTCCCTGTCCGGCGGCAACCAGCAGAAGCTGATCGTCGGCCGTGAGATGAGCCACAGCCCCAAGTTCCTCATCGCCGCCCACCCCACCCGCGGTGTGGACGTCGGCGCGCAGGCCGCGATCTGGGACCACATCCGGGACGCCCGCCGCGAGGGTCTGGCCGTACTGCTGATCTCCGCCGACCTGGATGAGCTGATCGGTCTGTCCGACACCCTGCGGGTGATCTACAACGGCCGGCTGGTCGCCGACGCCGACCCGGCCACCATCACCCCCGAGGAGCTGGGCTCGGCCATGACGGGCGCCGCGTCCGGCCACCTGGAACACACCGAAACCACCGCCGGTCCGGAGGACGAGGCCCGATGAAGAAGTTCGACAAGGAGCGGGTGCTCCTCGCGGTGGCCGGCCCGGTCATCGCGCTCGTCGCGGCGATCCTGCTGACCTCGGTCGTGCTGATCGCCTCGGGCAAGAGCCCGATCGAGCCGTACACGCTGATGCTCGAGCAGGCGTCGTTCTCCGACGTCCAGGTGCTGATCATCAACCAGGCGTCGATGTACTACCTGGCGGCGCTCGCGGTGGCGGTCGGCTTCCGCATGAACCTGTTCAACATCGGCGTCGACGGCCAGTACCGGCTCGCCGCGATGATGACCGCCGTCGTCGGCGCGCACCTGGCGCTGCCGTCCTTCCTCCAGATACCGACGCTGCTGCTCGTCGGCATGCTCACCGGCGCCCTCTGGGCCGGCGTCGCGGGCATGCTGAAGGTCACCCGGGGCGTGAGCGAAGTCGTCGCCACGATCATGCTCAACGCCATCGCCACCAGCCTCATCGGCTACCTCACCCTGAAGGACGTCTGGGGTGTGCAGGTCGGCAACAACATGACGACCGGCACCATGAAGGAGTCCGGCTGGGTCTCGGGCATCGACCTCGGCTCCGACGTCGGCCAGATCTACGGCCTGGTCTTCCTCGCCGTCGCCATGGGCGTCGTCTACTGGATCGTGCTCAACCGCACCCGCTTCGGCTTCGACCTGCGCGCCACCGGCGAGTCCGAGAGCGCCGCCGCGGCCTCCGGTGTGGACGCCAAGAAGATGGTGCTCACCGCCATGCTGATCTCCGGCGCGGTCGCGGGCCTGTCCGGCCTGCCGCTGCTGCTCGGCGACGCCCACACCTACAGCCTGAGCTTCCCGACCGGCCTCGGCTTCACCGGCATCACGATCGCCCTGCTCGGCCGCAACAACCCGATCGGCATCGCCTTCGCCGCCCTCCTGATCGCCTTCCTCGACAAGGCCTCTCCCGCCCTCGACTACGCCACCCCCGTGGCGTACGAGAAGGAGATCGCCACCATCATGCAGGGCCTGATCGTCTTCGCGGTCGTCATCTCCTACGAGGCCGTACGCCAGTGGGGTCTGCGCCGCCAGCAGAAGCAGGTCGGCGCCGAGCTCGCCGCGGCCGCCGCCCAGAACAACGTCCAGAAGAAGGAGGTGGCGGCCTGATGTCCACCGCGACCATCGCCAAGCCCCAGGCCAAGCAGCCCGGCAAGGGCAGCCGCCGTGTCTCCCTTCCGGTGCTCCTGCTGATCATCGCGGGCGTGCTGGTACTGACCTCGGTCGTCCGGCTCGTCACCGGCGCGCACGGCATCACCTCGACCGGCCAGATGTCCACCGCGCTGCGCCTGGCCGTCCCGATCGGCCTCGCCGGCCTCGGCGGTCTGTGGGCCGAGCGGTCCGGCGTCGTCAACATCGGCCTCGAGGGCATGATGATCCTCGGCACCTGGTTCGGCGCCTGGGCCGGCTACCAGTGGGGCCCCTGGGTCGGCATCGTCTTCGGCATCATCGGCGGCGCGCTCGGCGCCGTCCTGCACGCCATCGCCACGGTGACCTTCAACGTCAACCACATCGTCTCCGGTGTGGCGATCAACATCCTGGCCCTCGGCACCACCCGCTACCTGTCGAAGTTCACCTTCGAGCACGTCCCCCAGGGCTCCTCGAAGCAGTCCCCGCCGATCGACTCGCTCGGCACCTTCGACATACCGGGCCTGTCCGGCTGGCTGGACACACTCAACACCAAGCACTGGTTCCTGGTCTCCGACATCGCCGGCCTGCTCGGCGGTCTGATCACCAACCTGTCGCCGCTGACCGTCATCGCGATCGCCCTCGTGCCGCTGTCCTGGTGGGTGCTGTGGCGCACCGCCTTCGGGCTGCGCCTGCGCTCCTGCGGCGAGAACCCGGTGGCCGCCGAGTCGCTCGGCGTCAACGTCTACAAGTACAAGTACATCGCCGTGATCATCTCCGGCGGCTTCGCCGGCCTGGGCGGCGCCTTCCTGTCCATCGTGGCCTCGAACGTCTACCTCGACGGCCAGACCGCCGGCCGCGGATACATCGGTCTCGCCGCGATGATCTTCGGCAACTGGATGCCGGGCGGCCTCGCCCTCGGCGCCGGCCTGTTCGGCTACACCGACAGCCTGAACCTGCGCGGCGGCACGACCAACGTGCACGCGCTGATCCTGCTGCTTGCGATCCTGCTGGTGTTCGGCGCGGCATACCTGGTGTGGAAGAAGAAGCTGGTGCCCGCCGTCATCACCGCCGTCGTCTCGGCGGGGATGTTCGCCTGGTACCTCGGCACCCACGAGGTGCCCAAGCAGGTCGTGACCGCCACGCCGTACATCGTCACCCTGCTGGTGCTGTCGCTGTCGGCACAGCACCTGCGGATGCCGAAGGCGGACGGTCAGCCGTACCGGAAGGGACAGGGCAAGTGAGCTCGGACGCGACGGTCGACTGGGAGACGCTGCGGCAGGAGGCGCGCGCGGCGATGACCCGTGCGTACGTCCCCTACTCGAACTACCCGGTCGGTGCCGCCGCCCTGGCCGACGACGGCCGGATCGTCACCGGCTGCAACGTCGAGAACGCCTCCTACGGACTCGGCCTGTGCGCCGAGTGCGGACTGGTCTCGCAGCTCGCGAACACCGGGGGCGGCCGGCTGACGCACTTCACGTGCGTGGACGGCAGGGGCGAGATCCTCGTCCCGTGCGGGCGCTGCCGCCAGCTGCTGTACGAGTTCGGCGGGCCGGACCTGATCCTGGAGACCCCGGCGGGGATCCTGCCGCTGTCCGAGATGCTGCCGCAGGCCTTCGGGCCGGACCACCTCACCAAGTAACACCCGGGCGGCCCCCTGAGCCCCTTGGGGCCAGGCGGGCCGCCCGCCCCCTTCGCACCCCGGAAGGAACCGAACCCCATGGCCATGGACGCCATCTCCGTCATCCGCACCAAGCGGGACCGCGGCGAGCTCAGCGGCGAGCAGATCGACTGGGTGATCGACGCGTACACCCGCGGGGAGGTCGCCGACGAGCAGATGTCCGCGCTCGCGATGGCCATCCTCCTCAACGGCATGAACCGCGAGGAGATCGCCCGCTGGACCGCGGCGATGATCGCCTCCGGCGAGCGCATGGACTTCTCCTCCCTGTCCCGCCCCACCGCCGACAAGCACTCGACGGGCGGCGTCGGTGACAAGATCACGCTGCCGCTGGCCCCGCTGGTAGCGGCCTGCGGCGCGGCCGTCCCGCAGCTGTCGGGCCGCGGCCTCGGCCACACCGGCGGCACGCTGGACAAGCTGGAGTCGATCCCCGGCTGGCGGGCGCTGCTGTCCAACGAGGAGATGCTGTCCGTACTGGACGGCGTCGGCGCGGTGATCTGCGCGGCCGGCGACGGTCTGGCCCCCGCGGACAAGAAGCTGTACGCCCTGCGCGACGTGACCGGCACGGTCGAGGCGATCCCGCTGATCGCCTCCTCGATCATGTCCAAGAAGATCGCCGAGGGCACGGGCTCGCTGGTCCTCGACGTGAAGGTGGGCACCGGCGCCTTCATGAAGACGCTCGACGACGCTCGTGAGCTGGCCTCCACGATGGTCGGTCTGGGTACCGACCACGGCGTGCGGACGGTCGCGCTCCTGACCGACATGTCGACCCCGCTCGGCCTGACGGCGGGCAACGCGCTGGAGGTCCGCGAGTCGGTCGAGGTCCTGGCCGGCGGCGGCCCCGCGGACGTGGTCGAACTGACCCTGGCCCTGGCGCGCGAGATGCTGGACGCGGCCGGCCTGAAGGACGCCGACCCGGCGAAGGCCCTGGCCGACGGCTCCGCGATGGACGTCTGGCGTCGCATGATCGCGGCCCAGGGCGGCGACCCCGACGCCCCCCTGCCCACCTCCAGGGAACAGCACGTGATCACGGCCCCCTCCTCGGGCGTCCTGACCCGCCTCGACGCCTACGGCATCGGCGTCGCCGCCTGGCGCCTGGGCGCCGGCCGCGCCCGCAAGGAGGACCCGGTCCAGGCGGCCGCGGGCGTCGAGCTGCACGCCAAGCCCGGCGACCGGGTGACGGAGGGCCAGCCCCTGCTGACCCTTCACACCGACACCCCCGAGCGCTTCGAGTACGCGCTCCAGTCGGTCGAGGGCTCGTACGACATCGCGGCGCCCGGCACGGACTTCACCGCCTCGCCGGTGGTGCTGGAACGTATCGCCTGACCTGCACTTTCCTCTTCCGGGTGAACGGGATCGGTGGACCTCCACCGGTCCCGTTCGGCATGCTGGGATCGGTGACGCCCCGATAGGAGACCGCCATGAGCGCACTCACCGTCAGCCATGATCCCGAGCAGGGCTGGGACGACCTCGTCCGGTTCTGGGAGGAGATGGAGTGGCCTGAGGGCAGCAAGGTGGAGATCATCGAGGGGATCATCACCGTGTCACCTCCGCCGTCCGAAGAGCACAACGACACCGCTGAACTGCTTCACGAACGCCTGTACGGCGCGCTTCCGCCCAACTGCGACTGGGGCGTCCACCAGACGCTCGGGCTGACGTGCCCGGAGACGGGCGGCCTGTTCGTCCCTGACCTGTGCGTGGTGCCCAGGGGCGCCCTGCGCCGCGGAAGGCGGGTGCATGTCGGCGAGGCGGAACTGGTTGTCGAGGTCACGTGGCGGAGCAACGCCAATCACGACCGCATCAAGAAAGCCCACGGTTATGCCGTGGTGCGTGCCGTTCTACCTTCTCTGGATCCGTGCCAGTCGGGTCGTCCCACGGCGACGCTCTATGGCGAGCCGCAGAAGGGCACGTATCGGGTACTCGCATCAGTCGAGTACGGCGAGGAGCTGAAGCTCCCCGAGCCGTTCAAACTGATTCTCGACACCGGCGTGTTCCCCTGCGGCTGATGGTCACCCCAGCAGTGCCGCCACCACCACCAGCACCGGCACCGACAGGATCGTCGACAGCAGGATGGACTCGCGGGCCAGGGACTCGCCGACGCGGTAGCGGCTCGCGTAGGTGAACAGGTTCTGTGCGGCGGGCAGGGCCGAGGTCACCACGACGTCCAGCAGAGGTGCCCCGCTCAGGCCGAAGACGCCCGCCGCCAGGGCCCAGGCCGCCAACGGCTGGCCCGCCGACTTCAGGGCGACCGCGAGCAGCACCGGGTGACGGTCGCGGCCGCGGCCGGGGGCCGCGCTGCCGCACAGGGAGATGCCGTAGGCCAGCAGGACGGCCGGGACGGACATGTTGCCGATCAGGGTGATCGGGTCCATCACCGGGCCGGGCACCCGCAGGCCGGTCGCCGAGACCAGGACCCCGCTCAGGGAGCCCACCGCGATCGGGTTGCGCAGCGGAGTGAGCAGGCGCCGCCACAGGGAGCCCTTCCCGTCCGGCCCGGAGAGGTCCAGCACCGTCAGCGCGATGGGCGTGACCATGATCTGCTGGAACAGCAGGACCGGGGCCACCAGGGACGCGTCGCCCAGGACGTACACGGCGATCGGGATGCCGAGGTTGCCGGAGTTGACGTAGCTGGAACACAGCGCACCGATCGTGGTGCGGCCCACGCCCCAGCGCCGCACCGCGCCGAACGCCACGAAGACGCCCGCCGCCGCGGCCGTGCTCAACGCCGTCACCAGCAGCCGGCTGGAGAAGACCACCGACAGGTCGGCCCGCGCGAGCGTCGTGAACAACAGGGCGGGGGACGCCACATGGAAGGCCAGCCTGGTCAGCACCTCGCGGCCCTGGTCACCGAGGGAGCCGCGGCGACCGATCGCGTAGCCGACGCCGATCACCACCGCGATGACCGCGAACCCGCTCAGCACCCCCCGCACACGGCCTCCTCCGCAGGCAGGAGGTCGTCGGATATCCAGGGCGGTGCTGATCCGTGGGACATACGGCCACCCTCCGGGGAGGGCGGGGAGCGGGTCAATGTGATCTCCGGCGGGCCCGCGGCCCCCGGCACGCGATGAGTTGCGCTCGGCCGCACGGTCTACAGACCGTGGATGCCAGGACACCTGCCGTGCTCGTGCTCGCCGGCCCCGTCACCCGGGAGGAGGTGGCGGGGCTGTGCGCGGACGTGCGGGCCCTGCTGGGGGACACCCGGGCCGACGTCGTGGTGTGCGACGTCGGGGGTCTCGGGCCGCCGGGACTCGGCGTGATCGACCTGCTGGCGCGGCTCCAGCTCGCCGCCCGGCGAGCCGGCGGCCGCATACGGCTGCGCGACCCCGACCCGGCGCTAGACGCCCTCCTCCGCCTGGTCGGCCTCTCCTTCGAGATGGAGCGGCAACCCGAACAACGGGAACCACCGCTGGGTGTCGAGGAAGCAGTGGAACCCGGTGATCCGGCCCTCTGACGTCTCCAGGACCTGCACCGCCCACGGGGTGAAGCCGCCCTTCTCCGGGTCCGGCTTGTACTGGGCGAAGCCCGGCAGCCCGTTGGCCCGCACCGGCAGCAGCCGGGAGCCCGCGCAGGCCGCGCCCAGCGTCGTCATGAAGCCCGTGATGTCCGACGCGCCCGTCAGCCACAGGTCGAACGGCGGCATCGTCATCACCGCGTCCTCGTGCAGCAGCGCGGTCAGCTCCGCCATGTCGTACCCCTCGAACGCCTTCACATAGCGTTCCAGGAGCCGTTGCTGGGCCTCGTCCAGCGGGTCGGACACCGCCGCCTCGGCGGCCTTGTCGCCCCGCTCGGCGAGCGTGGCGCGCGCCCGCTGGAGGGCGCTGTTGACCGACGCGACCGATGTGCCCAGCAGCTCGGCGACCTCGCTCGCCCGCCAGGCCAGCACCTCTCGCAGGATCAGCACGGCCCGCTGCTTGGGCGGCAGCCGCTGCAACGCGGCCATGAAGGCGAGCCGCACCGACTCCTTGGTGACGGCCGCCTCCGCCGGGTCCTCGACCGCCGGCAGCACACGGGCGTCCGGCACCGGCTCCAGCCATGTGTGGTCCGGGCGCGGCGACAGCGCCGCGCGGGCCAGCGGCGTGGACTCGGTCAGGTCCATCGGCCGGGCCCGCTTGCTGCCCGCCGCCAGCATGTCCAGGCAGACGTTCGTCGCGATGCGGTAGAGCCACGAGCGCAGGCTGGAGCGCCCCTCGAACTTGTCGTAGCTCCGCCAGGCACGCACGAGGGTGTCCTGGACCGCGTCCTCCGCCTCGAAGGACGAACCGAGCATGCGGTAGCAGTAACCCGTCAGCTCGACCCGGTACCCCTCCAGCCGCTCGTCGAGCTCCGCCGTCGCCGTCGTGCCGTTTCCCATCGTCCACCCGCCCCTGTGGCCGTCCCGTCCGGTGCGCGTCGTCACGCCCAGCACTTCGGAAGCTACCGCAGCCCACTGACAACGGCCCTTGGAGCAGGAGAGACGGCAGGTCGGAGGGCATCCACGGGCCCGCGGCCCGCGCGAGGGCGTCCCGGACGGCCCTGCGGCGAGGGGGCCGGCGCGGCTACGCGGGCACCGGCTCCCGCCGCGCCGCGACCCTCGCCGCCCGCGAGCCGAGCGCCGTGATCGCCACGACGCCCAGGACGGCCAACAGTCCGACCTCGACGGTTCCCGACCAGCCCTGCGCGTGGAAGGCCACGGCGCCCACCGTGCTGCCCGCACTGGAGCCGACGTAGTAGGCGGACTGGTAGAGCGCCGAGGCCTGGGCACGGCCGTGCGTGGCCGTCCGGCTGACCGCCGAGGAGGCGACCGCGTGACCGGCGAAGAAGCCCGCGGTGATCAGGACCAGGCCCAGCAGGACCAGCGCGACCGAGTCCAGCAGGGACACCAGCAGACCCGCCGCAGTCGTGGCGCCCGCCAGGTACAGGGCGCCCCTGCGGCCCAGCCGGCCCACCAGCCGGCCCGCCGTCGACGCGGACACCGTGCCCACCAGGTACACCAGGAAGATCGAGCCGACGATGCCCTGCGGCAGGGAGAACGGCGCCTCGGTCAGGCGGTAGCCGATCACCGTGTAGACCCCGCCGAACACCGTCATGAACAGCGCGCCGATCGCGTACAGCCGGCGCAGCAGCGGATCGGCGAGGTGGTCGCGGACCGAGCGCGCCAGCACCCGGGGGCGCAGCGAGCCCACCCTGAAGTGTTGCGGCGCCGGAAGCAGCAGGCGGAAGGCCACCGCGCAGCCCACCGCGATCACCCCGACCACCCCGACGGCCACCCGCCAGCCCCACTCCTGGGCCACCCAGCCGGTGATGACCCGGCCGCTCATGCCGCCCACGCTGTTGCCGGCCACGAACAGGCCGATCGCCGTGACCAGGGCCCGGGGCCGCACCTCCTCCGCCAGATACGCCTGCGCCGAGGCCGGCAGCCCCGCGAGGGCCGCGCCCTGGAGTGCCCGCAGCACCACCAGCGAGCCCAGCGACGGCGCGAACGGCACCAGCAGCCCGACGACCACCGCGACCGCCAGCGAGGCCGTCATGACCGTACGCCGCCCGAAACGCTCCGACAGCGCGCTCGCCGGGAGCACGAACAGCGCCAGGCCGCCCGTCGCGGCGGCCACCGTCCAGCTCGCGTCGCTCGCCGCCACGTGGAACTCGCCGGAGATCAGCGGCAGCAGGGCCTGTGTGGAGTACAGCAGCGCGAAGGTGGCGACACCCGCGAGGAAGAGGGCGAGGCTCATCCGGCGGTAGCCGGGGCCGCCCGGGGCCATGCGGGAGTCGGAGTCGGGGACTGAGGCGACGGCGCCCACGGTGGTGAGCGCCCCGGTATCGGCGGGAGTCATACGGCGACCGTAGAAAGCCGGGCACTCATCCGTCCAATGCACGGACTCGGCATAATCGTTCCCATGGTGCATCAGCCGAGGTCGCAGCCGCGTCTGTCACAGACCGGTGACACAGAAGACATCGTCGCGTTGCTGGCGCCCCGCCTGGCGCACTTCGCCGGCGTGGCCCGCACCGAGCACGTCACCCGGGCCGCGCAGGAGATGCAGGTCCCGCAGTCGACGCTCTCGCGGGCCATGGTCCGGCTGGAGCAGGACCTCGGCGTCGACCTCTTCGCCCGCCGGGGCCGCACGGTCTCCCTGACCCCCGCCGGCCGTACCTTCCTCGCCTCCGTGCAACGCGCCCTCGCCGAGATCGAGCGCGCCGCCGAGGAGGTGCGCGCCGACGCCGACCCGGCCACCGGCAAGGTCGCCTTCGGCTTCCTGCACACCATGGGCGCCGAGACCGTGCCCGGCCTCATCCACGCCTTCCGGGCCGACCATCCCCGCGTTCGCTTCAGCCTGGTGCAGAACTACGGCGAGGCCATGCTGGAGGGGCTGCGGGCGGGCGAGCTCGACCTCTGCCTGACGTCCCCCGTGCCGGACGCCCCCGACCTGGTCGCCCGCCGTCTCGACGAGCAGAAGCTGCGTCTGGTCGTCCCCGCCGACCACCGGCTCGCCGCCCGGCGCCGCATCCGCCTGACCGAGGCCGCCGAGGAGTCCTTCGTGACCCTGGAACCCGGCTACGGCCTGCGCCGCATCACCGACGCCCTGTGCCGGGAGGCCGGCTTCAAGCCGCGCGTCGCCTTCGAGGGCGAGGAGGCCGAGACCCTGCGCGGCCTGGTCGCCGCGGGCCTCGGGGTCGCCCTGCTGCCCCCGCCGGCCTTCCCCCGCCCGGGAGTCGTCGAGCTGACGGTGACGGCCCCGCGCGCGGTACGGGAGATCGGCGTGGCCTGGCTGGAGGGCCACCCGGACACCCCGCCGGTGGCGGCCTTCAAGAAGTTCCTGCTCGCCAAGCGCGGCAATCTGCTCCCCACCTGACGGCGGGCGGCCCTACCGCCGCAGCGTCTTCCCGAACCCGGCCGCCAGCGGCATCCGCAGACCCAGCGGTGGCGGAGCCGCCAGCGCGTCCTGCACCGGCCGCGAGAACACCCGCCCGAACAGCGACCCCATGACGAAGTCGGTGGTGAGCGCGAGGACTTCGTCCCGGTACTGACGCAACCCGTGTCCGTCGGCGTGGACTTCGAACCGGCACACGTCCCGGTTCGCCTTCTTCGCCCGCTCGGCGAACCGGAAGGACAGCTCGGGATCGGTCCGTTCGTCGTTCGTGCCGTGCACGATCAGCACCCGGCGCCCGGCGAGCTGCCTGACCGGTTCGGGCGAGGCGGCCACGTCGGCCTCGGGCAGCGAAGGGGCGATGGCCACCACGGAGTTGACGGTCTCGTGCCCGGCGGCGTGCAGCGCGGCCCGGCCGCCCATGTCGAGACCGGCCAGGCAGACCGGCACGTCCCCGTAGCACCGGACGACCTCCTCGACGGCCCAGGCGGCGTCGCGGGCCGGATGTGCCTCGGCTCCGTTCCAGCCGCGGTAGCGGTAGTGCACCACGTGCACGGCCAGGCCCTCCTCGCGCCCCGCGCGGGCCAGCCGGCGCCCCAGCGCGCGCACCGAGGCGGCCGCCAGCACCGGCGAGGGTCTGCGGGTGGAGACCTCCTGGCCGCCCGGGAGCAGCAGCACCGCTCCGCCCACCGCCGCCGGCTCCGGGCCGACCGTCCTCCCCAGCCGGGCCGTGCGAACCGGCGTCGCTTGGTGTGACATGACAGAACAGTGTCAGAAGCACCGGTGTACGCCACCCGCCCGGGCGGTCACCGTTACATATCGACGGATGTGTACACGCGATGATCTACGCGCGTAGGAGTTAAAGTGCGGAAATGACGAGCCAGACTGCCCACCAGGGGAACACCCCGAGCTCGGACCAGATCCGCCGGGCGCCCAAGGTTCTGCTCCACGATCACCTCGACGGCGGGCTCCGCCCCGGAACCGTCGTCGACCTGGCCCGCGCGTCGGGCTACTCCCCGCTCCCCGAGACCGACCCGGACAAGCTGGGCCTGTGGTTCCGTGAGGCCGCCGACTCCGGCTCGCTGGAACGGTACTTGGAGACGTTCGCGCACACCGTCGCCGTGATGCAGACCCGCGATGCCCTCGTCCGGGTCGCCCGCGAGTGCGCCGAGGACCTCGCCGAGGACGGCGTCGTCTACGCCGAGGTGCGCTACGCCCCCGAGCAGCACCTGGAGGGCGGGCTGAGCCTGGAGGAGGTCGTCGAGGCCGTCAACGAGGGCTTCCGCGAGGGCGAGCGGACCGCCCTGGAGAACGGTCACCGGATCCGGGTGGGCGTCCTGCTGACCGCGATGCGGCACGCGGCCCGCTCCCTGGAGATCGCCGAACTCGCCAACCGCTACCGGGACTCGGGCGTGGTGGGCTTCGACATCGCGGGCGCGGAGGCCGGTTACCCGCCCACCCGGCACCTGGACGCCTTCGAGTACCTGAAGCGGGAGAACAACCACTTCACGATCCACGCCGGCGAGGCCTTCGGGCTGCCGTCGATCTGGCAGGCGCTGCAGTGGTGCGGCGCGGACCGGCTGGGTCACGGGGTGCGCATCATCGACGACATCCAGGTCCACGAGGACGGCACGGTCGAACTGGGGCGGCTGGCCTCCTACGTCCGTGACAAGCGCATCCCGCTGGAGCTGTGCCCGAGTTCCAACCTCCAGACCGGGGCGGCGCCCTCGTACGCCGAGCATCCGATCGGACTGCTGCGCCGGCTCCACTTCCGGGCCACGGTCAACACGGACAACCGTCTTATGTCCCACACCAGCATGAGCCGGGAGTTCGAGCAGCTGGTCGAGGCATTCGGATACACACTCGACGACATGCAGTGGTTCTCCGTCAATGCGATGAAATCAGCATTCATTCCTTTCGATGAACGACTGGCGATGATCAATGACGTGATCAAGCCCGGATACGCGGCGCTGAAATCCGAATGGCTGTTTCAGCAGACAGCGTCCACCAGGGGTTTCTCGACCTTGGAAGGCTGATCGGAAGATACGGGAACATGTCCGGGGCGCTTATTCCGTCCGTATTTCGATGTTTGCGGCGGACGGCTCGGCATGTTTACGGTCGTGGACCGCTCAGTTCCCTGTCTTCCACCCAAGGACGCGTTTTCATGAAGCAGTCTGCCGTCAAGTCCCTCGGTGTCGCCGCCCTCGGGGCCGCCTTCGCCGCCGCCGGCGCGGGCGCCGCGAACGCCGCGCCGGCCGTTCCGGACGCCGGCCAGGCGCTCGGTACCGTCAGCAAGGCGCTCCCGACGGAGAACGTCGCCAAGTCGGTGCCCGGGGCCGGCCAGGCGCTGAACCAGGCCAGGCCCGCGGTGCAGTCGGGTCTCGCGGCCGCGCAGCCGGCCACCCAGGGCCTGCTCCAGAACGGCCCGACCAAGCCGGTCGCCGGTCTGCTCGGCGGACTGCCGGTGCAGGGCCTGCCCACCCACGGCCTGCCGTTGAACGGGCTGCCGCTGGGCTGAGCCGACCGCTCCCCTCTCCGGACACGGCACGGCTGGGGCGCGCCTCCTGGTTCCAGGGTGCGCCCCAGCCGTGCCGTCGTTTCACCGCGTCACCGCGTCACCGCGTCACCGCGTCACCGCGTCACCGCGTCACCGCGTCACCGCGTCACCGCGTCACCGCGTCACCGCGTCACCGCGTCACCGCGTCACCGCGTCACCGCGTGCGCGGCGTTCACCACGCGCTGCCGGCCGTCTCCTCCGAGGGCAGCAGGATCCACAGCGCGATGTAGACCAGGAACTGCGGGCCCGGCAGCAGGCAGGACAGCAGGAAGATCACGCGCATCGTCGTCGCGGAGGTGCCGAAGCGCCGAGCCAGCGCAGCGCACACTCCGCCGAGCACGCGACCGTGGGTCGGGCGGGCCAGGGCGGTCATGGTCGACTCCTTCGTGAGCTGTCGGTGCGGGGCCGCCCCGTCGGCTGCCCCGTCCGTCTTCCACGTTACGGAGACGAAGGGGGCAGAGCGTCGCTCCACGGGGCGAGGCCGACCCTGGGAATCGTCGGGGTGCGCCCCTGAGGCGGATCCTCCTGGCGCGGAGCCGGCCGGTCCCGGCGCTCGGCCCCGCGGCGGAGACGGGAGCGGCCCGCGGGCACGACCGTGAGGTGGGCGAGGGCCACGCCCGTGGTGTTCAGCAGGAGCGTGTCGACGTCCACCACCCGGCCCGGTACGCCGGTCTGCAGCAGGGCGATGCCCAGCGAGACCAGGGCGCCCGCGGCGACCGTGCGGAACAGGGACCCGAGTGGAGAGACGTGAAGGCTGCCGTGCGTCATCGGCAGCAGTACGCCCAGCGGCGCGAGCAGCGCCAGGCCCTCGCCGATGCGCCGGGCCGCCTCGGGCCAGCCCAGCGCCAGGTCGCCCCGGACGGTGGCGAGCGGACGCAGATTGGGCGGCGTCACCCAGGGGACGTCCAGCGGACGCAGCGTGAGCCAGGCGACGAGCGCGAGGTGGGCGACGAGGAGGACACCCCCTGTCACACGGACGTGGAACGCGGCGCTGCCGCGGATGGAGCCTTGACGCTGCACGCCACCCAAGACGCGGCCCCCGGCACGATCGGTTCCGGCCGGACGGCACACTCCGTGGTGAGTGCTGCGCCACACTCGCGCGCCGTGCCTGTGTGTCATGGCCCTGTGCCATACCCGTGTGCCACGCCCCCGCGGCACACCTGTGCACCGCACCTGTGTGTCACGGCTTTGTGCCGCGCTTGTGTGTCACGGTCCCATATCGGGCCTGTGTGCCGCGCCCGGTCGCCACGGCCCCATATCGGGCCTGTGCGCCACGCCCGGTCGCCACGGCCCTGTGCCGCGTCCGGGTGTCACGGCCCAGGGCCCAACCTGTTGTGCCGCGCCTGTGTGGCCACGGTCCTGTGTCACACCCGTGCGCCACCCGTGTGCGACAGCCGAGCGCCGCACTCGTGCGCCGCGCCCGTGCCATGGCCCTGTGTCACAGCCATGCGCCGCACCTGTGTGCCAGGCCCAGCGTCAGGCCCGTGCGCCACCCGTGTGCCACGGCCCTGGCCCAAGCCTGTGTGGCCACGGCCCCGTGCCGCGCCCGTGTGCCACGACCGAGCGGCACACCCGTGGCCCGCAGCCGTGTGCCGCCCCGCGTCAGCCCGTGGTCACCTGGGTCGACGGTGGCAGGGTGGTGCCCGGTCGGGACCGGAGTTCCCCGGTGCACTCGTAGCGGCGCAGCGCCGTGTCGTCCGGGCCGCCGAGGACGACGGAGCCGTCCCCCTCGGCGGCGGCCGAGTCGGACAGCGTGCACACGATCTGCGCGAGGGCGTACGGGGCGAGGCCGGCCGGCGCGCTGCTCAGCCGGAGCGTGTCGGCGGGGTCACCGGGGCGCGGCCCTTCGGCCTTCAGGCCGTCCGGGACGTGCGTGGTGTACCCGGCCGCCTTCTCGCCGGTCGACGGCGGCGCGGCGAGCTGGTCGAGCAGCCCCTGGGCCACGATCACCCGCCGCCGCGCGTCCGCGGTGCCCTCCGGCACCCGTACCGTCCGGTCGACGGTCACCAGCGACGAGCCGCACAACAGGAAGACCTGTACGGGCACGCCGCGCGAGGACTGGATGGTCAGGTCGGGCTGGGACAGCGAGCAGGGCACACGGGAGGGCGCGCCGCCGAAGTCCGTGGGCACCTCGGTGGGCCGGATCCCGCACCCGGCGAGCAGCAGGCCCAGGGCGGTCAGCGCCGCCGGCAGAAGTCGGCGTGCGTTCATCGGGCGGCCCCCTTCCCGCCGTTCGCGCCGTTCGTGCCGTTCGCGCTGTCCTCCTCGTATCGGTCACCCTCGGACCGCTCCTCGGCGAGCGCGGAGGCGTCCTGCGGCAGCCGCAGCGTGAACACCGCTCCGCCCTCGGGCGAGTTGGCCGCGGTGATGCCGCCGCCGTGGATGTGCGCGTTGTTCAGGGCGATGGACAGCCCGAGGCCGCTGCCCTCGGAGCGCGGCCGGGACGCGCTCGCCTTGTAGAAGCGGTCGAAGACGTGCGGCAGGACGTCCTCGGGGATGCCCGGCCCGTGGTCGCGCACCTGGATGACGATCTCGGCCGGCCGCTCCGCCTCCGCGGCCGACTCGCGCACCGACACCCGCACGGGCGAGCCGCCGTGCTTGAGCGCGTTGCCGATGAGGTTGGCGAGGATGACGTCCAGGCGGCGCGGGTCGAGCCGGGCGTGGATGCCGCGCTCGGCGTCCAGTTCCACGGCGTCCAGCCAGGCGCGGGCGTCGATGCAGGCGGTGATCTGGTCGGCGATGTCGACGTCGTCCAGCACCAGCCGGGCCGTGCCCGCGTCGAAGCGGGTGACCTCCATCAGGTTCTCGACCAGGTCGTTCAGCCGCCGGGTCTCGCTGACGACGAGCCGGACCGCCGGCTCGATCATCGGGTCGATGCCGCCGCTCTCGGAGTCCAGCTCCTCCTCCAGCACCTCCGTCACGGCGGTGATGGCGGTCAGCGGCGTGCGCAGCTCGTGGCTCATGTCCGCGACGAACCGGCGGGACGCCTCGTCGCGGGCGGCCATGTCGGCGACCCGTTTCTCCAGCGCCTCGGCCGCCTTGTTGAACGTGCGGGACATGTCGGCGAGTTCGTCGGTTCCGGACACCCGCAGCCGGGTGTCGAGCTTGCCCTCGCCGAGCCGGCGCGCGGCGACTCCCAGCCGGTGCACCGGCTTCAGCACCGTCGTGGCGGCGGCCTGGGCGAGGAGAGCGGCACCGACGAGCGCCAGCGCGGTGGCGATGCCCAGGGACCAGGCCAGCGAGTTGAGGTCCTTGGCCTCCGGCTCCAGCGACTTGAGCATGTAGCCGGTCGGGCCGCCGCCGATCACCCGTGTGCCGGCCACCAGGTACGGCGTCCCGTGCATGACGATCCGCTGCCAGTACAGGTGGTAGGGCGCCTTGTTGGCCGAGGAGAGCGGCTGCTGCCTGTTCACCGCGGTGCGCAGCGAGGCGGGCACGTCCTCCAGCGAGAAGCCGTTCAGCCCGCCGGAGTTGCCGTACAGCGTCCTGCCGTTCGCGTCCTGGCCGACCAGCAGCACGCTGAAGCGCTGGCTGCTGCCGGCCATCTGCCCGGCGGTGTGCTGGAGTTGGTCCTGCGTGGTGTGCACCGGCAGCGCGCCCGCGCGGTTCTGCACTTCCTGCTGGAAGTCGCGCAGCGCCGCGTCCTGGGCGCGGGTCAGCACCGCCTCGCGGTTGAGCCAGTACGCGATCCCGGACGCCGACACGGCCGCGGTCAGCGCCACCAGTGCGAAGACCACGACCAGCCGCAGGCGCAGACTGGTGAACCGCAGCCGGGACAACGTTCCCCTGCGCTCCGAGGCCCAGCCCCGGAGCCCGCCCCGCTCGTCCGTCACTGAGGCGCGTCCAGGCGGTAACCGACGCCGCGCACGGTACGGATCAGCGTCGGGGACGAGGGCACGTCCTCCACCTTGGCCCGCAGCCGCTGCACACAGGCGTCCACCAGCCGCGAGTCACCGAGGTAGTCGTGCTCCCACACCAGCCGCAGCAGCTGCTGCCGGGACAGCGCCTGCCCGGGCCGGCGGCTCAGCTCCAGCAGCAGTCTCAGCTCGGTCGGGGTCAGCTGGAGGTCCTCGCCGTTCTTCGTCACGGTCATCGCCGCCCGGTCGATGACGAGGCTGCCGAAGGTCGCCGAGTCGTTCGCCTCCCGCTCGCCGCGCCGCAGCACGGCCCGGATCCGGGCGTCCAGCACCCGCCCCTGCACGGGTTTGACCACGTAGTCGTCGGCTCCGGACTCCAGCCCGACCACCACGTCGATGTCGTCGCTGCGCGCGGTGAGCAGAATGATCGGCAGCTGGTCCGTGCGCCGGATGCGCCGGCACACCTCGAACCCGTCGATGCCGGGCAGCATCACGTCCAGCACGATCAGGTCCGGCCGCTGCTCGCGCAACAGCTTCAGACCGTCCTCACCGCTGGCAGCGGTGGCCACCCGGTGTCCCTGGCGCGTCAGTGAGAGCTCCAGGGCCGTTCGGATGGCGTCGTCGTCCTCGATCAGCAACAGGGAAGGCACGAACCTCATTCTGGCCCATGCCGGGTCGGTGTTTCGACACCCGTACGGCGACCTGCGCCCGGTAACGGCCTCCGTACCCCTGTGACAGGTCTGTGACAGTCGGCGGACATGGCCATGAAGTGGCCACGGCAAGATTTTCGGCACGGGGCAAGAAGCAGGACGGAACACCGGAACTCCACGACGGGGGGCGCGAATGAACACACTGCACAGCACCAGCCACAGCGCAGTGGTCACGCGTCTGCACGACGTGGCCCGGTCTTCGGAGAAGTCCGGTGCCGTGAGCGGGCGGGGGTGCGCTCGCGGCACCGGGCGTCAGCACACCGCGCATGCGCAGCAGGGGCCTCAGCCCCGCATGACGGTGGTTGACGCTCACACGGGGGAAACACACGGGGGAACCGCGTACGGGGAGGGTCCGGGGGAGCGCCGCGCACTGTCGGAGACCGTGGACGCCGAAGCGGCGTTCACCGCCTACGTCCAGGAGCGCCGCGCCTCCCTGTACGCAACCGCCTACCACCTCACCGGCGACCGCTTCGAGGCCGAGGACCTGCTGCAGAGCGCGCTGTTCTCGACCTACCGGGCGTGGGACCGGATCAGTGACAAGGCGGCCGTCGGCGGATACCTCCGCCGCACCATGACCAACCTGCACATCAGCGCCTGGCGGCGCCGCAAGCTCAACGAGTACCCGACCGAGGAACTGCCGGAGACGCCCGGCGACACGGACGCCATGCGCGGCACCGAGCTGCGCACGGTCCTGTGGCAGGCGCTGGCCCGGCTGCCCGAACTCCAGCGCACCATGCTGGTCCTGCGTTACTACGAGGGCCGTACGGACCCGGAGATCGCGGACATCCTCGGCATAAGCGTCGGCACGGTGAAGTCCAGCATCTGGCGGTCCCTGCGCCGGCTGCGCGAGGACGAGGTCCTCAGCATCGGCCGTGACCGTGAGGAGTCCTTCGGCGAGCTCGTCGCCTGAGCCGACCGAAGGGCAGCGGGGGGAAACGGGGGAAGGGGAGAACGGGGGGGAACAACGGGGGAGGGAAAAAGACGGGGGAACCGGGGGAACAACGGGGACTCGGGGGATCGGGGGATCGGGGGAACCCCTGGGGACACGGGGGAACACGGGGGAGTGTGGGGGAGCACCAAGGAAGCGGGACTGGAGGACCGGGGGGTCTGTCCAGTCCCGCTTTCGCGTGCGCAGGCGCCTTGACGCGAGAGAGGCGCTCCGAGGCACGTACGACGACGGGGGCGTACGGGGCGCGCGTGGTCGCGTACAAGGCGCGTAGGCGCGTACGAGGTGTGTACTCCCCTGTGCCGTACGCCGGTTACGCGGCCGTCCGTGTCTGCGCCTGCCGACCCGCCGCCGCGGCGGCCAGCCGGCCCAGGGCCTCGTCCCGGGCGCAGGCGTGGGCGCCCAGCGCGACCTGACGGGCCACGATCGACCGCTCGGCGCGCATCAGCCGCCAGCCCCGGCGCAGCAGGAACGGGACCGACTTGCGGCCCTCCTTCAGGTCCCGGAGGAAGCGCCGCCGGAAGGTCCTGACCGGTCCGCGGTTCAGGCACAGCGCGTCGGCCAGGACACCGAGTTCCCGGCAGCGCCCCACGATCTCGGCGGCGAAGACGCCCTCCGCGATGAACAGCGGGGTGCGGCCGATGTGCAGCGTGTCCTCACCAGTGCGGGCGCTCAGCGAGATGTCGTACACCGGCACGTCCGTGGTGCCCGTCGCGCACAGCCGGCTGATCGCCGCGACCGCGACGTCCGCGTCCCACGAGCCGGGGTGGTCCCAGTCGATGTCCGAACTCCCCGCCACGAGCGGCAGGGTCGGGTCACCGGCCTCCTTGTAGAAGTCGTCGAGGCGCAGCACGGGCAGTCCGGAGCGGGCGGCTACCAGGGACTTGCCCGAGCCCGAGGGGCCGCACAGCAGCACGACACGGGCGGGTGACGGGGGATGAAGGCTCACGGAACACCAGTTTGACGCATGGTGGCCCGCCTGCCGACCCCGCGGGTCGGCTTTGGAACGTGGGTTACGTCTCAACTACCCTGTGCGCTGTTCCCGTTACCCACCGCATCCGTAAGGCGGCACCAGTCATGGCTCGACACGCGTCCTCCCCCCGCTCCACCGCCCGGCGCGTCCTGGTCGCCGTGGCGACCGCCGGGGCCGCCCTGGGTGTGGGCGCGACAACGGCCTCGGCGGACATCCTCCCGGGCGGGGGCGAGGGCCGCCTGCTCGGCTCCCTCGGCAGGGCCGACCCGCAGACGGGCGTGCAGGCACTGACCGGCACCGTCGGCCACACCACCGGAACGGTCACGGCCCTCAAGCCCAACCCCCTCGCGGGCACCGGCGTCGACCCGCTCGACAACGGCGTGGGCACCCAGCTCGCCGACTTCCGCCCGGTCGGTTCGAAGATGCTCACGGGACCGGTGGCCCAGGCCCCGTCGGTGGGTGCCGTGCCGGTCGTCGGGCAGGTGCTCGGGTCGGTGCGCTGACGCGCGCACGCGGAGAGCCGCGCCTCCCCCGGACGGAGGGGAGACGCGGCTCTCGTCTGTGCAGGCCGCCGCGGTGCGGCGCCCCGGGCGGCTCAGTACGACGAGCCGGAGGCGCCCAGCGAGCCCGTCGGGTGCCAGACCGTCTTGGTCTCCAGGAAGGCCGTCATGCGGTCGATGCCCGGCGTCGCGAAGTAATCCACAGGCTGTGGACGAAGGACGCGCTTGAGGTTGTCCGCGGCCGCGACCTCCAGCTCCTTCGCCAGCTCGGCGCCGGCGCCCGCGAGGTCGATCGCGTTGACGTCCTGGTGTGCGGCGAGCGGCGTGGCGATCTCCGCCGTACCGCCGGACAGGACGTTCACGACACCGCCCGGCAGGTCGGAGGTGGCCAGCACCTCGCCGAGGGAGAGCGCGGGGAGCGGGTGCTTCTCGCTCGCGACCACCACCGCCGTGTTGCCTGTCGCGATCACCGGGGCGATCACCGAGACCAGGCCCAGGAACGACGACTCCTGCGGGGCCAGGACGGTCACCACGCCCGTCGGCTCGGGGGAGGAGAGGTTGAAGTACGGGCCCGCGACCGGGTTGCCGCCGCCCACCACCTGGGCGATCTTGTCGGTCCAGCCCGCGTACCAGACCCAGCGGTCGATCGCCGCGTCGACCTGCGCGGCCGCCTTGACCTTGGACAGGCCCTCGGCCTCGGCGACCTCGCGGACGAACTGCTCGCGGCGGCCCTCCAGCATCTCCGCGACGCGGTAGAGGATCTGGCCCCGGTTGTACGCGGTCGCGCCGGACCACGCGCCGAACGCCTTGCGCGCGGCGACGACCGCGTCACGGGCGTCCTTGCGGGACGACCGCGGTGCGTTCGCCAGCCAGTTGCCCTTGGAGTCGCTCACCTCGTACACCCGGCCGCTCTCGGAACGCGGGAACTTGCCGCCCACGTACAGCTTGTAGGTCTTGAGGACCGAAAGCCGCGGTTCGGTCGTCGCCCCAGACTTCTCGGACTTCTCAGACATCGAGGTACGCCTCCAGGCCGTGCCGGCCGCCCTCGCGGCCGAAGCCCGACTCCTTGTAGCCGCCGAACGGCGAGGTCGGATCGAACTTGTTGAACGTGTTGGACCAGACGACACCGGCGCGCAGCCTGCTCGCCACCGCCAGGATCCGGGAACCCTTCTCCGTCCAGATGCCCGCCGAGAGCCCGTACGGGGTGTTGTTGGCCTTGGCGACGGCCTCGTCCGGGGTGCGGAAGGTGAGGACGGAGAGCACCGGGCCGAAGATCTCGTCACGGGCGATGGTGTGCGCCTGGGTGACACCGGTGAACAGCGTCGGGGCGAACCAGTAGCCGCTCTCGGGCAGTTCGCAGGCGGGCGACCAGCGCTCGGCGCCCTCCGCCTCGCCCTGGTCGGCGAGCGTGGTGATCCGGGCCAGCTGCTCGGCGGAGTTGATCGCGCCGATGTCGGTGTTCTTGTCGAGCGGATCGCCCAGACGCAGGGTGGAGAGCCTGCGCTTGAGGGAGTCCAGCAGCTCGTCGTGGATCGACTCCTGCACCAGCAGGCGCGAGCCCGCGCAGCAGACCTGTCCCTGGTTGAAGAAGATGCCGTTCACGATGCCCTCGACGGCCTGGTCGATCGGCGCGTCGTCGAAGACGATGTTGGCGCCCTTGCCGCCCAGTTCGAGGGTGAGCTTCTTGTCCGTGCCCGCGACCGTGCGCGCGATCGCCTTGCCGACGGCCGTGGAGCCGGTGAAGGCGACCTTGTTCACGTCCGGGTGCGCCACCAGCGCGGCGCCCGCGTCGCCGTAGCCGGGAAGGATGTTGACGACACCCTTCGGCAGGCCCGCCTGGCGGCAGATGTCCGCGAAGAACAGCGCGGAGAGCGGGGTGGTCTCGGCGGGCTTGAGCACGACCGTGTTGCCGGTCGCCAGCGCCGGGGCGATCTTCCACGCCAGCATCAGCAGCGGGAAGTTCCACGGGATGACCTGGCCGGCCACACCCAGCGGCTTCGGGGACGGTCCGAAGCCCGCGTGGCCGAGCTTGTCCGCCCAGCCGGCGTAGTAGAAGAAGTGCGCGGCCACCAGGGGCAGGTCCGCGTCCCTGGTCTCCCGGATCGGCTTGCCGTTGTCCAGCGTCTCCAGGACCGCCAGCTCACGGCTGCGCTCCTGGACGATGCGGGCGATGCGGAACAGGTACTTGGCGCGCTCGGAGCCGGGCAGCGCCGACCACTTCACGAAGGCCTTGCGGGCCGCCTTGACCGCGCGGTCCACGTCCGCCTCGCCGGCCTGGGCGACCTCGGACAGCACCTCCTCCGTGCTGGGGGAGACCGTCTTGAAGACCTTGCCGTCGGCGGCCTCGGTGAACTCGCCGTCGACGAACAGGCCGTAGGACGGCGCGATGTCGACGACCGACCGGGACTCGGGAGCCGGTGCGTAGGCGAAGGGGGAAAGCGGGTTTTCCGTGTTCATGGGGCTCAGTCCACCGTCACGTAGTCGGGGCCGGAGTAGCGGCCGGTGGCCAGCTTCTGGCGCTGCATCAGCAGGTCGTTCAGGAGCGAGGAGGCGCCGAAGCGGAACCAGTGGTTGTCCAGCCAGTCCCCGCCGGCGGTCTCGTTGACCAGGACCAGGAACTTGATCGCGTCCTTGGAGGTGCGGATGCCGCCGGCCGGCTTCACGCCCACCTGCACGCCGGTCTGCGCCCGGAAGTCACGGACGGCCTCCAGCATGAGCAGCGTGTTGGCCGGGGTGGCGTTGACGGCGACCTTGCCGGTGGAGGTCTTGATGAAGTCGGCGCCCGCCAGCATGCCGAGCCAGCTCGCGCGGCGGATGTTGTCGTACGTCGACAGCTCGCCGGTCTCGAAGATGACCTTCAGGCGGGCGCTCGAACCGCAGGCCTCCTTCACGGCGGCGATCTCGTCGTACACCTTGAGGTACTTGCCGGCGAGGAACGCCCCGCGGTCGATGACCATGTCGATCTCGTCGGCGCCCGCGGCGACCGCCGCGCGCACGTCCGCCAGCTTGATGTCCAGCGGCGCCCGGCCGGCCGGGAAGGCGGTGGCGACCGAGGCGACCTTCACGGCCGAGCCGGCCACGGCCTCCTTCGCGGTGGCCACCATGTCGGGGTACACGCAGACCGCGGCCGTGGCGGGGGCCGTACGGTCCGTCGGGTCGGGGTGGACCGCCTTGGCGCCGAGCGCCCGGACCTTGCCCGGGGTGTCCGCGCCTTCCAGCGTCGTCAGGTCGACCATCGAGATGGCGAGGTCGATCGCGTACGCCTTCGCGGTGGTCTTGATGGAACGGGTGCCGAGCGAGGCGGCGCGCGCCTCCAGGCCGACCGCGTCGACGCCGGGCAGCCCGTGCAGGAAGCGGCGCAGCGTGCTGTCGGACGCGGTGACGTCAGCGAGAGGGGGTGCAGTGGTGGGCATGGTCACCAGGCGAGCATATCTACGCGCGTAGCGGCTGTACACCCCTTGAGTCCAGATTGTGCCTCCGGCCATATTCCGCCGGGTGCTGGTCTCCGTGCCCTCATCCGCGCTCCCGCACCGCGGATGAGGGCACCCACGGACGTCGGGCACAATCGGGGCCATGACGACGCCCGAGCACGAACCCCCCGCGCCGCAGCCCTCCGCCTCCGAGTTCCAGGACCGGGTCCACCGGTCGTCCGCGGGCATCGCGGGCGGTGTCCTGCTGCTCGCCATCATCCTGTGGCTGGGCGTCGACGCGCTGGTCACCGGCCAGGGCCGCACCCCGTGGCTGGCGCTCGCCGGGATGATCCTCGCGGTGCCGCTCGTGGTCGCCTTCACCGTGCGGCCCGCCGTGTACGCCAACGCCGACCGGCTGCGCGTCCGCAACCCCTTCCGCGTGATCGTGCTGCCCTGGGGGCAGGTCTCCGGCCTGCGCTCCGGCTACTCCAACGAGGTGTTCGACAAGGCGGGCACCAAGTACCAGCTGTGGGCGCTGCCCGTGTCGCTGCGGGCGCGCAAGCGGGCCGCCCGCCGGCAGGCGCGGGCCACCGTCGCGACCGCACGCGCGACGGGTGGCACCAGTGCCGGCGGCGCCGGTGACACCGCTGCGGACCGCGATCCCATCCGGACGGACACCGACCAGTTCATGAACGACCTGCGCGAGGTCCAGGAGGCCCGCGAGCACGCCGAGTCCGCCCAGGGTGAGGTGACGGTCCGCTGGGCGTACGAGATCGTGGGTCCGGCGCTGGCCGGTGCGGTGGTGCTGGCGGTTCTGATCGCGGTGGGGTGACGCGGGCGCGGCGGCGTCACATCGCGTGACCTTCGGAACGGAACGGGTGCCCTCCGAGTGAGGGCACCCGTTCCGTTCCGGTTCGGTCTTCGTACGGGTCAGATGCCCGCCGCCGCCGACAGGTCCCGCTTGATCGACGCCAGCAGGGCGTCGGCCCTGCCACGGGCCGCCGGGAGGTCGGCGTGGGTGCCGACCGGGATCACGACCTCCAGGTAGCACTTCAGCTTGGGCTCCGTGCCGCTGGGGCGGACGATGACGCGGGCGCCGTCGAGGGTGTAGCGCAGGCCGTCCGTGGGCGGCAGCCGGTCCGTGCCCCGGGTGAGGTCCTCGGAACGGGTGACCGGCAGGCCCGCGAGCGCGGTCGGGGGCTGCTCGCGCAGGCGCCGCATCGCGTCGGCGATCAGCGAGAGATCCTTGACGCGGACCGAGAGCTGGTCGGTGGCGTGCAGGCCGTGCTCGACGGCGAGGTCGTCCAGGAGGTCCAGCAGGGTGCGGCCCTCCTCCTTGAGCCGGGACGCCAGTTCGGTGATCAGGAGGGCGGCGGTGATGCCGTCCTTGTCGCGCACGCCGTCGGGGTCGACGCAGTAGCCGAGGGCCTCCTCGTAGCCGTAGCGCAGACCCTCCACGCGGGCGATCCACTTGAAGCCGGTGAGCGTCTCCTCGTGGGGCAGGCCCGCCTTCCCGGCGATGCGTCCGAGGAGGGAGGAGGAGACGATCGACTCCGCGAAGGTGCCGGTCACGCCACGGGAGACCAGGTGGGCGGCGAGCAGGGCGCCCACCTCGTCGCCGCGCAGCATGCGCCAGTCGGTGCCGTGCCCGACGGCCACCGCGCAGCGGTCGGCGTCGGGGTCGTTGGCGATGATCAGATCGGGGCCGGTCGCGCGGGCCCGGGCGAACGCCAGGTCCATCGCGCCGGGCTCCTCCGGGTTGGGGAAGGCGACGGTCGGGAAGTCCGGGTCCGGCTCGGCCTGCTCGGCGACCAGGTCCGGGGCCGGGAAGCCGGCCCGGGCGAACGCGGCGAGGAGGGTGTCCTTGCCGACGCCGTGCATCGCCGTGTAGATGGTGCGGGCCGTGCGCGGCGAGCCGGGGGCGAGGACCGCGTCCGTACGGGCCAGGTAGGCCTCCAGGACGGAGTCGTCGAGGATGTCCCAGCCGGAGTCCGGGCGGGGCACCGCGGTGAGCGTGGTGATCGCGTCGATCTCGGCGGCGATTCCGGCGTCCGCCGGGGGCACGATCTGGGAGCCGTCGCCCAGGTAGACCTTGTAGCCGTTGTCGCGGGGCGGGTTGTGGCTGGCGGTGACCTCCACACCGGCGACCGCGCCGAGGTGCCTGATGGCGAAGGCGAGGACCGGGGTGGGGAGGGGGCGGGGGAGCACGGCGGCGCGCAGTCCGGCGCCCGTCATGACGGCGGCGGTGTCGCGGGCGAAGTCGGCGGACTTGTGCCGGGCGTCGTAGCCGATGACGACGAGGCCGGCGTTCTCGTCCCCGTGGGCGGCCCCGTTCTTCTTCAGGTACGCGGCGAGGCCTGCGGCGGCGCGGATGACGACGGAGCGGTTCATGCGCATGGGCCCGGCGCCGAGTTCGCCGCGCAGGCCGGCGGTGCCGAACTGGAGCGTGCCGGCGAAGCGGGCCGTCAGCTCCTCGGTGTTCTCGGCGGTCGGGGCTTCGAGGAGCCGGGCGAGTTCGTCCCGGGTGTCGGCGTCGGGGTCCTCGGCCAGCCACGCCTTGGCCCGTGCGATGAGGTCGTCGTGCACGTTGGGGTCAGCCTCTCGTGAGTTTGTCGGCCTGGGCCGTCTGCCTCCGGCGGGTGGGTGCCGGGGCACCTGGGATGCGTTGGGGGCGGGGCCGTGGGGCGCCTCCGGCCGCCGCGCGCGAGCGTACTGCCCGGAGTTCCGGGTCCGTGCCGGGCGGAGAGCGCCGGGCGGAGCCGAAGTGCGCGGCAGGGGCCGCCGGCGCACCCCACGGCCCCTTCCGCGGTCCGGCGGCTCCCCCTTCACGGGTGCCGCCGGGCGTTCGGCGTGCCGCGGTGTGCCGGGGTCTACAGGCGGCCCAGCACCTGGGTGAGCAGGGATCCCATGCGGGTGGCGCTGTCGCGGCCCGCCTGGAGGACCTCCTCGTGGTTGAGGGGCTCGCCGGTCATGCCCGCGGCGAGGTTGGTCACCAGGGAGATGCCGAGGACCTCCGCGCCCGCCTCGCGGGCGGCGATCGCCTCCAGGACGGTGGACATGCCGACCAGGTCCGCGCCGATGGTGCGGGCCATGCGGATCTCCGCCGGCGTCTCGTAGTGCGGGCCGGGGAACTGGGCGTAGACGCCCTCCTCGAGGGTGGGGTCGACCTCCTTGCACAGGGCGCGCAGGCGCGGCGAGTACAGGTCGGTGAGGTCGACGAAGTTGGCGCCGACGATCGGCGAGGTCGCCGTCAGGTTGAGGTGGTCGCTGATCAGCACCGGCTGGCCGGGGCGCATGCCCTCGCGCAGACCGCCGCAGCCGTTGGTGAGCACGATCGTCTTGCAGCCGGCCGAGACGGCGGTGCGCACACCGTGGGCCACGGCGGCCACGCCCCGGCCCTCGTAGTAGTGGGTGCGGCCCAGGAACACCAGCGCGCGCCTGTCCCCGATGGCGTACGAGCGGATCTTGCCGCCGTGGCCCTCCACCGCGGGCGGCGGGAATCCGGGCAGCTCGGTGACCTGGAACTCGGCGTCGGGGGCCCCCAGGGCGTCGACGGCCGGTGCCCAGCCGGACCCCATCACGAGGGCGACGTCGTGGGACTCGGCACCGGTGAGTTCGCGCAGGCGCGCGGCGGCGGCGTCGGCGGCGGCGTACGGATCGCCCTGGATGTCGTCCGGAAGAAGAGATGCGTTCACGCGGATGAGCGTAGCCGGTATTCGCCTACGCGCGTAGATGTCAGTGGTCACGGCAATGCGATCGTTGTCTTGTCGTTTCCGGCGAGGGGTGGCGCCGGAGGGGCCCGCACGGGCTTTCGCTCAGGCCTTCGGGAGCCCCGCGCCGCTCAGCACGGCCGCTTCCGCAGCTCCATCACATAGTCGTGGGGTGCCCCCGCCGACTCCGCCGCGTCCGCGATCTCGCCGAGGTAGCGGGCGGAGGGGAGACCGCCCTCGTAGGCGTTGAGGACGTAGACCCAGGCCGGTTCCTCGCCGTCCAGGGTGTGGATGCGCACACGTGCGCGCCGGTAGACGTCCATGCCCACCCCCACCCAGCGGTCCAGGACGTCCTCGTCCATCGGGGCGATGTCGTAGAGGGCCACGAAGACCTGGGAGATCGGATCCTCGACCAGGGTCGCGAGCGCGCCCTCCCAGCCCACCTGCTCGCCGCCGAAGGTCAGCCGCCAGCCGTTCAGCCAGCCCGTGGCACGCAACGGCGAGTGCGGGGCGCGGCTGGACATCAGCCCCGCGTCGAGATTGCCGGCGTATGCGGCATAGAGCGACATGCGTCGAGCGTACGGCAGCCGCGCACCCGCCTCACGGGTCCCAGGCGCAACGGGAGAGCACCGCGTCGACGCCCCGGGGCCGTAGCACCTTGAACGGTGCGGGACAATGGAGTACGTGACTCGGATCGTGATCATCGGTGGTGGACCCGGCGGCTACGAAGCGGCGCTGGTGGCGGCGCAGCTCGGCGCGGAGGTGACCGTCGTCGACTGCGACGGTCTGGGCGGAGCGTCGGTGCTGACCGACTGCGTGCCGTCGAAGACCCTTATCGCTACGGCCGAGGTGATGACCACCTTCGACTCCTCGTACGAGGAACTGGGGATCATCGTCGCCGACACCTCCTCCGACGGCGGCCCCGCCCAGGATCTCCCGGCGGACCAGGCCGGCCGGGTGGTGGGCGTCGACCTGGGGAAGGTCAACCGCCGGGTGAAGCGGCTGGCGCTCGCCCAGTCCCACGACATCACCGCCTCCGTGACGCGGGCCGGCGCCCGGGTCGTGCGCGGGCACGGCCGGCTGGAGGGCATGCAGGCGCTCGACGGGTCGCGCACGGTCGTCGTCAGGGCCGCCGACGGAAGCGAGGAGAGGCTCACCGCGGACGCCGTGCTGATCGCGACCGGCGGCCACCCGCGCGAGCTGCCCGACGCCCAGCCGGACGGCGAGCGGATCCTCAACTGGACCCAGGTCTACGACCTCACCGAGCTGCCCGAGGAACTCATCGTGGTCGGCTCGGGCGTCACCGGTGCCGAGTTCGCCGGCGCCTACCAGGCACTCGGCTCGAAGGTCACGCTGGTGTCCTCCCGCGACCGCGTGCTGCCGGGTGAGGACCCGGACGCGGCCGCGGTCCTGGAGGACGTCTTCCGCCGCCGCGGCATGAACGTCATGGCGCGCTCGCGGGCCGCCGCGGCCAAGCGGGTCGGGGACCGTGTGGAGGTGACGCTGGCGGACGGCCGGGTCATCACGGGCAGCCACTGCCTGATGGCCGTCGGCGCCATCCCCAACAGCGCCGGGCTCGGCCTGGAGGAGGCCGGCGTCAAACTGCGCGAGTCCGGTCACATCTGGACCGACAAGGTGTCGAGGACGACGGCTCCGGGCGTGTACGCGGCCGGCGACGTGACCGGAGTCTTCGCGCTGGCGTCGGTGGCGGCGATGCAGGGACGCATCGCGATGTACCACTTCCTGGGCGACGCGGTGGCCCCGCTGAACCTGAAGACGGTCTCCTCCAACGTCTTCACCGACCCCGAGATCGCCACCGTCGGCTACACCCAGGCCGACGTGGACGCCGGCAAGATCGACGCCCGCTGCGTGAAGCTGCCGCTGCTGCGCAACCCGCGCGCCAAGATGCAGGGCATCCGGGACGGCTTCGTCAAGATCTTCTGCCGTCCGGGCACGGGGATCGTGGTCGGCGGCGTGGTCGTCGCCCCGCGCGCCTCGGAACTGATCCACCCCATCTCGATCGCCGTCGACAACAACCTGACGGTCGAACAGATCGCGAACGCCTTCACCGTGTACCCCTCGCTGTCGGGGTCGATCGCGGAGGTGGCACGGCAGTTGCACACGCGCAAGGCGACGGCCGAGGCCTAGGGTCTTTCGTTTGAATCATGCCGGGCTCGCGGGCCCTGGCACCGCTCCTCGCCGCGTTGTCGTCGGTTGGCAGGGCTCCGCCCTGCCGCCCTCCTCCGCCTTGCGATGCACGGCACCAGACCCCGCTCCCTGATCCGGCCTGATCCAAACGAAACACCCCAGGCGGGTCCGGCGTCCGGGCCGACTCCCCGCCGGTCACGGGGAGTTGCGGACCATGCCGGTGGCACGGGCAGGGGGACCAGGCCCTATACCACTTCGCACCCTGCCCTGCGAACAACTTCTGCTATTCGGCGCAAACTGCTGAAAGCAGACGGTCGCTGGGGTTACTGTCAGTTTCGTGTTCGCTGCTGAACGTCGCCAATTGATCCTCGAAATGGTGCGAGCGAACGGTGCCGTGTCGCTCCGTGAACTCGCCCGCGTCGTCCAGACCTCCGAAGTGACCGTACGGCGGGACGTGCGGGCGCTGGAGGCCGAAGGACTCCTCGACCGCCGGCACGGCGGTGCGGTACTCCCGGGTGGGTTCACCCGGGAGTCCGGCTTCCCGCAGAAGTCGCATCTCGCGACCGCGGAGAAGACGGCCATCGCCGACCTCGCCGCGAGCCTCGTCGAAGAGGGCGAGGCGATCGTCGTGGGCGCGGGTACCACCACTCAGGAACTCGCCCGCCGGCTCGCCCGGGTTCCCGGCCTGACCGTCGTCACCAACTCCCTGCTGGTCGCCCAGGCGTTGGCCCATGCCAACCGCGTGGAGGTCGTGATGACCGGCGGCACGCTGCGCGGCTCCAACTACGCGCTCGTCGGGTCGGGGGCGGAGCAGTCGCTGCACGGGCTGCGGGTGTCCAAGGCCTTCCTGTCGGGGAGCGGGCTGACGGCCGAACGAGGCCTGTCCACCTCCAACATGCTGTCGGCGTCCGTCGACCGGGCCCTGGTCCAGGCCGCCGCGGAGGTGGTGGTCCTCGCCGACCACACCAAGCTCGGTACGGACACGATGTTCCAGACCGTCCCGACCGATCTCATCACCCGCCTGGTGACGGACGAGCCCCCGGCCCACGACGACCGCGCGGCCACCGAGCTCCAGGCCCTCGCCGACCAGGGCGTCCAGATCGCCGTGGCCGGCGCGACGGGAAACCCGGTGGCGGACCAGCCCCCGCCCCGCGACCGTCGCCGTGAGGTCCCGCTCCCGGGTCCCCGCCGCACCCAGCCGCCGAGCGCGAACCTCCGCCCGGCGTCCCTGGGCGGGGAACAGCCGAACGGCACGGAACGCCCGGCCGCGCGGGTGGCGGACCTCCGGAGGCGATGAAGGCCTCCGGACCGGCCTCGGGACTTTCGGACCGTCCTTGGGGAGGACTTCCGGCCGTCCTCGGGAAGGGCTTCCGGCCGTCCTGCGGAAAGCACGGCGCCCGGCGGGCCGCTCTCGCGGCTCGCCGGGCGCCTGTGGGTGCGGGTGCTCCGGGGGATCAGTCCTTGATCTCGCAGATGACGGCGCCGGAGGTGATGGAGGCGCCGACGTCGGCCGACAGGCCCTTGATGGTGCCGCTCCGGTGGGCGTTGAGAGGCTGCTCCATCTTCATGGCCTCCAGGACGACGACCAGGTCGCCCTCCTTGACCTCCTGGCCCTCCTCGACGGCGACCTTGACGATGGTGCCCTGCATCGGGGAGGCGAGGGTGTCGCCGGAGGCGACGGGGCCGGACTTCTTCGCGGCGCGGCGCTTGGGCTTGGCGCCCGCGGCGAGGCCGGTGCGGGCCAGGGACATGCCCAGCGAGGTGGGCAGGGAGACCTCCAGGCGCTTGCCGCCGACCTCGACGACGACGGTCTCGCGGCCCGTCTCCTCGTCCCCCTCCGCGCTGTCGGCGGTGGCGGTGAAGGGCTTGATCTCGTTGACGAACTCGGTCTCGATCCAGCGGGTGTGGACCGTGAACGGGTCGGTGGAGCCGGTCAGTTCGGGGGCGAACGCCGGGTCGGTGACCACCGCGCGGTGGAAGGGGATCGCGGTGGCCATGCCCTCGACCTGGAACTCCTCCAGGGCACGGGCGGCCCGCTGGAGGGCCTCCTTGCGGGTGCGGCCGGTCACGATCAGCTTGGCCAGCAGGGAGTCCCAGGCCGGGCCGATGACGCTGCCGGACTCGACGCCCGCGTCCAGGCGGACGCCGGGGCCGGACGGCGGGGCGAAGTTCGTCACGGTGCCGGGGGCGGGCAGGAAGCCCCGGCCCGGGTCCTCGCCGTTGATGCGGAACTCGAAGGAGTGGCCGCGCAGCGGCGGGTCGTCGTAGCCGAGTTCCTCGCCGTCGGCGATGCGGAACATCTCGCGGACCAGGTCGATGCCGGCGACCTCTTCGGTGACCGGGTGCTCGACCTGGAGGCGGGTGTTGACCTCCAGGAAGGAGATCGTGCCGTCCTGGCCGACCAGGAACTCACAGGTGCCGGCGCCGACGTAGCCGGCCTCCGACAGGATCGCCTTGGAGGCGCGGTACAGCTCGGCGACCTGCTCGTCGGACAGGAACGGCGCCGGGGCCTCCTCGACCAGCTTCTGGTGGCGGCGCTGGAGGGAGCAGTCACGGGTGGAGACGACGACCACGTTGCCGTGCTGGTCGGCCAGGCACTGAGTCTCCACGTGCCGCGGCCGGTCCAGGTAGCGCTCGACGAAGCACTCGCCGCGGCCGAAGGCGGCCACCGCCTCGCGCACCGCGGACTCGTACAGCTCGGGGACCTCGTCCAGGGTGCGGGCGACCTTCAGGCCGCGCCCGCCGCCGCCGAAGGCGGCCTTGATGGCGATCGGCAGGCCGTGCTCCTCGGCGAAGGCCACGACCTCCTCGGCACCGGAGACGGGGTCGGGGGTGCCGGCCACCAGCGGCGCGCCGGCGCGCTGGGCGATGTGCCGGGCCGCGACCTTGTCGCCCAGGTCGCGGATGGCCTGCGGCGGCGGGCCGATCCAGACCAGGTCCGCGTCCAGTACGGCCTGGGCGAAGTCGGCGTTCTCCGAGAGGAAGCCGTACCCGGGGTGGATCGCGTCCGCGCCGGACTCCTTCGCGGCCTTCAGTACCTTGTCGATGTCCAGGTAGCTGGTGGCCGGGGTGTCACCGCCCAGGGCGAACGCCTCATCCGCGGCGCGGACATGCAGAGCGTCCCGGTCCGGGTCGGCGTAGACGGCCACGCTCGCGATACCGGCGTCCCGGCAGGCCCGGGCAACGCGGACAGCGATTTCGCCACGGTTGGCGATGAGCACCTTGCGCACGATTGAGGCTCCCTCCTTGAAACAAGCCGAGTTTAGGGACTGCCGACACGGCACTTCGACCCGTCCCCGATGGTGAGCTTGCCCACACGGAGCGTGATTCGAGGCGCGCTCGACCTGCGAAATCCCTTGTCGCATCGCTGTACGCAGGACTCCTCCGGAAAACCCTAGCCCTCCCATGTGGCCAAGGTCTCTGTGAGGGCGTGCTGCGACGCACTTCGTTTCTTTGTGGAGTCCCTACGAATGGCCCAACGATTCTTTGCCGGTGACAGAACCCTTGTCCCCGGGTTTACCCGTTAGTAACGTTCACGATGTCTCGGTGGTACTCGCGGTAACAGGGCTCCGGACGGAGCGGCAGTCGGAAGTGGGTGGGGCCGGTGGTGCGTAGACCGGTGGCGTGGGTGGTGGCGGTCGTGCTCTTCGCCGAGGCGTTGGGCGTGGTGGCGCTGAACTGGTTCCTCGGCGAGGTCGTGCACCGGCAGAGGATGTCCCTGGCCGGCCTGGATCCGAACGTGATGGCGAACTCGTCGAAGGCCGGCGGTCTGGTCTTCGGTCTCTACTTCGCCCTGTGCGGGCTGGTCGCCCTGCTCGTGGCGGTACGGGGCCGCCGCCCGGCCGGCCTCGGACGCGTCCTGCTGATCAGCGCGGCCGTGGTGCACGGGCTGCTGGGCGCGTTCGCCTGGGGGCTGGTGGGCTGGCGGGCGTTCCTGTTCATGGTGCTGGTGCTCGGGCTCATCGTGCTGCTGCTGATGACGTACGACCGCGAGGAGGGACCGGCCGGTGAGGTGCCGGGCGGCCCCCGGGACGCGGGCGGTCCCGGGGCCGAGAACACTCCCGGGCCTGCGGGCGATGCGCGTCACGGGGGCGAGACGGGTCACGGGAGCGAGGCGCCCGGACCTCTCACCCCTCCGGCCGAGGCCCGCACTCCCTGATCAGTCCTCGGTCGGCGCCCACAACTCGGTGATACCCACGCCGAGTTCGGCCAGCAGACGGCGGACCAGGGGCAGGCTGATGCCGATGACGTTGCCGTGGTCGCCGTCGATGCCGTCGATGAACGGCGCCGAGCGGCCGTCCAGGGTGAAGGCGCCGGCCACGTACAGCGGCTCGCCCGAGGCGACGTACGCGGCGATCTCCTCGTCCGACGGCTCGCCGAAGCGGACCACGGTGGAGGCGGTGGCCGAGGCGTGCCGGCCGCTCACCGTGTCCCAGACGCAGTGCCCGGTCTGGAGGGTGCCGGCCCGGCCGCGCATCGCCTTCCAGCGGGCGGTGGCCTCCTCGGCGTCGGCGGGCTTGCCCAGGGCGTGGCCGTCCAGGTCGAGCACAGAGTCGCAGCCGATCACCAGTGCGCCCCGGACCTCCGGCCGGGCCGCCACCACGGAGGCCTTCGCCTCGGCGAGCGCGAGTGCCAGTTCTGCGGGGGTGGGCGCGGTGACCGCGTCCTCGTCGACGCCGCTGACGATGACCTCCGGGTCGAGTCCGGCCTGCCGGAGCAGCCCGAGCCGGGCGGGGGACTGGGAGGCGAGCACGAGTCGGCGGCGCGGCTGGTCTGTCATACGGTCAGCGTATCGGCGGCGGCTCTTCCGGCTCACCTCACGCCGATCACGAACATCGCCAGCACCATGGCCAGTGCCATGAGAACGCCCAGACGCCGCAACATGTCCTGCGTGTCACGCAGTTCCTTCGGCGGCTCGTTCTCGGGATCGGACCACAGCATCCTCCGATCGTGCGACCGCGACCACACCGCGCGCCTGAGTACGCGTACTCAACTTGCCTCCCACCGGGCGCTCGCGCGGGCGGGCCGGGGGCGCCGCCGCAAGGACTGAACCGCCCCTGACGGCCGCAGGCCCGCCCCCGGGCCACGGTCCCGAAGCGGCCACACCGGCATCGGCCCCACGGCCGTGGCAGGGCGGCTGAGGGCCCTCCTGAGTGGCACAGCGGCCGGAGGGCGGGCGGACAGGCCCGGGATACGGCCAGATCCCAGGAGCGGAGCCGTGCCCGGGCACACAGGGAGGCACGGAGGGCCCCCGCCGGGGCAGGGGGGCGCAGCCCAGCCGAGACACGGGGGCGGATCCCAGCCGGGACGCCGTGACGCAGGGGCGGAGCCCAGGGGTCTGGGGCGGGGGCCCCAGGAGGCGGTCACTTGAGCCCTACCGAGTTGGGCAGGCGGGGTGGGCCGAGCGCCGGGGCGGAGCCTCGGCGGGGTGCAGGGGCGGAGCCCCGCCGGGGGTGTGGGGCGGAGCCCCAGGGGACGGTCGCCTGAGCCCTGCTGAGTCGGGCGGGATGGTGGGCCGAGCGCCCGGGGCGGAGCCCCGGCAGGGGTGCAGGGGCGGAGCCCCGCAGGGGTCTGGGGCGGGGCTCCGGGGGACGGTCGCCTGAACCCCGCCGAGTCGGGCGGGCGGGTGGGCAGAGCGCCCTGGGCGGCCGGCGGCGGCCGATCAGCCGGGCCAGTAGGTGCGCGACCAGGCCGTCGGGCTCGGAAGAGGGACGTGCCGGGCGGCGATGCGGGACGGGTCGGACCAGGAGTCTCGGGGGGCCGGCGCGCCGGACGGCGTGGTGGCTGCCGCCGCGGCGCGGGCCCGGACCACCGCCAGGGCGGCGGCGAGCTCCTCCGGGGTCGGATTGCCTCGTACGACCTTGATCACAGCGGCTCCTTACAGGGGGATGTTGCCGTGCTTCTTCGGAGGCAGGGATTCCCGCTTGGTGCGCAGCTGACGCAGGCCGCGCACGAGGTGGGAGCGGGTGTCGGAGGGCTTGATCACCGCGTCGACGTAGCCGCGTTCGGCCGCGACGTAGGGGTTGAGGAGGGCGTCCTCGTACTCCTGGATCAGCCGGGCGCGGGTCGCCTCGGCGTCGCCCTCGGCCTCGGCCTCGGCGATCGTGCGGCGGTGCAGGATGTTGACCGCGCCCTGGGCGCCCATGACGGCGATCTGGGCGGTCGGCCAGGCCAGGTTGAGGTCGGCGCCCAGGTGCTTGGAGCCCATGACGTCGTAGGCACCGCCGAAGGCCTTGCGGGTGATCACGGTGATCAGCGGGACGGTCGCCTCGGCGTAGGCGAAGATCAGCTTGGCTCCGCGGCGGATGATGCCGGTGTGCTCCTGGTCGACGCCGGGGAGGAAGCCGGGCACGTCGACGAAGGTGAGCACGGGCACGTTGAAGGCGTCGCAGGTCCGTACGAAGCGGGCGGCCTTCTCGGAGGCGTCGATGTCCAGGCAGCCGGCGAACTGCATCGGCTGGTTGGCGACGATGCCGACCGGGTGGCCCTCCACCCGCCCGAACCCGGTGAGGATGTTCGGCGCGAACAGCGGCTGGGTCTCGAAGAACTCGGCGTCGTCCAGCACGTGCTCGATCACCGTGTGCATGTCGTACGGCTGGTTCGCGCTGTCCGGGACGACCGAGTCCAGCTCCAGGTCCTCGCCGCTGACCGCCAGGTCGGCCTCCTCGGGGAAGACGGGCGCCTCGGAGAGGTTGTTCGACGGCAGGTACGACAGCAACTGCTTGACGTACTCGATCGCGTCCTTCTCGTCCCCGGCCATGTGGTGGGCCACGCCGGAGGCGGTGTTGTGGGTGCGGGCGCCGCCCAGCTCCTCGAAGCCGACGTCCTCGCCGGTGACCGTCTTGATGACGTCGGGGCCGGTGATGAACATGTGCGAGGTCTGGTCGACCATGATCGTGAAGTCGGTGATCGCCGGCGAGTAGACCGCGCCGCCCGCACACGGACCGACGACCAGGCTGATCTGCGGGATCACCCCGGAGGCGTGGGTGTTGCGGCGGAAGATCTCCCCGTACGCGCCGAGGGAGGCGACCCCCTCCTGGATCCGGGCGCCGCCCGAGTCGTTGATCCCGATGACCGGGCAGCCGGTCTTCAGGGCGAAGTCCATCACCTTGACGATCTTCTGCCCGTAGACCTCGCCCAGAGCTCCTCCGAAGACGGTGAAGTCCTGCGAGAACACCGCGACCGGGCGGCCGTCGACCATGCCGTAGCCGGTGACGACGCCGTCCCCGTAGGGCCGGTTCTGCTCCAGGCCGAAGTTGGTGGAGCGGTGCCGGGCGAACTCGTCCAGCTCGACGAACGAGCCCTCGTCGAGCAGCAGTTCGACCCGCTCGCGAGCCGTCAGCTTCCCCTTGGCGTGCTGCTTCTCCACGGCGCGCTCGGAGCCGGCGTGCGTCGCCGCCAGGACGCGGCGCTGAAGATCCGCGATCTTGCCCGCGGTCGTGTGAATGTCGATCTCTTGGCGCTCTTCCGGCTCGGACATCGGGATCGCGGCTCCCTGCCTGCTCACAAGGGGGGACGGTTACTCATCCGTAGCGTAGTAGGGGGTCCGCCGTTCGGCAGTGCGGCGTTTCCCACACCTAGGGTGGCTTGCATGACGCCCCGAGATGCAGCAGACGACAACCCCGACAACGTGCCGCACGGCAGCCGCTGGTCCGACCTGGACCGCCCGCCCCTGAACGCCGGGGCCCTGCGGCGCGGGCTGGTACGGGCGGACGGGCTGTGGTCCGAGGTGGACGTGGTGCAGAGCACGGGCTCCACGAACACGGACCTGGTGGCCCGCGCCGCCGCCGGGAAGGCGGGCGAGGGTGCCGTCCTGGTCGCCGAGGAGCAGACCTCCGCCCGGGGCCGTCTGGACCGCCGGTGGACGGCCCCGCCCCGCTCCGGGCTGTTCTTCTCGGTGCTGCTGCGGCCCAGCGAGGTGCCGGTGGCCCGCTGGGGCTGGCTGCCGCTGCTCACCGGGGTCGCGGTGGCCACGGGCCTGTCCCGGGCCGCCGGGGTCGATACGGCGCTGAAGTGGCCGAACGACCTGCTGGTGACCGTCGGCGATGAGGAACGCAAGGCCGGCGGCATCCTGGCCGAGCGGGCCGGCGAGGACGCCGTGGTCATCGGCGTCGGGGTCAACGTCACGCTCCGGCAGGAGGAGCTTCCCGTCCCGCGGGCCGGCTCCCTCGCCCTCGCCGGAGCGGTGAGCACCGACCGCGACCCGCTGCTGCGGGCGGTCCTGCGCTCCCTGGAGGACTGGTACGGCCGATGGCGGGCGGCGGGAGGCGATCCGGCCGCGAGCGGTCTCCAGGAGACGTACGCCGCGGGCTGTGCGACGCTCGGGCGGGTGGTCCGGGCGGAACTGCCGGGCGACCGGTCGGTGGTGGGTGAGGCGGTCGCGGTGGACGGCGACGGCCGGCTGGTCATCGCCACGGAGGCAGGGGTGCAGGAGCCGGTCGGCGCGGGCGACATCGTGCATCTGCGCCCCGTGTGAATCGGTGCCGGTCGGCTCCCCCTCGGCGCGACCTGACGGAGTGAGCTGGCGCACACCTGCCGTAGAGTTGAGGCCGGTCGATACCTGACCGTGGCAGATCGGAAGGGCAGCAGGCGTGACCGTCGACGACACGGGCTCCGGCGCGGACGCGGACGGCCGGGAGGAGCCTCCGCCATTCCCGTCCTCGCTCGAGCAGGGGGACTCCGACGCCGCCGAATCCGGCGGACACCCTCTCGCGCTGCGTCTCGAACAGCTCATCCTGGGCGCGGAGCGGCGCTACACCCCGTTCCAGGCGGCCCGCAGCGCCGGTGTCTCCATGGAGCTGGCCTCCCGCTTCTGGCGGGCCATGGGCTTCGCCGACATAGGGCAGGCCAAGGCACTCACGGAGGCCGACGTACTGGCCCTGCGGCGGCTCGCCGGTCTGGTCGAGGCGGGGCTGCTCAGCGAGGCCATGGCGGTGCAGGTGGCCCGGTCCACCGGGCAGACCACCGCCCGTCTGGCCGAATGGCAGATGGACTCCTTCCTGGAGGGCCTGACCGAGCCGCCCGAGCCCGGCATGACCCGCACCGAGGTCACGTACCCGATCGTCGAGCTGCTGCTGCCCGAGCTGGAGGAGTTCCTGGTCTACGTCTGGCGCCGCCAGCTCGCCGCCTCGGCCGGCCGGGTCGTGCAGGCCGCCGACGACGAGGAGATGGTCGACCGGCGGCTGGCCGTGGGCTTCGCGGACCTCGTCGGCTTCACCCGGCTGACCCGCCGCATGGAGGAGGAGGAGCTCGGCGAGCTGGTCGAGGCGTTCGAGACGACCTCGGCCGACCTCGTGGCCGCGCGCGGCGGCCGGCTCATCAAGACGCTCGGCGACGAGGTGCTGTACGCCGCCGACGACGCCGGTACGGCGGCGGACATCGCGCTGCGGCTGGTCGAGACGATGGCCCACGACGAGACGATGCCGGAGCTGCGGGTGGGCATGGCGTTCGGCACGGTGACCACTCGTATGGGCGATGTGTTCGGCACCACCGTCAACCTCGCCTCCCGGCTCACCTCGATAGCTCCGCGTGACGCCGTCCTGGTGGACAGCGCCTTCGCCGAGGAACTGATCCGCACGGGGGACGCCCCGGCGTCCGAGGCGGAGGCGGCCGAGGCCGCGGCGGCCGCGGAGAAGGAGGGCGAGGAGCCGCCGGTGTACCGGTTCGCCCTTCAGCCGATGTGGCAGCGCCCGGTGCGCGGCCTGGGCGTGGTCGAGCCCTGGCTGCTCACCCGGCGGAACGACGGGACCCCGTAACCGGCGGTCGCGGCCCGGATCAGCGGCCGGAACCGGAGTCGACGCCGACGCACAGCCCGATGATCGGCAGGCACAGGCCGCCCCCGCCGGAGGGCGGGGCCGGGGGCTGCGTGCTCCGGCTCGGGGCCGGTGTGGGGCGCGGGGCCGGTGCCGTGCCGGCGGGCGGCCGTGGTGCCTCGTTGGGCTCCGGATGCTCCGGATGCTCCGGCGGGTCAGTGTCCTCGGGGAGCGCTGCCGTGGGAACGGTCGTGGTCTGCGGGAGCGCCGAGGGTTCCGTGGTGGCCGCCGCCGCGGACGGGGACGCCATCGGTACGGCGCTTCCGTCCGGGACCGGTGCGGTGCTCACCCCGTCCAGGGCGACGGTCGCCGGGGGCGCGGTCGCCGGACCGGACCCGGTCGTGGCGGAGGCGCCGACGGGGGTTCCGGCGGAGCGGCCCGAGCCGTGGTCCGGGGCCGCGTGGGGTTCGGCCTCCGCGGCGCGCGGGCCGCCCGGCCCGGACTCGGGCGTCAGCCGTACGAGGCTCAGCACACCGGCGGCCACCGCGAGCCCTCCGGCGGCCAGCAGCGCCTTGCGGGGCCGGCGCCTGCGGTGCCGTCCGCGGGCACGGGGGCCCCAGGGCCGCGTCCATGTGCCGGTGGTCTCCTCCGCCGTGGCGTCGGCGCCTATGTCGGTGCTGTCGGCATGATCGCCGTTGTCGTACTTCTTGCCGTCGTTCTTGTCGCCGTCCTGCCGGACTGTGGCTGTGTGCGTCGTCATCGCCGTCCTCCCCGATGCGCTCGCGCCCCCCGATGCGCCATGGCGGAGGCACGTTATGCGCTCTCATAGGGATTCGGTGGGGGTTCGCCGGGGATGTCACTCGAACGGGGTGCCGGGTCTCGACAACGGGGCCGCGCCTGTGCACCGTCCGCCCTTTCCCCGGTGCGGTCCCTGCTGCGATGATCGGGGCTGGTTTCTTGTTAACCCGCGTTAACCAGGAGGGTGTCATGAGTGAGGAGCGGTTCGGCGAGTTCGTGCTGGTGCGGCGGCACGACTACGTCGCGGAGCTCGTCCTGGACCGGCCCAAGGCGATGAACGCCGTGTCCACGGACATGGCCCGGTCGATCGCCGGGGCGTGTGCGGCGCTCGCCGCCGACCCGGACGCGCGCGTGGTCGTCCTGACGTCCTCGCACGAGCGGGCGTTCTGCGTCGGGGCCGACCTGAAGGAGCGCAACTCCTTCAGCGACGCCGACCTGGTGCGCCAGCGCCCGGTCGCGCGCGCGGCGTACACCGGCGTACTGGAGCTGCCGATGCCGACGATCGCCGCGGTGCACGGGTTCGCGCTCGGCGGGGGCTTCGAGCTGGCCCTGTCCTGCGACGTGATCGTGGCCGACCGTACGGCCGTGGTGGGGCTGCCCGAGGTCTCGGTGGGGGTGATCCCCGGTGGCGGCGGTACGCAGCTGCTGCCCCGGCGGGTGGGCGCCGCGCGGGCGGCCGAGCTGATCTTCACGGCGCGTCGGCTGGAGGCGCCGGAGGCGGCCGGGCTGGGCCTCGTGGACCGCCTGGTGGACGAGGGCCGGGACCGCGAGGAGGCCCTGGAGCTGGCCTCCCGGATGGCGGCGAACTCGCCGGTCGGACTGCGCGCCGCCAAGCGTGCCCTGCGACTCGGACACGGCCTCGACCTGCGGGCCGGCCTGGAGGTCGAGGACGCGGCCTGGCGCTCGGTCGCCTTCTCCGCGGACCGCGCGGAGGGAGTGGCAGCCTTCAACGAAAAGCGTCCCCCGCACTGGCCGGGAGAGTAGCCACCCCCTCGCGAGGCCCGCACCCCACGCCGTCCGGAGAAGGCGGGAGCCACCGCTGAGCGCGGACGGCCCGCGGCCCCACGTCCGCCGTGGCTGCCGGTCCGTGCGACTGCCGTGCCGGCGGGGTTGCGGCTGCCCGGCGCTGTGGTCGGCGGGTGGTGGCTGTGCGGGCCGAGCCGGGGGGGGGGGTGCCCCTATGTGTTTGGTCAAGGTCCGGGCCAGTAAGTTCGTGTGGTCGGGTGCGGAGGCCGAGTCGTGGGGGTGTGCATGGGTGATAGCCAGGTGACGATCAAGCTCACGAGCGACGAGGCACTGGTGCTGTCGCACTGGCTGGAGAAGCTGCAGATGACAGACCTCAGTCGCGTTGTCGACGATCCGGCGGTCTGGGCACCGATGCATCGGATAGCCGGAACGCTGGACAAAGCGCTTCCCGAGCTGTTCGCGCCTGACTATGACCAGCGGCTCGAGGCCGCTCGTCGGCGGCTTCGGCCGGAGGACTAACTGATCGGTGGTCTGAACCCTCACCTGGCCGCGGCGGGTTGGGGTTCGTAGAAGGTGCCGTCACGGAGCATCGCGAAGAGGACGTCGGCCCGGCGTCTGGCGAGGCAGAGCAGGGCTTGGGTGTGGTGCTTGCCCTGGGCGATCTTCTTGTCGTAGTAGACCCGCGAGGCTGGGTCGCCCAGGGCGGCGAACGCGGAGAGGAAGAAGGCCCGTTTGAGCTGCTTGTTTCCTCGTCGGGAGGGCTGTTCGCCGCGGATCGAGGAACCTGAGCTGCGGGTCGCCGGGGCGAGACCTGCGTAGGCGGCAAGGTGGCCAGCGGTCGGAAACGTGCTGCCGTCGCCGACCTCGATCAGGATCCTGGCTCCGGTCCTGACGCCGACTCCTGGCATCGACGTCAGGACTTTCGAAAGAGGGTGGGCCCCCAGGAGTTCCTCGATCCGCCCGGCCAGCAGTTTCCGCTGGTCAAGGACGGCCGTCAGTGACGCGGCGAGGCTCGGGACGATCAGTGCAGCAGCGTTGGTGCCCGGGACCGTCACGGTCTGCTCGTCGAGGGCGGTGAAGATGTCCTCGATCAGCCGCTCGGCCATTCTCGGTGCCTTCGGCCGCAGCAGCGTGACCAGGCGCCGCCGCCCTGCCTTGCGGATCTGGGCTGGAGACCCGAACCGCTCCAGCAGGGTCAGGACGGCTGGGTGCTGCAGGCGCGGCCCCAGCACCCGTTCCAGCGAGGGATGGATCTGGGTGAGCAGGCCGTGAAGCCGGTTGGCGACCCGGGTGGCCTCGCCGGCCAGGTCGTCGTCGAACCCGACGATCATCTCCAGCTCGGCGATCGTCTCGTCCTCGCCGTCGATCGCCCGCAGCGTGTGGGGCATCGCGCGGGCGGCATCCGCGATGATGAACGCGTCCTTCGCGTCGGTCTTGGCCTCGCCGGGGTAGAGGTCGGCGATCCGCCGCATCGTCAGCCCGGGTAGATAAGCGACCGGGCAGCCCATATTCCTCGCAACCGCCAGCGGCAGGGCGCCGATCGAGGCCGGCTGGTCGACCACGACCAGTACGGTTCCGTGCTTGGCCTGGAGTTTGGCGAACAGCTCGCGGAGCTTGGGCTCGGTGTTGGGCAGCCGCTTGTCGAACGCTTTCGTTCCGGCCGGGGTGACGGCGGTGGCGTGATGTTCGCCCTTTCCGACGTCCAGGCCGAGGAAGATGTCGATGTCGCCGGTGTCGATCACGTGCAAGCCCCTCCATCACGCTTTCGTCCGGCCTGCCAGGGCACCGAGCTGCCACATCCACGTTACGGAGAGCTCATCCGGCTCGCGTGAAGCCGGTGCTCAAGCCCCTCATCAGCGGTCCGTCGATGCCTCCGGATCCGGTGACACCACCCCCCGGATCATCGACAACAGGAGGGGGAAGTCATGCCGGACCCGAAGGCCGGAGGCCCCATTGCGGAGCCACGAAAACGGTAACGGGGGGGGCAGCAGTCCCCGCGACTGTCGGCAGCCGTGCCGCGCGCCGGCCGGAAGAGGCGCGCGCCGCCACTGGGCCCGGGCGGCCCGCGGCTCCGCGCCTGCCGTCCGCCGTGACCGCCGGGCCACGTGGCCACCGCGCTCGGCGAGCCGCTCGGCGAGCCACACCTGACCGAGGAGGGGCGCCGTGTCTCGCGCGTCCGGGGGCGCGTGAGCCCGTGTCGGGTCCTGCGGGCCGGGGGGGGGTGCATGGGTCCGTGCGGGATCCCTCTGACCCGGGGGCGTGGGCCCGTATCGGGTCCCTCTGGCCCGGGGGCGTGGGCCCGTATCGGGTCCCTCTGGCCCGGGGGTGTGGGCCCGTGTCGGGTCCCTCTGGCTCAGGGGCGCGGGCCCGTCTGGGGTTGCGGTGACCTGCGGGAGCTGTCTGCGGCGCACTGGCGGGTGGGCCAATGTCTCGATTCATCTGAAACATCCCTAGCCTGGGGTGATGGGCGAGAACAGGCGTCTGGCGGACGTCGTGGCGTTGGCGCAGGGGATGGCCGCGGCGCAGACCTCGCGTGAGTCGTGGCGGGCGGCGGCGCTCGGTGCGTGCCGGGCGCTGGAGGGGAGCTTCGCCGCGCTCTCGACGTGGGAGCGCGAGCACGGCCGGCTGCGGGTCCTGGTGAACGTGGGGGACCGGGCACCGGAAGAGGAGGAGTTCCCGGAGAACGAGGCCTACCCGGTGCACCAGTTCCCGGAGATCACCGAGTTCCTGCACGAGCGGTGGGCCTCGGGCGGTGAACCCGACGCCTGGGTGGAGACCGCCGACGGCGCGGCCGCGGGCCACCCCGGCTACAGCCATCAGCGTGTCGCCGCGCTGCGCAGGCGCGGGCGCGGCTGCTGCGTGGTCGCGCCGATCGTGCAGCACGGACGCGCCTGGGGAGAGCTCTACGTAGCCCGTCCGGTCGGCACCCCCCTCTTCGGCCGCTCCGACGCCGACTTCGCCACCGTGCTGGCGGCCGTGGTCGCCGCCGGGCTCGCTCAGAGCGAGCGGCTGGAGGAGGCCCGCAGGCTGGCGTTCACGGACGCGCTGACCGGGCTCGCCAACCGCCGTGCCGTCGACGTGATGCTCGACGAGGCGATCGAGCGCCACCGCGCGGACGGCGTCGTCGTCAGTCTCGTCGTCTGCGACCTCAACGGGCTCAAACAGGTCAACGACACCCTCGGCCACGCCGTCGGCGACCGGCTCCTCGAACGGTTCGGCTCCGTGCTGTCGCTGTGCGGCGCGATGGTGCCCGGCGCCCTCGTGGCACGGCTCGGCGGCGACGAGTTCTGCCTGGTCGCGGTGGGCCCCTCGGCCGACGACGTGATCAAGGCGGCCGACGAGCTGTGCCGGCGCGCGGCCGAGCTGGAGCTGGGCGAGGGCGTCGCCTGCGGGGTGGCCTCGACCGAGCACGCGATCCGGCCGGTACCGTCGGCCCGGCGGCTGTTCCGGCTCGCCGACGCCGCCCAGTACCGGGCGAAGGCGCTGCGCGCCGACCGGCCCGTGGTCGCCGGTCGTGAGGGCGCGCAGGACCCGGTCGTCCGTCTCGTCGACGCGCCCCCGCCCGTGCCGGAGGCCCCGGTGGAGCGGCGCCGCTTCCGCGGCCGCAGGCCCTGAGCGGCGCCGGGTGTTCAGGCGTGTTCGGGCCGCGAGTTGTAAGAGTCACTCCCGGCATCCACTAGTGACATCTTCGCATTCACTGCGTACGCTCCTGAATATGGATATGCATACTGTGGTGGTGGGGACGTCGGGGGTCACCGCGTCCGACGTTCTCGCCGTGGCGCGCGGCGGCGCCCGTATCGAGCTCTCCGACGAGGCGGTGGCGGCCCTCACGGCGGCCCGGGAGATCGTGGACGCGCTGGCGGCCAAGCCCGAGCCCGTCTACGGCGTCAGCACCGGCTTCGGAGCCCTGGCGACCCGGCACATCAGCCAGGAGCTGCGCACCCAGCTCCAGCGCAACATCGTCCGCTCGCACGCCGCCGGCATGGGCCCGCGGGTCGAGCGCGAGGTCGTGCGGGCGCTGATGTTCCTGCGGCTGAAGACCGTGTGCTCCGGGCACACCGGCGTACGTCCCGAGGTCGCGCAGACCATGGCCGACGTGCTCAACGCCGGCATCACCCCGGTCGTGCACGAGTACGGCTCCCTCGGCTGCTCCGGCGACCTCGCCCCGCTGTCCCACTGCGCCCTCACGCTCATGGGCGAGGGCGACGCGGAGGGCCCCGACGGCGCCGTACGCCCCGCCGCCGAGCTGCTCGCCGAGCACGGCATCCGGCCCGTCGAACTGCGCGAGAAGGAGGGCCTGGCCCTCCTCAACGGCACCGACGGCATGCTCGGCATGCTGATCATGGCCCTCGCCGACCTCGACACCCTGTACAAGTCCGCCGACATCACCGCCGCCCTCAGCCTGGAAGCGCTGCTCGGCACGGACAAGGTCCTCGCCCCCGAGCTGCACGCCATCCGCCCGCACCCGGGACAGGGCGCCTCCGCCGCCAACATGCTGGCCGTGCTCAAGGGCTCCGGCCTCACCGGGCACCACCAGGGCGACGCGCCCCGCGTCCAGGACGCCTACTCCGTGCGGTGCGCCCCGCAGGTCGCCGGCGCCGGCCGGGACACCCTCGCGTACGCCCGGCTGGTCGCCGAGCGGGAACTCGCCTCCGCCGTGGACAACCCCGTCGTCCTGCCCGACGGCCGGGTGGAGTCCAACGGCAACTTCCACGGCGCCCCGGTCGCCTACGTGCTGGACTTCCTCGCCATCGCCGCCGCCGACCTCGGCTCGATCGCCGAGCGCCGTACCGACCGGCTGCTCGACAAGAACCGCAGCCACGGCCTGCCGCCGTTCCTCGCCGACGACGCCGGCGTCGACTCGGGCCTGATGATCGCCCAGTACACGCAGGCCGCGCTGGTCAGCGAGATGAAGCGGCTCGCCGTACCGGCGTCCGCCGACTCCATCCCGTCCTCCGCCATGCAGGAGGACCACGTCTCCATGGGCTGGTCGGCGGCGCGCAAGCTGCGCACGGCCGTCGGCAACCTGAACCGGATCATCGCGATCGAGCTGTACGCCGCCGCGCGCGCCGTTCAGCTGCGCGAGGGCCTGGCCCCGGCTCCGGCGAGCCGGGCGGTCATCGACGCCGCCCGCGAGGCGGGGGTGGAGGGACCGGGCCCGGACCGCTTCCTCGCGCCCGACCTCGCCGCCGCGGACGCCTTCGTGGGGGACGGCCGGCTCGTCGCGGCGGCCGAGACCGTCACCGGCCCGCTCCAGTAGGACGGCGGGCCGGGGGGCCAAGTCGGGGGAGCGCCGGGCGGGTTCAGAAGCCGAGGCGCTCCCGGCGCACGGAGTAGACCACGAAACCGGCGCCCAGTATGAGGAGCGCGGTGCCGCCGACGACGTACGGAGTGGTGTCGATGCTTCCGGTGTCGGCGAGTTCGGTCCCGCTCCCGGTGGAGACGTCCTCCTGGGCGCCGGACGTCTCCACCGCCGAGGCGGGGCGCCCCTGTTCCGTGACGTGGGCGGTCGGCGCCGCCGGGTCCGCCCCTCTCGCCGGAGTGCCCACCGACGCGTCCGCGGAGGGGACGAACCACAGGGCGCCCAGCAGGGTGCCCGCGGCGGTGGCGGTCAGCAACGTACGGCGAGCGGATGACACGGAATATCGATCCCCTTGTGGCGCTGGTGAATTGGCCGTGTGGGGCGATGTTAGTGAACGTCGCGGGTCACAGGAAAGTCACGGGAGGTTTGAGCCGTACCCTCCGACCATGAGTACTCCAGAGACTTCACGTTTTGTCCGCCTCAGTGTCGAGCTCGTCCTCGAGATCGAGGACGAGGGCGCCGTCATCGGGGCGGCCCGCAGCCGGATCGCCGAGCACATCGAGGACGGCGAGTTGGACCCCGCGGAGCGGGCGCACGCCGAGGGCGCTGTGACGGAAGACACCGCCGAGGCCCTGGCGTACCTGGTTGATCCGTTCGACCTGGTCGGCGAGGTGCCGGGGGTGGAACTCCAGCAGGCCTCCTGGTCGAGCGAACCCATCGCGTACGACCCGGATTCGCCCGACTGGGAGTTCGGCGAGGATGATGTCGATGAGGAAGCCGAGGAAGTCGAGGAAAACGGGGAAGACGACGAGGACGAAGAGGGCGGGGACGACGAGAAGGCGGGCGGCGCCGGACATTCCGGCTGACGTCGTCCGGATCACATCGGCGACCCCGGCCGCAACCGACGTCCGGGGTTTCGTCGTCTCACGCAACGCGCAGGCCGGGCCGCGTACCGTCCGCTACGGCGGACGTGGCAAGTCCCACATCTCCACGACGTGGGAAATGGGACGAAACGGTCGTAGCGTTGAGGACTCGCGACGGGGGCCTCGAGGGGTTTTGGGACTCGCCAACGATGGAGAAGCGTGTGATGACGAACAGTAAGCGGCGCAAGCGCCTGACGGCCGCGTCCGCACTGCTCGGCGGTGTACTGGTGCTCACGGCCTGTTCCGGCAACAACGACGCGGCCGGCGGCGGTGGCGACACCTCGCAGGCCAAGGCCGACGAGGCCGCGGCCCAGGAGGCGTCGGAGGCCCAGATCAAGATCACACCAGCGGACGGCTCCGACAACGCCTCGATCAACAACTCCGCTGCCGTGGTCGTGGCCAAGGGCACGCTGACGAAGGTCGCCATGACGACGGCCGACGGTACGGCCGTCGAGGGGCAGATATCGGCCGACAAGAAGAGCTGGAAGCCCGACTCCCAGCTCCAGCGCGCCACCACCTACAAGGTCGCCGCGAGCGCCACCGACGCCAAGGGCCGGGCCGCTCACGAGAACGCGTCCTTCACCACGGTCGCCCCGGCGCACAGCTTCATCGGCTCCTTCAATCCGGACAACGGCACCACCGTCGGCGTCGGCATGCCCGTCTCGATCAACTTCGACAAGGCGATCACCAACAAGGCGGCCGTCCAGAAGGGCATCACCGTCACCTCCTCCAGCGGCCAGGAGGTCGCCTGCCACTGGTTCGGCGTGCAGCGCATGGACTGCCGTCCCGAGCAGTACTGGCAGGAGAACTCCACCGTCACGCTGAAGCTCGACCTCGACGGCGTCGAGGGCGCCCAGGGCGTCTACGGCGTCCAGCAGAAGACGGTCACCTTCAACATCGGCCGCAACCAGGTCTCCTACGTCGACGCGAAGACCAAGCAGATGAAGGTCACGCGGAACGGCAAGGTCGTCAAGACCATCCCGATCTCCGCGGGGTCGCCCGACAACAAGACGTACGAAGGCCAGATGGTGATCTCCGAGAAGTTCAAGGAGACCCGTATGAACGGCGCGACGGTCGGTTTCACCGACGACGACGGCAAGGGCGAGTACGACATCAAGGACGTGCCGCACGCCATGCGCCTGACCAACTCCGGCACCTTCATACACGGCAACTACTGGGGCGGGCCGGGCGTCTTCGGCAACGTCAACACCAGCCACGGCTGTGTCGGCCTGCAGGACAAGAAGGGCGCGAACGACCCGAACACTCCGGGCTCGTGGTTCTTCGACAACTCGATGGTCGGTGACGTCGTCATCGTCCAGAACACCGGCGACAAGACCGTCGCCCCGGACAACGGCCTCAACGGCTGGAACATGAGCTGGGCGCAGTGGAAGGCCGATTCGGCCGTCTGACGACCGCTCACCCGTGAAGACCGGTGCCGCACCTCGGGGCCGCACCGGTCTTCTCATTCTCCTCTCATGACGGCCTCAAGACCTCATCAGGCGGCGCCCCTACCGTCGGCGCATGTTCTTCACCTACCTGAGGCGCGAGCTGCGCCGCCGTCGAAAGGCGGCTCTCGTCGTCGCCTCCGGCCTCGCGCTGGGCATCGCGCTGGTCATCGTGGTCAACTCCGTGTCCAACGGCATGGGCGCGGCGCAGGAGAAGGTCCTGCAGTCGCTGTACGGGCTGGGCACCGACATGACCGTCACCAAGGCGGCCACGCCGCCGTCCGGCGACTCCGAGCGCCCGCGCTTCCGGTTCGACGCCAAGGACAACGGGTCCGAGGACACCCAGAGCAGTGACCGGGTCATGGTGCAGGGCTTCACCACCCTGTCCGCCTCCACGGTCACCAAGGTGGCGGACCAGAAGGGCGTCTCCTCCGCGGTCGGCGGGCTCAGCCTCAACGTGGTGAAGGTCAACGGCCAGTTCACCCGCGGCCAGTTCCAGCAGGGCGAAAGCGGCCGGACGGGCGGCGGCCCCGGCTCCCAGCCGCAGGGCCGGGTCCAGGGCGGCGGCGCCGACTTCGACGTCAACCAGTACACGGTCTACGGCACCGACGTCACCAAGCCGGAGCTCGGCCCGCTGACCTCCTCGGAGATCACCAGCGGCCGTACCTTCAAGACCACCGAGACGGACGCGAAGGTCGTCGTCGCCGACTCCGCGTACGCCAAGGAGAAGAAGCTCAAGGTCGGCGGCACCGTCACGATCAAGGCCGTCAAGTACGAGGTGATCGGCATCGCCACCGCCAGCAGCGGGGACGCGGCGGCCAACCTCTACATCCCGCTGAAGCAGGCGCAGACCCTCAGCGACAACAAGGACAAGGTCACCACGATCTACGTCAAGGCGACCGACTCCCAGCAGATCGACGCCGTCAAGAGCGCCGTCCAGAAGAACGTCTCGGGAACCACGGTCACCACCTCCGCCGACCTGGCCAAGACCGTCTCCGGCTCGCTGTCCACCGCCTCCAGCCTGGCCACCAACGTCGGCAAGTGGCTGTCCATCGCGGTGCTCGTGGCCGCGTTCCTGGTCGCGGGCCTGCTCACCTCCTCCGCCGTCTCCCGGCGGGTGCGCGAGTTCGGCACGCTCAAGGCGCTGGGCTGGAAGTCGGGCCGGGTGACCCGGCAGGTGGTCGGCGAAGCCGTCGTCAACGGCCTGGTCGGTGGCATCTTCGGCATCGCGCTCGGCCTGGCGGGCGCGTACGCGGTGACCGCGATCAGCCCGACGCTGCAGGCGGAGCTCGGCAGTTCGGGCGGCGGAGGCGGCTTCGGCGGCGGCTTCGGCGGCGGGGGCCTCGGCGGACCCGGCCGGCAGGCCGCGAAGTCCCTGGAGGTCGCGCTGACCGCGCCGGTCAGCCTCACCACCATCGTCCTCGCGGTCGGCCTCGCCGTGGCCGGCGGCCTGATCGCGGGCGCGTTCGGCGGCTGGCGGGCCTCCCGGCTGCGCCCGGCGGACGCCCTGCGGCGCGTCGAGTAGCGCGCCGCCCGCCGCGACCCAGTGGGCCGTCGGCCCCACTTCTCCCCGCATCCCAGGAGCTGTTTCCCCCATGTACGAACTCACCGGCGTCACCAAGCACTACACCCGGGGCAAGGAGGTCGTCCGCGCCCTCGACCAGGTCGACCTGACCATCGGCGACGGCGACCGCCTGGTCATCCAGGGCCCCACCGGCGGCGGCAAGTCGACGCTGCTGCAGATGCTGGGCGGCCTGGACCGGCCCACCTCCGGCCAGGTCGTCCTCGACGGCACCGACCTGGCGAAGCTGCCCGAGGCCCGGCTCACCCGGGTGCGCAGCGAGAGCATCGGCTTCGTCTTCCAGTCCTTCAACCTGATCCCGACCCTGACCGCGCAGGAGAACGTCGAGACCGCCCTCGTCCCGCTCGGCATCAAGACCGCCGAACGGCGCGAACGGGCCGCCGAGGCACTGGAGTCGGTCGGGCTCGGCGAGCGGCTCGGACACCTGCCGTCCGAGATGTCCGGCGGCCAGCAGCAGCGCGTCGCCATCGCCCGCGCCCTGGTCAAGCAGCCGAAGGTGCTGCTCGCCGACGAACCCACCGGCAACCTCGACGAATCCATGCGCGACGAGATCATGGACGTGCTCGAACGCATGTGGAAGGAGCACGGGCTGACGTTCGTCATGGTCACCCACGACTCCGCCATCGCGAGGAAGGCCCCGCGCCTGGCGACCATCCGCAAGGGCCGCATCACCGTCAAGGAGAACGCGGGCGCCTGAGCGGAGGCCCTAACCGCACCCTGGTATTGAGCGGTTGATCACCCCCCGGCATACTTCGTTTTCCGGGGGGTGGGGGTATAGCGCACTTGTGCGAGCCTTCCCCCGGCCGAGTGGACAGGGAATCCGCTCGGCACTCTGTTTCCAGGGGGAGTCTTGCGCAGACAAGTGAAAAGAGCGTGCGTGGCCACGGTCGCCGCGGCGGCGGCCGTCGCCCTCGCCGCGGGTATGACCAGCCCCGCCTCGGCGGGGTCCGAGCAACGCCCGGCTCATGCCGCCGGGCCCACGGCCCAACGCACCGTCACTCTCATCACCGGCGACCGGGTCACCGTGGACGCCAAGGGGCGCGTGGTCGGCCTGCACCGGGCCGAGGGCCGCGAGCAGATACCCGTGCAGGTCCGCCGCACGGGCGGACACACCCTCGTCGTACCGGCCGACGCGTCCCGTCTCATCGCCTCCGGCAAGCTGGACCAACGCCTGTTCGACATCACCGAGTTGAACAAGGCCGCCACCCGCAGGTCGCTCAAGAACGGCCTGAAGGTCATTGTCGGCTACCAGGGCGCCGCCACCACCGCCCGGGCCGACGTCCGCGAGGCCGGCACCCTGCGCCGCGCCCTGAAGGCGCTGAACGCCGACGCGGTGCAGACGCCCCTCAAGGACACGCCCGGGCTGTGGAAGGCGCTCACCAAGGGGGACCGGACCAGCGCCGGCATCGCGCACATCTGGCTCGACGGCGTCCGCAAGGTCAGCCTCGACAAGTCCGTGCCGCAGATCGGCGCGCCGAAGGCCTGGCAGACCGGCTACACCGGCAAGGGCGTGAAGATCGCCGTCCTGGACACCGGCGTCGACGCCACCCACGCCGATCTGAAGTCCCAGGTGGTGGCGGCCAAGAACTTCTCCACCGCCCGCAGCACGACCGACCGCTTCGGCCACGGCACCCATGTCGCCTCCATCGCGGCGGGCACCGGCGCCCAGTCGGGCGGCAAGTACAAGGGTGTGGCGCCCGGCGCCAAGATCCTCAACGGCAAGGTCCTCGACGACGACGGCTACGGCGACGACTCCGGCATCCTCGCCGGTATGGAGTGGGCGGCCCAGCAGGGCGCCGACATCGTCAACCTCAGCCTCGGCGGCCCGGACACCCCCGGAGTCGACCCGCTGGAGGCGGAGGTCGACAAGCTCTCCGCCGAGAAGGGCATCCTCTTCGCGATCGCCGCCGGCAACGAGGGCCCCGAGTCGCTCGGTTCGCCCGGCAGCGCCGACTCCGCCCTCACTGTCGGCGCCGTCGACAAGAAGGACCGGTTCGCCGACTTCTCCTCCACCGGCCCGCGCCTGGGCGACGGCGCCATCAAGCCCGACGTCACCGCGCCGGGCGTGGCCATCACCGCCGCCGCGGCCAAGAACAGCCTGATCGGCCAGGAGGTCGGCGAGAACCCGGCCGGCTACCTGACCATCGACGGCACCTCGATGGCGACCCCGCACGTCGCCGGTGCCGCCGCGCTCCTCAAGCAGCAGCACCCCGACTGGGGTTACGCCGAACTGAAGGGCGCGCTGGCCGGCTCCGCCAAGGGCGGCCCGTACACCCCCTTCCAGCAGGGCGCCGGCCGTATCGCCGTCGACAGGGCGATCCAGCAGACCGTGATCGCCGACCCGGTGTCGGTGAGCTTCGGCGTCCAGGCCTGGCCGCACACCGACGACGAGCCGGTCACCAAACAGCTGACCTACCGCAACCTCGGTACCGAGGACGTCACGCTCAGCCTCGCCATGACGGCCACCGGCCCCAAGGGCCAGCCCGCCCCGGACGGATTCTTCACGCTCGGCGCGACCGAGGTGACGGTCCCGGCCGGCGACAAGGCCTCCGTCGACGTGACCGTGAACACCCGGCTGGGCGGCACTCTGGACGGCGCGTACTCGGCGTACGTGACGGCGACCGGCGGCGGGCAGACCGTCCGTACGGCCGTGGCCGTGCAGCGCGAGGTCGAGTCGTACGACGTCACCGTCAAGCACATCGGCCGGGACGGGAAGCCCGCCGCCGGCTACGACACGGTCCTGTTCGGCTACACCGGCCTCGGCGCGGACCGCGCCTACCAGGTGCCCGCGGGATCCGGCACGTCGACCGTGCGCGTGCCCAAGGGCACCTACCTGCTGGACGCCTGGATCGCGAAGGACTTCACCACCTTCAAGGGCGGCCTGGACTGGCTGGTCCAGCCGAAGCTGACCGTCACCGGGAACGTCACGGTGACGGCCGACGCCCGGAACGCCAAGAAGGCCGACATCACCGTGCCGGACAAGACCGCCCGGCAGCACATCGGGACGATCGGCTACGTCTACGACCCGGCGATGATCGGTCTCTCGATGACCGTCGGCTCCTGGTCCGAGCTGCGCACCGGTTCCATCGGCGGCGACGTCACCGGGCTCAGCCAGTCCTGGAGCGGCCAGTGGACCAAGGGCGCGAAGGCCGAATACGACGTGGCGACCGCCGCGACGGTCAAGCGGTTCCAGGGCGGCAAGGTCCGCCACTACGCCGCGCGTGAGCTCGCCACGGTGAAGAACAACGTGGGCGCGGGCGCCTCCGGCAAGACCGGCGCCGTCACGCCACAGGGCGTGCTCTCCGACAGCGTCGCCATCACGGACAGCATCGAGCAGAAGCTGCCGGGTACGCGGACGCTGTACCTGTCGACCGGCAACGGCATCATGTGGTCCCTGTTCATGGAGCAGTTCGGCGGCCACGACGAGAAGGGCATGCCTCTCACCGAGGCGCTGTACGTGCCCGACGGCATGAAGACCTACAAGGGCGGCAAGACCTACACCAACACCTTCAACAGGGCGGTGTTCGGTCCCCACCTGAGCCGGAACTACGGCGTCTTCCGCTACGGGAACGAGCTCTACGGCGCCCTGCCGCTGTTCTCCGACTCCCAGGCGCACTGGGGCCTCTCGACGTTCACCTCGGCGAACACGACTCTGTACCGCAACGGCAAGAAGGTCGCCTCCCACAAGGACCCGCTGTTCGGGGACCAGTCCTTCACCGTGACCGCCGGTGACGCCCAGTACCGGCTGACCACCTCGGTCAAGCGCAGCGCCAAGGTCGCGAACGCCTCCACCCGCGTCGACGCGAGCTGGACGTTCCGTTCCAAGAAGCCGTCCGGTCGGACGGAGGTCCAGCTGCCGGTCTCCACGCTCCGCTTCAAGGCCGGCACCGGCCTGGACAACCGTGTCCCGGCGGGCAGGAAGGCCACCTTCCCGGTCACCGTGGAGGGCGCCGCCGCGGGCAAGAACCTCAAGTCGCTGACCGTCTGGGTGTCGTACAACAGCGGCAAGACCTGGAAGAAGGTCACCGTCAAGAAGGGCAAGATCACCGTCAAGAACCCGGCGAAGGGGAAGGCCATCTCCTACAAGGCCAAGATCACGGACAAGAAGGGCAACGTGTCCACGGTCTCGATCTACGGTGCGTACTACGGCAAGTGAGCCGGTGGTCGACGGCGCTTGACGGCCTGACGGGCCTGACGGCCCATGGCGAACGAGCGGCCCGCCGGAAGCATGGCTTCCGGCGGGCCGTTCCCGTGCTCGGGACCGGGTTCATCACGCCCTCGCCGGGCCGGAGTTGACCTAGGGTCGTGGCCATGACAGCCGAAGTGAGCGCGATGATCACCGCCGTCGTCGGCGTCCTCGGTACGCTCTTCGCGCCCGTGCTCAGCCAGCGGCTGAGCGCACGCGGGCGCGCGGAGGAGGCCGAGGCGGCGGAACGCGGACGGCGGTTCGAGGAACGCCGCGACGCGTACACGGCGATGAACCGGGCCTCGCGCCAGTTCCACACACTCCTCAAGGACGCGCTGCACCGCATCCGCGACGGCGTGTACACGGAGCAGGACCGCGAGCAACTGGAGGAGGTGCGGCGCGACCACCGCGACCGCTATGCCGAGGCCCAGATGGTGGTGCCCGAGCGGATCCTGAGCGCCTCGCGGGCGGTGAACGAGGTCCTGGCGGGCGTCGACGCCGCGGCCAAGCGTCTCGACCGGGGCCTGGCCGGGGAGGGCGAGAGCGCGCAGCAGGCCCTGCTCGACCTGAAGGAGGCCGAACCGCGCCTGTCGGCGATGCGCCGGATGATGCGGGAGGACCTGGGCGTGCGGGACTGAGGCGTGCGGCACTGGTCGGTCCCTGTGCGGGACCTCTGGCCAGGGGCGACGACTGAGCGGGTTGCTCCTGCCGGGCGGATGTGCGAGACGGCCATCGCTGGATAGAGTCGTCCCGTTACACCTGGTTGTGGGGACAACCAGAGTGCCTTGGGGAGGGCCCGCAACACATGAGTCGTCGCTCTAATGGCTTGGTCGGTGTCTGGGCTGAGATGCAGAGGCAGCAGCAGCGCCAGACGGAGGCCGAAGCCCGACGGCGGCGACAAGAGGCGCAGCAGGCACGTGCCCATCAGCGCCGAGCCGCACAGAGTCACCGCGAGTACCGGCAGGCAGAGGCCCGACGCCGTACCGAGGAACTGGACGCACAGGTGGCGTCCCTGCAAGGCCTTCTCGCCTCGGGTTGTCGGGCTCCGGCATTCAGGGCCTCCTCCCTCACGCGCCGTGAGGAGATCGAGCCCTTCGCTCCAGGTCCACTGGCACAGCCCGTGCCCATGCCGAATCTCGATCATTACCAGGCACAGGGCGGGTGGACTGCCGGTCGCCGGGCACAGGCACAGGCCGAAGCCCGGGCGCGCTTCGAGCGGGACTGGCACGCGGCGCAGGCGGCGGAGGCGCAGCGGCAGCGGCAGCTGGCGTCGTACCGGCGGGAGTACCAGCAGTGGGCGGACGCCCAACTGGCCGATGTGCGGAGGCACAACGCCGGCATCGCCGAGCTGACCGAGGGAGTGAGGCGCCGCGATCCCGGCGCCGTGGTCGAGTACTTCTCCGCGGCTCTCTACGCGTCGACCGCGTGGCCGGAGGGTTTCCCACGCCAGGTGGCGGCGGCGTACGACGCGGCGGCCGGACAGTTGGTGCTGGACTGGGAGCTGCCCGCCTACGGCGTCGTCCCCGAGGTCAAGTCCGTTCGGTACGTGTCCGCCACGGACCAGGACAAGGAGACCGCCCGGCCGGTGACTCAGCGCAGGGCCCTGTACCGGGAGGTTCTGGCGCAGTGCGCGCTGCTCGTCCTGCACGAACTCTTCACCGCGGATGAGCTGGGCGCGCTTGAATCGGTGACCTTGAACGGCTTCGTGGACGGACACGACCCCACGACGGGACGGCCGGGCCACATCTACCTGGCGACCGTCATGGCCCCGCGCCCGACGTTCCGCGATCTGCACCTGGCGCAGGTGGACGCCTGCAGCTGCCTGGCCGACGCGTTGCGCGGTCAACTCTCGGCCCGCCCCGACCAACTCACCGCGGTGCGGCCGAGCCGACGGCCGCAGGAGGTGGGGAACCGTGTCGTCACGCATGGCGGCGATGAGGACCCCGACCTGTACGAGATGGATCCGATCGCCTTCGAGGATCTCGTCGCCGATCTCTTCCGGTCCATGGGGATGCAGGCGGTCACCACCCAGCGCTCGAACGACGGCGGGGTGGACGTCGACGCGCTTGATCCGACACCGATCCGCGGCGGCAAGATCGTCGTCCAGGTCAAGCGCTACCGCAACACGGTGCCGCCCACCGCTGTGCGCGACTTGTACGGGACCGTGCAGGACACCGGCGCCAACAAGGGCGTGCTCGTGACGACGTCGAGGTTCGGCCCCGGCTCACACACCTTCGCCAACGGCAAGCCGCTGGAGTTGATCCCGGGAACCGAACTCGTCGACCTGCTGCACCGCCATGGGCTGCGTGGACGCCTGGGCGACGGCGCCCGTCCCTCCGCGGCGCAGCCGACGCCGACGGCCGCGGACACTCGGCTGCCCGACGACCACAACGTCCTGGGCATGTCGTGGACCGGAAGTGTCGCCCTGGACGTGTGCGCTCTCGTCTGCCGCGGCAACCGCGTCCTCAGCGACGATCACTTCGTCTTCTTCAACAACCCGCGGACACCGGACGGTTCGGTGCGCACCCTCCCCGCGCAAGCGCCCGACAAGGCCGCGATCCGTGTCTCCTTCGACGCGCTGCCGGCTGAGGCCGACCGATTCGTACTCGTGGCCGCCATCGATCCGGAGGTCAACCCGGACGCCGACCTCTCGGGTTTCACGGACGCGTCCATCCGCCTGCTCGACCCGAGGCTGGCCGAGCTGGGACGCCTGGAGGTCTCCGACGGCCGTCCCCGCGAGACCGCCTTGGTACTCGGCTCCTTCCGCCGCAGGCCCAACGGGGACTGGGACTTCGTCCTGGGCGGCAAGGGCTACACGGGCGGCCTGGAAGAGCTCGTCCGGGATTTCGGCATCGAGGTGGAGTAGAACCACAAAGGCCCGCACCTCCTGTGCCGTGCCGACCGAAGCCGGCCGTCCTAGCAGAAGCCGTTGAGGCCCCACCACTCGCCGTCGGTCCGCTCGCCGGCCATCAGGGAGCCGGTGTCCCGTCCCCGGTAGGTGACCAGCCAGCCCAGGTGGCCGGGGTAGCCGTCGATCACGTACTTCGTGTTGGTCACGGTGGCGAGGTCGGGACGCCCGTCGCCGGAGAAGTCGCCGACCGAGATCAGGTTCGCCCTGGCGTTCCAGCCACTGGAGCCGATGAGCTTGCGCGTGCCGAACTTGCCGGCGGAGGTGCCCGGGTAGAGCCACAGCTTGCCGGTGGACGCCTCGCGTGCGTAGAGGTCGGGACGGCCGTCGCCGTTCACGTCGCCCATGGCGACGAGCGCGTTCATCTTGTTCCAGCCGCTGGAGCCGATGAGCTTGCGCGCGCCGAGCTTGCCGGTGGAGGTCCCCGGGTAGAGCCACAGCTTGCCCGTGGCCTTCTCGACCGCGATCAGGTCGGAGCGGCGGTCACCGGTCAGGTCACCGACGGCGGTGATGTGGTTCATGGACTTCCAGCTGCTGGAGCCGATGAGCTTGCGGGTGCCGAGGGAGCCGGTACCGGTGCCGGGGTAGAGCCACAGCTTGCCGGTGGACGCCTCGCGGGCGATGAGGTCCTCACGGCCGTCACCGGTGAAGTCGCCGTGTCGGGTGAGGACGTTCATGTTGTTCCAGCCACTGGAGCCGATGAGCCGGCCGGTGCCGTTGCCCGGAGTGAACCAGAGCCGTCCGGCCTTGTCGCGGATGATCATGTCGGCTCTGCGGTCGCCGTTCATGTCCCCGAAGCCCAGGGCCTTCGGAGAGGTCTGGGAGAACCAGCGCGGGTAGGCGGGCTGGCTGCACTCGCGCTCGGTACGGACGAACTTGACCGAGCTGGTGGTCGCGACCGAGGACCCGCTCCACTCGCCGGGCGTGTTCGGCTTCTGGGCCCAGTAGCCGCCGATGGCCGCGTAGTTCTTGTCCTCGTAGAGGCAGGCGATCGACTTCGTGCGGTTGACGTACGAGCGGATCTTGTTGTCCCAGCTACCCAGGTCCGCGACGCTCTTGTTCGTCTTCCACATCGAGCCGTTGGCGCTTTTGCCGGTCCACCCGCAGAAGTAGCCCGACGGGCAGTCGTACGAACTCGCGGCCGCCGGAGCGGCGTTCGTGGCGGCCAGGCCGGTGCCGGCGAGCGCCAGGCCCACGAGTGTCGCGATGCCTCGGTTGAAACGGTTCTGCATGTGCTGGGTTCCCCTCCCTTTGAGGCGCGCCGGTACCTTTCCCGTCAACACATCCGGGTTTCCGCGTGGTTGCTGCGGGCCCCTGGCGGCTGTCCGACGCAAGTCAGGTGATCGTAAAGTACGTCGAGCCCCCTGCATCGCCGTTCCTGCACGCCTGGCGGTGACTATCCGTCCGAGACATGGATGACGACCTTGCCACGCCGGTGCTCCCTGTCGAGAGCCTCGTACGCGGCGCGGGTCTGTGCGAGGGGAACGACCCGGTCGATCTGCGGGCTCAGCCGTCCGCTCGTGATCAACTCGCTGATGGAGTCGAGCCCTTCACGGTCCGGCTCGACGATGAAGAACACTCCGCGCGCAGCGTGGTCCTGGGCGGCCCCGGGATCGGGCGGCGCGACGATGGTGACCAGGACCCCGCCCGGACGCAGAACGTTCCAGGACCGGGTCTGAGTGTCGCCGCCCACCGTGTCGAATACGACGTCCACATCGGAAACGTGGTCGTCGAACCGGCCGTCCGCGTAGTCGATGACGTTCCGGGCACCGAGGCCCGCGACGAATCCGGTGTCGCGGGCCGAGGCGGTCGCGGTGACCCGTGCGCCCAGCGCGGCGGCGATCTGTACGGCGAACGAGCCGACGCCTCCGGCGCCGCCGTGGACGAGGACATGCTGGCCGGACTCCAGGCGGGCTTGGCCGACCAGTCCCTGCCATGCCGTGAGCGCCGGCAGCGGGACGGCCGCCGCGCCGCGGTGGTCCAGCCCGGCCGGCTTGGCGGCGAGGATCCCGGCCGGTACGGCGACGTACTCGGCGGCGGCTCCGTCACGCAGGAAGGGGATGAGTCCGTACACCTCGGCCCCCAGGGCCGGAGCTGCGACACCGGCCCCGTGCTCGACCACGACACCGGACACCTCGTGCGCGGGAACGACGGGTGTCCGCTCCCGTCCGGATCCGTCGAAGCTGTCGGTCCAGGTGGCGTCCCAGGCAAGCTCTCCTGCGGTGGTGGAGGCGGCCCGTACCGCGACGACCACGTCGCCGGGCCCGGGCCGGGGACGCGGCGCGGTCTCGTAGACCAGTTGTTCGGGGCCCCCGCGCCGGTGAGCGCGTACCGCGCGCATCGTGTCCATGAGGCCATCACCTCCTGATGATGGGCGGTGCCGTGCCGAAGGCCACGCCGTCACGACCAGCCTCACAGGTACGACCGCAATCAGGCATCGCCCATTCAAGGGATCTCCGCCGCCGCGCCGTACCGATCGAGCACCGCACAGGCGGCCCGGTCGTCGGAAGCGCCCCTGGTCCATTGCGGCATCACCCGCATGGACCAGAGCAGGGCGTCCCCTCGCCCCCCGGCAGGCTTCCCTCGCCCGCAGGCGCGCTCGGCCAGTCGGCCGACAACGCCGTGACGGCGGGGCGTCACTGCGTTCCGTGGCGGCCGGTGGCCGTCATGCGCATGCACCGGGGCGATGCGACGATCGGCGGTAACCGGCAGCCGACCGCGAACGGGCCCGCGCCCGCCGAGCGCCCGGCCGCAGGCCACTGGTGCCGTGCTCCGATGACCTGAGTCGAGGTGAGAAGCCCAGTGATCAGCAGGAGGCTCGTGCTTCAGGCCACTCTGGCAGGCGGAACGTCCCTCTTTTCCGTTCCCGGCACGGTGCTGCCGCGGGCTTCGCCGACGGAAGCAGACGTCCTTGATCCGGCGGTGATACGCAAGTATGTGGCCGAACTGGTGATACCGCCCGTCATGCCGCTGGACAGCCGGGCCGGCCCGGACAGCTACACGATCGGCATCCGGCAGTTCCGGCAGCAGGTGCTTCCCCCGGGCCTGCCGGCCACCACGGTGTTCGGATACGGCTCGACCGGCCATCCCGAAACGTTCCACTCTCCCGCGTTCACCATCGAAGCCCGGTACGGACGAGCGGTCCAGGTCAGATGGGTCAATCAACTGGTCGACAAGAACGGCGGACATCTGCCGCATCTGCTGCCGGTCGATCCCACGCTCCACTGGGCGAACCCTCCGGGCGGGGCCGAGCGGCGGGACTCCCGCCCCACGTTCACCTCGACACCCGGGCCATACGGTGGGCCGGTTCCCGTCGTCACCCACCTGCACGGCGGGGCGAACACGGAGGAGAGCGACGGATACGCCGAGGCCTGGTACCTGCCCGACGCGCAGGGCATTCCCCCCGGTTACGCCCGAGTCGGCTCCTTCTACGAGGAGTTCGCGAAGAAGTCCGAGGCGAAGTCCGGCGTGCCCTGGGGCCCGGGCGAGGCCGTCTTCCACTACGCCAACCGCAGCCGGGCCGCCACCCTGTGGTTCCACGACCACACCCTGGGCATCACCCGGCTGAACGTGTACGCCGGGATGTCGGGCTTCTACCTGCTGCGCGGCGGACCGTCGGACCTGGGGGAAGGTGTCCTGCCCGGGCCGGCGCCGAGGCTCGGTGACCCGCCCGGCACGCGCTACTACGAGATCCCGGTCGTCATCCAGGACCGCTCCTTCCGTACCGACGGGACCCTGTTCTATCCAGCGAGCCGGGCACTCTTCGACGGGTTCAAGGGCCCTTATGTGCCCGGCAGCGACATTCCGCCGATCTGGAACCCGGAGTACTTCGGCAACGCGATGGTCACCAACGGCAGGACCTGGCCGGTGCTGCCCGTGGAGCCGCGCCGCTACCGGTTCCGGTTCCTCAACGGCTGCAACGCACGCACCCTGATCCTGAAGATCGTCACTGATCCGTTGGTCCGCAGGCCGGTACCGGCAAAGCTCTCCCTGTGGCAGGTCGGAAGCGACGGAGGCTTCCTGCCCGCACCGCTTCGGCGCGACGAGTTGCTGCTCGCCCCGGCCGAACGCGCCGACGTCGTCGTCGATTTCTCCTCGATCCCGGTCGGTTCGGAGCTGCACCTGATCAACGAGGGACCGGACGCCGTGTTCACGGGAGGCGCGGTCGGGACCGGCTTCCCCGCGGCGAACCCGAAGACCACCGGGCAGGTCATGAAATTCGTGATCAATCCGCTCGTCGCGGCGGACACGTCGACGCCTCCCGCACAGCTCACGCTGCCACCCTTCGAGCCCCTCGGCGCAGCGGACCGCACCCGACGGGTCAGTCTCGGCGAGGTGGCCTCGGCCCGCGTGCCGGGCGTGAGCCCCCGCGAAGCTCTGCTCGGCGTCATCGGCCCGAACGGCAAACCGAGACTACTGGGATGGGCCGATCCCATCACGGAGAACCCCACCGTGGGATCGACGGAGATCTGGGAGATCCACAACCTGACGAAGGACGCCCACCCCATTCACATCCACGAAGTGCAGTTCCAGGTCGTCGACCGGCAGAAGCTCCCGGCCGGCGGCCGTCGTCCCCCGGAGGCGTGGGAGCGCGGTTTCAAGGACACGGTGCTCGCCTATCCGCAGGAGACAACCCGGGTCAAGGTGCGCTTCGGTCAGACCGGCCGGTACATGTGGCACTGCCACCTCCTGGAACACGAGGACAACGAAATGATGCGTCCCCTGCGCGTCGATCCGGCCTGACACCCAAGCGCGTGGCTACTCCTCGGGAGGCTCCGGTGCGCGTGCGATGCTCGAACGGCGTACTTGTGCGTACTTGGCCTGACCCCGTCCCGGCGAGCCTGCGCCGTCATATGACCCATGGGTCCGAGCCGGCTGTCGGGTGAAGCGGTCCGTCATCCCCGCAGGCGGGCGAGAAACTCGTCACCAACGGGACAGAGGCGTTCCTGGGGCAGCAGTCGGGCGGCGGCCGCACCCTGGAGAAGGCTCCGTAACAACGACGGCCCGGGGACCGGTGACCCCGCGATGTCACTCGGAGGCGAAGGAGAAGCTGCGCCACAGACCGGCGACCCTGGCAACTTGGTCGGACTGTCCGATGTCCAGATAGTTGCTCTGCCCACCCGGCGGCACGGTGCAGTCTGGTGTGGTGTAGAGAACCAGGTTGCTCTGTGTCTGATTCTCGACGTGTGTCACGCCCTCGGGGAAACGGTGACATCCGTGGATCGGTGGGTTGGAGACGGTCTCCACGAGCCTGACACCGTTCCGCGCCACGATCTGACCGGACGCCTGGTCCTGGCACGCGGTGAGCGCAATGCCGACCGAGGCGATGCCGATGAACGCGACCAGCGACCGTGAAGAAGGCATCGAGCCTCCTGATGTACGGGGAGCTGCAGGGGACGTCGTCCCTCCTTCACTATCCGCCAGACGTGATGGACCCGCATGGTGAGGACAACTGTCCCGGTCCGTGGACCGAGCCGAGCAGTCGGTGACGGCGAGGGCGGCCGGACCCACCCGGGTCCGTGCCCGTCAGCCGACCGAGTCCATGAAACCCAGCATCCGGCGGTTGACCTCATCCGCGTGGTCGATCTGCGGTCCGTGACCGGTGTTCGAGACGATCTCGGCCCGTGCACCCGGTATCAGCCGCGGAACGCGCTCCACTTGCCGCTTCGGATGCACGAGGAGGCTTCGCTTGCCGAGCACCAGATAGAGCGGGGTGCGGACAGTGGACAGTTCCTCCTCGGACAAGGGCAGGGGAGCCGGGCGGCGAATGCGGAACGCACGCACGCCCGTTCTGATCATCGCGCGCAGTTGCGGTACGACGAGGACCGGCTGCTCCAGCCAGGCCGCCAGCCGAGGGCGCAGCACCTTGGGCGCGAAGGTCGCGAAGAGGCCGGCGAAGATCCAGACGAAGAAGCGCAGGCCGACCTTCTCCAGGCCGCCGGGATCGAGCAGGGTCACCGAGGCGAGGCGTCCGGGCCTGCGGTGCGCCTGGTTCAGAGCGAGCCATCCTCCGTAGGAGGAACCAACCAGGTGGACGTGGTCGAGGCCGAGTTCGGCGAGTGTCTCGTCCAGCCACTGAGCGGCACGTTCTGGCTGGTGAATGGGTTCGCGCTGAACACTGCGGCCGGGGTCGCCGGGTGTGTCGATCGCATAGACGGGGCGCTCCGCGCTGAGCGCCGGAGTGTTGGGGTACCACATAGCGGAGCAACTACCGGCGCCATGCACCAGGACCACCGGCGTTCGGGAGGCGCCAGCCGGGTCGTCGGGACCGTACCGGTAGACGTGCGTCGTCCCGAAGCTGGTCTCCACATCCTCCTGCCCGACCGCCGACGCGCCCATGGCGTAGACGGCGTCACACGCAGAGGAGTAGCGCTCACGCAGGGCGTCGTTCACATATCGCCCCACGTCGGGCCGGACGCGTTCGCGGGTCGTGGTCTCGGGCACGGAAGTCCACCTCCAGAGGCAACAATTCGTTCGTGGTACGACCGTACCATCAAATGGGATACGGCTGTATCATAAAAATGGCCGGATCGGATCGGGTCGGGTAACCAGCACAGACGGTGGACGAGAGGCGCAGCCGATGCCGAAGCGCGTGGACCACGCACAACGACGAACCGAGATCGCCGAGGCACTCGTCAGGGCCGCGGGGCGGCGCGGGCTGCATGCCGTGGGGATGCGCGACGTGGCAGCGGAGGCCGGTGTGTCACTGCGGCTGGTCCAGTACTACTTCGAGACCAAGGAGAAGCTGCTGCTCTTCGGGCTGCAACATCTGACGGAGAGGTTCGAAGAACGGGTCGCCGCCCGGGTTCTAGCAGCCGGGGCCAGTCCGGGCCCGCGCGCCGTGATCGAGGCACTCCTGATGGCGGCACTCCCGACCGATGCCGAAAGCCGTACCTTCCACTTCCTCTACACCTCGTACGCCGTCCTGGCCGTGACCGACGAGGTGCTCGCCGCCCAGCCCTTCATCGCGAACCCTGATGCCGCCGAGGACACCCTCACCGGGCTCCTCCAGCAGGCGCGAGGGGCCGATCTCGCCGGGCCTGGAATCGACGCGAGAGACGAAGCGGTCAGCCTGCTCGCCATGTCAGCCGGACTCGGCACCAGCGTCCTGGTCGGCCAGCGCAGCCCGGAGTCCGCAGCCGCGGTCCTGAACCGTCACCTGGACCGGATCTTCCAGGTGGGTTGACGGGGTTCGCCAACGAGTGGCTGCGGTCAGAGCGATCGAGGGACAGGGCAGGCTCTGCCTTGCCGGAGCTCCGACACGCGAGGCTCTGCACTTACTTCTTTCCGTCATGAGCCCGACGATGACCGGGATTCTGCTCTTGGTGGGAAGGGCTCGCAGGCGGCCGGCAGGAAGTGGTTCAGGTCCATGACGTCGAGGTGGAACAGCGGGCCTGAGTCCGGATGCTGCCAGCCGCTGACGGGGCCTGTGGACGCAGCTTGATGACCCACGTCATCCTGCCCCGCTTCCAGGCTGCGGGGAAACGTTCTTCCAGGGCGTACAGCGTGGAGTCGGCCTGTTCAGGCGGCCACTAGCGGGTTGGACGGGCACGGAATCGCTTCGAAGCCTCGCGCGTTGAGGGCAGTGGGCATGGGATGCCGGTGGTGTGCGAGCCGAGCAGCCCGAACGACCGAGCTGACAGATATTGGAGGGGCCGTAATGGCTGCGCAGACGCAGAGGGCAGTGCTGGCCGGTGGATGCTTCTGGGGTATGGAGGAGCTGATCCGCCGGCTCCCGGGCGTCACGGCGACCCGGGTCGGATACACGGGGGGTGACGTGCCGAACGCGACGTACCGTAACCACGGCACGCACGCGGAGGCCATTGAGATCCTTTTCGACCCCGCGAAGACCGACTTCCGAGCGATCCTGGAGTTCTTCTTCCAGATCCACGACCCGAGCACCAGGAACCGCCAGGGGAACGACATCGGCCTCAGCTACCGCTCGGCGATCTACTACGTGGACGACGAGCAGAAGCGGATCGCCGAGGACACGATCGCGGATGTGGACGCCTCCGGACTGTGGCCCGGCAAGGTCGTCACCGAGGTGGAGCCGGTCGGCCCCTTCTGGGAGGCCGAGCCCGAGCACCAGGACTACCTGCAGCGTTACCCGGACGGCTACACCTGCCACTTCCCGCGGCCGGGATGGCGGCTGCCCGCCCGCGCGGAGGGCTGACCGCGAGGCGGTGGAAGGCGGAGGCCGACCGGCCGAGGCCCCGCAGCCGGTCGCGCCGCCCTGGTAGCCCATCAGGGTCGTCCACACGCCCGTCGGGAGCTGCCGGAACTGGCGCTCGGCTCCCCGGAAGCACGGCCGGAGAGCACGGGGTCTCCCCGTCGGTGTGGGGCGGGCCCGTCCGTCACAACGGGCCCGTCGGTTTCGCCGCTCCCGCGTGCGCGGGCGACGGCATTCGGTAGAACGATCCTGCCGCCGCCGTCATTCCGGCGGGCGCACCGGCTTCCGCCGCCGCGGGGCCAGGCGGTCGACCCGGTGGGCGAGCCTGTCCGGCCGCGCTGCCGGGACCGCTCAGTGGCGCAGTGTCGCCGGGCTGCCGCCGTTGGCCTCGTAGCCCGCCACGGCCAGGGCCCGGTGGACGGCGAACTCCGCCGCCGGGTCCTCGGACAGGGTCCACGGCACCGCACCCACATGGCCGTCGACGTGTATCAGCTGACTCATCGCCTCCGCCCAGCGCTCGGAGCGGACCAGGAAGAAGAGCAGCAGATGGCGGACATGGGCGAGCATCGGGTCGTCGGGACGGGCCGCGTGCACCGCGAAGAGCGCGCCGTGGACCGCCTTGGTCACGACCTCGCTCTGGTAGAAGCCACTCACCAGGTTGACCTCGGGAAGGTGCTCGAAGACCGCGAACAGCGGCATGGCCGCCAGCAGCGAGCCCCGGGGCGCACGGGCCGCGGCGGCCTCCGCGAAGGAGTACGCCAGCTCACGCGAGCCGTGCCACTTCTCGCACCAGTAGTGCAGGGCCGCCAGATGTGCCCCCGTGTGGGCCGGCGCCCGGTCGAGGATCTTCAGCCACAGCTTCTCGAACTCCGGCTGCGAGTACGCCAGGCCCCGCGCCACGGACAGCTCGACGATGTACGGGACCGGGTCGCCCGGGGCCAGCAGCGCCGCCTGCCCGCACGCCTCCCGGGCCTCCTCCATGATGATCCGGAACTCGTCCGTGCCCGGCGTCGCCGTACGCCATGCCTGCTGCACCAGGAACTCGGCGTGCACCGCCGCGCCGCCCGGGTCCTTGGGCGCCTCGGCCCGCCACACCCGCAGCCACTGCCCGCCGGGCGCCTCGCTGACCCCGCCCGGCCGCTGCTGGAGCTCCAGCGAGGCCGCCCCGGCGAAGGCCTGGATCCGCTGCCAGCGCAGCTCGCCCTCCTTCTCCGTGCCCGCCAGGAGCTGGGAGGCCGCGCGGTAGTCCTGCGTGCGCTGCACCAGCTCCAGGACGTCCACCAGGTCCTGGTCCGGTCCGGGCATGCGGACGTCGAGCTCCTCCTGCCGGACGAATCCGTAGTTCGCCGGGTCCGCGGCGTCCGGGTGTCCGGGTGCCACCTGCTCGATGCCGGCACGCCTGCGCCTGAGGAACGGGACCAGCACGAAGCCCAGCATGGCCAGCGCCATCAGGACCCAGAAAATCTCCATGCGACAAGCGAACCAGACGGCGCCGACACTTGGCCAACCTGTGCCGCGAACCTGTGGACAACCCGGGCCTCCCGGGCACCCGGGCCCCGCCGTCCGCCACCACCCCCACAAGCGCATTACCCTCGGGCTCATGAGCGACAGGCACATCAGTGAGCACTTCGAGACGCTCGCGATTCACGCGGGCAACACCGCCGACCCCCGGACCGGGGCGGTCGTCCCGCCGATCTACCAGGTCTCGACCTACAAGCAGGACGGCGTGGGCGGTCTGCGCGACGGCTATGAGTACAGCCGCAGCGCCAACCCGACCAGGACCGCCCTGGAAGAGAACCTCGCCGCCCTGGAGGGCGGTCGCCGCGGACTTGCGTTCGCGTCCGGACTGGCGGCCGAGGACTGCCTGTTGCGTACGCTGCTCAGCCCCGGCGACCACGTCGTCATCCCCAACGACGCCTACGGCGGTACCTTCCGCCTGTTCGCCAAGGTCGTTTCCCGGTGGGGCGTGGAGTGGTCGGTCGCGGACACCTCCGACCCGGCCGCGGTACGGGCCGCCATCACCCCGAAGACCAAGGCCGTGTGGGTGGAGACCCCCTCCAACCCGCTGCTCGGCATCACCGACATCGCCGCCATCGCTCAGGTCGCCCGGGACGCGGGCGCGAGGCTCGTCGTCGACAACACCTTCGCCACGCCGTACCTCCAGCAGCCGCTCGCGCTCGGCGCGGACGTGGTCGTGCACTCGCTGACCAAGTACATGGGCGGCCACTCGGACGTCGTCGGCGGCGCGCTGATCGTCGGCGACGAAGGGCTGGGCGAGGAACTGGCGTTCCACCAGAACGCGATGGGCGCCGTCGCCGGCCCCTTCGACTCCTGGCTGGTGCTGCGCGGCACCAAGACGCTCGCGGTGCGCATGGACCGGCACAGCGAGAACGCGACGAAGGTCGCCGACATGCTGTCCCGGCACGCGCGCGTGACGCAGGTCCTCTACCCGGGCCTGCCGGAGCACCCCGGTCACGAGGTGGCCGCCAAGCAGATGAAGGCGTTCGGCGGCATGATCTCCTTCCGGGTCGAGGGCGGCGAGGAGGCGGCCGTCGAGGTCTGCAACCGTGCCAAGGTGTTCACGCTCGGCGAGTCCCTGGGCGGCGTCGAGTCCCTGATCGAGCACCCCGGGCGCATGACGCACGCGTCCGTGGTGGGCTCCGCGCTGGAGGTCCCCGGGGACCTGGTGCGCCTGTCCGTGGGCATCGAGAACGTCGACGACCTGCTCGAGGACCTGAGGCAGGCCCTCGGCTAGGGGTTACCAGCCGGTCACGGGTGGAGTCGTCTGCGACGGCGGCTCCACCCAGGGGCGCGCCGTGAGCGCCCACACCGTGAAGGCGACGGCCGCCGCGGCCAGCACCAGCCACATCAACCGGCGGGCGGCTGTACGGCGGCGCAGCATCCGTCCTCCGCGGCGCACGGCCTCCTCGTACAGCTCGGTGGGCACCTGCGGCGGACGCTGTTCCAGGATCCGCCGTACGGTCGCCTCCCGCTCGGCCCTGTTCACGGCCGCCTCCATCTGTCCGGTCGTTCGCTCGGGCCGCACACGCCGCCGCACAGGTCACTCGCGCCGCATGCGCCTCTCAGACCACATGAGCCGCTCAAGCCGCACACGCCGCTCGTTCCACTCATGACGTTGCCGCCTCGGCGTCGCCGACCGGCGGTGCCGGGCTCGCCGGAGTGCGGGTGAGCGTGGTGATCGCGCGGTCGCAGATGACGCGGACGCGGTCCGTGGGCAGGCCCAGCAGGGCTGCCGCCTGTTCCTCGGCCACCCCCTCGTACAGCCTGAGAACGATGATCAGGCGCTCCTGGGAAGTGAGCGCGGCCAGGGCGCCGGGTGGCCTCCGGCGGGCGCGGCCCGGAGCGCCGCGCTGATGCCATGCCTCGCGGGCGAAGCGGGCGGCCAGATGCCGGCGGGCGTGGTTGTACGGGTCCTCGCCGCGCAGCCGGTCCCAGCACGCGTACGTGTGCGCCAGGGCGAGGGTCAGCAGACGTCGCGCGCGCGGGTTGTCGCCGGGGGCCTCGGCGGTGAGCAGCGTGGCGGCATGCAGCAGCCGCCCGGCCGCGCCCGCGACGAACGCCTCGAACTCCCGGGCCCGGCGAGCCCCTTGGGCCGACTGCCGTTCTCGCACCGCGCCTCCCCCCAAGGGCGACCGTGACCGCGGGACCCTTTCTCGCACGGCCTCCTGAACCGGGCACGACGAGGGCCCGGTCTCATATGAGGGGAGGGACCGACCGTCGGTCAAGGGCCGCGTTCACACCCGTCGGCCCGCGCCCGGTGGCGGCTCTACGACGCCGAGGGCGAGTCCGTCTGCGGTATGCCCTGGCGGGCGGAGAGGGCGTGGTTGAAGCGGGTCAGCAGTGAGCAGAAGGCCTCGCGCTCCGCCGGCTCCCAGTCCTGGGTCAGCTCGGCCATCAGCTGCCGCCTGGACGAGCGGACCTCCTCCAGCCGCGACAGCCCGCGCGGGGAGAGCTGGAGCACCACGGCCCGCCCGTCCTCGGGGTGCGAGGTGCGCTTGACGAGGCCGGTGTCGACGAGCGGCGCCACCTGACGGGTGACGGTGGAGGAGTCGATGCCCATGCTCGCGGCGAGCGCCTTGACGCCCATCGGACCCTCTTTGTCGAGGCGGTTGAGCAGCAGGTACGCGGCGCGGTCCATGGAGTTGCGCACCTGTCCGACGCCGCCGAGGCGAGTCTGCTCGGCCCGGCGGGCGAAGACCGCCACCTCGTGCTGGAGGGTGTCGAGGAGACCGGTGTCACCGCCGGTCGTCATGTCCGTCGACATGTCGGGTGTTGTGGGCATGGCCGGGGGCTCACTTCTGGAGAGCTGCTGGGTTGGGGGACAGGTTACGCGGCCGGGGGGCAAGTCGTACCGGCGCTGCGCCATCCGGTCTCGGAGGATGGTCACAACGGTGTCCGCGGCCCGCGAACTGCGAGACTTGAGGCATGAGCTACAGCACGGCCGGCTCCCCCTGGCCCGTCACCCTGGACGATGTGCGCGGCGCGCAGAAGATGCTCTCCGGGGTGGCGCGGGTGACCGCGATGGAGGGCAGCAGGTACCTGTCCGACCTGGTGGGCGCGCCGGTGCACCTGAAGTGCGAGAACCTCCAGCGGACGGGTTCGTTCAAGCTGCGCGGCGCCTACGTCCGGATCGCGGGGCTGCTGCCCGAGGAGCGTGCCGCCGGGGTGGTGGCCGCGAGCGCCGGCAACCACGCGCAGGGCGTCGCGCTGGCGTCGTCGCTGCTCGGGGTGCACTCCACGGTGTTCATGCCCAAGGGCGCCCCGCTGCCGAAGATCAGCGCCACACAGGACTACGGCGCCGAGGTGCGCCTGCACGGCCAGGTAGTCGACGAGACGCTGGCCGCAGCCGAGGAGTACGCGGCCCGCACGGGCGCGGTGTTCATCCACCCGTTCGACCACCCCGACATCATCGCGGGCCAGGGCACGGTGGGCCTGGAGATCCTGGAGCAGTGCCCGCAGGTGCGCACGATCGTCGTCGGCATCGGCGGCGGCGGGCTCGCGGCCGGTATCGCGGTGGCGGTGAAGTCGCTGCGGCCGGACGTGCGGGTCGTCGGGGTGCAGGCGGAGGGCTCGGCGGCGTACCCGCCCTCGCTGGCGGCAGGCCGCCCGGTGACGGTCGGCACTCCGGCGACGATGGCCGACGGCATCAGAGTCGGCCGGCCGGGCGATGTGCCGTTCGGGATCCTGCGCGAACTGCTGGACGAGGTGCGCACGGTCACCGAGGACGAGTTGTCCGCCGCGCTGCTGCTGTGCCTGGAGCGGGCCAAGCTGGTGGTCGAGCCGGCCGGGGCGAGCCCGATCGCCGCGCTGCTGGGCTGTTCGAGCCCCGTGGCCGGTCCGGTGGTGGCGGTGCTGTCCGGCGGGAACGTCGATCCGGTGCTGCTCCAGCGGGTGCTGCGGTACGGCATGGCCGCACAGGGCCGCTACCTGGCGGTCAGCCTGCGGCTGACCGACCGGCCGGGCGCGCTCGCCACGCTGCTGGGGGTGCTGTCGGCGGTCGACGCCAACGTCCTCGACGTCAGCCACGTCCGGACCGACCCTCGGCTCGGGCTCGCGGAGGCGGAGGTGGAGCTGCATCTGGAGACGAAGGGTCCGGCGCACTGCGCCGAGGTCGGCCAGGCCCTGCGCGAGGCCGGCTACACCGTCATCGACTGATCCCGCCCTCCGCCGGGCGGCGGCGGGCGGACGGAACGCGGAGGTCATCAGCTCCTCATCACTCGTTCGGGTAAATCCGTTGAGCAGACGCGATACATCGCGTTATGGTGTGCCGTGTTCGCGAGGCGGCCTGCCCCTGCCCGGACGTGGCGCGGGCAAAAATTCCCTGCGGAACAACACCTGCCTCTCTAGGCTTTTCCGACCATCCCCGACGACGTGGAGACTCATATGCCAGGCGCCATCTATGCCGAAGGTCTGGTGAAGACCTTCGGCGACGTAAGGGCTCTGGACGGCGTCGACCTCGATGTCCCCGAGGGCACGGTGCTGGGACTGCTCGGGCCCAACGGCGCGGGCAAGACCACCACCGTCCGCTGTCTGACCACGCTGCTGCGACCCGACAGCGGCAAGGCCGTCGTCGCGGGTCTCGACGTTCTCAAGCAGCCCAACGAGGTGCGGCGTTCGATCGGCCTGTCCGGCCAGTTCGCCGCCGTCGACGAGTATCTGACCGGTCGCGAGAACCTCGAGATGGTCGGCCGGCTGTACCAGATGAGGGCCGCGGCGGCGAAGACCAGGGCGGGGGAGCTGCTGGAGCAGTTCAACCTCGCCGACGCCGCGGACCGGCCGGCGAAGACCTACTCCGGAGGCATGCGCCGCCGGCTCGACCTGGCGGCGGCGCTCGTCGTCTCCCCGCCGGTGATGTTCATGGACGAGCCGACGACCGGCCTCGACCCGCGCAACCGCCAGCAGCTGTGGGAGGTCATCAAGCAGCTGGTCTCCGGCGGTACCACCCTGCTGCTCACCACGCAGTACCTGGAGGAGGCCGACCATCTGGCGCACGAGATAGCGGTCGTCGACCACGGCCGGGTCATCGCGCGCGGCACCTCCGACCAGCTCAAGGCCCGCACCGGCGGCGAGCGCGTCGAGGTCGTGGTCCACCAGCGCGAGCACATCCCCACCGCCATGGAGGTGCTGCGCGGCTTCGGCAAGGGCGACACCACCGTCGAGGAGCACACCCGCAAGATCACCACGCCCGTCACCGGCGGCGCGAAGCTCCTCGCCGAGATCATCCGCGAGCTGGACACCCGCGGCATCGAGATAGACGACATCGGTCTGCGCCGCCCGACCCTGGACGACGTGTTCCTGTCCCTGACCGGCCATGTGGCCGAGGCCGGGGACGAGAACGGCACGAGCGGCGCCCGGGGCGCCGACGCCAAGGACCGCCGGCACAAGAAGGAGACCGTCAAGTGAGTGCTGCCACCGACAGCGCGCGGATCGCCCCGTCCGGCAACGTCCTGACCCAGTCCGTCCGTGACTCGATGGTCGTCGCCAAGCGCAATCTGATCCGCATGACCCGGATCCCCGAGATGCTCATCTTTGGGTTGATCCAGCCGATTATGTTCGTGGTGCTGTTCAGCTATGTGTTCGGCGGCTCGATCAACGTCCCGGGTGCGGGCCTTAGCCCCTCCGGATACCGCGAGTTTCTGATGGCGGGCATCTTCGCGCAGACCGTCACGTTCGCCACCGCTGGAGCCGGCGCGGGAATCGCCGACGACATGCACAAGGGCCTCATCGACCGGTTCCGCTCGCTGCCCATGGCACGCGGCGCGGTCCTCACCGGCCGCACCCTCGCCGACCTGGTGCAGACGGCCCTGACCCTGGTGGTCCTCGCGGTCGTCGCCGTCCTGGTCGGCTGGCGCACGCACGAGAACTTCGGCAAGGTACTGGTCGGATTCGGCCTGCTCCTCCTGCTCGGCTACGCGTTCTCGTGGATCGGCGCGTTGATCGGCCTGTCCGTACGCACCCCCGAGGCGGCTACCTCCGGCGGTCTGATCTGGCTGTTCCCGCTGACATTTATCTCGAACGCGTTCGTGCCGTCGGAGAACATGCCCTCGTTCTTGCAGACCATCGCGAACTGGAACCCGTTCAGCGCCACCGTGCAGGCATGCCGTCAGCTCTTCGGCAACCTCCCGGCGGGATATCCGGTCCCGGACGCCTGGCCCATGCAGCACCCGGTGTGGGCATCGTTGCTGTGGTCCGTGCTGATTGTCGTGGTGTTCCGAACGCTGGCGGTCCGCAAGTACCGCCGAGCAGCCGGTTGAGCACGCTTCTTCGCCGCGCTCCATGCGTGGCCGTCGACTAGAGGTGCAACACCACGAAAGTACGAAGGCCCGCCGTATCGCGACGAGCCTGAATCGTGTTCGTCGGTACCCACGCTGGGTTTCCCCAGCCCAAACAGGCTGCTGAGCAGCCCAAGCGGGACTCATTTCCACACTGTCTGATGGCGCAGGGTGGCCGGTTATTTTTTGTCCAGCACGCGAGTAAGGGGCTCGCCGGGGAGATTCCAGCGAGCCCCTTATCGGGCAGGCGTTAGCAGAAGACCTTGTACCCTGTGCTGCCTTGCCAGATCACTTTCCCCTTGTACAACGCGGCGGCCCAGGTGGTGTAGTTGCCGCATGCGGGTCGCGGGGCAGACGCCTTCACCGTGCCGGCATCGAACTTCTTGCAGGCAGACGCGATGGTGACGTCGGGGCCGTAAGGGTGCTGTGCGTTCAAGTAGACGCAGAGTTGCGTGTCCACGGGGTTTGGGCCGAACAGAGTTGCTTCGGCGTAGACCTTGCCCCCGGACGGCCTCTGCGGCGCGCATGGGGGAGATTTCTGTTCCGTCGGGGCAGGTGCTGATGCAGATCACTGATCGGGCGTGGGTGGCGGCGCGCTCGTCGTCTCCGAGGAGGCGGTAGGCGTCCATCTCGTAGAAGTCCCACTTGTCCGGGTCGATGATGAAGTGGTGTTCGGGGTGGTCCGGGCGTGATAGCCGGTCCGGGCGTGCGCGTCCGGCGTCGAGGGAGTCACAGTCCAGTCGGGCGTCTCCCATGCGCGCGGCGGCGCGTGCCTTGTGCGCGTACAGCTGCACGCCGACGGAGTGTGTCTGGTCGGAGGCGTGCCCGGCCTCGACGGCGTCGAGCATGTCTTGCCATCGGCTTTGGGTGAGGGCGAACCATCCAGCCGATCATGTTCGTGGTGCTGTTCACCTACGTGTTCGGTGGCTCCATGCAGGTGCAGGGCACCACCGATCCCAGCGTCTACAAGAACTTCCTGATGGCGGGCATCTTCGCGCAGACCGTCACCTTCGCCACCGCCACCGCCAGCTCCGGCGCCGGCATCGCCGACGATATGCACAAGGGCCTCATCGACCGGTTCCGCTCGCTGCCCATGGCACGCGGCGCGGTGCTCACCGGGCGCACCTTCGCCGACCTGGTGCAGACGGCGCTGACCCTGTTCGTCCTCGCCGCCGTCGCCCTGCTCGTCGGCTGGCGGGTCGGGTCGTACGGCGACACCAACGCCGGCCGGGTGCTGGCCGCCTTCGGCCTGCTGCTCCTGCTCGATTACGCGTTCACCTGGATCGGTGCCCTGATCGGCCTGTCGGTCCGCACGCCCGAGGCGGCCACCTCCGGCGGCCTCATCTGGCTCTTCCCGGTGACGTTCGTCTCCAACGCGTTCGTGGACTCCGGCAAGATGACGCCGTGGCTGCGCCATGTCGCGGAGTGGAACCCGTTCAGCGCCACCGTCCAGGCCTGCCGTGTGCTCTTCGCCAACCCCGGCCAGTCCACGTCGAGTGTCTGGCCGATGCAGCACCCGGTCTGGGCCTCGCTGATCTGACTCGGCGCTGATCATCCTCGTCTTCCGCACCCTGGCGGTGCGCAAGTACCGCTCGGCCACGGCCTGAGCGCGGGCGACGGCGGAGCCCGCCCGCCGGTGGTCCGGACATGACGAAGCCCCCGGTGCTCACGCGGAGCGCCGGGGGCTTCGGCGGAAGGCGGTGCGGTGCGGAGACTCAGCCGCTGTACGGCTCGGCCTTGAGGATCTTCACCGAGGCGATCTTGCCGTTCGGCAGCTCGTACTCCGCGTCCTCGCCGACCTTGTGGCCCATCACGCCGGAGCCCAGCGGGGACTGCGGCGAGTAGGTCTCGATCTCGGCGCTCGCGTACTCCCGCGAGGCCAGCAGGAAGGACAGGGTGTCGTCCTCGTCGCCGTCGAAGGCGATCGTGACGACCATGCCCGGCGCGACCGCGCCGTCCGCGGCCGGCGGCTCGCCGACCTGGGCGGTCTCCAGGAGCTGGGTCAGCTGGCGCACGCGGAGCTCCTGCTTGCCCTGCTCCTCCTTGGCCGCGTGGTACCCGCCGTTCTCGCGCAGGTCGCCCTCCTCGCGCGCGGCCGCGATCTTGGCGGCGATCTCCGTGCGCGCAGGACCAGTAAGGTACGCAAGCTCGTCCTTGAGCTTGTTGTACGCCTCCTGGGTCAGCCAGGTGACGTTCTCGCTGGTCTGGGTCACAGGTGCTCCTCGTCGGTGCTGGGAATACAAAGCATCGCCCTACCCAGAAGAATGTTCCCTCATGGGTGGGCGAAACCACGAGCCTAACAATTCAAGGCTCAAAGGGGGAGGACATAAGCCGTGAGACCTATATCAACGCAGGTCAGCGGCCATGTATTCCGGCTGGCGCCGACGCGTCACCCGGTGCTGCAGCCCAGCAGCTCGGCCGTCGTGCCCCGGGCCGTCGTCCGCAGGGTGAGCACCTTGTCGACCTGCGAGGCGCGCTCGTCGAAGCGGAAGTCCGCCCGCCCGACCTCGGAGCCGTCGGCGGCCTGCGAGCGCAGCGTGCAGTAGCCGCGGACGTCGGCGTCCTTGTGGACCTCCAGATGGATCTGCACCGAGTCCTTCGACGTCTGGAAGGTGACGACCTGCGCGCTGATCTTGTTCTGGCCGACGTAGTGGTAGGCGAAGTAGCCGATCAGGGCGAGCAGGGCCGCGCTCAGGACGGCACCGGCGATTTTGAGCTTGTGGTCGGCGCGCTCGTCCGGGGAGCGGCCGTAGCGGCCCTCGGGCAGCCGGGTGCTCGCCGTGCTCATGATCGTCCTCTCGGCCGGTGCGGGACGGGCGCCCCGCAGGGGGCTTCCGGAGCCGGGCCCCGGAATTATTCGCCCCCCGATTCGGTCACTATAGAAGCCCCCGCCCGACCGACCGACCGCCACCCCGGACCGATCTCATCGCGGGACGGCACCCCGTTGACTGCCCGCCGAACCGGGCACCGACTCCACCTGAGGACTGAGCCTTGACTGACCAGCTGCGACTGATGGCCGTGCACGCGCACCCCGACGACGAGTCGAGCAAGGGCGCGGCCACCATGGCCAAGTACGTTTCCGAGGGGGTGGACGTGCTGGTGGTGACCTGCACGGGCGGAGAGCGCGGCTCCATCCTCAACCCCAAGCTCCAGGGCGACAAGTACATCGAGGAGAACATCCACGAGGTGCGCCGCAAGGAGATGGAGGAGGCCCGCGAGATCCTCGGGGTGAGCCAGGACTGGCTCGGTTTCGTCGACTCCGGCCTCCCCGAGGGCGACCCGCTGCCCCCGCTGCCCGAGGGCTGCTTCGCCCTGGAGGACCTCGACAAGGCGGCCGGCGAGCTGGTCCGCAGGATCCGCTCCTTCCGTCCCCAGGTGATCACCACCTACGACGAGAACGGCGGCTACCCGCATCCCGACCACATCATGACCCACAAGATCTCGATGGTGGCCTTCGAGGGCGCCGCGGACGCCGAGAAGTACCCGGAGGAGGAGTACGGCCCGGCCTACCAGCCGCTGAAGCTGTACTACAACCAGGGCTTCAACCGCCCGCGCACCGAGGCGCTGCACCAGGCCCTGCTCGACCGCGGCCTGGAGTCCCCCTACGGCGAGTGGCTCAAGCGCTGGGAGGACTCGGGCCACAAGGAGCGCACGCTCACCACGCACATCCCCTGCGCCGATTTCTTCGAGATCCGCGACAAGGCGCTGATCGCCCACGCCACGCAGATCGACCCCGACGGCGGCTGGTTCCGGGTGCCGATGGAGGTCCAGAAGGAGGTCTGGCCGACGGAGGAGTACGAGCTCGCGAAGTCGCTCGTCGACACCTCGCTCCCGGAGGACGACCTCTTTGCGGGCGTCCGGCAGCCGTGAGGGACAATGCCTGACATGAGTGCAAGCGTGAGCCTGGCAATGACGCACCTGGTAACCCTCGCCGAGTTCGACAAGAACAAGGTCACTCCCGGCGTCCTCGGCTTCGTCGTCTTCGCGGTGATGGCCCTCGCGGTGTGGGGCCTGATGAAGTCCATGAACCGCCACATGGGCAGGATCGACTTCAAGGAGGCCCCGGACCCCGCCGCGCGGCCCGGTGCCGCCTCCGGCGAGGCCAAGGCCGAGCGGGGCTGACACCCGGGCGGGCGGTGCCGCTCTCAGCTCTCGCCGTCCGGCACCGCCACCCCCATCACCTCCCGCGCGTGCCGCTCGGGCACCATGCCCAGGCGCCAGGCCTGCCAGCCCGCCTCCAGGCTCACGCCGCGCTCCAGGAGGAGCCGGTAGGCCTCGACGTAGTCGTTCAGCTTCCCGTCGCGCAGCGGATGGTTGCCGCGGACGAGCTGGGCCAGTTCCTCCTGGGCCACCGCCGTGCCGACCTCCGTACCGCCGGGGGCCGCGTACGGCAGCAGAGTGCAGCGCAGGAACCGGGCCCAGTCCTCACCGCGGCGGTCGCCGTAGGAGGCGAACAGGGCCAGCGCCTCGTCGCACAGGGACAGTGCCTGCTGGGTGCGCGCGTTCCCGGCGTCCACGACGGCCAGCTCCAGACACGTCCACGCCTCGCCGTGCGCGACGCCGATGCGCTGGAAGTCGGCGCGGGCGTCGACGAGGAGCTGGCGGGCGAAACCGGAGTTGCGCAGTGACCCGGTCTGCGCCGCCCGCTGGTCCCGGGTGACCCGGGCCGAATGATGGCGGGCGCAGGCCAGCCCGTACACGTCCCGCATCCGGGAGAACATGGTGCGGGCGCGCTCCAGCTCGCGCACCGCCTGGTCGAGCCCGCCGGTCTCCTCCAGCGCCTGACCGAGGTAGTACAGCGTCCACGCCTCGCCGCGCGCGTCCTCGTTGTCCCGGTGCCGTGCCGCCGCCTGCCGTAGCTCCTCCACCGCCTCGGCCGTGTCGCCGGCCATCAGCCGGGCCCGGGCCAGCTGAGTGAGGGCCCAGGCCTCGCCGCGGGCGTCCTGGGTGCGGCGGTAGCGTTCCAGCGCCTGACGCAGGTCCGCCTCGGCGCGCTCCACGTCACCCCTGCGCAGCGCGAGCTGGCCCAGCTGGAAGTGGGCCCACGCCTCGCCGTGCACCGAACCGCCCTCCCGGTGCAGCACCAGCGACCTGGTCAGCAGCTCCAGCGCCTCGGCCAGATGCGCCCGGTCCCGCTCCACCGCCGCCAGCGCGTGCATCGTCCAGGCGCGGTCGGTCGCCAGCTCGGGCGCCGTCTGAAGGGCGAGGGCCTCCCGCAGCCGGGCCGCCGCCTCCGTCAGGTTGCCCTGGTGGTGCAGCGTGATGCCGAGCGAGTTCAGCGCGCGGGCCGCGCCCGCGTCGTGGTGGGCCTCCCGGTAGAGGTCGACGACCGAGGCCAGCGTGGTACGCGCCTTGTCGAGCTCGCCGAGCTGGCGGGCCGCGATACCGGTACGCCACTGCACCGACCGGACCAGCAGCCCCTGGTCGACGGCCTGGGTCAGCTCGCTGATCTCCCCCAGCCGGTACAGGTCGCCGCGCAGCAGGCAGTAGTCGCACAGGGCGCCGAGCAGGTTCAGCACGGCCCCCTGGTTCACGCCCTCCGCGTGCCGGAGGGCCGCCGTGATGAAGCTCGACTCGTCGTCCAGCCAGCGCAGCGCCTCGTCCAGGGAGGTGAAGCCGTGGGGGCTGAAGCGGTCCGAGCGGGTCGACATGTTCCCGTCGACCAGACGCAGCACAGAATCGGCCAGCTCGGCGTAGTTCTCGATCAGCCGCTCCTGCGCCGCCGTCCGCTCGGCGGGGTCCTCCTCGTCCAGCAGACGCGCGTGCGCGAAGGCCCGCACCAGGTCGTGCAGCCGGAAGCGGTTGCCCCGCACATGGTCGATCAGGCCCGCCCGGGCGAGGGCCGCCAGGTGCCGGTTCGCCTCCGTCTCGTCCGTGGCCAGCAGCGCGGCCGCCGCCGCGCCGCCCATCGAGGCGCGTCCGGCCAGGGCGAGCCGCCTCAGTAGCCGGCGGGCCTGCTCCGACTGGTCGGTGTAACGCAGCCACAGCGCCCGTTCCACCGGTTCCACCGGACCGTACGCGCCCAGATCCGTGGCCAGTTGACGCGGTGAGCGCGGGCCGAGACAGGAGCCCGCGATACGCAGCGCCAGCGGCAGCCCGCCGCACAACCGCCCGATCCGGTCGGTGGATTCCGCGTCGTAGGGCCCCGAACTGTCCTGTGCGGCGGCGGTCAGCAGTTCCTCCGCGCCCACCGCGTCCAGGGCCTGGACGGGGAGCTGGTGGACCCAGGCCGGCAGGTCGGCGGGCAGCCGGAGCGGCTCGCGGGCGGTCACCAGGACCAGGCTGTCGGACCGCTCGGGCACCAGGGCGCGGACCTGCTCGGCGTCCGAGGCGTCGTCCAGCACGATCGTGACCGGCAGCCCCGTCAGATGCTGGTGGTACAGCTCGCCGAGCCGTTTGAGCTGCTGCTCGGGGGAGGAGCGTTCGCGGAACAGCAGTTGCTCGCGGGGCGCGCCGAGCCGGTTCAGCAGGTGCAGCAGGGCGTCGCGGGTGGGCAGCGGCGGCTCCTCCCGGCTGCCGCCGCGCAGATCGACCACGACCGCGCCCCGGAACTGGTCCCTCAGATCGTGGGCCGCGCGCACCGCCAGCGTGCTGCGGCCGGAGCCCGGCGCTCCGTGCAGGACCACGACGGTCGGCCGGGTCTGGGTGGACGCGCGGGACGCCTGCACCCACTGCCGGATCCGCGCCATCTCCTCCCGCCGCCCCGCGAACACGTCCTCCGAGTCGGGAAGGTGGCCGAACGACTGCTCCAGGACAGTGCGTCTGCGGGCCGCCGCGCTCTTGTCCGTGCCGCGCAGCCTGGGCGCCGCCTTCTTCGGTGTGGTGGACGCGCTCAGCACGCGCTGCTGGTCGAGGAACGGGCGGATGCCGCGCACCTCCAGCGCGGTCAGCCACTGCAACCGCAGCTGTTCCGGACCGCCGGGCTGGCCGGCCGCACCGGCCCGGCGGTGCGCGGCGGGCAGATGGGTGGCGGTCACCTTCACGACGGTGGCGGCGGCGCCCACCACCCCGACGGTGACGCCCGCGCCGACGGCGGTGCCACCGTCGGTGCCCAGCGCCAGGTCGGCCACGATGGCGGCGAGCCCCGCGACTCCCGCGACGAGCAGGGGAGTTCGGCCGCCCTCACGCGCGTAGCGCTGGGCGAACGTGAGCTGCCCCGCCGCCGACTCGTCCAGCGCCCGCGTGTAGGCCTCGTACTCCTCCGCCGCGGTCCCGGCCATGGTGTCCAGCGCGCCGCGCGCCCGGGACAGCAGCAGACCTCCGTCCACCCGCCCGCCCGAGCGGCGAACCTCCTCCTCCACGGCCCGAGTCAGCAGCCGCTCGGCGTCCGCCCGATGGCCATCCCGCATGTCCCGTCCCCCTCCGGCGCCAACTCCGTTTCCTACGAGTGTCCTTCGGGTCGGCCGGGAGCGCGAGGGGGCGGCGATCACCGATGGCCTCGGCGCGGTGCCGAGCACCCGGAGAAGGGGGGCGAGGCCACACGAGGAGTCGCGGGACGATCACCTTCCGCGTCCGGCGGGGCCGGGTGAGGCAGGATGGAGGGTATGCCGAACCGACTGGCCCACGAGACGTCCCCGTACCTGCTCCAGCACGCCGACAACCCGGTCGACTGGTGGCCGTGGTCGGCGGAGGCCTTCGAGGAGGCCCGACGGCGCGATGTCCCCGTGCTGCTGAGCGTCGGGTACAGCAGCTGCCACTGGTGCCACGTCATGGCGCACGAATCCTTCGAGGACCCGGCCACCGCCGCCTTCCTCGGCGAGCACTTCGTCAGCGTCAAGGTGGACCGCGAGGAGCGCCCCGACGTCGACGCCGTGTACATGGAGGCCGTGCAGGCGGCCACCGGACAGGGCGGTTGGCCGATGACCGTGTTCCTCACGCCCGACGCCGAGCCGTTCTACTTCGGCACCTACTTCCCGCCCGAGCCCCGGCACGGCATGCCCTCCTTCGGGCAGGTCCTCGAAGGGGTGCGGCAGGCCTGGCAGACCCGGCGGGAGGAAGTCGCCGACGTCGCCGGGAAGATCGTGCGGGACCTCGCGCAGCGGGAGATCGACTACGGCACCGCGCGGCCGCCCGGCGAGGAGGAACCGGCGCAGGCGCTGCTCGCGCTGACCCGGGAGTACGACGCGAGTCGCGGCGGGTTCGGCGGGGCGCCGAAGTTCCCGCCGTCGATGGTGATCGAGTTCCTGCTGCGCCACCACGCCCGCACCGGCTCCGAGGGCGCCCTCCAGATGGCGGCGGACACCTGCGAGCGGATGGCCCGCGGCGGCATCCACGACCAGCTCGGCGGCGGCTTCGCCCGGTACTCCGTCGACCGCGACTGGGTGGTGCCGCACTTCGAGAAGATGCTGTACGACAACGCCCTGCTGTGCCGGGTCTACGCCCATCTGTGGCGGGCCACCGGATCCGATTTCGCCCGCCGGGTCGCCCTCGCGACCGCCGACTTCATGGTGCGTGAACTGCGCACCGCCGAAGGCGGGTTCGCCTCGGCCCTGGACGCCGACAGCGACGACGGCACGGGCCGGCACGTCGAGGGCGCCTACTACGCCTGGACCCCCGCCCAACTGCGTGAGGCCCTGGGCGCCGAGGACGCCGAACTCGCCGCCCGCTGTTTCGGCGTGACCGAGGAGGGCACCTTCGAACACGGCTCCTCTGTTCTGCAACTCCCCGTGCAGGAAGACGTTTTCGACGCCGACCGGGTCGAGTCCGTCCGTCGCCGGCTGCTGGCGAAGCGGGCCGAGCGTCCGGCGCCCGGCCGGGACGACAAGGTCGTCGCCGCCTGGAACGGGCTGGCGATCGCCGCCCTCGCCGAGACCGGCGCCTACTTCGACCGCCCGGACCTGGTCGAGGCCGCGGTCGGCGCCGCCGACCTCCTGGTCCGGCTGCACATGGACGAGCACGCGGGGCTGCGCCGTACCAGCAAGGACGGCCGGGCCGGAGCCAACGCCGGGGTGCTGGAGGACTACGCCGACGTCGCCGAGGGCTTCCTCGCCCTCGCCTCCGTGACCGGCGAGGGTGTCTGGCTGGAGTTCGCCGGGCTGCTCCTCGGGCATGTGCTCACCCGGTTCGCCGACCCGGAGTCGGGCGCCCTGTACGACACGGCCGCCGACGCCGAGCAGTTGATCCGCCGGCCGCAGGACCCCACCGACAACGCCACCCCCTCCGGCTGGTCGGCGGCCGCCGGCGCCCTGCTCGGCTACGCCGCCCACACGGGTTCCGAGGTCCACCGCACCGCCGCCGAGCGGGCGTTGGGCGTGGTGAGCGCGCTCGGCCCGCGCGTTCCGCGCTTCATCGGCTGGGGCCTCGCCGTCGCCGAGGCCCTGCTGGACGGTCCGCGCGAGGTCGCGGTCGTCGGCCCGTCCCTCGACGACAAGGCGGCAAAGGCCCTGCACCGTACGGCACTTCTGGGCACCGCCCCCGGCGCGGTCGTCGCGTACGGCACCCCGGAGAGCGAGGAGTTCCCGCTGCTCGCCGACCGCCCCCTCGCCCACGGCGAGCCGACCGCCTACGTCTGCCGCAACTTCACCTGCGACGCCCCCACGACCGACCCGGACCGCCTGCGCACCGCACTGGGCGGCTGAGCCGGGCCCGGACGCCGGCCCCGGGACGGGCCCCGGACGTCAGCCCGAAGCCGGCCGGACGTCAGCTCCGCTCGGCGTACCCGGCCAGGGCGCGTTCCACGATGGCCTCCAACTGGTCGTGGTGGGCGCCCTTCCAGTAGGCGCGGCCGCAGTCGCCGCAGCGGGCGAAGACGTCGTACGTGCGATGAGTGCCGTGCTCGATCTGGTCGGCCACCTCGTCCTTCGTGGCGTCCCGCAGCAGGCCGTTGCAGGCGGTGCAGCGGGTCCAGGGGCGCAGCTCGGGGCGGAAGCGGTCCAGGACGTCGTGGAGTTGGTCGTCGGGGCGGGTGCTGTAGACGTAGGCGCCCGCCCACAGTTCACGGCGGCGCAGCAGGCCACGGTCGCGGCTGAGCATGACCCGCTTCTCGGCGGCCGAGCGGGCGGCGAGCGCGGGGTCGCCGATGTCGGTGGACTCGTAGGCCGTGTCGACGCCGAGCAGGCGCAGCCGGCGGGCGAGGGTGCCCAGGTGCACGTCCAGGAGGAAGCGCAGGGGGGCGCCGGGGACCTGCTGGGGCCGGGCGACGGCGCGCACCTGGACCGTCTCGTCCGCCCGCGGCACGTGCGACACCGGCACCTCACGGCCGTCCACCACCAGCGCGCCGACCTCGGTGAGCGGCACGCCCAGGGACTCCACGACGTGGCCGAGCGTCGAGACGCCGTCCGTGACGACCGCGGTGGCGCCGCGGCGCCGGGCGTGCGGGACGAACAGGTGCAGGCCGGGGGCGAACCCGACGTGGATCTCGGGACCGTTCACCCGGTCAGGATGGCACGGACGAGGGGCCGCGGGCTCACGGATTTTTGGTGGGGAGGCCGTGTTCCAGGACGTCCATGGCCTGGTCCATGAGGTCGCTCAGCTCGCCGTTGCACCCGTTCTCGGCCCAGTACAGGGAGACCTCCATCAGGCCGCCCATGAGGGACATGGCGAAGACACGCACCTCCAGACTGTCCTGGTCCAGGCCGGTGCGGGCCGCGATGGCCTGGCGGATGAGCAGGCCGGCTTCCGACATGCTCTCCATCATCCGGGCGCGGACCGCGGGAACCTCGACGCCCAGCCGGGCGCGCAGCCGGGACACCTCGGGCTCGTCGGTCATCCCCAGCGCGAGGGCCTTGTGCATCACATGCCGGAGGGAGTCCATCCACGGCTCGTCGACGGGCCGGGCCCGCAGCTCCTCCAGCATGATCTCGTCGTACTCGTCCGTGAGGACGATGTCCTCCTTGGTCGGGAAGTAACGGAAGACGGTCGACGGCGACACCTCGGCGCGGTCGGCGATCTGCTCGATCGTCGTGGCGTCGTACCCCTGCTCCTCGATCAGCGCGTACGTCGCCGTACGGATCGCCTGCCGGGTCTTGAGCTTCTTGCGTTCCCTCAGACCCATCGGGGGGCGGTCGGCTGGGGTCGTGGTACGTGCGGCCGTCATGAAGGTCATTGTCCGGCATCGGGTCAGGGTCGGGCCATGGCCGGGTCCTCCTCCGGCTCGGCCCGTACGGCACCCTGAGCGGCGCCGGGCAGGAACGCGGCCGCCAGCAGTGCCGCCACCACCGAGGCGATCCCGCCCACCAGCAGCACCAGGCCCATGCCGTGCACGTACGCCGCGTTCGCGGAGGCCGCCAGGTGCGCCGAGCCCGTCCTCTCGGCGACGAGGTGGGCCGCGACCACCGACTGCCCGGCGGTGTGCGCGGTCTCGGCCGGCAGCCCGGTGACGTCGAGCCGGTGCCGGAAGGCGCTCGCCAGGAGGCTGCCGAGCAGGGCGATGCCGACCGCGCCGCCGACCTGGCGCAGCGTCATCAGCAGACCGGATCCGCTGCCCGCCCGGTCGGCGGGCAGGGCGGCCAGCGCCCCGTCCATGGCCGGGACGACGGAGAAACCGAAGCCGACACCGGCGATCGACAGCCACAGCGCGGTGAAGCCGTAGCCGGACTCCACCGTCGTACGGCTGCCCAGCAGCGCGGCGAAGGCGAGCACCACCAGTCCCGCGGCGACCACGGCCCGCGGTCCGAACCGGGCGACGACCGGCTGCGCGCCCTTCGCGGCGACCAGCAGCCCGCCCATCATGGGCAGCAGCCGCACACCGGTGCCGAGCGCGTCGTGGCCGAGCACGGCCTGGAGGTAGGGCGGCAGCGCGAACATCAGGCCGCTCAGCACGAACATCACCAGGGTCGCGGCGATCACGTTGAACAGGAAGCCGCGCCGGGCGAGCAGCGTCATGTCGAGCATGGGCCGCGCCTCGCGGCGCTCGCGCAGCACGAGCCCGGCCAGGAGGACGGCGGCCGCCGTGAACGCGGCGAGCACCAGCGGGTCGCCCCAGCCGCGGTCGGGCGCCTCGATGATCGCGTAGACGAGCAAGCCGAGACCGGTGGCGGTGAACGCCGTGGACAGCGCGCCGATCTTCGGGGAGGCCGGATCGCGGGTCTCAGGGAGCAGCAGGAGGCAGGCCGCGACGCCGAGGCCGGCCATGGGCACGTTGATGAGGAAGACCGAGCCCCACCAGAAGTGGTTCAGCAGCCAGCCGCCGATGATCGGGCCGAGCGGCAGGCCGAGCGCCGAGGCGGCCGAGATGACGCCGACGGCCTTCGCGCGCTCCTCGGGCCCGAACAGCGAGGGCAGCACGGACAGCGCCAGCGGCATGACGAGTGCCGCGCCGACGCCCATGACCGCGCGGGCGGCGATCACCCCACCGACGTCGCCGGTCAGGGCGCCCACCACGGAACCGGCGAGGAAGACCGCGAGCCCGGCGATCAGCATCAGCCGCCGTCCGAACCGGTCGCCGAGGAGTCCGGCGGGGAGCATCAGCGCGGCGAAGACGACGACGTACGCGTCCGCCATCCACTGCTGCTGCCCGGTCGAGGCGCCGAGTTCCCTCGCCATGGTCGGCAGGGCGACGTTCAGGATCGTCATGTCGAAGCCGAGCACCAGCATGCTCGCGACCAGGGCCGCGAGGGCCCACCAGCGGCGGGGATCGCGCCGCACGTCTTCGGCGTGGGTGAGAGTAGCCATGAAATGACAGTAGCTCTCAAAAACGAGGCTCTGTCAATCAGTATCGACTGTCGATGTTGAACGTGTTCTCCTCCGGACCTCCGGGCGCACGGAAAAGGCCACGGCTCGTGTGAGCCGTGGCCGGGTGGGGAGGGGTTGCGCGTTACGCGTGCTGGTAGGCCACCAGCGAGATGCCCACGTAGTGCACCACGAAAGCGGCCAGCGTGAAGGAGTGGAAGACCTCGTGGAAGCCGAACCAGCGCGGTGACGGGTTCGGCCGCTTGATGCCGTAGACGACGCCGCCCGCGCTGTAGAGGAGCCCGCCGACGACGACCAGGACCAGGACGGCGATGCCGCCGGTGCGCAGGAAGTCGGGCAGGAAGAAGACGGCCGCCCAGCCCATTGCGATGTAGCAGGGGGTGTAGAGCCAGCGCGGGGCGCCGACCCAGAAGACGCGGAAAATGATGCCTGCGGCGGCCGCGCCCCATATGCCCCACAGCAGCCACTGCCCCTTGGTGCCGGGCAGGAGCAGCAGGGTGAGCGGTGTGTACGTGCCCGCGATGATCAGGAAGATGTTCGCGTGGTCGAGCCTGCGCAGCACGCCGCCCATGCGCGGTCCCCAGTTGCCCCGGTGGTACAGCGCGCTGACGCCGAAGAGCAGGCAGGCGGTGAGGACGTAGATCCCGCAGGCGATGCGTCCGCGGGTGGAGCCTGCCAGCGCGGTGAGTGCGAGCCCCGCGACGAGTACGGCCGGGAACATGCCGAGATGCAGCCAGCCGCGCAGCTTCGGCTTGATCTGGTGCGGCAGGGAGGGCGCGACGGGACCACGGCCGGCGACCGGCGTGTCCAGGGGCGCGTCGGAGGCGGACGCAGTCATGCGCGCATCGTACCTACGGCACCGTAAGTCGCGTATCAGTGCCGGACAGTGAGCACCGGCGAACGGGTCGAACGCAAAAAGACCTTCAGTCGAATCCAACGTGGACGCAAAGAATCGCGGGAATCGTGGCATTACTCACGTCGCTCACCTGTGACGCCCCCTGGACAGATGGGCGCTCTCGTCGGATGATCAAATGAGTGCGGTCGGCACCGGATGAGCGGCTACGAAGCATCCGGGTCGCAGCCCCCACGGGGCGACAAGACAAAAAACCCCTCATTTAGGAGCGATCGTGGCGCGCGACATCGCGGCTCCCCCCGTCATCCCCACCCACCACAAGGAACTGATCTCGTGGGTCAATGAGATCGCCGAACTGACGCAGCCGGACAGCGTGGTCTGGTGTGACGGATCCGAGGCCGAGTACGAGCGACTGTGCGAGGAGCTCGTCCAGAAGGGCACCTTCCGGAAACTCGACCCGATCAAGCGCCCCAACTCCTACTACGCGGCATCGGACCCGTCCGACGTGGCCCGCGTGGAGGACCGGACGTTCATCTGTTCCGAGAAGGAGGAGGACGCGGGTCCGACCAACCACTGGAAGGCGCCCGCCGAGATGCGGGAGATCTTCCAGGGGGCGGAAGGCGAGGGAGGGGTCTTCCGCGGCTCGATGAAGGGCCGGACGATGTACGTCGTCCCGTTCTGCATGGGCCCGCTGGGCTCGCCGCTGTCCGCGATCGGCGTCGAGATCACCGACTCCGCCTATGTCGCGGTGTCCATGCGCACCATGACCCGCATGGGACAGCCGGTGCTGGACGAGCTCGGCGACGACGGCTTCTTCGTCAAGGCCGTCCACACCCTGGGCGCCCCGCTGGAGCCGGGCCAGGAGGACGTTCCGTGGCCGTGCAACTCCACCAAGTACATCTCGCACTTCCCGGAGACCCGCGAGATCTGGTCCTACGGCTCCGGCTACGGCGGCAACGCGCTGCTCGGCAAGAAGTGCTACGCCCTGCGCATCGCCTCCGTCATGGCACGCGACGAGGGCTGGCTGGCCGAGCACATGCTGATCCTCAAGCTCACCCCGCCCACCGGTGAGGCCAAGTACGTCGCCGCCGCCTTCCCGAGCGCCTGCGGCAAGACCAACCTCGCCATGCTGGAGCCGACGATCTCCGGCTGGACCGTCGAGACCATCGGTGACGACATCGCGTGGATGCGGTTCGGCGAGGACGGCCGGCTGTACGCGATCAACCCCGAGGCCGGCTTCTTCGGCGTCGCGCCCGGCACCGGCGAGCACACCAACGCCAACGCCATGAAGACGCTGTGGGGCAACTCGGTCTTCACCAACGTCGCCCTCACCGACGACGGCGACGTGTGGTGGGAGGGCATGACGGAGGAGACGCCGGCGCACCTCACCGACTGGAAGGGCAACTCCTGGACCCCCGCGTCCGAGACGCCCGCCGCCCACCCCAACGCCCGCTTCACCACGCCCGCCGCGCAGTGCCCGATCATCGCGCCGGAGTGGGAGGACCCCAAGGGCGTGCCGATCTCGGCGATCCTCTTCGGCGGCCGCCGCGCCTCCGCGGTGCCGTTGGTGACGGAGTCCTTCGACTGGAACCACGGCGTCTTCCTCGGCGCCAACGTCGCCTCCGAGAAGACGGCCGCCGCCGAGGGCAAGGTCGGCGAGCTGCGCCGCGACCCGTTCGCCATGCTGCCGTTCTGCGGCTACAACATGGGCGACTACATGGGCCACTGGATAAAGGTCGGCAAGGCCGCCGAGCAGCGTGACGGCGACCAGTCCAAGCTGCCGAAGATCTACTACGTCAACTGGTTCCGCAAGAACGACGAGGGCAAGTTCGTCTGGCCCGGCTTCGGCGAGAACAGCCGCGTCCTGAAGTGGATCGTGGAGCGACTGGACGGCACCGCCGAGGGCGTCGAGACCCCGATCGGCGTCCTGCCGACCAAGGCGGCCCTGGACACGGACGGCCTCGAACTGTCCGAGTCCGACCTGGAGTTCCTGCTCACGGTCGACAAGGACGTGTGGCGGGAGGAGGCCGGACTGGTCCCCGAGCACCTGAACACCTTCGGCGACCACACGCCCAAGGAGCTGTGGGACCAGTACCACTCGCTCGTCGAGCGCCTGGGCTGACGCGGCCCTCGACCCACCGCCCCCTGAGCTCCGCGGCCGGCTGACCGACCTGCCCTGACCTGCAACGTCGCCCGGCCGGCCGCGGCGACACCCCCGAGAGGCCGGGTGCGCACAACGGCGTGCGCACCCGGCCTCTTCGGCGTGCGCGCGTGCACCCGCGCCGATCGGGCCTGTTCGCGCTGCGGTGCGCGGGCACGCCCGGCGCGGACGCGGCGAACCGCGCCCAAAAAGCCGCATTCATGGGCAATTAACCTATGGTGATGCCATGCGCGGAATCCTGTTGGCCGGGGGCACCGGCTCGCGACTGTGGCCATTGACCCGCACGGTGTCGAAGCAGCTGCTGCCGGTCTTCGACAAGCCCATGGTCTATTACCCGCTTTCCACACTGGTGATGGCCGGTACCCGGGAGATCCTGATCATCACCACTCCGGAAGACCAGCGGCAGTTCCACCGGTTGCTCGGCGACGGAAGTCAACTCGGCCTGCAATTCACGTACATGGCGCAGCAACGCCCGGAGGGAATCGCCCAGGCCTTCCTGCTGGGGGCCGACTTCATCGGCGACGAGCCGGTTTCCCTGATCCTGGGCGACAACATCTTCCACGGCAGCGGCCTCGGTACCCGGCTGGCCCGCAATGCGGACGTGAAGGGCGGCAGGGTCTTCGCCTACCCGGTGGCCAACCCCTCGGCCTACGGAGTCGTGGAGTTCGACGAACTGGGCCGGGCGCTGTCCATCGAGGAGAAACCGGCCCGGCCCAGGTCCCGGTACGCCGTACCCGGACTGTACTTCTACGACAATCAGGTCGTCGGCATCGCCCGGAGCCTGCGGCCCAGCGCCCGGGGCGAGTTGGAGATCACTGACCTCAACCGCGCCTATCTGGAGTCCGGGAGTCTGCACGTCGTCCGGCTGGACCGGGGCACCGCATGGCTGGACACGGGGACCTTCGCCTCCATGGTCCAGGCCTCGGAGTACGTCCGTGTGGTCGAGGAACGCCAGGGCTACAAGATCGGCTGTGTCGAGGAGGCGGTCTGGCGGGCCGGCCTGATCGACGACGCCCGGCTCCGCGAACTGGCACAGCCGCTGCTCAAGAGCGGATACGGCCATTATCTGCTGGGCCTGCTGGAGGACCCCTGTTCCGTCGTCATGCCCCAGCCGGGCAGCGGATCGCGCCGGGAAGAACTGCTGCGCACCGGGCCGGGCGTGCCCGCGTGACGGCCGCGTAGGAAAGGAGTTGTGCGCGTGAGACCGCTTCGTATCGCAGGGGCCTGGGTGGATACGCCCCAGGTTTTCACGGACGGCAGAGGCCGATTCCACGAGTGGTTCAAGGACGAGAGGTTCCAGGATTCCACCGGCCAGGGACTCCGGCTCGCCCAGGCCAACTGTTCGCGTTCCGTTCGTGGAACTCTCCGCGGCATCCATTTCGCGTCGGTCCCGCCCGGGCAGGCCAAGTACGTCACCTGTGTCGGAGGCGCGATTCTCGACGTGGTGGTCGACATCCGTACCGGTTCCCCGACTTTCGGCGAATGGGAGGCGGTTCGGCTCGACGACACCACGCACCACTGCGTGTACCTCTCGGAAGGCCTCGGTCACGCCTTCATGGCGCTGGAGGACAACTCCACGGTCGTATATCTGTGTTCGGAGGGATACGCGCCACAGCGCGAACACGGGATCAACCCGCTCGACCCACGGCTTGCCATTTCCTGGCCCGGTGACCTCGCACCGCTCCTGTCCGAAAAGGATGCCGCGGCGCCCACGCTGGAGGAGGCCGAGCGGCAGGGGCTGCTGCCTTCCTTCGAGGACTGCGCGGTCTATCGCGGAGATCTTCCGAGCAGTGTCTGAGGCGGACGCGTCCGACGGAATTCAGGCTCGCGTGAAAGTTGCGTCCGGGAATCCATACGGAGGAATCCGGATTGCATTGAGGCTGCTCGGGTGATCCTCGACCACGCTCTGTGTTTGCTCCGCAAATTATCCATCACCGCGAGTAAAGAATGTCTTCGTCCGTGGCCAAGGGCACGTGACACGCAGGCGAACGAAGCGCACCCGAGTGCGCGCGCTTGCGGCTTGATCCCTCCCAGTTCCTGAGGAAGGTTCTCTTGAACCGTAGAACGATCCGAAGTTCACGCTTGAGGTCGGCCACGCTGGTATCGGCGAGCGCGCTCGCCGTGGCGCTCAACGTTGCCCCGAGCACGGCTGCCATCGCCAACGCGATCGAGAGGTCCGGTGATCGCAGTGCGGCGGTGACCTCCGGTTCCAGCGACCCATGGGCCGACCGGGGCCGCCACCACGACCGCGGTCCGCAGGGTCCGCAGGGCAAGCGAGGTCCGCAGGGCCCGAAGGGCGACAAGGGCGACAAGGGCGACAAGGGCGACCGTGGTTCACGCGGACCGCAGGGTCCTGACAGCCACGGCCGGGGTCCACAGGGCCCCCAGGGCGTTCCCGGTGTCCAGGGTCCGCAGGGCAACACGGGCGTCACGGGTGCCACTGGTGCGACCGGTCCAATGGGTCCGCAGGGTGGCACGGGTGCCACTGGTGCGATCGGTCCAATGGGTCCGCAGGGTGGCACGGGCGTCACTGGTGCGACCGGTCCGCAGGGTGACACGGGCGTCACTGGTGCGACCGGTCCGCAGGGTGACACGGGTGCCATGGGTGCGACCGGTCCTCAGGGCGACACTGGTGTGATCGGTCCAATGGGTCCGCAGGGTGACACGGGGGTCACTGGTGCGACCGGTCCGCAGGGTGACACGGGTGCCATGGGTGCGACCGGTCCTCAGGGCGACACTGGTGTGATCGGTCCAATGGGTCCGCAGGGTGACACGGGGTCACTGGTGCGACCGGTCCGCAGGGTGACACGGGTGTCACGGGCGCGACCGGTCCTCAGGGCGACACTGGTGTGATCGGTCCAATGGGGCCGCAGGGAACCCAGGGCGACACAGGCGACATCGGTGCGACCGGTCCTCAGGGTGACACGGGTGCCACCGGTGCGACCGGTCCGCAGGGTGACACGGGTGTCACGGGCGCGACCGGTCCTCAGGGCGACACTGGTGTGATCGGTCCAATGGGGCCGCAGGGAACCCAGGGCGACACAGGCGACATCGGTGCGACCGGTCCTCAGGGTGACACGGGTGCCACCGGTGCGACCGGTCCTCAGGGTGACACTGGCGTCACTGGTGCGACCGGTCCGCAGGGTGACACGGGTGTCACGGGCGCGACCGGTCCTCAGGGCGACACTGGTGCGATCGGTCCAATGGGGCCGCAGGGAACCCAGGGCGACACAGGCGACATCGGTGCGACCGGTCCTCAGGGTGACACGGGTGCCACCGGTGCGACCGGTCCTCAGGGTGACACTGGCGTCACTGGTGCGACCGGTCCGCAGGGTGACACGGGTGTCACGGGCGCGACCGGTCCTCAGGGCGACACTGGTGCGATCGGTCCAATGGGGCCGCAGGGAACCCAGGGCGACACAGGCGACATCGGTGCGACCGGTCCTCAGGGTGACACGGGTGCCACCGGTGCGACCGGTCCTCAGGGTGACACTGGCGTCACTGGTGCGACCGGTCCGCAGGGTGACACTGGCGTCACTGGTGCGACCGGTCCGCAGGGTGACACGGGTGTCACGGGCGCGACCGGTCCTCAGGGCGACACTGGTGCGATCGGTCCAATGGGGCCGCAGGGAACCCAGGGCGACACAGGCGACATCGGTGCGACCGGTCCTCAGGGTGACACGGGTGCCACCGGTGCGACCGGTCCTCAGGGTGACACTGGCGCCACCGGTGCGACCGGTCCTCAGGGTGACACTGGCGTCACGGGCGCGACCGGTCCTCAGGGCGACACTGGTGCGATCGGTCCAATGGGGCCGCAGGGAACCCAGGGCGACACCGGGACCACAGGTGCGACGGGCGCGACCGGTCCGGTGGGTCCGCAGGGTGATACGGGTGCGACCGGCCTGACCGGTGCCACGGGCCCGCAGGGCGACCGGGTGCCACTGGTGCGACCGGTGCCACGGGTCCGCAGGGAACCCAGGGTGACACGGGTGCGACCGGTGCCACGGGCGCGACCGGTCCGGTGGGTCCGCAGGGTGATACGGGTGCGACCGGCCTGACCGGTGCCACGGGCCCGCAGGGCGACCCGGGTGCCACTGGTGCGACCGGTGCCACGGGTCCGCAGGGAACCCAGGGTGACACGGGTGCGACCGGTGCCACGGGCGCGACCGGTCCGGTGGGTCCGCAGGGTGATACGGGTGCGACCGGCCTGACCGGTGCCACGGGCCCGCAGGGCGACCCGGGTGCCACTGGTGCGACCGGTGCCACGGGTCCGCAGGGAACCCAGGGCGACACGGGGGCCACGGGTGCGACGGGCGCGACCGGTGCCACGGGTCCGCAGGGCGCCCAGGGCGCGGTGGCCACCACCGTCGTGACCGGGGCTGCCGGACCGCAGTCGACGGCCACCTGTCCCGCCGGCCAGTCGGCCGTCAGCGGCGGCTACCAGGACACCGCTGCCACCTCCGGTGCCAGCCAGAGTGCCCCGATCGGCGGCTCCCCCGCCACGGGGTGGCAGGCCACCAGCAACGACGGCACGGATGTCACGGCCTTCGTGATCTGCAGCCCGTGACCCCTGGGTGAGCGGCGGCACGGTGCGGTGCAGGCCGTCCGTCCCGCCTCGGAACGAGTGACGGACGGTGCCCCCGAGGTTTCGGCCTCGCGGGCACCGTCCGCGTTCTGCCACATCGCACTCGACAACATGAGCCTCAATCGGCCCAGCCTGTGGATTCTGGACGCCGGGCTGCAACACACTCGGAGAACCATGCGCATCCTTGTGACCGGCGGCGCCGGATTCATCGGTTCGGAATACGTCCGCCGACGGCTGGCCTCCGATCCGACCGCGCGGATCACCGTCCTCGACAAGCTCACGTATTCGGGCGTCGAGGCCAATCTGGCGTCGGTGGCGGAACATCCGGGACACACCTTCGTCCGGGGCGACATCTGCGACCCGGACGTGGTCGGCCAGGTCATGGCGGGCCAGGACGCGGTGGTCCATTTCGCCGCCGAGTCGCACGTGGACCGGTCGATCGACGGGGCGGGCGCCTTCGTCCGCACCAATGTGACGGGCACCCAGGTGCTCCTGGACGCGGCCCATCGCCACCGCGTGGGCCGTTTCGTGCACGTGTCCACCGACGAGGTGTACGGCTCGATCGGCGAAGGATCGTGGACCGAGGAGTGTCCGCTCGCTCCGAACTCCCCGTACTCCGCTTCCAAGGCCGGCTCCGACCTGCTGGCCCTCGCCTACCACCGCACCCACGGCCTGGACGTGGTCGTCACCCGGTGCACCAACAACTACGGGCCCCACCAGTTCCCCGAGAAGGTCGTCCCGCTCTTCATCACCCGCCTGATCGACGGGAGGACGGTTCCCCTGTATGGCGACGGCCGCAACGTCCGCGACTGGCTGCACGTCTCCGACCACTGCCGGGGCATCGACCTGGTCCTGCACGGCGGCAGGGCCGGGCAGGTCTACCACATCGGCGGCGGCACGGAGCTGACCAACCACAAGCTCACCGGCCTGCTGCTGGACGCGGTCGGCGCGGACTGGGACCGGGTCGAGCACGTCGCCGACCGCAAGGGCCACGACCTGCGCTACTCGCTGGACGACCGCAAGATCCGCGAACAGCTCGGCTACGCCCCGCGGATGGAGTTCGCCGAAGGCCTCGCGGCCACGGTCTCCTGGTACCGCGCACACCGCTCCTGGTGGGAGCCGCTCGTGGAGAGGGCCGGGCTGCGATGAGCACCGGATGGCTGGTGACCGGCGCGCGCGGGCTCCTCGGTCAGGACGTGCTCACCGAACTCACCGCGGAGCCGGACACGGTGGTGACCGGACTGAGCCGTGACCGGCTGGACATCACCGATCCCTCCGCCGTGCGCGAGGCCGTCCGGGACCACCGCGTGGTCGTCAACTGCGCCGCCTGGACGGACGTCGACGGCGCCGAGCGGTCCGAGGCGGCGGCCACGGCCGTCAACGGCACGGGCGTACGCCATCTGGCACGGGCCTGCGCGGAGGCCGGCGCGCTCCTGCTGCACGTCTCCACCGACTACGTGTTCCCGGGCGACCGCCGCAGCCCCTACCCCGAGGACGCGCCCACGGCACCCGTCAACGCGTACGGGCGCGGCAAACTTGCGGGTGAGCGAGCCGTCCTCGAACACCTGCCGCACACCGGCTACATCGTGCGCACCGCCTGGCTCTACGGCGCGCACGGCCGCAACTTCGTGGCCACCATGCTCGAAGTCGCCGCCCGGCGCGAGACCCTGGACGTGGTGGCCGACCAGCACGGACAGCCCACCTGGTCCCGCGCCCTCGCCCGGCGGCTGACGGCCCTCGGCCGTGCCGCCCTGGCCGGGCGGGCACCGGCCGGCACGTACCACGGCACGGCGGCCGGCCACACCACGTGGTACGGCCTGGCGCGGGAGACCTTCCGCCTCGCGGGCCTCGATCCGGAGCGGATCCGCCCGGTCGGCTCGGAGAAGTTCCCGCGCCCGGCGGCCCGTCCGGCGTTCGGTGTCCTCGGGCACGGCAACTGGACCCGATGCGGTCTGCCGCCCCTGGAGCGATGGGACGACCAGCTGAACGCGGCCCTCACCGAGCCGTCCTTCGCCGCACTGGCCGCCGCGGCACGCGCGAACGGCACACGCCTCACGGTCTGATCAGCCGGGCCGCGTGCCCGGGACAAGGAGAGGCGCCCCGGCGGAACCTGACGGTCCGCCGGGGCGCCTTCGCGTGCGGGCGCTAGACCAGCAGCGGTCCTCCGCACCGCTCGGCGCCCTCCTTCATCGCGATGAGGTTGGCGACGACGTAGGAGATGTTGTTCCGGGAGTGCCACTCGCTGGGGAAGTACGTGACCAGGCGCGAGGACTGGAACCTGGCCTGGATCTCGGGCACGAAGGTGCGGTACTGGTTGTCCGTGTAGTACCAGAACGAGTTCTCGTTGTAGTAGGCGACGTGGGTCGGGTCCTGGTACGCGCCGCGGCCGTCGGAGCTGGGCGTCATGGTGAGGAGCATGCCGCTGGGCGCCAGCAGCCGGTACAACTCGTTGATCAGCGGCACCTTCGCGGGCACGTGCTCGAGGAAGTCCACCGCCCGCATCAGGCCGACGGAGTCGTCGGGCAGGTCCAGCTTTCCGGGCAGGGTCGCGACGATGTCGACGCCGTCTCCGTCGTACTGGTCCACGCCCAGGTAGCCCGGCGGCTTGCGGTGGGCCGCGCCGAGGTCCAGGGCGAGCAGGCCGCGACGCTGGGTCCAGGCCAGGGCGTTGGCCTCGATGTACTTGTCGTACAGGGCGACCGTCTCGCGCTGGATGTGCGCGTTGATCTCCGGGTCGCGCTGGGTGTTCGCCGGGTGCATCCGCTGGAGGTACAGGCAGCGGTCGATGTGGTGGAAGTCGCCGACGTGGAACAGACGGCACATCAGGTCCTGGTCGTCCAGCACGGTGCGGGAGGCGTCGTACCCGCCGGCCTTCTCGTAGCTCTCCTTGCGGAACGCCCGCACGTGGTTCGGCGCGTACCAGATGTAGGAGACGTTGTGCGGCGTGGGCTCCATGGAGACGGCCTGGAGCAGCTTGCGGCCGTCGACCCGCACCTCCTCGAACTTCCAGCCGTGCGCCTCGTTGAAGCGGGAGTTGTCCCGCTTGCCGTCCTCGGTGATCTGCGCGGTGTTGCTGTAGACGAGGACGGCGTCGGGATGCGCGTCGAACGCCTTGCCCAGCTCGGCCAGGCACGCCTTCGCCAGCAGGTCGTCGTGGTCGAGCTCGACCAGGATCTCCCCGCGGGCCAGCTCGCAGGCCCTGCGCTTGGCCGCTCCGACGCCGCTGACGTTGTCCGCGATCTCCACACGGACCCGGTCGTCGTGCTGCTCGGGCCGCCACCGGGCGCCGTTGTTGAGCAGGACGATCCACTCCCAGTCCGGGCAGGTCTGCGCCTGAAGGGTCCTGAGGCACTCATCGAGGAAGCGGGGCTGGTGGCTGGGTGTGAAGACGGAGAACCTCGGTGTCGCAGTCGACGTCATCTGGTGGCACCTGCCTTACTCGATGTCGGTGTGGGGCTTACCTTGTCCCGGAACGCCTCCGGGATCGCGGAGTGCAGCGAGGGATCGGCCGCGACGGCCCGGCCGAACTCCTCCTCGGCCTCGTCGTCACGGTCCTTCTGCGCCAGGATCAGGCCGAGTTGGAGGTGGGCCGTGGCGGCCCTGGGCGTGGCGGCGATGGCGCGCTGCAGGAGCGTGACGGCCTGGCCCGGATCGCGCGGTTTCACCAGGACCGCCTTGTTGTAGAGGGCCGAGGCGTACTTCGGGTCGATCTTCAGCGCCTCGTCGTAGGCCTTACGGGCGTCGTCGGCCCTGCCTTCCTGGTGGGCGATGACACCCAGGTCGTACCAGGCGACCTTGTTGCGCGGATCGAGTTCCAGCACGCGCCGGAAGGTCCGGGTCGCCCCGACGTAATCGCGGTACTGCACCTGGAGGTTGCCCGCTTGCAGAAGCGTGGCCGCCTCTTGCGACGTGTGGCCCTGCACGGTCTTGGAATCCGGGGCGGTCGCGCTCGTCGAGTGGGACGTGATCGCCCAGGAGGTCACCCCGGTGGCAACTGCGCCCGCACCGACGAGCGTCACCCACAATCGCCTACGTTTCACTTTGTCACATTTCGTGGAATAGTGAGGGACGGACAGAGGTGGCTCTTCTCGTGCGGCCGGAACCGGAGGGCGGGTCCTACTGGTGCTACCGGTGCCGACGGGCTGGAGTCCGAACCACCGTCATGTGCGCCGACGTTACGAGGCCGACTTGTCGACGTCGCCGTTCGGCAGGCAGGTGGGGCGTGCAGACCACTCGAATGTACGCATGAAACGCGGCGTGACGGTGAGCGCGTTCATGGCGCCCGGCCCGCGCGTCGCTGCGGGTGCGCGCGGGCCGGGGCCGATCAAGGAGCCCCAGGTCGGGGCTGGTGGGTGGTGCTAGCCGGCGGCGCTCAGCTTCCGCGGTTCGCCCTGCGCGGCCGCGTGCGCGTCCATCCGTTCGGCCGCCAGGATCGCCGCCGCGGTGTCCGCCCGGGAGGCGGCGACGACGAGCGCGCGGCCGGCGAGCGCGTGCGCCCGCTGGTGCAGCGCCGACGGTTCGCGGGCGGCGGTCAGCGGCGCCCGGGCCGGAGCATGGCCTCCCCTCAGCCGGGCCACCTGGTCTGCGAGCCGCTCGGCCGCGGTGTCCAGGTCGGCGGAGGGGGTCAGGGCGCGCAGCTCGTCCGTGACGGCGAGCAGCGCCGCGAGATGGCCCGCGAGCTGGATGTCCAGCTCCTCCTCGCGGGAGCGGTGGGGGAAGTCGGACGTGGTGCCGGCCATCGGGCTCCGGACGGGCCTGCCGGAGGGCCCGGTGCGGGTCGGTTCGTACATGGGATGGCCTCCTGTGCGCTGACAGAAGACATCCTAGCTTAGAACACGTCTAAAGTTGAGTCCGTTCGCGGAACCGGTCCGTAGAGGCACCGAACGTGAACGTCAGGCCTGGCTGTAGCCGTCCAGGAAGGTGCCGATCCGTCCCACCGCGTCCCGCAGGTCGCCGACCGAGGGGAGCGTGACGACCCGGAAGTGGTCCGGTTCCGGCCAGTTGAATCCCGTGCCCTGGACGACCATGATCTTCTCGCGGCGCAGCAGGTCCAGGACCATCCGCCGGTCGTCCTTGATCTTGAAGACCGCGGGGTCCAGGCGCGGGAAGAGGTACAGCGCGCCCTTCGGCCGTACGCAGGTCACGCCCGGGATCTGCGTGAGCAGCTCGTAGGCGACGTCCATCTGCTCCTTCAGCCGCCCGCCCGGCAGGACCAGCTCGTTGATGCTCTGCCGTCCGCTGAGCGCGGCCACCACGCCGTGCTGGCCCGGCATGTTCGCGCACAGGCGCATGTTCGCCAGGATCGTCAGGCCCTCGAGGTAGGAGTCGGCGTGCGCGCGGGGGCCGGAGACGGACATCCAGCCCACCCGGTAGCCGGCGACCCGGTACGCCTTGGACATGCCGTTGAACGTCAGGGTCAGCAGGTCCGGCGCGACCGACGCGGTCGGGGTGTGCGTGGCGTCGTCGTAGAGGATCTTGTCGTAGATCTCGTCGGAGCAGACCAGCAGGTTGTGCCGGCGGGCGATGTCGGTCAGCCCCTTGAGCACGGCCGGGTCGTAGACCGCGCCGGTGGGGTTGTTGGGGTTGATGATGACGATCGCCTTGGTGCGGTCGGTGACCTTGCGCTCCACGTCGGCGAGGTCCGGCATCCAGTCGGACTGCTCGTCGCAGCGGTAGTGGACGGCGGTGCCGCCGGACAGGGAGACCGCGGCCGTCCACAGGGGGTAGTCCGGTGCCGGTACGAGGACCTCGTCGCCGTCGTCCAGCAGCCCCTGCATGGCCATCACGATCAGCTCGGAGACGCCGTTGCCGATGAAGACGTGCTCGACGTCCGTCTCGATCCCGAGGGTCTGGTTGTGCATGACGACCGCGCGCCGGGCGGCCAGCAGGCCCTTGGCGTCGCCGTAACCGTGGGCCGTCGAGACGTTGCGGAGGATGTCCTCCAGGATCTCCGGCGGGCACTCGAAGCCGAACGCCGCCGGGTTGCCCGTGTTCAGCTTCAGGATGCGGTGACCGGCCGCCTCCAGGCGCATCGCCTCCTCGAGCACCGGGCCCCGGATCTCGTAACAGACGTTGGCGAGCTTGGTCGACTGGATCACCTGCATGTCGAGGAGCTTACGGCCGGGTATCGCCCGATGGCTCGTGTTTTCCACCACGTGAGACGTCTGCGTGTCGGCCCGCGCCGCCGCGGCAGGGCAGGGAAAGCCCTACGGCCCCGGACCGCTCCCTTGTTGCGGCACCCCTCTGCATTCACAATGCGCATGACAAAGAACGGCGGCCGGAAGATCTCCGGTCGCCTCCGTCGCAAGAGGGGACCCCCACATGAGAAAGCCTCTCGTCGCCGCGCTGTTCGCCCTGGTGATCGCCGGGGCGGGCGCGGTACCCGCGGCCGCCGCGCCCGCACCCGAGCAGAGCGCCTCCCGGGTGACCGGCGCAGACCGTGCGACGGCCGCACCCGCGCTCGCGGCCGTCGACTTCGCCGGCACCGTCGCGCTGAGCAACTGCTCCGGTTCGGTCGTCCGCCTCCCCGGTTCCGCGGACGGCGACCCGGCGCTCGTGCTCAGCAACGGCCACTGCCTGGAGACCGGCTTCCCGTCGCCCGGCCAGGTCATCGTGGGCCAGACGTCCAGCCGCACCTTCGGCCTGCTCAACTCGGCCGGCACCCAGGTCGCGACGCTCCGGGCGAACAAGGTCGTCTACTCGACCATGACCGACACGGACGTCACGATCTACCAGCTCACCAGCACCTACGCGCAGATCAAGAGCTCCTACGGCATCAACGCGCTGAACCTGAGCGACACCCACCCGGTCGCCGGCACCGCCATCAAGGTCGTCTCCGGCTACTGGAAGCGGATCTACAGCTGCAACATCGACGGCTTCGTCTACCGCCTGAAGGAGGGGAACTGGACCTGGAAGGACTCGGTCCGCTACACCTCCGCCTGCGACACGATCGGCGGCACGTCCGGCTCGCCCGTCATCGACACCGCCACCGGCAAGGTCGTCGCCGTCAACAACACCGGCAACGAGAGCGGCGGCCGCTGCACCGTGAACAACCCGTGCGAGGTCGACGCGAACGGCACCATCACCGTCCGGCAGGGCATCAACTACGCCGAGCAGACCTACCAGATCCCCGCCTGCTTCGGCACCGGCAACCAGCTCGACCTGACCAGGAGCGGCTGCACCCTGCCCAAGCCCTGACCGGAGAAGCGCAGGCGGGGCGGGCGGTCGGCGCATCCAGACGAGAGACCCTAGGGCCGGCGGACCGCCCGCCCCGCCAGTACGTCGGTGCGCCGGCCGTCCTCGATCACGAACCGGCCGTCGATCAGGACGTACGGAATCCCCGTCGGCAGCGCGCGCGGCCGCTCGAAGGTCGAGCCCGGCGCGACCGTGGCCGGGTCGAACAGGACCAGGTCGGCCCGGTACCCCTCGCGGACCACACCCCGGTCCGGCAGCCGCAGCCGGGCCGCCGGGCGCCCGGAGAGGTGCGCGACACACTCCTCCAGCGACAGCACGCCCAGCTCCCGTACGTACCGGCCGAGGTACCGCGGGAAAGTGCCGTAGGCCCGCGGATGCGGCTTGGTGCCCCGCAGGATGCCGTCGGAGCCACCGGTGTGGACGCGGTGGCGCATGATCGCCCGGACGTTCTCCTCGTGGCCGACGTGCTGGAGGACCGTCGTGCCCAGCCGGTCCTCCACCAGCAGCCGCCGGGCGGTGGTCCACGGCTCCTCGCCGCGCCGGGCCGCCGCTTCCCGGACCGTCAGACCGACGTACTCGGAGAGCGCGGGGACGGTGACCCCGGAGATCTCGATCGTCTCCCACTCCACCGGAACCCCGTGGCAGCCGTCCGAGCCGGTCACCTCCAGGTGCCGGCGGATCCGCTCCGCGGTGTCCTCGCCGGCGAGCCGCCCGAGGACCGCCTCCGGGCCGTCCTCGCCCGCCCAGCTCGGCAGCAGGGCCACCAGGGTGGTGCAGCCGGGGGTGTAGGGGTACGTGTCCAGGGTGATGTCGTCGCCGGCGGCGAGTGCCTCGTCGAGGAGGGCCAGCAGATCACCGGCGCGGCCCTGGTTCGGGGCGAAGTTCATGGTGGCGTGTGCCAGGTGCAGCGGGCAGCCCGCCTCGCGCGCGAGCCGCACCGTCTCCGCGTACGCCTCCAGGGCTCCGGCGCCGTAACTGCGGTGGTGCGGGCAGTAGTAGCCGCCGTGCGCCGCCACCACCCGGCACAGCTCGGTCAGTTCGAGGTCCCCCGCGTACATCCCGGGGGTGTAGGTGAGCCCGGCGGACATGCCGACCGCGCCCTGCTCCATGCCCTCGGCGACCAACCGCCGCATCCGGTCCAGCTCTTCGGGCGTGGCCGCGCGGTCCTCCCAGCCGACGACGAGCGCGCGGACGGTGCCCTGCGGGACCAGGTAGGCGGCGTTGACGGCGATGCCCTCGCCGTCGAAGCCGTGGTCGAGCCGGTCCAGGTACTCGCCCACCGAACGCCAGGTGAAGTCGATGTCGTCGCCGTCGCCGTTCCAGCCGCTGATCGCCCGGCGCACCTCGGCGAGGGTGCGGTCGTCGACCGGCGCGTACGACAGCCCGTCCTGCCCGACGACCTCCAGCGTGACGCCCTGCGCGGCCTTCGCGCTGTGGTCGGGGTCGCGCAGCAGGGCGAGGTCGCTGTGGGCGTGCATGTCGATGAAGCCCGGGGCCAGCACCAGGCCCTCCGCGTCCAGCTCCCGGCGTGCCCGCGGGCGCTGGCAGCCGGCCGCCGCGGCCTCCTTGACGACGGAGACGATCCTGCCGTCCTTGACTGCCACGTCGGCGCGGTAGGAGGAGGCGCCGGTGCCGTCGGCCACGTCCGCGTCCCGGATGACGAGATCCGCGTAGTCGGCGAGCTCCACCGGGTCCATGGCGGCGCCTCCCGAAGTCCCTAGAAGAACGTACGGACGTATTCGACGACGGTACCGTCCGCCTCGGCCACCGGGATGAGGGGCCACTTGTCGAAGGACGTGCACGGGTGGGAGAGCCCCAGGCCGACCCAGTCGCCGACCTCCAGCTCCGCCCCGGAGGCGGTGCTCAGCCAGGCGTGCTGGTCGGACAGGCCGGTGACCTCCACCCCCGTCGCCGGGCGTTCGACGCCGTCCCGGCGCACCACCTGGGCGAAGGGCAGGTCGAGGTCGTAGGCGGCGTCCCGCTTGCCCGCGTTGGCGAAGGCCTGTTCCGGGCTGGGGCGGGAGACGACCTGCGCCCAGAGGCGGAAGGCGGGCTCCAGGGCGCCCTCCGCGGGGACGCGGTTGAAGGGCGTGATCCTGCGGTAGTGCCCGTCGTCGTGCGAGACGTACGCGCCCGAGCGCAGCAACTTCAGTACCGGCCGGGAGAGTTCGGGGATCCCGGTGAACACCTCGGCCACCGTGTCGAACCAGGCGCTGCCGCCCGCGCTCACCACGATCTCCTCTGTGCGCGCGAACTTCCCGGCCTTGTCGAGGTCCACGGCCAGGGCGACGAGCCGGGCCAGCCACGCCCGCACCCGCTCCGGGTCGGCCTGCGGCACCTCGGCCTCGTAACCGGCGACCCCGACGAGACGCAGGCTGTCCGCGGCCGCCACCGCGTCGGCGACCGCCAGGCACTCGGCCTCCGTGCGCACTCCGGTCCGCGCGCCCTCCCCGGCTCCCAGCTCGACGACCACGTCCACCGGGCGGGCGGCCCCCTCCAGCGCCTCGTCCATCAGCCGCACCCCGCGCACGGAGTCGACGTAGCAGACGAAGCGGAAGGAGGGATCGGCGGCCAGTTCCGCGGCGACCCAGCGCAGGGCCGCCGGGTCCACCAGCTCGTTGGCCAGGAAGACCCGGCTGATGCCGAACGCCCGGGCCACGCGCACCTGGTGCGGCACCGCGAGCGTGATGCCCCAGGCGCCGTGCTCCAGCTGGCGGTGGAAGAGCTGCGGGGCCATGGAGGTCTTGCCGTGCGGGGCGAAGGCGAGGCCGTGGCGGGCCGCGTAGGTCTCCATCAGCCTCAGGTTGTGCTCCAGGCGCTCGGCGGAGAGAGCGAGCACGGGCGTGCTGAAGCCGTCGGTGAAGAGGTTGCGGCGCTGGGCGGTCAGCTCGCCGACGGTCAGGCCGTCCGCGTCCGGCGGGAGGCCCTTGAAACGGTGGTCGACGCGTTCCTCGGCCAGCCGGGCGAGCGCTTCCGTGCTCATCGAGCCCCCTTCAGAATCGTTGCAATATGTGCAACGTTCATTGCGTACAGTGCTTATCGGTGTCTAGCATCTCGCCGAAGTCGGGTCAATGTCCGTGGCCCGCCGGGTCGATGCCGGCGCCCCGGAACCCGAAGGGAGTCACCATCGCCGACGCCGCCCACGGAACGTCCGGCGCACCCGCCGTCGTGGACGTCGTCACGCGCGGCGAGCCGATGGTCACGTTCCCGCCCACCTCTCCGGGCCGCCTGGCCGGCATGCCCACCTTCGAGCGAGCCGCCGGCGGTGCCGGGCCCGATGCGGCCCGCGCCCTCGCCGCGGCCGGGCGCCCCGGTACCGCGCTCACCGTCCCCGGCGGTCTCGCCACGCCTCCCGTCCGGCACTACGCCGACCGGCCGGCCGTCCCGGGCGAGGCGGCGTGGGGAAGACTGCGACTCGGCCCCGGCCGGACGGGCTCCGCGCAAGGGGCCGAGGAGGAGGTACGTACGCCATGAGCCAGACCGTCGACCGGGCGCTGAGCATCCTGCCGCTGCTCGCCGAGGGTCCCGCCGATCTCGGGCGGGTCGCCGACCGCCTCGGCGTCCACAAGTCCACCGCGCTGCGGCTGCTGCGCACCCTCCACCAGCACGGGCTCGTCCACCGCCAGTCCGACCAGCGCTACCGGCTCGGCGCCCGGCTCTTCGCCCTCGCCCAGGAGGCGATGGAGAGCCTCGACGTGCGGGAGATCGCCCATCCCCACCTGCTGGGCCTCGGCGAGCAGTGCGGGCACACCGTGCACCTGGCCGTCCACGAGGACGACGAGGTGCTCTACATCGACAAGGTGGACAGCCGCTACCCGGTGCGCATGTACTCCCGGATCGGCAAACCCGTCGCCATCACCGTCGCGGCCGTGGCCAAGCTGCTGCTCGCCGACCTGTCCGAGGCCGAGCGGCGCGTGATCGCCCGGAGGCTCGACTACCCCATGTACACGGCCCGTTCGACACCGAACGCCGCCGCCTTCCTGAAGGAGCTGGCGACGGTGCGCGAACAGGGCTGGGCCGCCGACCTCGGCGGCCACGAGGAGTCCATCAACTGCGTCGCCGCGCCCATCCGCGGCGCGGACGGCCGGGTGGTCGCCGCGATGTCGGTCTCCGCGCCGAACGTCGTCGTCACCGCCGACGAACTCCTCGCCCTGCTCCCGCTGGTGCGCCGTACCGCGGACGCCATCAGCGACGAGTTCTCCGGCAGAAACCCAGTGAAGGACCCCGTATGAGCGACACGACGGCCAAGATCGCCCTCACCCCCGCGACCCACACCACCCCGCCCGCGAAGTTCTCCCACGGGGTGCGGAAGGGCAACATCCTCCAGGTCGCCGGCCAGGTCGGCTTCCTGCCCGCCGAGGAGGGCGTGCCCCCCACGCCGGCCGGCCCGGCCCTGCGCGAGCAGACCCTCCAGACGCTCGCCAACGTCAAGGCGATCCTGGAGGAGGGCGGCGCGACCTGGGACGACGTGATGATGATCCGCGTCTACCTCACGGACGTGGACCACTTCGCGGAGATGAACGACCTCTACAACACGTACTTCGAGGAGCAGGGCCTCACCCAGCCGCCCGCCGCCCGCACCACCGTCTACGTCGGCCTGCCCGCGGGCCTGCTCATCGAGATCGACGCGCTCGCCGTGCTCGGCTGACGCGTCTTGGCCATCTTCGTATAACGAAGTCGGGGCTAGCTGTGTCCGGCACAGGTTCGTCGACCATACTGCCCGCTGTGGAGCAGCGCATAGGTTCGAGCAGCCAGCCCCTGAAGGCCGAGCCCGTGAAGGGTGCCGGGTTCGACCCGGCCCACATCCCCGGGCTCACCGCACCCGCGACGGCGGAACCGGAGGACGCCCGGCCGCGGCAGGCCGAGCAGCCGCCGGCCTCCGAGCCGCCGTCCGCCGCGGAGGCGGTCACGGACGACGCCGGGACCGCCGGGAAGGCGGAGCGGCAGGAGGAGGAGCGGTCGGAGGAGCGGTCGGAGGAGCGGCAGGAGGAGCGGCAGGAGGAGCGGCAGGAGGAGCGGCAGGAGGAGCGGCAGGAGGAAGTCGTCGACGGTCCGGTCTTCGAGGCCGCCGACCGCCGGGCCCGCATCGTCGCCGACCACAAGGGCGTACGTCTCTGTCTGGACGACCAGGAGTGCGAGTTCCGCTGGGACGAGATCGGCGCCGTCGAGACGGCGACCCCCCGTTTCGGCAAGCGGTTCACCGTCACCGTCCACACTCCGGACCGGCGTTGGTACCCCATCGAGATCGAGGCCCCGGCCAGGGCACGCTTCGATGAATGGGAGACGCGACTGGACGCGGTCCTGGACGCGTACTTCGAGGACGGCGCGGCGGACGAGGACGGCACCGCCGACAAGGACGCGGCGGCCGAGCCGCCCACCGACGACGCCTGACCCCGCCGATCCCGACCCCGGCGGTACCGGGCCCGGGCGCTTGCCGGGGCCCGGTACCGCGCCGGAGATCAGCCCTGCGGACTCCACCCCGGGTCGGTGGCGATCGCCTTCAGTTGCTCCATGGTGAGCGCCGGCGCCTTGCGGGTGGCCGGGGTGTTCTGCGCGCCGGAGTTGAAGGCGCTGATCACCACACGCCGGTGGTCGGGCCGGATGGTGTCCACGCTCCACTGGACGATCCCGGAAATGCCCTTCTCGCCGGACTCCCGGCGCGTGACCACCTTGGTGCCGTCGGGCAGGACCTCGGCGTCCGGACCGAACAGCTCGCTCTCCATGTCGCCCCGTGTGTCCAGCTGGACGTTGACCTGCACCAGGCTCGTGCCCCTGCCGTCGTCCAGGACGACGTACCCGAATCCGTCGTCGTCCGGTCCGCTCCTGGAGACGACCTTGACGCCGGGCGGCACCAGGCGGGTGAGCACCGCCGAGATCGAGCCGCCGGGGGTGAGCGGCCCCGGGTCCGGCTCGGGTGCCGGGCTGACGTCGAGCGGCAGGGCGTCGGCGGCCGCGCGCAACTCGTGTGCGGTGGCGAGCGCCTTCAACCGGCCCAGATCAAGGGGTGGTTGGTCCCGGGTGACGGGCGATCCCTTCTCGGTGGCGCTGTTCCACTCCTGGACGCCGATGTGCCCGCCCGCCGACGTGACGAGGTCGGCGGCCCACCGCTTCGTGCCACTGCGGCTGTTCGGATACTCGTACCCCTTCAGGAGCATGAGGACGGAGCCGTCGGAGAGCTTGGTGGAGGTGCAGGAGTCGTAGACGATGAACAGCTTGTCCGGGCACTGGGTGGTCTGGCGGGCCTCCAGGCCACCGGGCCGCACACGGTTGAGGGACACGGCGATGGCTCCCTCGCCGTCGCCGTCGTCGTACACGAGGTTGGCGTAGGACCCGTTATCCGTGCTGCCTCCGTCCTTGTTGCTGATCTGCCCCTCGGGGAGCAGCTTTTCGAGGGTGCGGACGAGCTCGTCGCCGGACATGACGGTCGCGGCGGTGGTCTCGGGGGCGGTGACGCTGGCCCGTGCCGCCGGGCCGGCGGCCACGGACCGCTGTCGTACGCCGTCCCCCTGGCCGTCGGGAAGGAGCAGGGCCCCGCCCAGTCCGACGAGCGCCACCGCGGCGGCACCGCCCACGACGGCGGCGGCGCGCCGCCGCGAGCGCAGCCGCCGCCCGTGCGTTTCGCCGCGGGCGGCCAGCGTCTGCTGGTCGGTTCCGAACGTGGCGCCGGTGTCCCGCAGGACGTCGGCGAGCCGTTCCTCGAAGGGGTCGTGGTCTGCATCAGGCATGGCGAACCGCCGTTTCCGCATGGGTGGTCGTTGATCCGGTCGTGGGCGGGAGCAGGTCAGAGAGTCGCGTACTCGGCGAGCGAGTCGCCGAGCAGCGCACGCAGCCGGGCGAGGGCGCGGACGCAGCGGGTCCGGACGGCGGCCGAGCTGGCGTTCAACGCGGCGGCCGTCTCCTCGATGCTGCGGTCCTCCCAGTAGCGCAGGACGACCACCGCCCGGTCCTTGGCGGACAGCTGTCCGAGCGCTTCCAGGAGGGTCAGCCGCAGCGGCGCGTCGCCGCCGGGCTGTGGCTCGGGCATCTCGGGAAGGACGTCGGTGGCGCGTTCCCTGCGGCTGCTGTGACGACGCCGGTGGGCGAGGAACGCGCGGGTCAGGACGGTCTGGGCGTACGCGGCCGGGTTGTCGGCGCGGGAGATCCGGCCCCAGCGGAGGTACACCCGGCCGAGGGTCTCCTGGACGAGGTCCTCGGCGAGATGGGTGTCACCGCCGGTGAGCAGACAGGCCGACCGGTACAGATGCCCGGCGCGTGTCACCGCGAACTCCTGGTACTCGTCGGTCCAGTCGTTCCGGTCCTGCCCCATGTGCCCTCCTCGTGTTCCCCGCGCGTTCCGTGGTCCCCGAACGCGCCCCCACCTCATTGATGCGGTGAAACCCCCGGAATGTTTCACGGGACTTCGGCGCGGGCGGACGGGAACGACGAACGGCTGCCGCCGCGCCCCCGCGGGAGGGCGTGACGGCAGCCGTGGAGGGCTTCCGTGGCGTTACGGCAGGGCGTGCACGTGGGGGCCCACGGTGTTCGACCAGGCGTTGCCCGCCGTCGCGTCCCAGTTGGTGGACCAGGTCATGGCGCCGCGCAGGGCCGGGTAGGTCTTCGAGGGCTTGAAGGAACCGCAGCTGGTGCCCTTGGCCAGGCAGTCCAGGGCGTTGTTCACCACCGTCGGCGAGACGTAGCCGCTGCCCGCGCCCCTCGTGGAGGCGGGAACGCCCAGGCCGACCTGGGACGGGGCGAGACCGCTCTCCAGCTGGATGCAGGCGAGGGCGGTGAGGAAGTCGACCGAGCCCTGGCTGTAGACCTTGCCGTCGCAGCCCAGCATGGAACCGCTGTTGTAGTACTGGGTGTTGACGACCGTGAGGATGTCCTTGACGTTCAGCGCGGTCTGGAAGTAACCGGCCGACGTGGACTGCATGTCGATCGTCTGCGGGGCCATCGTGAGGATCAGCGACGGGCCGGCCTTGCCGGACAGGGCGCGCAGGGCCTGGGACATGTAGGTGGCGTTCAGGCCGTTCTCCAGGTCGATGTCGACGCCGTCGAAGCCGTATGTCTGCATCAGCGAGTAGACGGAGTTGGCGAAGCTGGTCGCGGAGGCCGAGTCGCTCACCGACACGGTGCCCGTCTCGCCGCCGACCGAGATGACGACCTTCTTGCCGGCCGCCTGCTTGGCCTTGATGTCCGCCTTGAACTGGTCGACCGTGTAGCCGTTCAGGCCGGCCGAGTCGAGGGTGAAGTTCACCGCGCCCCGGGTGGCCGTCGCGTCGGCGAAGGCGACGGCGATGATGTCGTACTGCGACGGCACGTCCGAGATCCTCTGGACCGTGGCGCCGTTGTTGAAGTTCTGCCAGTAGCCGGTCACCGCGTGCTTCGGGAGGCCGGTGCCGCCCCCGCCCCCGCCGGAGGACGCCGTCGTGCCCTTCACGGTCGCCGACCTCGCCGACTCGCCCGCCGCGTTCGTCGCCGTCACCTGGAAGGAGTACGAGGTGGCGGCCGCGAGACCGGTCACCGTCGCCGACGTGCCGCTCACCGCGGTCACCTTCGAGCCGTCGCGGTAGACGTTGTAGCCGGTGGCGCCCGAGACCGTGTTCCAGGACAGCGAGACCGACGAGGACGTCGTGCCCGTCACTCCCAGGCCGCCCGGCGCGGACGGCACCGTCGGGGCCGGGTCACCGCCGCCGCCCCCGTCGGGGCCGAAGACGGAGACGTCGTCGGCGTAGTACGCCGCCTGCCCGTACCAGCCGTGCAGGTACACCGTCACCGAGGTCGTGGAGGAGCCGGTGGTGAAGGTGGTCGAGAGCTGCTTCCAGCTCGCCGAGTCCGGCGTCCAGGTGGAGACGTCCGTGGTGCCCGTGCCGGTCGCGCCCAGGTAGGTGTACCCGCCCTGCACCCATGCGCTCAGCGTGTACGTCGAGTTGGGCTTGACCGCGACCGTCTGGGTGCACTGGGCGTTGTCCAGCCCGGCCGGTGTGGCCTTCAGCGCGGCGGAGCCGCCGTGCACGGGGGAGGAGACGGTCGTCCCGCTGCCGGCCGAGCAGGACCAGTTGTTCAGGCCCGATTCGAAGCCGGCGTTCTTGGCGTTGTTGACGTCCGCCGCCGACGCCTGGCCGGCCCCGGCGAAGGAGAGGGCGAGGGCGGCGGTGACGGCTCCCGACCACAGGCGCAGCCGTCGTGTTCTGGGTCTGGGCATGCCTGGTACGCGGTCCACTGAGGCCTCCGGTGGGGGAGAGGGGGGTGAAGGGGAGGGCAGGACAAACGGTGGCCACCGCTTGGTCGTACAAGTTGGTCCAGACCATTTGGCTTGTCAAGAGGTCCAGACCAAAGTCGTGTCCGGTCCAACGCCCCTGTCCCGCAATCCTGTTACGGCCGCACCTCCTCCTGCCGGCGCTCCAGCAGCAGGCCCAGCGCGCACCCGGCCAGCAGCACCCCGGTCGACATCCACATCGCCAGGGACGACGGTCCCGCACGCTCCCAGCGCAGCGACACCGTCAGCAGTTGCGCCGCCACCGGCACCGCGCACCCCGCCACCGCGTGCCGCGCGGGGATCTCCCGCCACGGCGCCGGATGCGCCCGCGCCGCGGCCCAGGTCGCCAGCACGACGCACACCAGGTTCGGCAGGTGGACCAGTGCCAGCGCGGCGCCGAACGAGCCCACGCCCCGCGGGCCGACCAGATTCCCGTACAGCAGCGTCATCTGCGCGTACTCGGTGACGACGAGCACCACCACACCCACCGCCCAGGCCCGGACCAGCGGCATCACCGGACCCGCACCTTCCTCCCCACCACTAGTGCACCCGCGCCGAGTCGATGATCCCGCGCAGGTCCGCGGACGACAGCACGCCCGGTGCCGCGTCGATCCGGATCGCGAAGGTCCGGTCGGCCGAGTCCAGGCCCGTCAGGATCACGCCCCGGATCGGCGTGCCCTTGGGCGGGTCGCCGTCCTCGCCCGTCGAGTCGAAGGTGAAGTCGATCCGCTTGGCCTGGTCCGTGCCGGTCAGCTTCACGTCCTTCTCACCCTCCACCTTCGCGCCCATCCGGATCCCGGCCTCGGCGGCGATCGCTGCCTGCTCCGCGGAGCCGGCCCGGGTGAAGTCCAGTTGGACGGTGATGACCGAGACCGTCCGCCCGGACTCCTCGCGTACGGCCGCCGCCGCGTTGTACTTGCCGCGCTCGGCCGCGCTCTGCTCGACGTACCCCCCGGAGCCCGCGGGATACGACACGGAGACGCCCTTCGTGCTCAGCGTGCCCCAGCCGTCCGGCACGGAGGCGGAGTCCGCGTCGCCCCTGCCGCAGCCCGTGAGGGCGGCAGCGGCGGCGAGCAGGCCCGCGGTCAGCAGTCGTGTCCTCATCGGCGTACCAGCCCTCCTGTCGGCGCGATCATTCGGCACAGTAGCTGTAGGGGACGTAGGACCGGCGGTCTCCGTTCGGAGCGCCGAGGAACCGGGCGTCCGTGAGGGTCTCCGCCTTCTGCTCGGTGCTGACCGACAGGCCGAGGCTCAGCCCGAGGTTCAGCTCGAAGCCGTACTCGGCGGCGTTCACCTGGCCGGTGTACGTCATCCTGCTGGACGTGCCCTTGTCGAAGACCAGTCGGCCGAAGGGGTCGTCGGCGCCGGGCCGCCGGGTCGGCGCGTGGTCGTCGAACATGTACTGGAAGGGCGTCGCCAGCTGCTCGTTGGTGCTGCTCAGCCACTGCTCGGCGACGGCCCGGTCCCGGTCTCCGGCGGGACCGGGGTCGAAGCTCAGGGAGGTGGTGACGACCTCGATGCCGGTGGAGCCGTCGGTGCCCTTCCCGCTCACCCCGCCGCCGCGCTCGTCCTTGCCCGGCTTGCCGTTGCCCCCGCCGATTCCGGCGCCGGCCTTCTGGCCGCCCTGCTCGACGGTGCGGGTCATGTTGACGCCGACCAGTGTGCCGGTGGACTTGTCGTAGGTGACGGTGATGGTGCCGGTCCGGGTGGTGGAGGCCGAGGCGTCGCCCTTGACCGGGCCCGCCTCGTAACTCGCCCTGGTGCCGTACTCGATCGACGAGGAGTACGTGTACGACTTGGTGTTCTTGTAGGCGTTGTCGGTCCAGGTGATCTCGGGGGAGTACTGGAAGTTGCCGCCGAGCGCGGTGCTGAGCTTCCTGTCGTCGCCCGCCGAGATCTTCAGGCCGGCCGCCGCGGACGCCTCCAGGCCCACCTTGCCGTAGGTGATCTTCCGGTTGTCGCCCAGCGCCTTCTTCACCCGGTTCTCCGTGTCCTCCTCGTCCTTGAGGGGACCGGTGCCGAAGAGGTAGAGGATGCTGTCGCCGAGGCTCGCGTCCGCGCCGCCCGGCGACTGGCGCCGCGTCTGGTACATCTGGAGCTTCTCGACGTCGTCGCGGAATCTGCGCGCCTCCTCCGGGCTCTCGAACACCCAGGTGTCGCCGTTGGTCACCTTGATCCCGGCGCCCAGCTCCACCTTGTCGGTGCCGGCCTTCCCCAGCTTCAGCCCGGGCTTGAAGTCCTTCTTGGCGCTGACGGAGGCCGCGTCCGTGAAGGTGAGGTAGACCAGTTCGTCCTGGTCGTCGATCTTGCCGTCGTGGTTGACGTCCGTGTGCGCCTTGAGGTGCTGCTCCTGGAAGCCGTACTCCTTGCCGATCTCCCAGAACAGGATCTTCGCCTTGGAGCCCGCCTTGTCGCTGACCGTCGAGACCTGGCACAGCGCCGGCTCGAAGTCGGCGTCGGTCAGGGCCCGGTCGTTCCCCCGCGAGCTCCCGCCGCCGCAGTCCGAGCCGCCGGTGACCCTGCAGATCTCGGCGGCGATCCCGTCGTGGACGGTCCGGCCGACGCCGGTGGCGCCGATGCCGAGCACGACGGCGACGACGACCACGACCATGCCGAGGTACTCGGTGGCGGTCGCGCCCGAGTCGTCGTACCCGTACGTCCTCCGGCACGTCCGTCTGCCGCCCCCGCGAGCCATGCGGCACCCCTCCTCGCACAGTGGCAAGCGCCATTCCGGTCGGCGAGCGTAGGTGCGGGCGACGCCGGGCGGCGTGGGCCCGCGGGCCCAAACCGGGGCCCATCGTCAACGAGTTGCCGTCGGCCCATGCTTTCGGGTCGGGTCGGGATGCTCAGCCTGCCCCGGTTTGAAATGACTTGCGCAAGGAGAGTTCCCGGCCAGGTACAGAATCGCTGTTCTCCGGTCACAGAGGCGTGGATACAGTGCTGAGGTAGTCACGCAGTGAAGTCAACTCGGTGTGCCGGACGACCACCGGCGGACCGACAGGCGTCTAACGGGGAGCTGCGCGTGTCCACTGCCATTGCTGTGACGAGCGCCGACATGGCGCTGCCCGCGCAGGACGAGCGGACCGTGCCCGCCGTCGTCCTGAAGGACCTGGACCGGCAGCCGCTGGAGCAGACGCTCGACGCCATGAAGGCCCTGATCGACCAGCACGGGCACGTCGTCGTGGTGTGCTCGGACGCCGTCCCCAGCGGGGTGGAACGGCGGCTGCACACCGTCCGCTCACTGCTGGAGAGCGACCGCATCGCCCTGTTCCGGCCCGACCTGCCGCCACTCGGACTCGCCGTTCTCGCCCGCCAGTTGCGCCAGCTCGCCTCTTGCGACCTCAGCCCCGGCGTGCTCGCCTCGGCCGGCCGGCTGCTCACCCACTACATCCACGCCGGCGCCGTCCTGGCCTCGGTCGCGCGCCTCGACCGCGTCCCCGTGGGTCTCAAGGCGCACGCCAAGTCCTGGGTTCCGGGCAGCCAGTTCGGCGTGATCGCCCACCCGGAACCGCAGCTCGTCCGGATCCGCCCCGAAGCGACCCTGACCGGGCCGGACTTCGGAAGCTGGATGCTGCTCGCCAAGGGCCAGCTCCAGTCCGACTGGGTCGGCTCCACCCTCGCCCCCGCGTGGAACGCGCTGGGGCTGCGCGAGGCCGGCCTGCCGGCCGAGTCGGCCACCTGGTGGGGCACCGGCAAGCTGATCGAGTTCTGCACCTACCTGCCCGACCTGTCGGTGCTCTACCAACTGGTCACCTCGGTACGCCAGGGTGTGTGCCACTGGTGCGGCATCGATGTCATCGGAGACCGCTGCGTCTTCTGCTCGGCCACTCCACCCGTCCCCGAGAGCCGGACACCCACCGGATGAGTACCTGAACCACCGGCACCACCGTCATTCGATTCCGCTCGACTTCGCCGACCGATATCCCAATGAGGTTGTACGGTTCATGAACTCCCGTCAGCGCCGCGGCGTGATACTCCTGATCCTGTCCGTCATCTGCGCCCTCGCCGCGTTCGCGGGCGTGCTCTCCGTCATCAGCGACGTCAAGTCCAAAGTCGGACCGGAGGTCGCCGCCTACCAGCTGCGCACCGACGTGGCGCCGTACACGACGCTGAGCACGGGCCAGTTCGAGAAGGTCAAGATGCCCCAACGGTGGCTGTCGCCGAACGCCGTCACCGACCTCGGGCAGATCCAGGGCAAGATCGCGGTCACCACACTGCGCAAGGGCTCCCTGCTCCAGAGCGACATGATCGTGAACCAGCCCGCCCTGCAACCGGGGCAGCAGGAGGTCGCCATCATGATCGACGCGGCGACCGGCGTGGCCGGCAAGATCACACCGGGCGCCACGGTCAACGTCTACGCCACCTTCGGCGGACAGCGGCAGGGCGATCCCGCCCAGTCCAAGATCATCGTGACCCATGCCAAGGTCCTCGACGTCGGCAGGATCACCGCGCTCCAGCCGAACGCCGACAACCGGGCCCAGCAGCCCACCGACGCCGTCCCCATCACCTTCGCGCTGTCCACCATCGACGCCCAGCGCATCACCTACGCCGAGTCGTTCGCCCAGCGGGTCCGGCTCGCGCTGGTCGCTCCCGGCAGCGACACCAGCGTCCCGGCCAAGGACCGGACCTACGAACTCGCGAAAGACAAGTGAGAGGCCGGCAGGCATGACCACCAGGATCCTCCCGGCCGTCGGCGACCCCGACGCGGCCCGGTCCATCACCACCCTGCTCAGCCAGCTCCCCGACGCCGAGCCGGTGGCCCCGGTCGTCGACTCCACCCAGCTCATCGACACGCTGGCGCGCCTGGCCGCAGAGTCCGTCGACGAACTGCCCGAGATCGTGGTGGTGCACGAGCGGATCGGCCCGGTGCCGGCCCTGGAGCTGATCCGCGAAGTGGCCCTGCGCTTCCCGGCGGTCGGCGTCATCCTCATCACCTCCGACGCCAGCCCCGGCCTGTTCTCGGCCGCGATGGACTCGGGCGCGCGGGGACTGGTGGCCCTCCCGCTGAGCTACGAGGAACTGATCAGCCGCGTACAGGCGGTGGCCCAGTGGTCGGTGGGCGTACGGCGCCACCTGGGCCACGGCGGCGACGTGTTCACCGGGGCCGGCGGGCGGGTGGTGACCGTGAGCGGAGCCAAGGGCGGGGTGGGCGCCACGCTCACGGCGATACAACTCGCCCTCGCCGCCCAGGCCTCCGGGCGCGGCACGGCCCTGGTCGACATGGACCTCCAGTCCGGTGACGTCGCCTCCTTCCTGGACGTCCAGTTCCGCCGCTCGGTCGTCGACCTCGCCGCCATCACCGACATCTCCCCGCGCGTCCTGGCCGACGCGATCTTCCGCCACGACAGCGGGCTCGCGCTGCTGCTCGCGCCCGGCGAGGGCGAGCGTGGCGAGGAGGTCACCGACCGGGCCGTCCGCCAGATCGTCAGCGCGCTGCGGTCCCGCTACGAGATCGTCGTCCTGGACTGCGGCGCCCAGATGAGCGGGGCGAGCGCGGCGGCCGTCGAGATGGCCGACACCGCGCTGCTCCTGACCACTCCGGACGTGGTCGCGGTGCGCGCGGCCAAGCGGACCGTACGGATGTGGGACCGGTTGCAGATCCGCAAGGCCGAGGAGACGACCGTCGTCGTCAACCGCCACACCCGGTCGACCGAGATCCAGCCGCCGCTCATCCAGAAGATCACCGGCACACCGGTGGCCGCCACGGCGATCCCCGCGGGCTTCAAGGAACTCCAGGGCGCGGTGGACGCGGGACGCATCCACGAACTGGAGAGCAAGAGCACGGTCAAACAGGCGCTGTGGGGGCTCGCCGGAGAGCTGGGCATCGTCAAGGCACCCGAGGGCGACCGCAAGGGCGGGCGGCTGCGCGGCGACCGGGGGTCGGTGAGTTTCCGGCGCCGCAGGGAGGCAGGGGGATGAACGTGCGGGCAGGCACAGGGAAGAGGCCGCCGGCCGGGCGGCTCCGCTCGGACAGCGGGCAGGTCGCCGTCGAACTGCTCGGCATGACGCCCACGATCCTCATCACGCTGGTGCTGTTGTGGCAGTGCGTGCTGCTGGGGTACACGTACACGCTTGCGGGGAATGCTGCGGACGAGGCGGTACGGGCGGGGACGGCGGCCGATCGCGGCACCAGGGACGCCGCCTGCCAACAGGCCGGGCTCGACAAGCTGTCGGCCGCGTGGCGAAGGGGGGCTGAGGTGGGCTGTGAGACGAGCAACGGTTACGTACGCGCGCGCGTCGGCCTCAAGGTGCCCGTCCTGTTCCCCGGCACGATCGACTTCCCCATCACGGTCACGGGTCACGCCGGCGCCGTCGAGGAGGCGACGCACTGACATGCCGCACGAGGGCGTACGCCGCGACCGCCGCCACGACCGGGGTCAAGTCGCCATCGAGTACCTGGGGTTCATTCCGATCCTGATGCTGATCGCCATGGCCGTCATCCAGATCGGGCTGATCGCCTACACGGCCCAGCAGGCCGGTACGGCCGCCCGCGCGGGGGCGCGCGCGGCCTCGCTCCGGCAGGGAGCCGAGCAGGCCTGCGCGAGCGCGGTCAGCGGCTGGCTGGCGGACGGCACCAGCTGCCCGGCCTCGTACGGCGGCAAGGAGGTCACCGTCACCGCGGGCGTCGACATCCCCTCGATCGTCCCCGGTTGGAACTTCGGCCGGGCCCACAAGACCGCCACCATGCCGCTCGACCACTGAGACCGAATGAACCACTGAGACCGAATCAACCACTGAGACCGCCGGACCGCTGAGACCGCCGGACGACTGAGACCGCTCGACCACCGGCCAGGACCGGCTCGACAGCACCGGCCAGGACCGGCTCGACAGCACCGGCCAGGACCGGCTCGACAGCACCGGCCAGGACCGGCTCGACAGCACCGGCCAGGACCGGCTCGACAGCACCGACCAGGACCGACTCGACAGCACCGACCAGGACCGACTCGACCACCGACCAGGAGCGAGGAGCACCGGACCCATGAGCCTCCGCGCACGCATCAACTCCCCGGAGGAGAAAGGCAGCCGGGGCGAGGACGGCCACCTCGTCGCCTCCTACCGGGCCAAGCTCCTGGAGGAGATCGACCTCGCGGAGATGAGCTCGCTGGCCGCCGCCGAGCGCCGGGCGCGGCTGGAGCGGGTGCTCGGGCACATCATCAGCCGGGAGGGCCCGGTCCTGTCGACCGTGGAGCGCTCGCAGCTGATCCGCCGGGTCGTCGACGAGGCCCTGGGCCTGGGCATCCTCGAACCCCTCCTCGAGGACGCCTCCATCACCGAGATCATGGTGAACGGACCCGACGCGATCTTCGTCGAGCGCGGCGGCCGGGTCGAGCAACTGCCCATCCGCTTCGCCTCCGACGACCAGCTGATGCAGACCATCGAGCGGATCGTCTCGACGGTCAACCGCCGCGTGGACGAGTCGAACCCGATGGTCGACGCCCGCCTGCCCTCCGGGGAGCGCGTCAACGTCATCATCCCGCCGCTCTCGCTCACCGGCCCCACGCTCACCATCCGCCGCTTCCCGCGCTCCTTCACCCTCCAGGAGCTGATCGGCTTCGGCTCGCTCGACGAGCACATGCTGTACCTGCTGGCCGGCCTGGTGCAGGCGAAGTTCAACGTCATCGTCTCCGGGGCCACCGGTACCGGCAAGACGACCCTGCTCAACGCCCTGTCCGGGCTGATCCCCGAGGGCGAGCGCATCATCACCATCGAGGACTCCGCCGAGCTTCAGCTCCAGCAGACGCACGTGATCCGGCTGGAGTCCCGGCCGCCGAACGTGGAGGGCCGCGGCCAGGTCACCATCCGCGACCTGGTGCGCAACTCGCTGCGCATGCGCCCCGACCGCATCGTCGTCGGTGAGGTCCGCGGCGGCGAGTCGCTCGACATGCTCCAGGCGATGTCGACCGGCCACGACGGCTCGCTCGCCACCGTGCACGCCAACAGCGCCGAGGACGCGCTGATGCGCTTGCAGACCCTCGCCTCCATGTCCGACGTGGAGATCCCCTTCGTCGCCCTGCACGACCAGATCAACAGCGCCGTCGACGTGATCGTCCAGCTCACCCGCTTCGCCGACGGCGCCCGCCGCGTCACCGAGATCGCCCTGCTCGACAGCCATGGCAGCGAGCCGTACCGGCTGGCCACCGTGGCCCGCTTCGCCGCGCAGCCGATGGCGGCCGACGGCCGGATCTACGGCGCCTTCGAGTACCACCCGCTGCCACGCCGCACCGCCGATCGCCTCTACATGGCGAGCCAGCCCATCCCCCAGGCCTTCGGCGTCGCCCAGTCCGCAGACCAGCTGGCCACCCGAGAAGCCAGGTAGGAACCGTCCCCATGGATCTGAGCACCCTCGTCACCCTCACCACCGGCGTCACCCTGCTGACCTGCGTCCTGGCCGTTGCCGGGCTGCACGCCTACACCTCCGGCAAGGCCCAGCGGGCGGCCCTCGTCGACCGGCTCTCCCAGACCGGTCGGATCCCGGTCGGCCGCCGGCGCCGCTTCCCCAACCTCGACCGCCGACTGCGCCGTACGAAACTCGGACGCAGGCTGGAGCTGAGGCTCGCCGCGACCGGCCTGGACGTCACCCCGGGCGAGTTCTTCGTCTACATGCTCGCCACCGTGGCCGCCCTCTGGCTGATCGGCCAGGCATCCCTGGCCCCCTTCTTCGGCCCGCTGGCCGGCCTGCTCGGCATCTGGGCCGCGGTGCAGTTCCTCAACTGGCAGCGCCAGAAACGCATCGAGAAGTTCATCAACCAACTTCCCGAACTGGCCCGCATCCTGGCCAACGCCACCCAGGCGGGCCTCGCCCTGCGCACCGCGGTCGGTATGGCGGCGGAGGAGCTCGAGGCCCCGGCGGGTGAGGAACTGGCCAAGGTGGCTCACCAGTTGGCACTCGGCGCCTCAATGGGCGACGCACTGGCGGAGCTCACGGACCGCCTGCCCTCGCGGGAGCTGGTCGTCCTCGTCACCACCCTGGTTCTGTCCAACCGGGCCGGCGGCCAGGTGGTGAGCGCCCTGCGCAACCTCACCGAGACCCTGGAGGAGCGCAAGGAGACCCGCCGCGAGGTCCGTACCCAGCTGTCCCAGGTCAACATGACCTCCTACGCGGTCCCGGTGCTGGGCATCGGCGCGCTGTTCCTCATGAACGGCGTCAAGGCCGGCGCCCTCGACCGCATGACCGCCTCCCCGATCGGCCAGGGTGCGGTGATCACCGCCTTCGCGCTCTACGCCGTCGGCTTCGTCCTCATCCGCCGCCTGTCCCGCATCGACGTCTAGCCGGGTTCCCGGAAGGAGGGAAGAGGGATGGCACTGCTGCTCGCACTCGTGATGGGCCTCGGCGTCTGGGGCGTCTTCGCCGGCATCCGCATGTACCGCGCCGACGCCCGGCTGCCCGACGACCTGGCGCTGGCCCTGGAGGTGGGCTCCACCCGTACCGGCGCCGTGGACTCCCTGGTCGACCGCCTCGGCATGCGCTACGCCCCCGCCGTGCTGCGCCTGATGGGCCCCAAGAGGGTGGCCAGGTACCGCCGCAAGATCGACCTGGCGGGCAACCCCGGCGGCCTGACGATCGACCGCTACGCGGCCCGGCGGGCGGTCTACGGCTTCCTGGGCGGCCTGGGCGGAGTGGTGTTCCTCATGCGCGGCCAGCTCTTCGTCGCCCTGCTCCTGCTCGCCTTCGGCGCCTTCTGGACCGAGGTCGGCATCTGGTCGGCGATCCGCATCCGCAAGGACGTCATCGAGCGGACGCTGCCGGACTTCCTCGACGTGCTCGCGGTCGTGGTGAGCGCGGGCCTCGGCTTCCGCCAGGCCCTGGACCGCGTCGCCGACAAGTACGAGGGCCCCTGGGCGGACGAACTGCGCATCACCCTGCGCCAGATGGACCTCGGCATGAGCCGCCGCCAGGCCTTCGCGGAGCTGCGGCGCAGGAACGACTCCGAACAGGTCGCCATGTTCGTGACGGCGTTGCAGCAGGGCGAGGAACTGGGTGCCCCGATCGTCGACACGCTCGTTTCCCTGGCCAAGGACATGCGCCGCACCGACGCGCAGAACGCCCGCCGCAAGGCCGCCCGCGCGGTCCCCAAGGCCACCATGATGATCACCACCTTCATGGTCCCGGCCACGATGATCCTCCTCGGCGCCGGCCTGATCCTCGGCTCGGGCGTGGACTTCGGCTCCCTCACGGGTACGGGCGAGTAGGGGGGGCGACGAGGACATGGCGACCACGGAGGAACGCGCGGGGCTGCTGCGCCGCCGCCCGAGGATCCCCGAGATCACCACCCCTCCGGCGGGCACGGTCCTCCCGGCCCACGTCCGCACGGGCGCGCCGGACATCCCGGTGACGTCGGTGACGCCGGCGTTGCCGCCCGGGTGGGAGCCGGCGGAGGCCCCGTTGCCGGGGGTGCCGCAGCCGCCGCGCGGACGGACGACCGCCGACGGTGAAGGCCGCCCACAGGGGCCACCCGCACCTGGCGACGATGCCCGCACGGGCGCTGCGGGCGGAACCGAAGGCCGGGCCGAAGGCGGAGCCGGGGCCGAAGCCCCCGCCCAGCTTCCGCCAGGCCAGGCCCCCACCCCGGAGCCGGAAAGACTGCAGATCAGCGCGCTGCAAGCGATGTGCCGCCACGTCTTCGCCTTCCGCCTCGCGATGATCGCCCTCTCCGCCCCCGTCGCCCTTCTCAACGCCGCGCCCGGCCTGGCCACCCGCCTGGTCAGCGCCGCGGTCGTCGTCACCTTCATGGGCTCGTACGTCCTGTTCAGGGACTGGGAACGCTTCGGCCCCCTGCTCCTGAGGCACCCCACTCTCCTCGCCCTGGACACCCTCTTCGGGGCCCTCCTCCTGATCGCGGCGGGCCCGGACAGCACGCTCGCCTACGTCAGCGTCTGCACGCCCCTCCTCGCCGGTCTCGTCTACGGCTGGCGCGGCGCGGGCCTGTTCGCCTCGCTCCAGTCACTGATCCTGCTCGTCGTCTCCACCAGCTCCAAGGAGCTGTCCCCGGACCTGGCCCAGGCGGCCCTCCTCCCCGGCCTGTGCGTCATCGCGGGAGCGACCGGCGTCACCCTGCGCAACCTGCTTCTGCGTTTCGGTGAGGCCACCCAGGCCCTGACCACGGTCCAGGCCCGCCTCGCCGTCACCGAGGCGGTGGGCGCCGAACGGGCCCGCCTGGCCCGCGAGATGCACGACTCGGTGGCGAAGACCCTGCACGGCGTGGCCATGGCCGCCGACGGCCTGGCGGGCTCGACGGGCGCCGACCGCATGGACCCGGCTCTGGTGAGGCAGCAGGCGGAACTGGTGGCCCGCTCGGCCCGCCGGGCGGCCGCCGAGGCCCGCGAACTGCTGACCGACCTGCGCCGTGAGAACGACCCGGACCACGGCACCGACGTGCTCGTCGAACTCGCGGCCCGCACCCGGGACTTCGCAACCCGGACCGGCCTGTCCGCCGCCTACCGCCCGATCGGCGAGTCCGGCGTGCCGCCGGTGCCGCCGGCCGTGGCCCGCCAGCTCCTGACCATCGCGTCGGAGGCGATGGAGAACGCCCACCGCCACGCGGAGCCCACCCACGTCGAGGTACGCGCCGGCGTCCACGGCGACCTGCTGCGCATCAGCGTGTACGACGACGGCCGCGGCCTGCCGCCCGGCACCAGCCTCGAACAACTCCGCCGAGCGGGCCACTTCGGCCTGGTCGGCATGGTCGAGCGGGCGGCCTCGGTCGGCGCCCGCATCCGTATCGGCCGCGGCGCCCAGCCCAAGGGAACGGAGGTCCGCCTCGAACTGCCCCTGGGAGCCCTGACGACACCGACCGTATGACCGTCCGACCATCCATCCCTGCTCCACGACCCAGAGAGGAGGCCGCCGCCGTGCCGGACCAGACGACTTCCAACCCTTTCGAGGGCTTCCCACAGCCCGCACCGGCCGCGCCCCTGCGCGTCGTCGTGGCCGACGACAACCCCGTGGTCCGCGCCGGCCTGACGGCCCTGCTCTCCGGTCGCGCCGACATCACGGTGGTGGCCGAGGCCGCCGACGGCCGCGCCGCCTGGGAGGCCGCCCAGCAGCACCGTCCCGACGTCGTCCTGCTCGACGTCCGCATGCCCGGCGTGGACGGCCTCTCCGCGCTGCCGTACCTGGTCCGGATCGCCCCGGTCATGATGCTGACCTACAGCAGCGGGTCGGAGATCGTCCAGGAGGCCCTGCGCCTGGGTGCGGGCGGCTACCTGGTCCACGGCGAGTTCACGGCCGACCAACTCGTCACCGCCGTACGTGACATCAAGGAGGGCAGGGCCCATTTCACTCCCACGGCGGCGGGCGCCCTGGTGGCCCGGCTGCGCCGGGACCAGCCGGTGGAGGGTGCGATCGCACACGATCACACCTTCTCAACGTCGCATGAACCAGCCACATCTGCTCCACGTCTTTCGCAGTTGCAACCGGATGTGGGACAGTCCTCGTCTGGATGGACAGGTGGCCGTCCGGCCGCCGTCGACAGGTCGAGGTTCCAACTCAGCGCGAGGGAGGCGGAGATCATGGACCTCATCGCGTCCGGCATGACCAACCAGCAGATCGCCGCCACCTGCTTCATCAGCGAGAAGACCGTCAAGAACCACATCAACCGCATCTTCGCCAAGCTGCACAGCACCAGCCGTTCCGAGGCCGCCGCCAAGTGGCTGGGCACGGCCCCGGGTTCGTCACGAGGGCTGGGGTGAAGCGTGATGACGACGGTACGGGGGAAGCGTGGCTGGGTCTCGCTTTGGGCCCGGGATTGGGTCCGGGGACCCTCTGGCGGACGGGGTGTTCCGGCATACGTTTCCGGTGTCGCAAGCGGCACCGAGACCGAACCCGGAGGGGAACACCATGAGCGACCTGATGCTGAAGACCGCGGTTGCGACCAAGGTCCGCGTGAACGGCTGGAAGAACACCACGGCCGAGGCGATGCGGCGCCGCGCCGGCGACAGGGGGCAGACCGCGGTCGAGTACCTGGGCATCATCGCGGTGGTGGTGGCGATCGTGCTGGCGATTACTGGTACGGACATCGGCCAGTCGATCTACAACGCGATCAAGGACAAGGTCACCGAGGTCACCGGCGGGTGACGCGGTCGCGCAGGGACGACTCAGGGCAGGCCTTCCCCATCTACATCATGGTGGTGGGGGGCCTGCTCTTTCTCGCGTTCGCATACCTGGCGGTCGGCCAGGCGGCAGCCAATCGAAACGGGGCGCAGACGGCGGCAGACGCGGCGGCCCTGGCAGCGGCGCAGGACACCCGGGACCAACTCGCGGGCGAGTGGGCGGACGCCGTGCTGGATCCAACCAAGTGGCAGGACCTCCTGAACGGCAACGCGGCCCTGATGAACGGCTGCTGGCGCGCGTACCAACTGGCACAGCAGAACGAAGCCCACGTGGACGGCTGCCAGCCCTTGTTGTTGAGGTACACGGTGTACGTCCAGACCGACAAGTCGGTCGGGGAGTCCGTCGTCCCCGGCACGGAGGACAAACATTCCAAGGCGCACGCCAGCGCCGTCATCGAGCCGCTGTGCACGTTTGACCCTCCCCTTGAGGGTTCTGACGACGAGGATGTACTCCCGCGGATCACCTGTAAGAACAACCGGCACTGGGACCTTGATCCTGAGCACCTCACAGACCTGCCGCAACCCGAGGACCTCTTCGACGTCCATCTGGCCGACTGACAAGCGAACGACGAGTGATGAAGGAAGCTGAGTGATGAGCATTCGGTTCACTGCGAAGGCCCGTAGGGGGTTGGTCGCGTTGACCGTGGCGGTCGGGTTGGCCATGGGCGCGACCGGTTGTGGCGGTGGCGGCGACAAGAAGCCGGATGCTTCGGCGTCCGCATCCAAGGGCGGCGGATCCAATCCGAGTGCTCAGGAGGGGCAGTCTGAACAGCCCCTGGCCGAGCTGACGGGGCCCGACGGGTTTCTCTTGCAAATCACCGAGGCCAAGCGAGACTCGGGTGGCTTCGTCACCGTGAACGGCACTCTGAAGAACGATGGCTCGAAAGTAGCCAACGTTCCAGCGCAGTTGAGCGGTGACGAGACTGAGATCCTTCGACACGGAGTTTCTCTCGGCGGTGCCACTCTGGTGGACGCCAAGGGTAAGAAGCGTTACTACGTGCTACGGGACACTGACGGCCGTCCCCTTACCACGACCGGCTTCCCGGCCGTCAAGCCGGGGCAGTCCGTGGGCGTCTTCATGCAGTTCCCGTCGCCGCCCTCCAGCACCTCAGAGGTCACTTTCCAGCTTCCCCAGTTCCCCGCCGCCACCATTCAGATCTCCGGGTGAGGCCCCGAATGACCCACACCCGTCTCACCCTCGCCCTCACAGCCGCCGGCGTCATGACCGTCGCGAACCTCTACGGTGCCGTGGCGGCCCGTGCCGACAGTGGCCCCAGCGTGCCGCCGGGCACGGAGCCCTCCGCCTCCGCCCCCGTGAAGGTCGACCCGAGCGATCCCGACCTGAAACTGCCCGAGGGGGCCACCCTCGCCGCAGCCAAGGTGCTGGACATCAAGTCCGTGGTCGAGGAGCAGGGCGGTGAGGAACGCCGTGAGGACACCAACACGGACGTGACGTTCGCCCTCCAGGCCGAGGTGCTGTTCGCCAAGGACAGCGCGAAGCTGAGCGACCGGGCGAAGTCCCGGATCAACACGATCGCGCAGGAGATCAAGAAGCAGAGGGCGAGCCAGGTCCGTGTCTTCGGCTTCACGGACAACCTCGGCACGCACGCGCACGGCGTGGTCCTGTCCAAGCAGCGCGCCAACGCCGTCCAGGACGTCCTCTCCCAGGAGCTGAACGACCCCAACATCACCTTCGATGTGCGTGGTTACGCCGAGCAGTACCCCATCGCGGACAACTCCACGGAGGACGGCCGCAAGAAGAACCGCCGAGTGGAGGTCACGTTCCCCCGCAGCCAGAACTGACGGCGTACGCCACCAGTCGTGAGCGGGCCGCGATGCCCGGGCGCTGATTGGGTGTCCGTTTGGGTCTCCGGGCCCATGCCGGGCAGGCGGCCGTTCCCTAACCTCGGCCGGAGTTGTGCGCCAACCGGGGGGAGGGCACATGCCACGGTCGCTGTCGGCGGCATTGGTGCTCGTGCACGCGCTGTTCGTCGCCACCGTGCTCGGCGGGATCGGCCTGCTGCTGACGGCCGGGTCGTACGGCGCCCTCGACGGCGGTGTCATCGCCCTCGTCGCGTACGCGGCCGCGCCCGGGGTGCTCGGCCGGTGGCTCGCCCGGCGGAGCTGGGAGGGCGGGGGGCGGATCCGGTGGGCGCTGATCGGCGTGCAGGTGTGGCTGATCCTCGGCGGGCTCGCCAACCTCGCCGGAGGTTCGGCCCGCGGGGGCATCCAGCTCCTCCTGCCCATCCTCATCCTCTACTTCCTGCTTCAGTCCGAGACCCGGCAGTGGTACGAACTCCCGGTGCCGGCGCGGGCCGAGCGCCGTCTCTTCTCGCTCGCCCGGATGATCCGGTGGCGGCGGGGGGACGAAGGCCAGACCGCGGTCGAGTACGTCGGCCTGGTCGCGATCGTGGCCGCCATCGTGCTGGCGCTGGTGCTCAGCGGTCTCGGCACGCAGATATTCGCGAGCATCGAGGCCCAGGTCTGCAAGGTCGTCGGGACGGGCTGCGCGGCCCCGGCGGGCAACGGCACCGACACCCACGCCTCCGGCGACACCAGCGGCAGCACGACCGGTGGCGGTGCCGGTACCGGCGGCGGCACGACTGATGGCAGTACCACCACGGGTGGCGGCTCCACGACCGGCGGCAGCACGACCGATGGCGGCACCGCCACTGACGGCGGCACGACCACTGACGGCGGTGACCAGACCACCGGCGGCGACCAAGCCACCGAAGACACCCCGCCCACCGAAGACACCCCCACCACCGAAGCCGACAGGACCGACAACACCAGCAGCCCCGACGAGAAGAAGGACGACGGCTGTTTCTCCGGTTTCGGTGCCTTCTTCGGGTGTGCCGGGGATCAGCTCAAGCAGGTGGGTGAGGGGATCTTCGTCGACGGTGTCTGGGGGGACGTCACCGGGATCTGGGACATGGTCACGAACCCGGGGGACACCCTCAGCGGGATCGCCGACTACGGCAAGCAGCTCGGGCAGGACTGGCTGGAGGACTCCAAGGACGCCGGGAAGAAGTGGTCGGACGGGGACTACTTCGGGGCCATCCGGGACTGGGGCGGGGCCTCGCTGAACACCGGCGGGACGGTCCTGTGGGACATGTTCATCGGTGACGACGTGGCCGAGGACTGGAACAACGGCGAGAAGACCCGTGCCGTCTCCCACGTCGTCTGGAACATCGGCTCCCTCTTCATCCCCGGCTACGACGTCGGCAAGGTCGTGGAGAAGGTGGGCGACCTCGGCAAACTCGGGAAGCTCGGCAAGCTGGGCAAGTTCGCGGAGCAGGCCGGCGAGGCGGCGGAGGACGCCAAGAAGGCGGCCAGGGCCGGTGACGTCGAGGGCGCCGAGCGGGCGGCGAAGAAGGCGGACGAGGCGGCCGACGAGGCCGAGCGCAAGGCACGCGAGTCCGGCTGCGCGATCGCCGCGCCCGCCCGCCGGATCCCCTACGAGGGCGGCGGCGGCCTCGGAGGAGGCGCCGGTACCGGAACCACCGTCCTCGCCGCGGGCGGCCCCCGTTACGTGATCCTCGCCGAGGGGCACTGCGACGAGGAGGCGAAGAAGGAGGCCGCCGAGGCCCGCAAGCAGGCGGACGAGGCGGACGAGGCCGCCGAGGACGCGCGGCGCGAGAGCGGCAGGCCGGCCAATGAGTGGCAGGCGGGGGACGACGTTCCCGGCCCGGCGCGCGGGAAGACGCTCAAGTTCCCCAACAAGCGTCACACGATCAGCGGAGCGTCGGGCGGTCAGGTCAAGGAGCGCAACACGGTGATCCTCAGGGGCAACGAGGACCTCGTACGCTCGGACATCGAGGGCATCGCCAAGGGCCGGGCGAACCTGTCGCCGGACGGGAACACCTACGAGATCAACGGCCGCAGGTACGAGGTGGAGGCCAATGGGACGGTCTTCCCCAAGTCCGGTCCGGGACTGGTCGAGCTGGACCGCATCGAGTACGCCGCGCTGAAGGAGATCGCGCGGAACAAGGGCGACCTGAGCAAGTCGCAGCAATTGCAGCGCGACCCCAAGTTCGTCAACAATCCCGCGAAGGTGCAGAAGGCCAAGGAGATCTACGACGGGACGTACAAGTGATCGCGAACCTCTTCACCGTCGCGGCGCCGGCGCCGGCCCGTCTTCGAGGGGCTCTGGCCGATCTGCTGGCGGTCCCGGAGGACGCGGTGGACGTGGCTGACGCGGACGGCGATCAGGAAGGGCGGCACTGGGAGGCTCCCGTGCTGTGCACCTACCGCCGGCTGCCGCCGGGTGATCTCGCCCTCGAACTGGACCTCACGGTGGAGGACGGCACCGCCGGACGCCTCACGGAGGGAGGACTCGCGCGGGGCCTCGCGGTGAGGGCGGGCAGTTCCGTGCTCCACCCCGCGGAGGTCGAACTGCCGAGTGCCTACTGGGCGGCGACGCCTGACGGTCGTTCGGTCAGGTGCCGTCTGGAGGCGCTGGACACCGAGGACGACACGGCGTACCGCGTCGAGGCCGTGGAGGAGCCGGTGGCGGATCTGCCGGACGCGACGGTGGAGACGCTCCCGGAGATCCTGGACCGGGAGCCCGTCGGCACGCCCCTGTCCGACGCCGTCCTCGCCGGGCGGCCCACGGGCCCGGTGGCGAGCGTCGAGGGACACCTGCACTACGGACTGCGGGTGTGGGAGAGGCTGTGCCGCAGGCTGGAATCCGGGTGGCGGCCTTCGGGCCGCTACCGGGAGGACCTGTTCCGGCGTGACCTGGAGGCCCGGGACGACCTCGCGGACGTCGTCGGACAGGCCGGCGAGCCCGGCGCCGACGCATTGCGGTCCGCCGTGGCCCGGCTCGACCGCGTCTTCCGTGAGCACACCGAGGAAACACAGGAACCACCGGTCGCTCACCGCGCGACGGACGAGGCGGCGGACCGGAAGACGGAGCGCTGGTGGTGGCACCGCCGTCCAAGGAACGTCCCGTGGTGACGCCGCCGCCGGGTCCCGGCGGCCCCTACCCGGCCTCCACCGTCACCAGCACTCCCGCTCGCAGCCCCCACCCCGCCATCGCCCCGGCCTCCGCCTCCAGTACGTGGCGGGAGCGGGGGCGGGGCAGGCCCAGGCGGTTCGGCCTCATGGTGACGACGGTGAGGACGCGCAGGTCGCGGTCGAGGTAGGCGACGTCGATCGGGATGCGCATGCGGAAGGTGTGCACGCTGTTGGCGGGGGAGAGCAGGATCGCGCCGTCGACGGCGTCACGGCCCAGCAGGCCCTTGGTGCGGGCCCGGTAGGAGGTGGCCAGCTCCAGCGGGACCGTCACCGGCGCCGAACCGTGCACGATCAGCCTGCCCCGCCCGTCACGCCGGCGTCGTCCCATGCCGAGCCGCCCTCCCGCCGAATCGTGTGCCTGCCGACCGACCGACCGTACCGGCGGGGCGGTGGGCCCCGCATGGGTCCACGGGCCCATGCCCCGCGCGCACGCCGCGGCTAGGGTCCCCGGCGTGCGTGTACTGGTGACCGTCGTGGCCGCGCTGTGGGGTGCGGGGACCGGGCTGCTGCTGCCCCGGGCCGCCCACCGGTTCTCGGTCGGCGCCGGGGAGGCGTGGAGCGCCCGGTGCCCGGGCGGGCATCCGATCACCGGCGCGTTCGGGGGCTGGGTGGGCCGGGCCCGCTGCACGGGAGCGGTGGCCGGGTGCGGACCGTACGGGCCGAGCGCCCGGGCCGTGGCCGTCGTGACCGTGCTCGTCTGCGCCGCGCTCGCCGCCGCCACCGGGCCCCGCCCCGAGGTGGCGGTCTGGCTGCTCGCCGCGCCGGTCGGCGTGCTGCTGGCGCTCGTCGACCTCCGCGTGCACCGGCTCCCGGACGTGCTGACGCTGCCGCTGGCCGCCGCGACCGTCGCCCTGCTCGGCGCCGTCGCCGCACTGCCCGGTGCCGCGGGCTCGTGGCCCACTGCCCTGCTCGGCGGACTCGTCCTCGGTGGCGCGTACTTCGTGCTGTTCCTCGTCAACCCGGCCGGCATGGGCTTCGGCGACGTCAAACTCGCCCTGGCGCTCGGCGCGGCCCTCGGCTGGTACGGCTGGCCGGTTCTCGCCGTGGGCGCCTTCGCCGGGCTGCTCTACGGCGCCGGCTACGGACTGGGTCTGGTGGTGCTGCGCCGGGCGGGCCGCAAGTCGGCCGTCGCACTGGGGCCGTTCATGCTCGGCGGGGCCCTGACCGGGCTGCTGCTGGGGGCGTTGGCGGTGGCGTGAGGACGGCCGAGGACGTGCGCGTCCGTATATGGGAGGCGGCGGGGGACCGGTTTCGGGGACGATCACCTGCATGGCAGACCGTCAGGACCGTCCCGCCCGCTCTTTCGACGACCTCGTCGCCGAGGGGGCCGCCGTTCCCACCGCGGGCTGGGACTTCTCGTGGTTCGCGGGCCGGGCCACCGAAGAGCGGCCCTCCTGGGGGTACGCCGTCTCGATGGCCGCCCGGCTGGCCGGGGCCCGCGCCGTGCTCGACGTGCAGACCGGGGGAGGGGAGGTCCTCGACTTCGCGCTCGGTCGGGCCGAGGCCGCTCCCGCGCTGCTCGCCGCCACCGAGGGCTGGCCTCCGAACGTGGCCGGGGCCACCGCACTGCTCCGCCCGCGGGGTGTCGTGGTCGTCGACTCCCCGGAGGACGCGCCGCTGCCGTTCGCCGACGGCGCCTTCGACCTCGTCGTCAGCCGGCACCCCGTACGCCCACACTGGGCGGAGATCGCCCGCGTCCTTGAGCCCGGCGGGACGTACTTCGCCCAGCACGTCGGGCCCGGCAGCGTCTTCGAACTCGTCGAGCACTTCCTCGGGCCCCAGCCGGAGGAGTCGCGCGCCGTCCGCCACCCCGACCGCGAGAGCGCGGACGCGCGGGCGGCCGGTCTGGAGGTCGTCGACCTGCGCGCGGAACGCCTGCGGATGGAGTTCCACGACATCGCCGCCGTCGTGCACTTCCTGCGCAAGGTGGTCTGGATGGTCCCCGGGTTCACCGTCGAGGCGTACGAGCCCCGGCTGCGGGCGCTGCACGAACGGATCGAGGCGCGGGGTCCGTTCGTGGCGTACAGCACCCGCCACCTCGTCGAGGCCCGCAGGGCGAGGTGAAACACCCACAATGGGGCGCCTGTTCTCACATCGTTACCGCTTGCCCCTCGCGTCACCCGTTTCACCGCCCGTAAAGTTCAGACCAAGGGAATTCGCGTGAGCAAAGCCGCGCGGTCGGTGCCGCGTGGTGGAGGGGGCTGCGCGGTGCCGCACAGCCCCCTGATGGCGGTATCCGCCCGGCCCGGAGGCCGGTGCGGGGCGGGTGCCGTCGGCGTCAAGCGGGCGTTCGCGGCCGGGTCGCCCATGGGAGGGATCCGGGGCAACACGCCGTGCGACCCCAAATGGCCGAGCCCCTTCGCTTCTCGTTGAATCCCGTCCGTTTGGCCGCTGATTCCGTCGCGATTCAGCCATGATCGGGTGCGGAATGTTGGATTCCGGCGCTCCGGTGCGATTTCCATGCGTCGCCGCACAACTCCGGAGAGTAATTTTGTCGCGTCTGGGCACACACCAGCCCTTACGAAGGGTTATGGTGGAAACCCCCCCTCGGGCCGGTCCGTCTCCCCCCCCACGGACCGGCCCGTTTTCTTTGGGAGTCGCGAGTCCCGCGTCTGATACACCAGGGCGCGCACAGCGCCCTGTTGAGGGACGCTGGGAATGCCGGGGGTAGGCTTCGCCCCCGGGGACCGCCATACGGACCAGGCCGCCGCACGGACAGGGAACGCCCCCGGCCGCGCCTGTCCGATCCATACGGAGGGGCTGACGAACACGTGAACCTGCGCGACAAGCTGCGCGGCCTGCTGGTCAGGCTGTACGCACGCCGGGTGGAGGGCCACCTGGACCCCGCTCAGGTGCCCAAGCACATCGGCGTCATCATGGACGGCAACCGGCGCTGGGCGAAGGCCGCCGGTTCCACCACCGCCCAGGGCCACCGGGCCGGCGCGGACAAGATCGAGGAGTTCCTCGGCTGGTGCACCGAGACGGACGTCAAGGTCGTCACGCTCTGGCTGCTCTCCACGGACAACTTCGACCGGCCCCAGGAAGAACTCGTCCCGCTCCTCGGCATCATCGAGGACGTCGTACGCACCCTGGCCGCCGACGGCCGCTGGCGCGTCCACCACGTCGGCACCATGGACCTGCTGCCGCCGGTCATGCAGGCCACCCTCAAGGAGGCCGAGGAGGCCACCGCCCACGTCGACGGAATAGTCGTCAACGTCGCCATCGGCTACGGCGGCCGGCAGGAGATCGCCGACGCCGTGCGCTCCATGCTCCTCGACGCCCACGACCGGGGCACCTCCATGGAGGACCTCGCCGAGTCCGTCGACATCGACATGATCGGCCGCCACCTGTACACCAAGGCCCAGCCCGACCCGGACCTGGTGATCCGCACCAGCGGGGAGCAGCGGCTGTCCGGCTTCATGATCTGGCAGACGGCCCACTCCGAGTACTACTTCTGCGACGTCTTCTGGCCGGCCTTCCGCAAGGTCGACTTCCTGCGCGCGCTGCGCGACTACGCGGCCCGGGGCCGCCGCTACGGCGGCTGAGGACATACCCCTTCCGTCACCCGGGTGCCACCTCTTCACGAGGAGTTCATTCGTGCGTCGTTCCGTGTATTTGCATGGCGGCGCATCTTCGAGGGCATAAGGCAAACAGGTCGACACCCGAACCACGGGCGTCGGATCTCAGCGGACGGCTCGGGGCCGTCCGCCCGGGAGGCCCTTTGTACGAGCCCGACCGTGCGGTCACAGCACGGACGAAGACGTGGATGGCCGGTTTTCGGCCCGCCGTGTGCGGGGGCCGTCGACCGGCCGGCTTACTCCCGCCCGCCCGGCCCGGCCTCCGTCTCGTCGCTCCCCGACCTCATCCGAGGGGGTACGTCCTTCCGTGGTGACCAGCACAAAGCGCCACAAGCCAGACCGGCGCACCTACGTTCTCGACACCAGCGTCCTGCTGGCGGACCCGAACGCCCTGACCCGCTTCGACGAGCACGAGGTCGTGCTCCCGATCGTCGTGGTCACGGAACTGGAGGCCAAGCGGCACCATCCCGAACTCGGCTACTTCGCCCGGCAGGCCCTGCGCCTGCTGGACGACTACCGGGTCCGGCACGGTCGCCTCGACGCCCCCATCCCGATCGGGGACCTCGGCGGAACGATCCGGGTCGAGCTCAACCACTCGGACCCCAGCGTGCTGCCCACCGGCTACCGCCTGGGGGACAACGACTCCCGCATCCTCGCGGTCGCCCGCAACCTGCAGGCGGAAGGGTACGACGTCACCGTCGTCTCGAAGGACCTGCCGCTGCGCATCAAGGCGTCCTCCGTCGGCCTGCTGGCCGAGGAGTACCGCGCGGAACTCGCCATCACCGACTCCTCCGGCTGGACCGGGATGTCCGAACTCACCCTGCCGGGTGAACAGGTGGACATCCTCTTCGAGGAGGGTCACCTCCACGTTCCGGAGGCGGTCGGTCTGCCCGTGCACACCGGTCTGACGATCCAGTCCGAGCGGGGCAAGGCCCTGGGCCGCGTCACACCCGAGGGCGGCGTCCGGCTGGTGCGCGGCGACCGGGAGGCGTTCGGCATCAAGGGGCGCAGCGCGGAGCAGCGGATCGCGCTGGACCTGCTGCTCGACCCGGACGTCGGGATCGTGTCGATGGGCGGCCGGGCCGGCACCGGCAAGTCGGCGCTGGCGCTGTGCGCGGGTCTGGAGGCGGTCCTGGAGCGCCGTCAGCACCAGAAGGTGATGGTCTTCCGTCCGCTGTACGCCGTCGGCGGCCAGGAGCTCGGCTATCTGCCGGGCACCGAGGCGGAGAAGATGAACCCGTGGGCGCAGGCGGTCTTCGACACGCTGTCGGCGGTCACGTCCCGGGAGGTCATCGAGGAGGTCACCGCGCGCGGGATGCTGGAGGTCCTGCCGCTCACCCACATCCGCGGCCGGTCGCTGCACGACGCGTTCGTGATCGTGGACGAGGCCCAGTCTCTGGAGCGGAACGTCCTGCTGACCGTTCTGTCCCGGATCGGGGCCAACTCGCGGGTGGTTCTGACCCATGACGTGGCGCAGCGGGACAATCTGCGGGTCGGTCGCTACGACGGTGTCGTCGCCGTCGTGGAGAAACTGAAGGGCCATCCGCTCTTCGCGCACGTGACACTGACCCGGTCCGAGAGGTCCCAGATCGCGGCCCTTGTGACCGAAATGCTGGAGGACGGGCACATCTGATCCCATCCGCCCACCCTCAAGGGTGATACGGGAGTTGGCGCCGTCCGGCAAAGGCCTGAGCCTAGCCGGGCGGCGTCCGCGTGTGCGGGCATTTGGGGAAAACCCTTGGGCCGAATGGTGTGTGAGCTTTCACACGCAACTCAGAATTGCCTTGCGGCGTTGGATTACGGCAGAGTCTCATTCCTGTCAGGCCCCGCATACGACACTTCTGTACCCCCTGAGGGGCACCTCCCAGGCGTTGAGCCCTGGGGGAGGTGCAGAGCGACACCTGAGCAGCACGCTTCAACTCCATAGCGTCGTCGTATGCCGCCCGAGCACCACGCGGCGCTCCCCTCGGGGGAGTTGCCCACCGGGCCCGCGCCTCCCGTGACCGCGCAGTGGGGAGGCCAGTGCCAGGGGCACGATTGCGTCCGCCAGGGTCACCGAAGCGGGCGATGCTGGAAGGAAACCGTGTGAGCCGGATCTCGGTCCGGGGATTCGCAGTGGCCTCCGCCACCGCGGTCACCGCTGTCGGAAGCGTCGTCGGTGTTGCCTCGGGCAGCACCGCGCAGAACAACGACGCCGAGGCGATGGCAGCCGACGCGACGCTTCTCGCGGACATCCCCGTAGGCCAGCAGGCCCAGGTGCAGACCGCCTCCCTGGCGCAGCAGGCCGACGCACAGGCCATCGCCGCGGACGCGAGCGCCAAGAAGGAGGCCGAGCAGGCCGCCCGCAAGGCCGCCGCCCAGACGGCGATCGCCAAGAAGGCGGAGGCCGAGAGGGCCGAGAAGGCCGCCAAGGAAGCCAAGGAGCGCGCCGAGCTCGAGGCGGCGGCCAGCCGTTCCGCGAGCCGCGACGCCTCCAGCTTCCCGGTGCAGAGCTCGTACACCATCTCGCAGATCCAGGCGATGGCGCGTTCGATGGTGCCCGCGGGTCAGTTCCAGTGCTTCAGCAACATCGTGAACCACGAGTCCAGCTGGAACTACCGGGCGGTCAACCCCTCGTCCGGCGCGTACGGCCTGTTCCAGGCGCTGCCCGGCTCCAAGATGTCCTCCGTGGGCGCCGACTGGCAGACCAACCCGGCCACCCAGATCAAGTGGGGCCTGAACTACATGGACAGCCGCTACGGCAGCCCCTGCGACGCGTGGAACTTCTGGCAGGCCAACCACTGGTACTGAGCCGGACCACCGCCGAACTCAACCTCCGCACAGCCCCTCCCCGTCTTAGGGGGAGGGGCTGTTGCCCTGTACGGTCGGTCCGGACGACTCCAGGGGGGAGTGGTGGGGAGAGACGGGGGAAGAGGACGGATCATGTCGCGAGTGCCAGGGTGGCTCGGCCGGCTCGGCGCCGGACTCACCGAAATGGGTGAGCGGTTGGACGAGCGTCGTGCCGAGGTGGAGAAGGACCACACCGACCCCGCCGGGCCGGAGCCGGACGTGGACCCCGAGCCCTTGCCGGACCCGATCGCCGGCCCCGCCCGGCCCGATCCCGCCCAGGCCGTGCCGTGGGGCGTACGGGTGGCGGCGGAGGCGGGCTGGCGGGTGCTGGTGCTCGCGGGCACCGTGTGGGTGCTGATGCGCGCCATCAGCGCCATCCAGCTGGTGGTGCTCGCGTTCGTCACCGCGCTGCTCATCACGGCGCTGCTCCAGCCGACGGTGGCGTGGCTGAGGCGGTACGGGCTGCCGCGCGGGCCGGCCACCGCGCTCACCGCGATCCTCGGCTTCGTCATCATGGGGCTGATCGGGTGGTTCGTGACCTGGCAGGTCATGGAGAACATCGACACGCTCTCCACCCAGATCCAGGACGGCATCGACCAGCTGCGCAAGTGGCTGCTGAACAGCCCCTTCCATGTGACCGACAAGCAGATCAACCAGATAGCGAAGAACCTGCGGGACGCGGTCGGCGCCAACACCGACCAGATCACCTCGGCCGGCCTGCAGGGCGTGACGGTGATCGTGGAGGCGCTGACCGGGATTCTGCTGACGGTCTTCTCCACGCTGTTCCTGCTCTACGACGGCCGGCGCATCTGGGAGTGGACGCTGAAGCTGGTGCCGGCTGCGGCGCGTCCGGGCGTGGCCGGTGCCGGTCCGCGGGCCTGGCGCACGCTGACCGCGTATGTGCGCGGCACGGTGATCGTGGCGCTGATCGACGCGATCTTCATCGGGCTGGGGATCTACTTCCTCAATGTGCCGATGGCGGTGCCGCTGGCCGTCTTCATCTTCCTGTTCGCCTTCATCCCGCTGGTGGGCGCGGTGGTGTCGGGCGCGCTGGCGGTGGTCGTGGCCCTGGTCACCCAGGGAGTCTTCACCGCGGTGATGGTCCTGGTGGTGGTGCTGGCGGTGCAGCAGCTCGAGGGGCACGTGCTGCAACCGTTCATCCTCGGCCGTGCCGTGCGGGTGCACCCGCTGGCGGTGGTCCTGTCGGTCGCCGCGGGCGGGCTGATCGCGGGGATCGGCGGCGCGGTGGTGGCGGTGCCGCTGGTGGCGGTGACGAACACGGTGGTGGGATATCTGCGGGCCTATGCACGCGAGCAGGAGCGGCGTCAGACACGCGTGCCCGAGGCGGCTCCGGCGGAGCCGGCCACCGTGCCGTCCGGCTCGGGGGGTCCCGAACCGAGCTGAAACGACGAACCCCGTCCACCTTCGAGGGTGGACGGGGTTCGGCCGTGCGGTGCGCGTTACTCCGCGAGGGCCGCTTCCGCGTCGAGGGTCGTCGCGACGGCCTGGACCACCGCGGCGATCTTGAACGCTTCCTGGATGACCTCGCGGTCCACGCCGGCCTTGCGCAGGACCTGCTCGTGGGAGTCGAGGCACATGCCGCAGCCGTTGATTGCGGAGACGGCGAAGGACCACAGCTCGAAGTCGATCTTGTCGACGCCGGGGTTGCCGATGACGTTCATCCGCAGGCCGGCCCGCAGGGTGCCGTACTCCTGGTCGGACAGGAGGTGGCGGGTGCGGTAGAAGACGTTGTTCATCGCCATGACGGCCGCCGCGGCCTTCGCCGCGGTGTACGCCTCCGGCGACAGGTTCGCCTTCGCCTCCGGCTCCAGCTCACGCAGGACGATCGGCGAGCGCGAGGCGATCGCCGTGGCCAGCACCGTGCCCCACAGCTGCTGCGCGGGGAGGTCGCTGTTGCCGATGACCGAGCCCAGGTTGAGCTTGAGGTCCTTGGCGTAGTCCGGGACGGCGGACTTCAGGGAGTCCAGGGACATGGGGTCACTCACCCGCCAGCAGGGCGACCGGGTCGAGGGTCTCGTCGCCCTTGGTCCAGTTGCAGGGGCACAGCTCGTCCGTCTGGAGGGCGTCCAGGACCCGCAGGACCTCCTTGGGGTTACGGCCGACCGAGCCCGCCGTCACCATGGAGAACTGGATCTCGTTGTTCTGGTCCACGATGAAGACCGCGCGCTTGGCGAAGCCGTCCTCGCCCTCGATGCCGAGGTCGCGCATCAGCTCGTGCTTGGAGTCCGCCATCATCGGGAACGGCAGGTCACGCAGGTCGTCGTGGTCCTTGCGCCAGGCGTGGTGGACGAACTCCGAGTCGCCGGAGAAGCCGAGGACCTGGGCGTCGCGGTCGGCGAACTCGTCGTTCAGCTTGCCGAAGGCGGCGATCTCGGTCGGGCACACGAAGGTGAAGTCCTTGGGCCAGGCGAAGACGACCTTCCACTTGCCCTCGTAGGTCTTGTGGTCGATCGTCTCGAACTCCTTGCCCTTCTCCAGCGAGACGCAGGCGGTCAGTTCGAACGCGGGGAACTTGTCACCGACAGTGAGCACGTGCTCTCCTTGCAGCGAGGAAACACCGGTCGCGCTGGTGTTTCCCATGGGTTGGACGATGCCGATGGTGGCACACGGTGCATTGATTACAGAAATAGCTACACTCGGTCGGGTTGATCGGAGGTGGTTATCAGTGACCGTCGGTAATCTCGGAAAGCGCAGGCAGCCTAGCCTGTCCCAGTTGCGCGCCTTCGCCGCGGTCGCGGAGCATCTGCACTTCCGGGACGCCGCCGCGGCGATCGGCATGAGCCAGCCGGCCCTCTCCGGTGCCGTCTCCTCGCTGGAGGAGGCACTCGGTGTCACGCTGCTGGAGCGTACGACGCGCAAGGTGCTGCTCTCGCCCGCCGGCGAGCGGCTCGCCGTCCGGGCCAAGGCCGTGCTCGGGGAGGTCGGCGCCCTGCTGGAGGAGGCCGAGGCCGTCCGGGCGCCCTTCACCGGCGTACTGCGGCTCGGGGTCATCCCCACCGTCGCGCCCTATCTGCTGCCCACCGTGCTGCGGCTCGTCCACGACCGCTACCCCGACCTCGACCTCCAGGTCCACGAGGAGCAGACCGCCAACCTGCTCGACGGGCTCGCCGGCGGGCGGCTCGACCTGCTGCTCCTCGCCGTCCCCCTCGGCGTGCCCGGCGTCGTCGAACTCCCCCTGTTCGACGAGGACTTCGTCCTGGTGACCCCGCTCGACCACCGGCTCGGCGGCCGGGAGGGCATCCCGCGCGAGGCACTGAAGGAACTCAATCTGCTGCTGCTCGACGAGGGCCACTGCCTGCGCGACCAGGCGCTCGACATCTGCCGCGAGGCCGGGCGCGAGAACGCCCCGGTGACGACGACCGCCGCGGGGCTGTCCACCCTCGTCCAGCTCGTCGCCGGCGGCCTCGGCTGCACCCTGCTGCCCCGTACCGCCCTCAGGGTCGAGACCTCCCGCAACAACCAGCTCCTCACCGGCTACTTCGCCGACCCCGCCCCCTCCCGCCGTATCGCCCTGGCCATGCGCACCGGCGCGGCCCGCGCCGCCGAGTACCGGGAACTGGCCGCCGCCCTGCGTACGGACCTGCGGCCCCTGCCGGTGCGGGTGCTGGACGGCGCCGGCCGGGACCGAGTTTCCGGGTGCGACTGAGCCCCGGGTGCGGGGGCTCAGTCCCGGGGGTCACTCCGTGCGCAGGCCGTCCGGGCGCATCAGGCGCAGCAGCGGCGGAAGGCTGAGCAGGGTGACCGTGAGGACGACTCCCGCGCCGATGCCGGTCATCGCCAGCACACTCGGCCAGTGCACGGCCACCGTGGTGTTCGTCATCTTCAGCAGCACCGCTCCCAGCGTCATCCCGACCGCCGCGGCCAGCAGCAGGCCGAGCATGACCGGGATCGCCGTCTGCCACAGCACCGACAGGCTCAGCGTGCGCCGCCGGGTGCCGAACGCGACCAGCGCCGACAGCAGCTTCTTCCGCTCCCGCAACTGCTCCAGCTGCGACACCAGCAGGCTCGCCCCGATCAGCAGCAGCACACAGGTCGCGCCGACGAACAGGCCGGTGCGGATGGAGGCGAACTTCTTCGACTCCTCGGCGGCGACCCACACGTGTGCGCCCGTCATCGGGTCGACCGCCGCCGCCGTGTTGCGCACGTACTCGTGCACGTTCGGGACCGACTGGTCGATCGACAGGTAGATCTGTCCCCAGACCGTCGTGTCCGTCCCCGGGGGCGCCGCGGCCGGTGTCATCAGCAGGCCGCTGCGCCTTTCTCCCATGGGGTCCTCGATCGACCGGGCGGGCTTCACGGTGGCCGGGACGGTCCACGGAACATCGTCCTGCTCCATGCCCGAGGACAGGTCGAAGTACAGCTCGCGGCCGGGCTTGACCAGCTTCACCGTGTCGGCATCGAACTGGCTGCCGCTGAGGGCGAAGACGTCCCCGTCGTGGCAGGAGGACATGCGCGCCACTTCGCGCAGGGAGGCGCAGTCGCCGATCGTCACCGTGGCCGAGACACGAGATTCCTCCTCCTCCTCGCTCTTCCAGGACTTGTCACCGACCGATGCCTGGGACAGCACCGTGGCCTTCCGTACGCCCTTCGTGGCCGAGAACTTCTCGGCGGCCCCGGTGAGCGAGATGCCCCGCGGCGCGCTCACCTCCATCTGGGCCCGGTAGAGGTTCTTTCCGGAGTCCTTGGTGTAGTCGCCCTGGATTCCGGCGAAGAGCATCTGGAGCGCGATCGCCCCGGCCACCGCGACCGCGATGCCGCTGACCAGCCGTGCCGCCGTACCGCTGCTCAACTGGAGCCGCCGTACGGCCAGTTGCCAGGCCACTCCACCGCCGCCGAGCCGGCCGACGACCGTCTCCACGGTCCACGGCAGCAGCGCGGTCACCCCGATCAGCAGCAGGGTCACGCCGCCGATCACCAGGTACTGGTTGAAGTCGCCGTTGCCGCGGCCCTGGCCGAGCATCGGGTAGAGCATCCCCAGGCCCACGACGGGAAGCAGCAGCCGCCACCACAGCCGGCGCCGCGCGGGCTTCGCCGTGCGCACCACGCCCAGCGGCTCGATGACCACTCCGCGCAGCGCCAGCAGGGTGACCAGCACCGCCGCGGCAGGCACCGCGACCGCGACCAGCGCGGCCAGCCAGGGGGAGGGATTGAGGTAGCTGGGGAAGACGCTGATGCCGACGACCTCGACGGACCCGGCGGCCTGACGGCCGATCAGGAAGAAGACCGTACCGAAGACCAGCCCGAGCAACGCGCCCGCCATCGCCTCGCCGGCCGCGATGCGACGGGTCATCCGGCTGTCGGAGCCGACCAGCCGGAGCGCGGCGAGCCTGCGGTCGCGCTGCTCGCCCCCGAACCGTACCGCCGCGGCGATGAACACGGCGACCGGCATCAGCAGTGCCACGAAGACGACCATCACGAGCAGCAGCAGCACCGGGTCCGAGCGCTCCGTGCGCTGCGGGCTGCCGAACTCGGTGATCCGGGCCACCTGCCAGCCGTTGATGCGCGGCGCCAGATTCTCCACGCCCGCGTAGTAGGCCAGTTCGCGGGAGCCGATGAGTCCGCTCTCGGCGATCGTGCCGACCACGCGGTACGGCAGCCGCTCCCGCAGCAGCCTTCCGGAGCCGGAGTCGAGCAGTTCCCTGAGCGCGGGCGAGACCACCATCTCGCCCGGCTTCGGGTACGCGGCCACCCCCGGGGGAAGCGGCGCCCGCGGCCCCTCGGGCTCCACCAGCCGTCCGCGTACCTCCTTGTCGTGGTACGTCGTGTCGATGTCCGCGATCACCAGGGTGTCGTCGGCCCTCGGCGGGGGGTTCTGGATGTAGGTGTAGTCCTCGCGGGCCTCGCTCCGCTCGTGCCGTACCGACAGCGCGCTCGGTATCGCGGTCGTGAGCAGCAGCAGTGCCACGCCGAGCCCGACGCCGACCGCCGTGAGCACGACCCGGAGCCATCCCTCGCGTCCCCCCGTGAACGCGAACCTTGCCCCCATGCTCAGGTCGCGGGCCCACTGACGCACGCTCATACGACGCGCTCCATGTCCCGGGACTTGCCGTCCCGCACGACGATCTCGCGGTCGGAGTACGCGGCGACCCGTGCCTCGTGGGTGACGAGGACGACCGCCGCGTTGGACGACCGGGCGGCCTCCGTGAGCAGTTCCATCACGCGCTCGCCGTTGAGCGAGTCCAGTGCGCCGGTCGGCTCGTCGGCGAACAGCACGCGCGGGTCGGTGACCAGCGCCCGGGCCACCGCGACGCGCTGGCCCTGGCCGCCGGAGACCTCGCCGGGGCGCTTCTTGCGCAGGTCGTCGACCTCCAGCCGGCGCATCCACTCCAGCGCCGCCCGCTCGGCCTCCTTGCGGGAGGTGCCGTTCAGCCGGAGCGGCAGGGCCACGTTCTCCACGCAGGTCAGCTCGGGCACCAGCTGGCCGAACTGGAAGACGAAGCCGAACTCCGAGCGCCTGAGCGCACTGCGCTGGGCGTCGGTCATGGTCGACAGCTCACGGCCGTCGTAGGTGATCGACCCCGAGTCGGGGGTGACGATCCCGGCGAGGCAGTGCAGCAGGGTGGACTTGCCGGAGCCGGAGGGCCCCATCACGGCGACGACCTCGCCGGCGTGGATGGAGAATCCGGCGCCGTCCAGGGCGGTGGTCGGACCGTAGGCCTTGCGCAGGTTCTCGGCGGTCAGCAGGGAGCCGGGGGGAGGAGTCACCGGGCCACCGCCTCACGGAGCTTGTCGAGGCGGGCCGCGGTCAGCTCCAGCCAGCGCAGATCGGCCTCGAGGTGGAACAGGGCGTGGTCGCAGATGAGCTGGTCGGCGAGATCCCCCTTGCGCTTGCGTTCGGTCAGGATCCGCATGCTGCGCAGGTGCTCGGCGCGCTGGGTGTCGAGGACGTCGGCGGCGTCGCGATGGGTGAGCAGCGCCAGGACGACCTTGGTGTAGAGCGTCGACTGAAGGTACAGTTCCGGCTTCTCCGGCGTGGCGAGCCACCGCTCCACGTCGGTGACGCCGGCCTGGGTGATCGCGTACCGCTTGCGCTCGGGGCCGTCACCCGCCTCGATTCCGTCGACCTCGACGAGCCCGTTCTTCAGCAGTCGGGACATCGTCGAGTAGACCTGGCCGTAGTGCAGCGGCCGGTCGTGACCGAACTTTTCGTCGAAGGCCCGCTTCAGGTCGTAACCGTGACGCGGGCCGGACTCAAGGAGCCCCAGGAGGGTGTGACCGATGGACATGCCGACGACTCTACACAGTGTGTATACGCGGCATGTATACGCCGCGTGTCGACGTGGTGGCGGAAGGGGCGACTGCGCAGGTGGGGGGCGATTGTCACGGTTCTGCTACGGGGTCTGAGGTCCCTCGGGCGGTCGCGGGGCGCGCGGAGGGCGGCCCCGGCGCGGGAGGGGGCCGGCCTCGCCCGGCAGGCGGCCCGTCTCCGCGAGGGCGCGGCGCAGGAGGAACTCGATCTGCGCGTTGGCCGAGCGGAGCTCGTCCGAGGCCCAGCGGGCGAGCGCGTCGTACACCGACGGGTCCAGCCGCAGCAGCACCTGCTTGCGCTGCCGCGGCCGGCGGCCGGGGGAGGACCCTTCCTCGGTGGCGGTCACTGGTAGAGCGTCCCGGTGTTCAGCACGGGCTGCGGTGCCCGGTCCCCGCACAGCACCACCATCAGGTTCGAGACCATCGCCGCCTTCCGTTCCTCGTCCAGTTCCACGATCCCCTGCTCGGAGATCCGGGCGAGCGCCGCCTCGACCATGCCGACCGCGCCGTCCACGATCTCCCGGCGGGCCGCGACGACCGCGCCGGCCTGTTGCCGCTGGAGCATCGCCGAGGCGATTTCGGGGGCGTAGGCCAGATGCGTGAAGCGGGACTCGACGATCTGCACCCCGGCCGCCTCCACACGCGCGTGCAGTTCGGCGGCGAGCTTCTCGGTGATCTCCTCGGCGTTGCCGCGCAGCGACAGCCCGTTCTCGTCGTGGGCGTCGTAGGGGTACTCGATCGCGATGTGCCGTACGGCCGCCTCGGTCTGGGTGGAGACGAACTCCAGGAAGTCGTCCACCTCGAAGGTGGCCTGCGCGGTGTCCCGCACCTTCCACACCACGACCGCGGCGAGTTCGATGGGGTTGCCGTAGGCGTCGTTGACCTTGAGCACGGCGGTCTCGTGGTTGCGAACGCGGGTGGAGATCTTCGTCCGGGAGGTGAAGGGGTTCACCCAGCGCAGCCCGTCCTCGCGGATCGTGCCCCGGTAGCGGCCGAAGAGCTGGACCACCCGGGCCTCGCCCGGCGCGACCGTGTTCAGTCCGTACATCCCGAGCAGCGCGCCGGTGCCGACCACGAGGGCGACGACGATCAGCGCGGCCTTCGCGCCGGTGGCCGAGGCGTTCACCCCGCCCGCGAACAGGGCCGCGGCGACCAGCAGTCCGAGGAGGCCGAGGAGCAGGGCGAGTCCGCCCGCGATGCTGTGCGCCGGGAACTCCCGCACGCGCGGCTCCGGCATCGCGGGCAGCTCGGTCGGCTCGGTGACGGGTGCGGGGTCCTGTGCGAGGTCGTGCGTGGCGTCGCGCGGTGGCTGTGCGGGCATGGCGGGTCCCCCTGGTCGTCGTGGGCCCGTGGCATCTCGGACCACGGTTTCTGTCTATCTAAGTGATATCACTTTAGCGTCGGATGGCAACCCTTGGTGCCCCTGGAACGTCGGTTCCACTGGGGCGGGTGCTGATTGTCACGTCCGTAATGGGACGTATCAGGGCGCCTTTGTCACAGACGGCGGTGTTAGCTTTCTGAGCTGACCCGGACCACGCACCTGAGTGACAGGCGAGACGGAAGCGGAGCGTACGGACCCATGGGACGAGCGGAAGAGAGACGAGCGCGGCAGCACGGGGGCCGCCGCGCGGCGCCCCAGGGCTCGTCCGGGACACCGGCGGCCGGCATAGGACCCGCGGGCGGCGGCAGGGCCGCGGCCCGCCGGGCGGCGAAGCCGAAGGGGAAGAGCGGCATGGGCCGCCTGTTCACCTGGAAGAAGATGCTCGGCACCTTCTTCGGCGTCTGCCTGCTGGGCATGGGCGCCTTCATCGTGCTGTACCTGGTCGTGGACATACCCGAGGGCAACGCCGACGCGCAGCGCCAGAGCAACATCTACAAGTACAGCGACGGCACGATCCTGGCGCGTACCGGCGAGGTCAACCGCGAGATGGTGGACCTGTCGAAGGTGCCCAAGGCCGTCCAGCACTGCTTCGTCGCGGCCGAGAACAAGAGCTTCTACACCGACAACGGCGTCGACCTGAAGGGCACCGCCCGCGGTCTGCTCAACACGGTGAGCGGCAAGGGCGCGCAGGGCGGCTCGACGATCACCCAGCAGTACGTCAAGAACTTCTACCTCAACCAGGACCAGACCGTCACGCGCAAGCTGAAGGAACTGGTCATCTCGCTGAAGGTGGACCAGAGGATGTCGAAGGACGACATCCTCGCCGGCTACATCAACACCAGCTACTACGGCCGGGGCGCCTACGGCATCCAGGCCGCCGCGCAGGCCTACTACCGCGTCGACGCCAAGGACCTCAGCGTCGAGCAGGGCGCGTACCTGGCGGCCCTGATGCAGGCTCCGAGCCAATACGACTGGGCCGTCGCGAGCGACACCGGCAAGCGGCTCGCGCAGCAGCGCTGGAACTACGTGCTGGACAACATGGTCAAGCAGCGCTGGCTGGACGCCGGCAAGCGGCAGGCCATGAAGTTCCCCGTCCCCAAGGAACCCCGGCCCGCTCCCGGACGGGAGGGCCAGAAGGGCTACCTGATCGCCCTCGCCAACCAGCAGCTCGAAGAGCAGCTGATGAAGGATCAGGACCTGACCCAGGGCCAGGCGGAGCAGGCGGTCGAAGGCCAGGGCTGGACCATCACCCTGAACATCGACAAGAAGAAGCAGTCCGCGCTGGAAGAGGCGGTCACGTCGCAGCTCACCGGCAAGCTGGACGCGAAGAAGCGGACGGTGGACGGGCACGTCCAGGCCGGTGCCGTCTCCGTCGACCCGGAGTCCGGGCACATCGTCGCCCTGTACGGCGGCGTGGACTACTTGAAGCACTACCTCAGCAACGCGACCCGGAGGGACTACCAGCCGGCCTCCACCTTCAAGCCGGTCATCCTGGCCGCGGCGCTGGAGGAGGACTCCAGGACCCAGGACGGCCGGCCGATCGCGGCGAACACCGTCTACGACGGCACCAGCGGCCGTCAGGTCCTGGACCACGGCACCAAGGTCGGCTTCGGACCGCCCAACGAGGACGACCAGAACTACGGCGACATCACGGTCCAGAGGGCCATGAACCAGTCCGTCAACTCCGTCTTCGCGCAGATGGGCGTCGACGTGGGCATGGACAGGGTGATGGAGGTCGCCGGCAAGCTCGGCATGAACACCAAGGGCATGCAGGCCGTACCGGCCCAGACGCTGGGCTCCATGGGCGCCAGCCCGCTGGAGATGGCGGGGATGTACGCCACCCTCGACAACCACGGCAAGAAGGTCACCCCGACCATCGTGAAGTCGGCCGAGCAGAAGAGCCGTTCGGTCAAGATGGCCGACCCGATAGGCGAGCAGGTCATCAGCCGCGAGGCCGCCGACACGGTCACCTCCGTGCTGACCGGCGTGGTCGACGACGGTACGGCCAAAAGGTCGGTGCGGGACAATCCGCAGCGCAACGGCCAGCAGGTGGCGGGCAAGACGGGCACGTCCGACGAGAACAAGTCCGCCTGGTTCACCGGCTACACGCCGGGCCTGGTCACCTCCGTCGGCCTGTTCGGCGAGAACCCGAAGACCCACGCGCACACCACGCTGAGCGGTGCCACCGGCCTCATCCCGGGCAGCGGCCGTATCAACGGCGGTGGCTACCCCGCGCAGATCTGGGCCGACTACACCTTCCACGCGATGGGCGAGGTCCGCAAGTTCGACCTGGAAGCCAAGCAGGGTGCCGCCGTGGAGCCGTCCACGTCCCCGACGGTCACCGAGTCGCCGAGCGAGACTCCGTCCGAGACGCCCACCACCACCGCGCCGTCGGTGTCCGAGTCGCCCAGCGAGACGCCCAGCCAGACGCCGTCGCAGACACCGAGCCAGACGCCGTCGCAGTCGCCGAGCGACACGTCGTCGAGCAGAGAGCCGACGGACGGCCTCAGCGACAACCCGCTCCTGCCCAACGATCAGCAGTGAGCGACGCGCGGTGAGCAGCGCGAAGGGGCGCCCGGTCGGACCGGGCGCCCCTTCGCGTGTCCGCTGGTTCCGGCTCAGCCCTGGTTCAGCTCGAACCAGACCACCTTGCCGGTGCTCAGCCGGGTCGCGCCCCAGCGTCTGGCCATCCGGTTGACCAGGTACAGTCCGCGTCCGCCCTCGTCCGTGGCGCGGGCCTGCCGCAGACGCGGCAACTGCGGGACGTCGTCGCCGACCTCGCAGCGCAGCACATCGGTGCGCAGCAGGCGCAGGGTGACCGGGCGGGAGGCGTAGCGCACGGCGTTGGTGACGACCTCGCTGATCAGCAGCTCCACGGAGTCGGTGAGTTCCTCCAGGCCCCAGCGGGCCAGCGCCCGTCGGGCCAGGCGGCGGGCCTGGCCGGGGGCGGAGTCCTCCGGGTCCAGGGTCCAGTACGCCACGTCGCTCGGCGCGATGCCGTCGAAACGGGCGGCGAGGAGCGCGATGTCGTCATCCCGGTCACCCGGGCCGAGCATGTCGAGCACCTCGTCGCACAGCGCCTCCAGCGGCGGCGGATGGTCGGGGCCGGTGAGCTGCGCGGTCGCCGAGAGCTTCTCGCGCAGCTGCTCTATGCCCGTCCACACGTCCCGCAGCCGTGACTCGACCAGGCCGTCGGTGTAGAGCAGCAGGGTCGCGCCCGCCGGGGCGTCCAGCTCGACCGCCTCGAAGTCGACACCGCCGACGCCGATCGGCGCGCCCGGCGGCACCCGCAGCACCTCCGAGCGGCCGCCCAGGTGCAGCAGGACCGGCGGCGGGTGGCCGGCGTTGGCGATGGTGATGCGGTGCGCGACCGGGTCGTAGACCGCGTACAGGCAGGTCGCCATGCGGTCGGAGCCCAGGCGCTGCGCCTGCTCGTCGAGGTGGTGCAGCACCTCCTGCGGCGGCAGGTCGAGCCCGGCCAGGGTCTGCGCGGTGGTGCGCAGCTGGCCCATGATCGCGGCCGAGGTCATGGAGTGGCCCATGACGTCGCCGACGACGAGGGCGACCCGGCTGCCGGGCAGTGGGATCGCGTCGTACCAGTCCCCGCCGACCCGCGCGGTCTCCGCGGCGGGCAGATAGCGGGAGGCCAGCCGTACGCCGGTGGGGCGGGGCAGCGTCTCCGGCAGCATGGTGCGCTGCAACTCGTCGGCGATGTACGCCTCACGGCCGTACAGCACCGCTTTGTCGATGCCGAGGGCGCTGTGCGTGGCGAGCTGCGCGGCGACGAGCAGGTCGTCGGGCTGGAACGCGTGGCGCTCCGGGCGACGCAGGAACAGCGCGGCACCGATGACCCGGCGCCGGCCGCGCAGCGGGGCGAGAATGGTGCGCTGCCCGTCGGGCACGACCAACTCGGAGTCCTCGCCGAGGAGTTCCGTCAGCGCGGCATGGGCCGACGCGGTGTCCGTGAACACCGGACGTACGCCGCGCAGCACCTCGCCCAGCGCGGAGCCGGGCCGTACCTCGCACAGCTCGTTGGTCACCGCCGACAGCTCGGCCGGCTGCTCCGGCACCGGCGCCGGCATGAACCCCAGCTCGGTGTCGCGCTCCGCCGGTATCCGGTCGGTGCGCCGCAGCCGCAGGACGAGCGGGCCGGCGGGCCGCTCGTCGCCCACCGGCAGCGGCTCGCGCAGATACACGAGGATGGCGTCGGAGAAGGTCGGCACGGTGGCCCGGCACAGCCCCAGGACGATCTCGTCGAGGTCCATGCCACGGGCGATGCGCCGGGTGGCCGCCCCCACGAACCGCAGCCGGTCCCCGTCCCGACGCATGGGCAGCGTCCGCCCGGGCGGCAGTCCCTGCCCGGTACGGCGCTCCTGGCCGTCGGGAGGCACACCGCGCCCGGCCCGCCGCTCCCGGCCGCCGGGCCCGCCCGCCGCGGGGGGCGCCTCGGCGTTCGCCTGCCCGGAGTCGGTGCCGTCGGGGGTCCCGTCCTCGCCGGTCCTGCCCCCGGTGACCCTGGCCGCTGCGTCCGGCTGGGCGGGGATGCCCTCCGGCGCGGGGCGCGGACGGTGTGCGTCGGGCTCGGCGGACGCCGACTGGGAATGCTCGGACCCGGCCGCGCCGACCGGACGCGGCACGTCGTCGGCCGGGCCGGACTGAAGAGGTAACGCCGCGGCCCCCGGGGCGGTGGGGGTACGCAGAAGCGCCCCACCGGCGTCCGCGGGGTCGGCGCCCGGCTGGGGGCGTTCGAAGGAGGTCGGCTGCTCCGTCACGCGTGTCGAATCCATCCGTCCGGGGCTGCGCGCCGGGCGCGCAGTTCGTCCCGCCGAAGACCCGATACCCGGAATACTTGCCCCAGGAACGGATTTCCGGCGTGGTCAGAGGCTGTTGCTGTGCCGCCGGCGAACCGACCGCGGTCCGCACGGGTGTTGCCCTCGTACCCCTCGCTCACGTCCTGCCGCCCCTCGGTGACGTTCGATCAGACCCGGTTTGTGCTCCGGGAGTTGGTACCGGTCCTACGCCTGTTGCGGAGGACGATCCTACGTTTCCCGCCCGGGGGCGCATCAAGGGTCTCATGAGGCCACGCGCGTGGGGGAGCGGTCCCAGTCGTCCGGCAGTGACGGTACCTCCCAGGCCGGGTCCGGGCGCCACTGCTGCCATGACTCGCAGAACGGCGGCCGCCAGGCGCGGATCGTCTCCACCGCATCCCGGCCCGCGGCCAGGACCCGCTCGGCGAGCTCGGCGTCCACCAGCCCGTCCCGCTGCGCCTGCGCGAACTCGTCCTCGTCCCGCCAGTGCCAACTGCGGTCCGGATGAACGGAGATGTCCAGGAAGTGATCTTCGGAGTCGACCCCGCCCGCCCAGCGGGCCAGCGGTTCCTCCAGGTTGACGTACCAGTTCTTGAACCGCCAGCCGGGCTCCCAGAACAGCCACACCGACCAGGGCTCGCCGGGCCGGGCCAGCTTCAGCACGCCCGTGCCGAACCAGCGGTCGCGCTGCACGGTGCGCGGCTTGGTGTAACGCGACGCGAGCGGTTCCAGGTGCACGGGTGTGCCGTCGGCGAGCACGGGTCTGACGCACTCGGTGCCGGGTGCCATCCACACGGCGAGCAGCCCCGGGTCGTCCTGGACGACGGTCACGGGCCGCACAATGTGGAAGCGCGCGCCGCCGTTCTCCCGGTACCGCCACAGGATCCGGCTGCCGGGGGTCCAGGGCGCCGCCGCACCGCCCGTCGTCGCGCGTGCGCTCGCTCCGTCGTGTGCCATGGACGAATATTAGGTGCCCGGGGCATCCGCCGCCGTGCGGGACGTCAGGGTTCACGCCCCGGCGGCACCAGGTTACGGACGTGTCATCCGCAGGACGTCCAGCGCCCGGTCGAGTTGCTCCGTCGTGAGCAGACCGCGCTCGACGTAGCCGCCCTCCACGACGACCTGACGGATCGTCTTCTGCTCGGCCAGCGCCTTCTTGGCGACCTTCGCCGCCTCCTCGTACCCCAGGTACCTGTTGAGCGGGGTGACCACGGACGGCGAGGACTCGGCGTACTCGCGGGCCCGTTCGCGGTGGGCGACGATCCCGTCCACGGTCCGGTCGGCGAGCAGCCGGGAGACGTTGGCGAGCAGCCGGACCGACTCCAGCACGTTCTTGGCGATGACCGGGAGCATGACGTTGAGCTCGAAGTTGCCGGCGGCGCCGGCGGTGGCGACGGTGGCGTCGTTGCCGACGACCTGGGCGCAGACCATGAGCACCGCCTCGGGGACGACCGGGTTGACCTTGCCGGGCATGATCGAGGAGCCGGGCTGGAGGTCGGGCAGGGAGATCTCGGCGAGCCCGGTCCTGGGCCCGGAGGCCATCCACCGCAGATCGTTGGCGATCTTCGTCAGCCCCACGGCGATGGTCCGCAGCTGGCCGCTGGTCTCGACGATGCCGTCCCTGGCCCCCTGCGCCTCGAAGTGGTCGCGGGCCTCGGTGAGCGGCAGCCCGGTGGCGCGGGCGACCTCCTCGATCACGGCGGCGGAGAAGCCGGGCGGGGTGTTGATGCCGGTGCCGACGGCGGTCCCGCCGAGGGGCAGCTCGGCCAGCCGGGGCAGGGAGGCGTTCAGGCGCTCGACGCCGTACCGCACCTGGGCCGCGTACCCGGCGAACTCCTGACCGAGGGTCACGGGTGTGGCGTCCATCAGGTGCGTCCGCCCGGACTTCACGACGTCGGCGAACTCCTCGGCCTTGCGGGTGAGCGCGTTCGCGAGGTGGTCCAGGGCGGGGATCAGGTCGCGGGTGACGGCGGCGGTGGCGGCGATGTGGATCGACGACGGGAAGACGTCGTTGGAGGACTGCGAGGCGTTGACGTGGTCGTTGGGGTGCACGTCCCGGCCCAGCCGTTCACCGGCGAGGGTGGCGATGACCTCGTTGGTGTTCATGTTGGACGAGGTCCCGGACCCGGTCTGGAACACGTCGACCGGGAAGTGCTCGTCCCACTTTCCCTCGGCCACCTCGGCCGCCGCGTCCTGGATCGCCCCGGCGACGTCCTCGTCCAGCACCCCGAGCCGTGCGTTCACCTTGGCCGCGGCGCCCTTGATCCGCGCCAGCGCCTCGATGTGCGCGCGCTCGAGCCGCTGCCCGGAGACGGGGAAGTTCTCCACCGCCCGCTGCGTCTGCGCACGCCACTTGGCGTGCACGGGGACCTGGACCTCGCCCATGGAGTCGTGCTCGATGCGGTATTCGCTCATACCGCGTACAGCGCGGGCGGCGGTGCGGATGTTCCGGCGGTGGGCCGGACGGGGCGCAGCCCCCGGCGGCTGCCGGGGGCTCCGGGAGGATCGCGGGGACCGGCTCAGGCCAGACCGGGGCCCCGGACCGGGATCGACGTGAAGGTCGGCTGGGGGGCCGGGTTCTGGAAGAAGTCGTTGCCCTTGTCGTCGACGACGACGAACGCCGGGAAGTCCTCGACCTCGATCCTCCAGACGGCCTCCATGCCGAGCTCCTCGTACTCCACGACCTCGACCTTCTTGATGCAGTCCTGGGCCAGGCGGGCGGCCGGACCGCCGATCGAGCCGAGGTAGAAGCCGCCGTGGGCGCCGCACGCGTCCGTGACCTGCTTGCTGCGGTTGCCCTTGGCCAGCATCACCCTGGAGCCGCCCGCCGCCTGGAACTGCTCGACGTAGGAGTCCATGCGGCCGGCCGTGGTCGGGCCGAAGGAGCCGGACGCGTAGCCCTCGGGGGTCTTGGCCGGGCCCGCGTAGTACACCGGGTGGTCCTTGAGGTACTGCGGCATCTCCTCGCCCGCGTCGAGCCGCTCCTTGATCTTGGCGTGCGCGATGTCACGGGCCACCACCAGCGGGCCGGTCAGCGACAGCCGGGTCTTGACCGGGTACTTGGTCAGCTCGGCGAGGATCGACTCCATCGGCTGGTTGAGGTCGATGCGGACCACGTCCGACGACTCGTCCAGGTGCTCGTCCGTGGTCTCCGGCAGGAACCGAGCCGGGTCCTTCTCCAGCTGCTCCAGGAAGACGCCCTCGGGGGTGATCTTCGCGAGCGCCTGGCGGTCGGCCGAGCAGGAGACGGCGATGGCCACCGGGCAGGACGCGCCGTGCCGCGGCAGCCGGACCACGCGCACGTCGTGGCAGAAGTACTTGCCGCCGAACTGCGCGCCGATCCCGATCTTCTGCGTCAGTTCGAAGACCTTCTCCTCCAGCTCCTCGTCCCGGAAGCCGTTCCCGAGCGGCGAACCCTCGGTGGGCAGGTTGTCCAGGTAGTGCGCGGAGGCGTACTTCGCCGTCTTCAGGGCGTACTCGGCGCTCGTGCCGCCGACCACGATCGCAAGGTGGTACGGCGGGCACGCGGCGGTGCCCAGCGAACGGATCTTCTCCTCCAGGAACTTCATCATGGAGGCCTCGTTCAGGACGGCCTTCGTCTCCTGGTACAGGAAGGACTTGTTGGCCGAGCCGCCGCCCTTGGCCATGAACAGGAACTTGTAGGCGCCGCCGTCCGTCGCGTACAGCTCGATCTGCGCGGGCAGGTTGGAGCCGGTGTTCTTCTCCTCCCACATGGTGAGCGGAGCCATCTGCGAGTAGCGCAGGTTGAGCGTGGTGTAGGCGTCGTGGATGCCCTGGGAGAGGGCCTTCTCGTCCTCGCCCGCCGTCAGCACGTTCTGGCCGCGCTTGCCCATGACGATCGCCGTGCCCGTGTCCTGGCACATGGGCAGCACGCCGGCCGCGGCGATGTTCGCGTTCTTGAGCAGGTCCAGGGCGACGAACTTGTCGTTCGCCGAGGCCTCCGGGTCGTCGATGATGCGGCGCAGCTGGGCGAGGTGGTCCGGGCGCAGGTAGTGCTGGATGTCGTGGACGGCCTCCTCGGCCAGCTTGCGCAGCGCCTCCGGCTCGACCTTGAGGAACGTACGCCCGTCGGGCCCCTCTACGGTGGAGACGCCCTCGGACGTCACCAGCCGGTACGGGGTGGTGTCCTCACCCTGGGGGAGCAGATCGGTGTACGCGAACGCAGGGCGGGCAGGGGGGGAATTGTGCGGCATCTGGCCCATTCCTCACTCGGCAGACGGCTGCCCGCCGACGCCGGCGGGCACCGACCAGCGTAGAACCTGCCACCGACGGCGAATCTGTGAGGTCCGGCTCAGTGCGGTTTGACGCGGTGCGCGGCGCGCCCGTCGTCCCCACCCCTAGTCGCGATCTATCGCGTTTCGGTACGCTGCTGCCGTGGACCTTCAGAAGCAGACCGCACCGCGTACGGCCGCCGCCCCTGTCGCCGAACTGCGCGCCTCGGACGCCGACCGTGACCGTATCGCCGACATCCTGCGCGAGGCCCTCGCCGAGGGCCGTCTGAACGCCGACGAGCACGCCGAGCGCGTCGAGGGGGTGCTGAACGCCAAGACGGTCGGCGAGCTGGAGGTCTTCATCCAGGACCTGCCCGCCGCCCATCAGCGCCGCGCGGCCGCCGCGTACACCCCCGCGCCGAACCGGCCTGCGGCCGGCGAGATACCCCACGTCGCCGACGAGAACGTGGTGGCGGTGTTCAGCCAGGCCACCCGCCGCGGCCGCTGGCGCCCCGGACGCCGGGTGCACGCGTACGCGATCTTCGGCAGCGTGGAGATCGACCTCAGCGAGGCGGTCTTCGAGTACCAGCAGGTCGTGATCAAGGCCGTCTCGGTCTTCGGCGACGTGCAGGTCCGCGTCCCGGAGAACGTGTCGCTGCGCGGCACCGGCGGCGGCGTCCTCGGCAACTTCGAGGTGGTCACGCTGGATTCGCCCGAGTCCGAGGCGCCCGTCGTCTATGTCGACGGCTGGGCCGTGCTGGGCAACGTCGAGGCGCGGCCGAAGCGGGGCAAGCTCGTCGCGGACATTCTCGACCGCGTCCAGCGCAAGGTGGACAAGCATCTGCGCAAGCACATGTGACAACGGCGGTCGTCCTCGGACGACGGCGGTCACCGGCCGGGCGGTTGGGAACTCAGTGCATAGGCGCGCGCACAGCGGGTAGGCCTTGCTGCATCGTCTCTCGGACCCTCCAGCTCGCGAAGCCGTCGTCAGGAGAAGACCGTGCTGCAACCGCCGCATTCGTCGCTGCAGGTAGCTGCCGTTCCGGCCCAGCGGGCGCCGGCGCGAGACAGGGATCAGGACGCGCCCTGGCACACGGAGGCGGTGTGCAGGCGTGACGAGGCGGGCCTGTTCTTCGCACCCTCCAAGGAGCCCACCGCCGCGCGGCTGTCCCGCGAGGAGGCGGCCAAGCGGGTCTGTGCGCGCTGCCCGGTCATGGTCGAGTGCCGCGAGCACGCGCTGCTGCAACCCGAGCCGTACGGCGTCTGGGGCGGCCTCACCGCCGCCGAGCGCCGCGTCGTCCTGGCCCGGCGCCGTCGCCGTGACCTGGAGCTGAAGAAGGCGGCCCGCGCCACGGGACGCATAGCGGCGGCGGGGTAAGGCCCGCCCGGGCGGCGGGACAGGGCCCGCCCGCCGGACCGGCTCCGCCCCGGCCACCCTTTCGAGCCGGGCGACCGGTCGCCGGATCGAACGTCTGTACGCGTATGGGGCGCCCCTCCGCACAGGGAGCGCCCCATCGCCGTAATGGGTCCGCGGACCGGCTACTTCGCCCGGTCGAAGTCGATCGCGCTGTACGCCCGCAGCTTGCTCAGCCGGTGCTCGGAGTCGATCCGGCGGACCGTGCCGGACTTGGACCGCATCACGATCGAGTCGGTCGTCGCCGTCTCGGCGCGGTAGCGCACTCCGCGCAACAGCTCGCCGTCGGTGATGCCGGTGGCGACGAAGAAGACGTTCTCGCCGGAGACCAGGTCGTCCGTGGTCAGCACGCGGTCCAGGTCGTGCCCGGCGTCGAGCGCCCGCTGCCGCTCCTCGTCGTCCTTCGGCCACAGCTTGCCCTGGATCGTGCCGCCGAGGCACTTCACGGCGCAGGCCGAGATGATGCCCTCGGGCGTGCCGCCGATGCCGAGCAGCAGGTCGATGCCGGTGCCGTCGCGCAGCGCCAGGATCGAGCCGGCCACGTCGCCGTCGGAGATCAGCTTGATGCGGGCGCCCGTCTCCCGGATCTCCCTGATCATGCTCTCGTGCCGCGGCCGGTCCAGGATGACGACCGTGACGTCCTCCGGAGTGGACCGCTTGGCCTTGGCCACGCGCTTGATGTTCACGGACACCGGCGCGTCGATGTCGACGAAGTCGGCCGCGTCCGGCCCGGTGACCAGCTTGTCCATGTAGAACACGGCGGACGGGTCGAACATCGCGCCGCGCTCGGCGGCGGCGAGGACCGCGATCGCGTTCGGCATGCCCTTGGCGGTCAGGGTGGTGCCGTCGATCGGGTCGACGGCGATGTCGACCTCCGGCCCGGTGCCATCACCGACGTGCTCGCCGTTGAAGAGCATCGGGGCCTCGTCCTTCTCCCCCTCGCCGATGACGACGACGCCGTTCATCGAGACGGTGGAGACGAGGGAACGCATGGCGCGCACGGCGGCGCCGTCGGCGCCGTTCTTGTCACCGCGCCCGACCCAGCGGCCCGCGGCCATCGCCGCTGCCTCGGTCACCCGGACGAGTTCCAGGGCGATGTTGCGGTCGGGCGCCTCGGAGGGCACCTCGAGCTCGGAGGGAAGATGATGATGCTCGGTCATCGGAGCGCACCTTTCTGATACGACGACGGCCGGATGAGGGTGTTGGCCCCGACTCTATCTCCGGACGGGCAGAATGAGCAGGGGACCCCACGGATGAGCGGACCGGGCACCTGCGACGATAGGGGGCGTGGCAGGTTCGAACGGCAAGCAGAAGACGGTCCGGGACATGATTCTCTCCCTGGGCCTGATCGGGATCGCGGCGGCGGTCATCTACCTCTTCGTCCCGCACGACAGCAAGGCGCCCGACATCAAGCGGGTCGACTACAGCATCGAGTTGACCACCGCACGCCGGGCGGCGTCGTACCCGGTGGCCGCGCCCGAGGGACTGCCCGACACCTGGAAGGCCACCTCGGTCCGCTTCCGGGCCCACGAGAAGGACCACTGGCACCTGGGCTTCCAGGATCCCGACGGTCAGTACGTGGCGGTCGAGCAGTCCGCGCAGAAGCGCAAGGACTTCATCGACGCGGCCAGCCTCGGCGGGCGGGCCACGAAGGTCACCGAGGAGATCGACGGCCGCACGTGGACGCGCTACACCGGCGGCCGCTACGACGCGCTCGTGCTGGAGGACGGCGAGGGGGCCACGACCGTGGTGGCGGGCACGGCGTCCTTCGACCAGCTGACGACGATGGCGCGAGCACTGAAGACGTCCTGAGCCCGCCCACGGCCCCACGCCGACCGGCGGGTCCCCCGACCGTGCCCGCCGGCCCCTGCCGCGACCGCGGGCCTCGGCCCCGGACGTCGGCCCTGCCCCCGAATGCGGGCCCCCGCCTTCATCGCGGGCCTTCGGCCCCGACCGGCCGGTTTCGGTCCCGATCCGTGGGTCCCGTAGCCCCGACTGCGGGCCTTGGCCCTGGCCGAGGCCCTCGGTCCCGATTACGGGCCTTGGCTCCGTCCGGCGGATCCCCTGGCGCCGACCGCCCGGCCCCGGCCGTGCCCCGCCGTCCTACTCCGAGCCCTCCGCCCCCTCCCCTTCCGTCTCCTCCGCGAGGGCTGCGTCCAGGCGGGCGCGGGCGCCCTCCAGCCAGCGGCGGCACACCTTGGCCAGCTCCTCGCCGCGCTCCCACAGCGCGAGGGACTCCTCCAGGCTCGTGCCGCCCGCCTCCAGGCGCCGGACGACCTCGATCAGCTCGTCCCGTGCCTGCTCGTAGCCGAGTGCCTCATCCGCCTTACCAGTCATCCGCCCACCCTATGTGTCGACACGAACCGTGAACTCGCCCTCGGCGACCCGGGCCCGGAGGGCCTCGTCCGCCGTCACCTCTCCCGGGTCGCGGACCACGTGCCCGTCCGCCTTCTGGAGCACGGCGTACCCGCGCCGGAGGGTCGCGGCGGGGGAGAGCGCCACGACGCGCGCGTGCGTGTGCGTCAGCTCGGAGTCCGCGCGGTCCAGCAGGTGCCGCAGGGTGCGCCGGCCGCGGTCGAGGACCGACGCGATGTGGTCCTCGCGCTCGTCGATCATGCGGTGCGGGTCCTCCATGCAGGGCCGGGCGAGCGCGTGGGCGAGCCCCCGCTCCTCCCGCTCGACGAGCGACCGCACGCACCTGCGGGCCCGGTCGCGCAGCTGCCGTACCCGCTCGTACTCCTCGCCGACGTCCGGTACGACCCTCTTCGCGGCGTCGGTCGGTGTGGAGGCGCGCAGGTCGGCGACGTAGTCGAGCAGCGGGGTGTCCGGTTCGTGCCCGATCGCGGACACCACGGGCGTACGGCAGGAGGCGACCGCGCGCACCAGCTGCTCGTCGGAGAACGGCAGCAGGTCCTCCACGCTGCCGCCGCCGCGCGCCACGATGATCACGTCCACGTCGTCGGTCGCGTCCAGCTCCTTCACGGCCTGCACGACCTGCGGGACGGCGTGCACGCCCTGCACGGCGACGTTGCGCACCTCGAAGCGGACCGCGGGCCAGCGGTGCCGGGCGTTCTCCAGCACGTCCCGCTCCGCGGCGGACGCCCGGCCGCAGACCAGTCCGACGAGCTGGGGCAGGAAGGGCAGGGGCTTCTTCCGCTCGGCCGCGAACAGCCCCTCCGCCGCGAGTGTCTTCTTCAGCTGCTCCAGCCGGGCCAGCAGCTCACCGACGCCCACCGGCCTTATCTCGGCGGCCCGCAGCGACAGCTGCCCGCGCGGCGCATACCACTCCGGTTTGGCGTGCACCACGACCCGCGCGCCCTCGCCGACCACGTCGGCGATCGTGTCGAACACCTGGCGGTAGCAGGTCACGCTGACGGAGATGTCGTACGACGGATCGCGCAGCGTCAGGAACACCACGCCCGCACCCGGGCGCCGCGACAACTGCGTGATCTGCCCCTCGACCCACACCGCGCCGAGCCGCTCGATCCACCCCCCGATCAGCCGCGACACCTCACCGACGGGCAGGGGAGTTTCGGGAGACGTGGAGAGAGCCATGCCCGCGAGAGTAGCCGCCCCCACCGACAACCCCCACCCCCTCGCCCACCGGCCCGGTCCGCGCGTCCGTGGGACGATCGCGGGGCGATCTTCGGGCCGCGGTGGCGGCCTTACGATGGGGGCATGACTGCTTCGTCTGGCCGCCGTGTCCTGCTCGCCGCCCCCCGTGGCTACTGCGCGGGTGTGGACCGCGCCGTGATCGCCGTCGAGAAAGCCCTGGAGCAGTACGGGGCTCCGATCTATGTCCGGCACGAGATCGTCCACAACAAGTACGTCGTGCAGACCCTGGAGAAGAAGGGCGCCGTCTTCGTCGAGCGCACGGAGGAGGTGCCGCCGGGGAACATCGTGATGTTCTCGGCGCACGGCGTGGCCCCCACCGTCCACGAGGAGGCCGAGCGGGGCCACCTGGCCACCATCGACGCCACCTGCCCCCTGGTGACCAAGGTCCACAAGGAGGCCGTCCGGTTCGCCAACGACGACTACGACATCCTCCTGATCGGGCACGAGGGCCACGAGGAGGTCATCGGCACCACCGGCGAGGCCCCCGACCACATCCAGCTCGTCGACGGTCCCGAGGACGTCGCGAACGTCGAGGTCCGCGACCCCTCCCGGGTCGTGTGGCTGTCGCAGACCACGCTGTCCGTCGACGAGACCATGGAGACGGTCGACGCGCTCAAGGACAAGTTCCCGCAGCTGCTCTCCCCGCCCAGCGACGACATCTGCTACGCCACGCAGAACCGCCAGCTCGCCGTGAAGCAGATGGGCGCCGAGGCCGACCTGGTGATCGTCGTCGGCTCCCGCAACTCCTCCAACTCCAAGCGGCTGGTGGAGGTCGCCAAGCTCGCGGGCGCGGACCAGGCCTACCTCGTGGACTTCGCCGACGAGATCGACGAGAGCTGGCTGGAGGGCGTCACCACGGTCGGCCTGACCTCGGGCGCCTCCGTGCCGGAGGTCCTGGTCGAGCAGGTGCTCGAATTGCTGTCGCGGCGCGGCTTCGAGGACGTGGAGATCGTCAAGGCGGCCGAGGAGTCCATCACCTTCTCCCTGCCCAAGGAGCTCCGCCGGGACCTGCGCGAGGAGGCGGCCGCGCTGGTCGCCGAGCGCGGAGGGTCCGGTACGACGCAGCGGTGACGGTCCGTCGTACGTCGTAACGTGGAGCCATGCAGATCTTCGGCGTGGACATCGGCGGGTCCGGCATCAAAGGCGCCCCTGTGGACCTGGACAGGGGAGAGCTGACCCAGGAGCGGTACAAGGTGCTGACCCCGCACCCGGCGACCCCCGACACCGTCGCCGACGGGGTCAAAGAGGTGGTCGACCACTTCGGCTGGACCGGGCCGGTCGGGCTGACGTTCCCGGGCGTCGTCACCGGCGGCGCCATGGTCCGCACGGCGGCCAACGTCGACAAGAGCTGGGTCGACACCGACGCGCGCGCGTTGTTCGGCGGCCGGCTGGGCGGTCTGCCGGTGACGGTGGTCAACGACGCGGACGCGGCGGGCGTCGCCGAGATGCACTTCGGCGCCGGGCGCGACCGCAAGGGCACGGTGGTGCTGCTGACCTTCGGCACCGGCATCGGCAGCGCCGTCTTCGTCGACGGCGTCCTCGTCCCCAACACCGAACTCGGGCACCTGGAGCTGAACGGCCACGAGGCGGAGAAGCGGGCGTCCAGCAAGGCCAAGGAGGACCACGAACTCAGCTGGGAGCGCTGGGCGCGCCGGGTGCGGAAGTACCTCGCCCATGTCGAGATGCTCTTCAGCCCGGAGCTGTTCATCGTCGGCGGCGGCGTCAGCCGCAAGTCCGAGAAGTTCCTGCCCCTCATCGAGGACATCAAGGCGGAGATCGTTCCCGCCCAGTTGCAGAACAACGCGGGGATCGTCGGCGCGGCGATGCATGCGGCGGAGCACGGGTGAGGCCGTAGCCCTCGACGCGCGGACGCGCTGACGCGGACGTACTCACCGACGCGGACGGGTCCGGGCGATCCGCCAGTGGCCCTCCCACCGGCGGATCGCCCCGGCGCGTCAGCCCGCCAGGCGCTTGCGCACCGCCCGCCGCCGCGCGGCCAGCGCCACCCGCCGCGCCAGCGCCGTCACGACGGCGATCAGCGTCCCCGCGTACAGCCAGGGCGCCTGGGTGGCGAGCGCGGCCACCAGGCCCATCAGCTTGCCCAGGAACCCCGGCTCCGCGTCGATCACGGGCAGCAGCCCCACGGCGAACCCGATCGGCACCACGATGGGCGCGGTCAGCAGGTCGCCCTTGCGCACCCACAGCGCGGTCAGCGCGCACACCGGCAGGAACAGCACCCCGTACGCGGTGGGCGCCTCGTCGAAGAGCAGCAGGTCGAGAGCGCCCAGCAGGAACATGACTGCCCCGCAGAACATCCCGGCGCCCAGACCCGTCAGCCGAGGACCGGACGGCCGCCGCGGCTCGGGCGCCGGAGCCGCAGCCGGAAGGGTGGGACGACATGCGGCAGGAGGCCGCCGTGCCGGGGGCACCGGCGGCCTGCTTCGTCGCGGTCCGTGCTGCTGGTGTCGCGTCCTGTGCTGCTCCACTGGACCAACCTAGGTCGGCTTATGTGGCGAATAGCCCGCCTGACACGCCGTGCGCGGCAGCTTGGCCAAGCGTTCGAACCGTCGCGGGGCCCGGCTGGGACACGCCGTAGACTGGTGGATCGGCCGCCTGGCCCCAATCTCCTCACGTACGGGAAGTCGCAACGTGTCGCTCACGATCGGAATCGTCGGTCTGCCGAACGTCGGCAAGTCGACCCTGTTCAACGCCCTGACCAAGAACGACGTGCTCGCGGCCAACTACCCGTTCGCCACGATCGAGCCGAACGTCGGTGTCGTCGGCGTGCCGGACGGTCGTCTCGCCCAGCTCGCCTCGATCTTCAAGTCGGAGCGGATCCTCCCGGCGACCGTCGACTTCGTCGACATCGCCGGCATCGTGCGCGGCGCCAGCGAGGGCGAGGGCCTGGGCAACAAGTTCCTCGCGAACATCCGCGAGTCGGACGCGATCTGCCAGGTCATCCGTGCCTTCAAGGACGAGAACGTCGTCCACGTCGACGGCAAGGTCTCGCCCAAGGACGACATTGAGACGATCAACACCGAGCTGATCCTCGCCGACCTCCAGACCATCGAGAAGGTTCTGCCCCGGCTCCAGAAGGAGTCGCGGATCAAGAAGGACGTCGGCCCCAAGGTCAAGGCCGTCGAGGAGGCCAAGGACATCCTGGAGAAGGGCGACACGCTCTTCGCACACGGCATCGTCCAGGGCAGCGAGCGCGCCGAGCTCCTGCACGACCTGCACCTGCTCACCACCAAGCCCTTCCTGTACGTCTTCAACGTCGACGAGGACGAACTGGTCGACGAGGACTTCAAGAACGAGCAGCGCGCCCTGGTCGCCCCAGCCGAGGCGATCTTCCTCAACGCCAAGCTGGAGGCGGACCTCGCCGAGCTGGACGAGGACGAGGCCCTGGAGCTCCTCCAGTCCGTCGGCCAGGACGAGCCCGGCCTCGCCACCCTCGCCCACGTCGGCTTCCGCACCCTCGGCCTCCAGACCTACCTGACGGCCGGCCCCAAGGAGTCCCGCGCCTGGACCATCAAGAAGGGCGCCACCGCCCCCGAGGCCGCCGGTGTCATCCACACCGACTTCCAGAAGGGCTTCATCAAGGCCGAGGTCATCTCCTTCGAGGACCTCCTGGAGTCCGGCTCGGTCGCCGAGGCCCGCGCCAAGGGCAAGGCCCGCATGGAGGGCAAGGACTACGTCATGCGCGACGGGGACGTGGTGGAGTTCCGCTTCAACGTCTGAGCGGCTGTTGCTGTGAGCTAGGTGGTTCGTCAAGTTCGCAGGTGGCAAGGGGCCGGCTCCTTCGGGGCCGGCCCCTTTTGCGTCGGTCGTTCGTCACTGAGCCGGTCTTCCCGATCGGGACGGAACAGGAGGCGTGGTGCGAGCGGCGACTGGTCGGCACTGCCTTACGCGAGGCGGTCCAGTTCGGCTGTGATTGCCTCGCGCAGCGTGTCGTGCCGGGGGCCGAGCGCGTACTGCTCGTCGTGCCAGTGTCGGCGCGGATACAGCCACACCGGCCGGCCCACGAGATCGGCCGGCTCCCAGTCGAAGCGTGGCCACACATGCGCGTGCAGGAACGGATCGGTGTTCCCCAGGATCTCCAGGTTGACCCGTCGGAAAGCCGGGTCCAGCCGCCTGCAGGCGCGTTCGACGGCTTCTCCCAGCTTGTCCATGTCGGACAGGAACGCCATCCGCCTGCTCTTCGGCAGCTCCGACAGCCGTTCCACCGCGGGATCGTCCACGAGAAGCACCGAGTACCCCGGCAGGAACTGAACGTCTCCGATCACCGCGAAGCCCGCTTCCAGCCTGCGGAGCACGGCGGGGTTCTCGGCCCGAAGCGCGCTGCCGATGCGGTCCTTCCGCCAGTTGCCGGTCACGACTAGCGCACGCCTTTCCACAGGAGGCGTTCCTGGTTGCGTGGGTCGTTTTCCGGGGTGGGGGCCTCGGTGAAGACCATCGTCGTGCGGGTGGTCGTGTCGTAGGCGGGCCAGCCCGGGTTGCCGGTCTTCGCGAAGGAGAGCCAGGCCGTGTGCATCGCGTCCGCGAGGGGCTGGGGTGGGTGGGGGCCCAGTAGGGGGGTGTACGACGGGTCGTGGAGGCGGTTGAAGACGAAGGGGAGTTCCAGGGCGTGGCAGGCGCCCAGGCGGCCTTCGAATTGTGGGGAGCGCCAGGCGAATTCGTAGACGTGGGAGCCCGGGACGGACTCGGCCAGGCGGATGGCGGGGATGCGGTAGAACCAGTCCGTCGCCACCGCGGAGAGGAGTTCGCCCGGGGTGGCGGCGGGGCGGGTCGCCCGGTAGACGGGGAGGGCTTCGTCCGGGTCCAGGCCGTATGCCGTCGTTGTGGCGCGGAGGCCGGAGTCGGGGATCGCGTCCAGGAGTCCCGTGGGGGCCAGGAACAGGCGGTACTCCTCGCGGTTGCTGCCGATCAGGAGGTCGACGCCGCAGTCGGGGCCGGGGAGGGACAGGCCGGCCGTGACCGGTTCGAACGGCATCAGGTTGAGGACCGCCTCGCCCCACAGCGCCGGGTCCGGGCGGGCGCTCACCTCCGCGCGGAGTTCTGCCTGGGCGGGGAGGAGGTCGGTCAGGGGGACCGCGGCGAAGGACTCCACGGTCGGGTCGATGCCGAGCTTCGCGGCCAGGCGGGAGGCGATCAGGGCCGCCGAGGACGGGCGCAGGTAGTGGTGGCAGGCGCCGCTCTGGAGGATGGCCCGGCGGAACAGTCCGCGTGCCAGACCGGTGGCCAGCAGAGCCCCGATGCTCATCGCGCCCGCCGACTCGCCGAAGACCGTCACCCGGTCGGGGTCGCCGCCGAAGGAGGCGATGTTGGCGCGGATCCAGCGCAGCGCGGCCACCTGGTCCAGCAGTCCGCGGTTGTCCGGGACGCCCGGCAGATGGAGGAAACCGTCCGAGCCCAGGCGGTAGTTGAGAGTGACGCAGACGACTCCGCCGCGGGCGAAGGCGCTGCCGTCGTACGCCGACGCGGAGCCCGAGCCGTTGGAGAACGCCCCGCCGTGCAGCCACACCATCACCGGCAGGCCGGCCCCCGGCTCCGGGGCGGGTGTCCAGATGTTGAGGTTCAGGCAGTCCTCGCCGGGGATGACGTCCTCCGGGATGAGGGTGTCGAAGGGCGGCGCGTAGGGCGCGTGCGGCACGGTCGGGCCGTAGGCCGTGGCGTCGCGCACCCCCCGCCACGGCTCGGGCGGGCACGGCGCCAGGAAGCGGCGGGGGCCGAACGGCGGGGCGGCGTACGGGATGCCCAGGAAGGACGCCACGCCGCCGCCCGCGGAAGCGGAAACACCGCCGCGAACGGCGCCCTGTTCGGTCGTGCGTACCGTGGTGCGTGGTGTCATGCCGTGAGGATCCCCAGCAGGGCCGCGCCGAACTCCTCCGGGCGTTCCAGATGCACCGCGTGCCCGGCGTCGGGGACGGCGACCTCGCGGACCGTGCCGCCGTGCGCCGCGTACCGGTCCAGGACGTGACGGGTCTGCGCCACCATCGGCTGGGCGGGGGTGCCGTCCCAGCCGGGCACCGCGCCGATCGCGCCCAGGTGCGCCAGGTCGAACACCGAGGTGTCCGAGACGATCACGTCGTCCTCGCCGCGGATCCACAGCACCGGCGGCTTGGGATCGATCAGGTGCAGCTCGTCGAGGCGGAAATGGACAGGGGAAAGGCAGTTGAGCACCCCCCGGGTGCCGGGGGCCACGCCCGGCCAGGCCGTGGACGCCACGCTGTCGCCCGGATAGTGGTCGTCGCCGGTGCGCGTGGTGAGCATGGAGTCGACGTACGCGTCCTCGTGCTCGCCCTCGGGGCGCCACGGCGGCTTGACGTAGCAGTTCGCGAGGACGGAGCGGGGTGCGACGGGGGAGTCCTCGCCGCGCTCGCCCTTGGCCAGCAGCGAGACGAACTCCGGGTTGGCCGTGCCGCCGCCCGAGCCCGCCCCGTCCTCGGAGTTGAGGGTCCCGTCCACGCCGTGCGTGCCGCCGAAGCCGTACGGGGAGACCGGGTTGACCAGGGTCAGGGAGCGCACCGCGGCCGGACGGTCGCTCAGGTACTGCATGATCACGCCGCCGCCCATGGACCAGCCCACCAGGTGTGCCCGGCCGATCCCGAGGGCCGTCAGCAGCGCGGCGAGGTCGTCGGCGTGGTCGCGCAGGCCGCGCGTGGCGTCGATGGGCAGCGGATCGGTGCCGCCGAAGCCGCGCAGGTCCAGCGCGATGGGGCGGTAGCGGTCCGGCAGCAGGGGCAGGGTGGTGTGCCAGAAGGCGGAGGAGGAGACGTTGCCGTGGACGAAGACGACCGGTTCGCCCTCGTCCCGGAGTTCGGCGATCTGCACGGTGAGACGGTCGGTGGCTACCCGGCGGGTGCGGATGCTGCTGGTCATCGTCATCTGGTCCTTTGGTCCTTTACGAGAGCCACGTGGCGATCTGGGCGGCGGCCGAGCTGTTCCAGCCCAGCTCCAGGTGGTTGGCGCCGGCGACGGTGGCCGTGCCGCCGACCGTGGGGATGCCGGTGGTGTCGAGCGCGCTGGCGATGAAGACGACACCGTCGCTCGGCCCGCGGTTCTCGTTGAAGATGCCGACGACGCTGGGGGATCCGCCGGCCAGCAGGTAGGTGGTGACGGAGGCGGGTACGCCGGCGTCGTGCAGCGGCTTGATCAGCGAACCGGCGTCGATGGCGGCCTGGATGCCGCTGCCCGCGGTGTAGAAGCCCTGGCCGCCGTAGTACGTCGTGTACCAGTCCTGCGCGGCGCCGTCGACTCCGTACTTGCCGTCCCAGCGGGCCAGCATCTGCCGCTGGCCCGGGTAGTTGTCGTAGCCGCCGGACGGCGTCATCGAGAACTCGGGGTGCGCGGTGTACAGGCCGTAGCAGGTCATCCGCGAGTGCGGGGAGGGCGCGTTGACCTTGCCGCCGCACTCGGGCCAGATGGAGAAGTCGTGCGCCCAGCCGTGCGCGTACGGGTAGTCGTAGCCGCCGTTCGGACCGCCGACGGTGATCAGCCTGCGCACGTCGCCGGCGTACGCCCGCCCCCAGCTCGGCTTCAGCGACGACACGTAGGCACGGGTCGACATCTCGCCCTTGCTCCAGCCGACGAGGTCGACCTTGGCGACGCCGAGCTTCGCCTTGATGACGGCGATGGCGTCGCCGACGATCTGCGCCTGCATCAGGTTGTCGCCCTGCTTGTGCGCGAAGCCGACCGCGAAGACGCGGTGGCCGCGCGCGGACAGGTACTGCATCAGACCGGTGGACGGGCAGGACAGGGCGCCGCAGCCGTAGCCGCCCGCCTCGCCCGGGTTGGCCCAGGCGCGGTCCGCGGTGTCGTTGGCGCCGTGCACGAGCAGGACCGGTGTGGTGCGGCTGCCGGTGTCCCAGCCGGGGGCCGAGTAGAGCAGGAAGCGGCCGGAGCTCGGGCGGGAGACCCCGCCGAAGTACGTGACGCGCTTTCCGTCCTGGTCACCGCGGCCGTCGGCCGGGTAGCCCTCGGTGCGGAATCCGGGGGTGGTGTCGGCGTAGCGCTCCACGCGCTCCCAGCCGTTGGTGACGGTGCCGGCTCCGTAGCTCGCCTCCAGGCTGAGGTAGGACGGCGGCGGTTCGGCGGCCGACGCGGTGCCGGCGCCGGCCACCGGTCCGGCCACCACGGCCATCAGCAGGGCGAGCACCATCCGCCACCGGCCCGTACGGCTTCGTCTGTACCGCATGTCCCCGCCCTCTCGTCCGCGCTTCCACGGCTCCGTCCCACCGCGGCGGCCCACCTTAGGCGCGGCACACGGAGGGAGGGCATGTGTGCGGAACCCACAAGGAAGGCAGCCTGTATGGGGCGGCAGCCCGCATCCCACCTCGTCCAGGCGGCCGGGAAGGACCGGGCGGACAAGGTGGGACGCGGGCCGGGCGATGCGCGGGGCCCGGCCGGGTCGGCCCACCGGCCGGGCACCGCGGCCTCAGACAGCCTGCGCCGCCCGCCGCTGGGCACGGACCCGGTACCCGTAGGCGGCCAGCACCACGGCCAGGCTGAGGAAGCTCAATCCCACCTGCGGCCGTGTCTCCGGCATGACGACCATGACGGCGAGCACTCCGGCCATCCACGCGATGGTCACGTAGGACAGGTACGGGAAGAGCCACATCTTCAGCCTGATCGGCTCGCCGCCCTCGCGCTCGATCCGGCTGCGCTGCCGGATCTGCGCCGCCACCAGCACGATGTAGTAGATGAGCTGGATGGCGCCGGAGGAGTTGATGAGGAAGATGAAGATCTGTTCGGGGAAGAAGTAGTTGGCGACCACGGCGAGGTAGCCCATCGACGTCCCGGCGAGGATCGCCCGGACCGGCACGCCGCGGGAGTTGACCTTGGCGAGGAACTTCGGTGCCTCCCCCTGCTCGGCCAGGGTGAGCAGCATGCGCGAGGTGATGTACAAGCAGGAGTTGAGCGAGCTGAGCACCGCGGTCAGCACGACCACCTGCATCATGACCGAGGTGTAGGGAACGCCCGCGGTGTCCAGGGCGACCGCGAACGGGCTCTTGATGATCTTGCCGGAGAACGAGAAGTTCCACGGCACGATGCACACGATCAGCAGCACCGACAGCACATAGAAGGTGAAGACCCGGTACATCACCTGCTTCGTCGCCTTGGCGGCGTACTCGGCGGGCTTCTCGGACTCGGCGGCCGCGATCGTGGCGATCTCCGCGCCGCCCATGGAGAACAGCACCGTCACGCTGCCGATCACCGCGGCCGTGACACCCAGCGGGAAGAAACCGCCCGAGCCGAAGAGGTGGCTCAGGCCCGGGCTGGGCCTGCCGGTGCCGCCGAACAGGAAGACCACCGCGACACAGGCGAAGAAGATGATCGCGGCGATCTTCACGGAGGCGAGCCAGAACTCCGACTCGCCGTAGGCCTTCACCGACAGCAGGTTGATGGCGGTCATCACCAGCATCAGGCCGAGACACAGGGCCCAGGTGGGCACCGAGGGCAGATAGCCGCCCAGGATGCCGGCCCCGGCGACGGCCTCGATGGCCGCCACGACGACCCAGAAGTACCAGTAGAGCCAGCCGATGGTGAACCCGGCCCAGTTGCCGAGCCCGTGCCGGGCGAAGTTGGCCACCGAGCCCGCGGACGGCCGCAGTACGGCCATCTCGCCGATGGCCCGCATGACGAAGATCATCAGTACGCCGCTGACGGCGTAGCTCAGCACTGCCGCGGGACCGGTCTGGTTGATCACCGCACCGGAGCCGACGAAGAGCCCGGCGCCGATGATGCCGCCGAGCGCGATCATCGTCAGGTGCCGGTTCTTCAGGGATCTCTTGAGTCCGCCGCCGGGGGCGGGGGCCTCTTCGTGGGGAACGGTCGAAACGGGTCGATCACTGGTCGTTGCCACGGTGGACCTCGTTCTTCTTCGGATATGACGAGGGAGAGGGGTAAGCCGGAGCCGTCCTGGGGGGTGCCCCGGTCAGGGGCACCCCGTGTCGCGCGCACCACGGGTCAGGAGCACCACGCGTGGGCGGCGGCCGCGTAGATCTCGACGATCTCGAGGTACTTGCTCGTCTCGACCCATTCGTTCGCCCAGTTGTAAGGGGGCGTGCCCGGGCCGATGTTGACCGAGTCGATACCGGCCTGCTTGAGGGGGACCATGTCGGTCCAGAACTGGATGCCGCGGAACACCGGGTCCCCGCCGGTGGTGCGCACCGCGTCGGCCACGGTGCGGGCGATGGGCGCCCCGGTGTCGATCTCGTACGGCAGGCGCGGGCCGCTGAGCCAGTGGGGGCTGAACTCGACCGTCGCCCTGATCCGGGGGTCGTCGGCGCTCAGCTTGTCGATCATGGCGATGACCTGCTGCCGGACCGCGTAGGGGTCCTGGGACGGCAGCAGCCGCAGGTCCAGCGAGATCGTGCAGCGGTCGGGGACCTGGTTGTGCTTGGTGCCGCCCTGAATGGTGCCGATGTTGAGGATCGGACCGCCGGGAAGCTCCGGGTGGGGCTCGTAGGGCAGGGTGCCCTCCAACTCGCGCAGGGCGGCCAGGATCGGCTCCATCGTCTCGATCGCGTTGAGTCCCAGGTGCTTGCCCGCGGTGTGGGCCTGCTTGCCGTAGGTCGTGATCTCCAGATAGGCCGCGCCGCGGTGCACCGCGCCGATGGTGTTGTCCGTCGGTTCGCCGCAGACGGCCGCGTCGGCGGTGAAGCCGGCGTCGATCAGGGAACGTGTGCCGACCCCGCCTTCGAAGTGGCAGGACACGCCCTGGAAGACGAGGTCGCCGCGGGGGCGGGTGCCCGATTCCAGGACCCGGCGCATCACCGCGAGCGAAGCCGTGGTGGCGGCCTTCATGTCGGCGATTCCGGAACCGTGGATCCTGCCGTCGGCGACGTAGGGGGCGAACGGGTCGGTGTCCCAGTCCCCGGAGACCTCGTAGGTGTCCAGGTGGCCGTTGAGGATCAGCGACCTGCCGCCGCCCGTTCCCTTGATCCGGGCCCCGACGCTGGGCCGGCCCGGCATCGACTCCACGAGGCGCACCTCGTCCGCCCCCCACTGCCGGAGCTGGTCGGCGATGAACTCTGCGAGTTCCCGCTCCCGGCCCCAGGTGGAATCGATGGCCAGCGTCTGCAGGAGAAGTTCGAGGTCGCGGTTCGACATGGACTTGCGTCTCCGTCCGGCTGAGTGGTTGAGCTGGAGTGCAGGTCATTCAGCCAGCAAACGCGGAGTTAGAACAAACAGAATTATTTGAAATCAACCATCGAAGGAATCGATGGTTCCGCCCAGCGTCCCGGCGCATTGCTCGGCGAACGCGACGGCGCGGCGGCTGGGCGCGAGATCGGCGAGGCGCACGATGCCGACGTTCAGTCCGGGCGGTCGCGGGGCCAGCGGCCTGGTGACGATCTCCAGGCCGTCGTAGCTGATCGGGATGCCCGGGCGCTGGGTCAGCACCGAGTAGCCGAGGCCGTGGGCGACCAGCGAGCGGACCATCTCGAAGTTGGTCGCCCGGTAGCGCACGTCCGGCGTCAGGCCCTCGTCCTTGAACAGGGACAGGAAGTAGGTGGCGCCCGGCGGGAGGTCGAACAGGATCATCGGTTCGGTGGCCAGGTCCGCCACGCCGACCTCGTCCCGGGCCGCCAGGGGGTGGCGGGCCGGTAGCAGGACGTAGGGCTCGGCGGCGTACAGCGCCGTCATCCGCAGGTCCTTCGCCAGCTTGAACTCGTCCGCCTCGTACATCAGGGCGATGTCGCAGCTGACACCGCGCAGTTGGCCCACGAGGTACTGGTCGGAGCCCTCGATGAAGCGCAGGTCCACGTCCGGGTACTTCGCGACGAAGTCGGCGATGACGCGGGGCAGCAGCACCGCTGCCAGCGTGCTGTAGCAGCCCACGACCAGGCTGCCCGACAGCGACGAGGTCACCGAGCGTGCCGAGTCGCGCAGTTCGTCCACGCCGGACAGCAGCCGCCGTGCGTCCGCCAGGGCCTGCCGTCCCGGGGCGGTCAGTTTCAGTCCGCGGGCGTGCCGGAGGAACAGCTGCACGCCGAGGTTCTCCTCCAGCTCGGCCAGCGAGGTGGAGACCGCCGACTGGGTCAGGTGCACCTTCGCGGCGGCGGCGGTGACGCTGCCCGTCTCGGCGGCGGCGACGAAGTACTCGAGCTGTCGAAAACTGATCTCGTGCATGGCCGGGCGGTCCTCTCTGCCGCCCGAAACGTATAAGTGAAATCGAAGGCTGTCCACAAAAAGTTCTGTTGGTCCTATGGCAGAGCCCGCTCACATACTTCTCGGCAAGTCAGCACGGCACTTTCCCCGAAGGAGGCGAAGTCGTGCCAAGCCCCGAGACAGATGTGCAGACGGCCACGATCACGTCGGTCCCGGTGGCCCGTTTCCGGGCCGCCATGGGTGCCGCGGCCACCGGTGTCACCGTGGTCGCCACGGACGGCCCGTCGGGCCGGTTCGCGCAGACGGTGAGCGCGATGTGTTCGGTGTCCGAGGACCCCCCGAGTCTCCTGGTCTGCGTCAACCAGCGAAGCCCCATGAACGAGGCGATCCAGGCCCACGGGTCGTTCGCGGTCAGCGTCCTGGGCCGGCAGCACGACCACGTTGCGGACACGTTCGCCGGCCGCCCCTGGCCGGGCAAGGAGAAGTGGGACTTCACCTGCGGCGAGTGGGCGCGAACGGTGTCGGGCGCGCCGCGGATCGCGGACGCCGTCGCGTCCTTCGACTGCGAGCTGCACACCGTACTCACCGTCGGCACCCACCACGTCTACGTCGGTGTGATCCGCGACGTCACCGTCTCCGGCGGTACCCCGCTCGTCTACAGCGGCCGGCGGTACGCGCAGCCCGAGACCTTCCCGCCGTCGACGTTCCCGGACTTCCCCGGCTCCGGTCCGGTCCACCACCAGCAGCGAAGGACGACACGATGATCCGTACAGGCGACGAGTACCGCGAGTCCATCAGGGACGGCCGGCAGGTCTGGGTGGACGGGGAGAAGGTCGACGACGTCACCCGGCACCCGATGTTCAAGCCGATCGTCGACGTCCGGGCCCGGATCCACGATCTGGCGCACGAAGAGGCGACCCAGGCCCGGATGACCTACCAGGACGCCGGGACCGGTGAACTCAACGCGATCGCGAACAAGCTGCCCCGCACCCGGCAGGACTGGCACGACAAGCGGGCCGCGGTCGAACTGGTGCAGCGGGCCGCGGGCGGGGTCGCCACCCGTGTCGGCGACGAGACCATCGGCGAGATGTGGTCCCTCTACGACGGCCAGGACGTGCTCAACGAGGTCGACCCGCGCTTCTCCGAGAACATCCGGCGGCACATCGCCCGGGCCGTCACCGCGGACCCGTTCCACGTCTCGGCCAACACCGACCCCAAGGGCGACCGGTCCAAGGCACCCAAGGACCAGGACCCGGACATGCTGCTGCACGTCGTGCGGGAGACCGACAACGGGATCGTGGTCCGCGGCGCCAAGTACGAGACCGCCGCGGCCTACGCCAACCAGGCCTTCACCAAGCCGACGATCGCCAACTGGGGCAACGACGCGATGTCCGACTACGCGGTCGGGTTCATGCTGGACATGGGCGCGCCGGGCCTGAAGTTCGTCTGCCGCAACGGTTTCGCCGGCCGCGCCCCGGCGAGCGACTACCCGCTGGCGAACCGGGTCGACGAGGTCGAGTCGCTGGTGATCTTCGACGACGTCGAGATCCCGTGGGAGGACGTGCTGTTCTACCAGCACACCCGCGCCGCCTCCTTCATCCGCGCCACGCTGCACCGGTACAGCGCCTTCCCGTTCGTGCAGCGCACCCTGCACCTGGCGGACCTGATGATCGGCGCCGCCCTGTGGAACGTGAAGCAGACCGGGCTGGAGAAGCAGCCCGCCGTACAGGAGAAGCTGGCCCAGCTGGCCTGCTACCGGGAGAGTGTCAACGCGCACCTGACGGCCGCCATCGCGATGGCCGAGCCGAGCCCGGGCGGCCTGCTGATGCCGAACCAGTCGCTGCTCTACACCGGCCGCGTGGTCGCGCTGTCCCAGCTCCCGGTCATGATGCACACCGCCCGCGAGCTGTGCGGCGGCCAGATCTGCATCACCCCGGACGCGGCGACGTTCGCGGACCCCGAAGTCGCCCCGTGGCTGGAGAAGTACTACACGGTCAACGAGAACTGGGTGGCCGAGGACCGGCGCCGGCTGTTGGCCTTCGCCCGTGACCTGCTCAACAGCGACTACGCCGGGCACCGGTTGACGTTCCAGCTGTTCGCCCAGTCCCCGCCGTTCGCCCAACTCGGCGCGGTGTACCGCAACTTCGACTTCAACGGCCCGCTGGACCTGGTCAAGGCGGCGGCCGAGCTGTCCGACAAGGTCGACGCGTCGCGCTGACCGCGCCGCGCGCCCGCACAGTGAGGATCATCCATGACGTTTTCCCTGGTCGCCCGTGACGAGACCACCGGCGCGTTCGGCGTCGTCGTCACCTCTTCGAGTCCCGCGGTCGCCGCGCGGTGCGCTCACGTACGCGTCGGCGTCGGAGCCGCCGCGTCGCAGAACGTCACCAACCCGGCGCTCGGGCCGCGTCTGCTGAGGCTGCTGGCGGAGGGCGTGGACCCGAAGCACGCGGTCGCGGCCGCCGTCGCCTCGGACGAGTACAGCGGCTACCGGCAGTTGACGGTGGTGGACGCGAAGGGGCGGACCGCCGCCTTCTCCGGCGAGGGCACGCTGGGCACCCACCGGGCCGTCGAAGGCAGCGGTGTGGTCGCTGCCGGCAACCTGCTCTCGGACCCCGGCGTGGTGGACGCCATGCTGGCCGCCTACGAGCGGGCCGCGGGCGCCGAGTTCGAGGAGCGGCTGCTGGCCGGCCTGCTCGCCGGCCGGGACGCCGGAGGGGAGGAGGGGCCGGAGCACTCGGCGGGCCTCGTCGTCGTGCACGAGGTGAGCTGGCCGGTCACCGACCTGCGGGTGGACTGGGCGGACGACGACCCGATGGGCGAGCTGGAGCAGCTGTGGCGGCGGTGGGCGAAGGAGAAGCACGACTACCTGTCGCGTGCGCTGCACCCCGCCGAGGCACCGAGCTACGGCGTGCCGGGTGACCTGTGAGCACTCTCAAGGACCGGGCGGCAGCGCGGCTGCCCGGTCTGTCGGACCGGGTTCTGCGCCTGTCCCACCGCCTGCACGCCCATCCCGAGGTCGCCTGGGAGGAGCACCGTGCGGCGCGGTGGGTCGCCGAGGAGCTGAACGCTCTCGGCTACACCGTCGAGCCGGAGTTCTGCGGACTGCCGACCGCGTTCCGGGCCCGGATCGGCGGCGGTCCGCTCAACGTCGCGATCTGCGCCGAGTACGACGCGCTGCCCGGCCTCGGACACGCCTGCGGGCACAACGTCATCGCCGCCGCTGCGGTGGGTGCCGCCGGGGTGCTGGCCGATCTCGCGGACCACGCCGGGCTGACCGTCACCGTGCTCGGTACCCCGGCCGAGGAGGGCGGCGGCGGGAAGATCCTGATGCTCGACCGGGGCGGGTTCGACGGCGTGCACGCGGCCATGATGATCCACCCCGGCCCGCTCGACGTCGCCCGGGCGCAGCCGTTCGCCGTGGCACACAACAGGATCCGCTACCACGGGCGGGCCTCCCACGCGGCGGCCTACCCCGAGTACGGGCGCAACGCCGCGGACGCGTTCACCGTCGCCCAGACGGCGATCGGGCTGCTGCGCCAGCATCTCGGTCCGGGAACACGGGTGCACGGCATCGTCACCCGCGGCGGGGAGGCCCCGAACGCGATTCCCGAGCTGACCGAGGGCCGCTGGTACGTCCGCGCGGAGAACCTGGCCGACCTCGCGGAACTCGAGACCCGGGTGAACCGGTGCTTCGAGGCCGGTGCCCTCGCGACGGACTGCCGGCTGGAGGTCGAGCCGGAGAGCCCGCCGTACGCCGACTTCGTCACCGACGAGGACCTGCTCGCGCTCTACGTCGGCAACGCCACCGCGCTGGGCCGTGAGTTCCCCGAGCCGAGCGCGGCGTCCCGGATGAACCGGGCGTCCACGGACATGGGCAACGTCTCGCACCGGGTGCCGGCCATCCATCCGTACCTGGGCATTGACTCGCTTCCGGCGGTCAACCACCAGAAGGAGTTCGCCGCGCACTGCGCCGGCCCGGCCGCCGACCGGGCGGCCCTCGACGGCGCCCTCGCCATGGCCTGGACCTGCCTCGACCTCGCCGCCCACGACGATCTGCGCGGTCGGCTGCTCAAGGGCGGGACCTGATGGCCCGCGCAGTCCGCGAGCGCGCGCGAATCCGGTCCGCCCTCGCCGAGGACGTCCGCCCTCCGCTGCGGGCGTGGGTGCCGGGCGGCCGGCGGGCTGTGTCGTCGACCGGGCGGCCGAGTGGCGCCGGCGAAGGGCTCGCGGCGGCGGCCGGCAGTCGTCGTGGGCGCGGGCCGGGATCGGGGTTTTTGGCGGCGGTCGGCTGGGAGCCGGAGATCGTCGCGGGTGCCGGCCGGGCCGGGGGTCCCCGGCGGCCGGCCGGGTGCCGTTGGGCGTCGTGGGCGCGGGCTCGGAACGGGGGTGCCCGGTGGCGGCCGGCCGTCCGTCGCCGGGCGTCGCGTACGCGGGCCGGGTCGTGACGGGCCCGGTGTCCTCCGGGCCGCTGTTCTTGTTCGTCGCCCGCGGGGCCTCCGCAGGTGGGGGTCGTGGGCGAGTCATGGAAGTCATCAAGCAGAAAGGCGGGGCGGCATGACGACCTCGTTTCGCACCGAGCGGGACCTGATCGGTCGCCTCGACGTGCCCGACGGCGTGCGCTGGGGCATCCACACCGCCCGCGCCCTGGAGAACTTCCCGGTGTCGGGCACGCCGATCTCGTCGTACCCGCACCTGGTGAGCGCGCTCGCCACGGTCAAGCAGGCGGCCGCGCTCGCCAACCGGGATCTCGGCCTCCTCGACGAATCCCGCGCGCGGGCCGTCGTCGAGGCCTGCGAGCAGATCCGGAAGGGAGAACTGCACGAGGAGTTCGTGGTCGACGTCGTGCAGGGCGGGGCCGGCACCTCGACCAACATGAACGCCAACGAGGTGATCGCCAACCGGGCCCTGGAGATCCTGGGCCGCCCCCGGGGCGACTACGCGCATCTCGACCCGCACGGACACGTCAACCTCGGGCAGAGCACCAACGACGCCTATCCCACGGCGCTGCGGGTGGGGCTCTGCGAGGCGGCCGATGACCTGCTCGCCGCGCTGGCGCTGCTGGAGGACGCGTTCCGGGCCAAGGCGGCGGAGTTCGCCGGCTTCCTCAAGATGGGCCGGACCCAGTTGCAGGACGCGGTGCCGATGACCCTGGGGCAGGAGTTCGGCGCGTTCGCCGTCATGCTGGCCGAGGACCAGCAGCGCCTGCGCGAGGCCCGGCAACTGCTGTTGGAGGTCAACCTGGGCGGCACGGCGATCGGAACCGGTTTGAACGCCCCCGCGGAGTACGCCCGGCTGGCCACCCGGCACCTGGCGGCGCTCACCGGCCGGCCGTTCGTCTCCGCCGCGGACCTGGTGGAGGCCACGCAGGACGTGGGCGCGCTGGTGCATTTCTCGGGGGTGCTCAAACGCACGGCGGTGAAGCTGTCCAAGGTGGCCGGCGATCTGCGGCTGCTGTCCTCGGGCCCGCGGGCCGGTCTGGCCGAGATCCGGCTGCCCGCGGTGCAGGCGGGATCCAGCATCATGCCGGGCAAGGTGAACCCGGTGATCGCGGAGATGGTGAACCAGGTCGCGTTCTGCGTGGTGGGCAACGACGTCACGGTGTCGATGGCCGCCGAGGCAGGACAGCTCCAGCTGAACGCCTTCGAACCGGTCGTCGCCCGCTGCCTGTTCCAGGGGCTGATCGAACTGACCGCCGCCTGCCGCCTGTTGGCGACCAGATGCGTGCACGGCATCACCGCCGACCGGGACCGGCTGCGGGCGGGTGTCGAGCGCTCGATCGGGCTGGTGACCGCGCTGGTGCCGCACCTGGGGTATCACCGGGCGACCGAGGTGGCCCAGGCGGCGCTGCGCAACGGAACCAGCGTGGTCGAGGAGATCCGTGCCCAGCACCTGCTCGACGACACGACGCTGGTCACCCTGCTCGGCGACCCCGAACGGCTCGTGGGCCCGCGGCGCGAGCGGCGGGCCGACGGCTGAACCCGCACGGCGGGGAGGGCGGACTCGGAACAGAACCCGAGAGGAGCCCGTCCTCCCCGCCGTGAGTCGTCAGGAGACCGCCGGCAGCGGATCCGCCTCCGCGGTGGCCGGCCGGGCGGCCTCCCGCCGCACGCGCGCGACGTGCAGACGCCCCGTGCACCAGATGCCGATCGCCGAGATCACCATCAGCAGCACGGCCGGGGGCCAGTAGTGGCCGCCCGCCAGCGCGGCCAGGGACACACAGGCCACCGGCGCGAAGCCGCCGAAGATCAGGTTGCAGACCTGGTACGACAGGGAGATCCCGGTGTAGCGGACGTGCGGTTCGAAACCTTCGGCGAGGATCGCGGCGATCGGTCCGTACAGGGCCGACATCACGAACCGCATCGCGAGCATCATCAGGTAGATCAGTGCGACGCTGCCCGTGCCCATCGCCATGAACTGCGGAGCCGCCAGGACGACGACTCCGGCGAGTCCGGCGATGACGACCTTGTGCGCGCCGACGCGGTCGCCGAGCCAGGCCAGGCCCGGGGTCACCAGCAGTTCGAGGAAGGCCGCCAGCGTCAGGCCGTTGAGCAGCATCGACTCGGACAGGTGCAGGTGTCCGGTGCCGTAGGACAGCAGGTAGCTGGTCACCACGTAGTAGCCGCCGGTGGCCGTGGCCAGGGCGAAGACGCCGACCAGTACGGTGCGCCAGGCCTTCTGGAGCACCTCCGCCACCGGCAGCTTGGCCTCGGTGCCGCGCTCCTCGCGCACCTCGGACATCACCGGGGAGTCCTCGAGCTTGACGCGGATGACGAGTCCGATGGCGACGAGGACGGCGGAGGCGAGGAACGGCACGCGCCAGCCCCAGCTGAGGAACGCGTCGTGGCCGAAGAGGTTCATCAGGCTGAAGGCGCCGGTGGAGAGCAGGGCGCCGACGGACGAACCGAGCTGGGCGAACGAGCCGAAGAAGGTCCTCCTGCCCTTCGGGGCGTTCTCCACCGCGATCAGCACCGCGCCGCCCCACTCGCCGCCGATCGCGACGCCCTGGACCAGGCGCAGGACGATGAGCAGGACCGGAGCCAGGGCGCCGACCTGGGCGTAGGTCGGCAGCAGGCCGATGGCGAAGGACGCGATGCCCATCATCAGCAGGGTGATGACGAGGGTCTTCTTGCGTCCCACCCGGTCGCCTATGTGCCCGAACACGATGCCGCCGAGCGGTCGCAACAGGAAGCCGACGGCGAACGTGCCGAAGGCGGACAGGGTCTTGAGCAGCGAGGGCATGTCCGCGGGGAAGAACACGTCGTTGAAGACGATGGCCGCGGCGGTGGCGAAGGCGTAGAAGTCGTACCACTCGATCGAGGTGCCGGCCAGGGCGGCCAGCGCGGCTCTGCGCGCGTTTCTCGGATCGGGCTGGTGGGTGCGGTCCGGCATGCGGGACCTCCGGCTGAGGGTGGGGACGGGGGAGCGGGAGAGCGGCGCGGCGGTGCGCGCCGCTCCCGGGGGAAGGGGACGGAGCGGGGGCGGAACTCAGCGGCCGGGGGCCGCCCAGGCGCGGGTGCCGCCGATCCAGGTCTCGCGCACGCCGATGCCGGTGAGTTCGTTGGCCGCGGTGTGCAGGGGATCGGCGTCGAGGACGACGAAGTCGGCGAGCATGCCCGGCGCCAGCGCGCCCACCGCGTGCTCGCGGTGCAGGGCGCGGGCGGCCGCGGCGGTGTGCGCGTGCAGGCCGTCGGCGACCGGCAGCCGCAGTGCCTCGTCGCCCAGGACGGTGCCCAGGACCGTGCGCCGGGTGGCGGCCGCGGAGACCGCCTCCAGCGGGGCGGGCGGGGCGACCGGCGCGTCGGAGCTGAACACGACCGGAACACCGGCCGTGAGGCAGCGGCCCGCGGGGTTGTAGCGGTGGCCGAGCTCGCCGACGGCGGTCAGCGTGCCGTCACCGGTCCGCAGGTGGTGCTGCGGCTGCATCACCGGGACGACCCCCAGCGCGCCCATGCGGTCGATCTGCTCGTCGGTGGGCAGTCCGCAGTGCTCGATACGGTGCCGCATGTCCGGCCGGGGCCGGTCCGCCTGCGCCTTCTCGACCGCGTCGAGGACCATGCCGATGGCGTACGGGGACTGGGCGTGCGTCGCGGTCTGCAACCCCGCCCGGTGGGCCCGCGCGACGATCTCCGCGTACTCCTCGACCGAGTGGTACAGCTGCCCGTGGTGGCAGCAGTCGGCGGCGTAGCCCTCGGGGAAGTAGGCGGTCCAGCCGCCCAGCGTGCCGTCCGCGTAGAACTTCACGCCCTGCACACGGAACAGGTCGCCGCCGAAGCCGTGGACGACGCCGAGCTCGAGCGCGGTGTCCAGCAGCGCGGAGGTGAGGTACGCCGACACACGCATGCGCAGTGAGCCGGACTCCTGCGCCCGCAGATAGGTCTCCATCTCGCGGCGCGAGGCCTGCGCGTCACCGACCGTGGTGACACCGGCGGCCAGGAAGACCTCCTGGGCGCGCGCCAGATGGTCGGCCATGATGGCGTCCGGCTCGGTGAGGTGGAAGTTCGGGCCGTGGTTGCCGATCTTCACCCCGCCCGGTCCGGTGAGCAGGTCGCACGCGGCGTCCCACAGCTGTCCGTCGGGCTCGCCCGAGGCGAAACGACCGATGCTGCCCCCCTCGGGGTCCGGGGTGCCGGCCGTGATGCCGCAGGTCCGCAGCGTGTGGGAGTTGACGACGCCGCCGTGACCGGAAGCGTTCATCACATAGACCTCGCGGTCGTCGGCGACGCGGTCGAGGTCGTGGCGGGTGGGGTGGCGGCGTTCGGCGAGGCGGCGGTGCTCGTAGCCGAAGCCGCGCACCGGGACTCCGGCGGGCAGGTCGCGGGCGGCGTCGCGCAGCACGTCGACCAGGGTGTCGATGTCCGGTACGCGCTCGGGCCGGCAGTCGACCCAGGCCAGAGCCTGGCCGTACATCACCGGGTGGCAGTGCGCGTCGACGAAACCGGGGTGGACCAGACCGCCGTCGAGCTCCAGCTCGCGGTCCACGCGGCCGAGCGCGGCGCGGGCGTCGTCGGCGGTGCCGACGTGCACGATCCGGTCGCCGCGCACGGCCAGGGCTTCCGCGCGGGTCGTGGTGCCGGCGGAGGCGATCGCGGCGCCGGTCACCAGCAGGGTGCGGTCGGGGTCGTCGAGAGGGTGGTGCATGGGGCCTGCTTTCGACCAGGGGACGCCGAAGGTACGCGGAGGCGACGCGACGGCTGATTCGTTCGCCTGGACGATAGATAACGAACGACAGATTGGCTAGAGGTGCTTCAGAGAAAAATTTCGGAAGGTATCAGGCGTGTGTGCTTACGGATCGTCCGTCAGAGGGGGTGATTGCCGGCGGTTCATGCTCCGGAGTCCGGTGCCGGGGTCCGTGCTCCGGCGTCCGGTGCCGGTGCCGGGGCTCCCGGGTCGTAGCGCTCCTTCACCAGTTCCATGTGCAGCCAGCTCTCCACGCCGCTCACCTGCTCGCACGCCCGCATCCGCTCCAGGGTGGCCAGGAGCGCGGGCAGCGACTCGGCCGTGATGGTGCCGACCAGATCGGCCCGCCCGATGCAGGCGGACAGGAACGACACGCGGTCCCAGGAGGCGAGCCGCTCGGCCACCGGATCCGCGGGACCGTCCAGGCGCACCGCGAAGCCGCAGAGGTGGCCCATGCCCAGCAGTTCGGGCCGCACCAGGGCGAGCACCTTCGCGACGCCGCCGTCGAGCAGCCGCAGCGTGCGGGACCGGGTGGCGCCCGCCGACAGCCCCACCCGGTCGGCGAGTTCGGCGAACGGCAGCCGGCCGTCGCGCTCCAGCTCGTCCAGGATCCGCCGGTCCAGCTCGTCGAGCTCGGCGGCGGCCGGGGGGTCGGGGAGCAGGTAGGGGTCCTTCAGCTGGCGGGTGGTGAGCAGCGGATCGACCGTCCGCACGCCCGGCAGGGTGCGCACCCGCTCGATCGCCCGGTCCAGTTCGGCGAACCCCTCGGTGCGCAGCTCGGTCATGATGGCCCGCTGTCCCGCCGTGAGGGTGACGAACGGTGCCTGGGGCATCGCGGCGATGGCGCGCGCCACCGGTCCGGCCGCGCCGTAGGTGTCGATCGACAGGTGCGCCGAGGCGGTCAGCCCGCGCACGGCGGGGTGCACGATGGCCACCACGCGCACCGCGCCGGAGTCCAGCATCCGCTGGACCCGGGCCCGGGTGGCGGGCCGTGACAGGCCCACGCGCTGGGCCAGCGTCTCGTAGGTGAGGCGGCCGTCCGTCTGCAGTTCGCGCACGACGGCGAGGTCGGTGTGGTCCAGATCCACCTGGGCTGTTCCCCCTCGGTTCCTTCGGTGTGTCGGCCCGTGGTGCGGCGGCGCCCGGGTCCGGTGTCATTCTCGGGCATCACCCGCCGGGTCCACCGGCGGGTGATGCGCATCACTGCACAGTCGAGTCAATCGCCAATGGACATCAGATCAGTCGAAACGTAGGTTAAGGGCGTTCCAAACGGTCGAATCAGTTGAGGAGGTCGCCGTGGGGCAACCCGTGGTCGTCTACACGGACCTGGGCGAGCTGGACCCGGAGCCGGGTGTCCGGCTCCTCACCGACGCGGGTTTCGCCGTGCGGATCGCCGGCAGCCGCGACCCCGGGGCCATCGCGGCCGCGGCTCATGACGCGGTGGCGCTGATCGTCGGCTACGCGTGCGTGGACGAGGCACTCCTCGACCGCCTGCCGAGGCTGCGCGTCCTCGCCACCATGTCGGCCGGGTACGACATGATCGACGCCGCCGCGGCCCGCCGGCGCGGCCTGTGGGTGACCAACCTGCCCGGCACCGCCACCGAGGACGTCGCCGTCCACGCCCTCGCCTCGGCCCTCTCCCTCGTACGCCGGCTGCCGCAGGCCGACGCCGTGGTGCGCGGCGGAGGCTGGGCCACCGACTTCGCCAGGGCCGAACTGCCGCGCCGAGCAGGCGGGTTGACGCTGGGCCTGGTCGGGATGGGCCGTATCGCCCGGGAACTCGTCCGGATCGCGGCTCCCGTCTTCGGCCGCCTCGCCGCGTACGACCCGCAGGCCGACCCCTCCGGATGGCCGGCCGGTGTCGACCGGCTCGAACTGGACGAACTGGTGGGCGCGGCGGACGTGCTGTCCCTGCACGTCCCGCTCACCGACCGGACCCGGGGCATGGTCGACGACGGGCTGCTCGCCCGCATGCGGCCGGGCGGACTGCTGGTGAACGTCTCCCGCGGCGAACTCGTCGACCCCGAGGCCCTGCTCCGGGCGCTCGACAGCGGCCGGCTCACCGGAGCCGCCCTCGACGTCCTGCCCGTGGAGCCCCCGCCCGCCGGCGACCCGCTGTGCGGCCACCCGCGCATCCAGCTGTCACCGCACAGCGCCTTCCTGTCCGACGCCTCGCACCGCGCGTACGTGTGCGAGCCCGCCGAGAACGTCATCGCCTGGCAGCGCACCGGCCGCCCCCTCACGCCCGTCGTCGACCCCGAGGTCTGAACCGTCCCGAAGGAGCCCCCATGACCGACCTGCTGAGCACACCCGCCACCCGGAGCCCGGCCGCGTCGGCCCTCGATCCGGCAGCAGAGGAGCTGCGACTGCGCCGCGAACTGGCCGCCGTCTACCGGCTCGTCGCGCACTTCCGCATGACCGACCTGATCTTCACGCACATCTCGATGCGGCTGCCGGGCCCGGACCACCACTTCCTGATCAACCCCTACGGCCTGCTGTTCGAGGAGATCACCGCCTCGAACCTGGTGAAGATCGACCTGTCCGGCAACCCGGTCGAGGCGACCCCGTACCCGGTCAACCCGGCCGGTTTCGTCATCCACAGCGCGATCCACGCCGCACGCGAGGACGCGCGGTGCGTGCTGCACACCCACACCAAGGCGGGCTGCGCCGTCGCCGCCCAGCGCGACGGGCTGCTGCCGGTCAACCAGATGTCGATGGAGTTCCACAACCGGGTCGGCTACCACGACTACGAGGGCGTCGCCCTCAACCTCGACGAACAGCGACGCCTCGTCGCGGACATCGGCGGCCACCCCGCCCTGATCCTCCGCAACCACGGGCTGCTGACGGTCGGCGAGAGCGCGGCCCAGGCGTTCCTGCGCATGTACTACCTGGAGAAGGCCTGCGAGATCCAGGTGACCGCGCAGGCGGGCGGCGGCCCCCTCGTCGTCCCGCCGGCCGAGGTCTGCGAGTACACCGCCCAGCAGCTCGCGGGCGAGGCGACCTCGGACTTCGAGGACGTCGACGCCTACGAACTCGCCTGGGCGGCGCTGCTGCGCCTGCTCGACCGGACCTGCCCCGACTACAAGGACTGACCAGCACCCGGCCGGCCCCGGCGGGCGCCGCGGTCAGACGAGCCGGCGGTGGACGCGCAGCGCCAGGTGCAGGGCCAGCGCCCGGGGCGTTCCCGTCGGATCGCCGCCCAGGAGGTCGAACGCGCGCTGCAACCGCGCGTAGAGGGACTGGCGTTGCAGATGCAGTTCCGCCGCCGCGCGGGTCTTGTTGAAGCCGGTCTCGAAATACGTCTCCAGGGTGGTGAGCAGGAGGTCGCGTTCCTCGTGCCGCAGGGTGAGCAGGAGCCCGAGCTGTTCCCGTACGAGCCGCTCCGCCGGGATGCGCAGCTCGTCGTCGAGCAGCAGCCGCTCCGCACTCAGCTCGGTGGCGTCGACCACCCCGGCCCGGAACGCGCGCGTGGGGCGGCGCACGCACTCCAGCGCCGCGCCCAGCGAGACGGCCGCGTCCTCCAGGGCCGGCATCAGCGGGCCGACCGCGATCGCCGTCCGGTCGGACGAGCGCCACTCGGTGAGATCGGCGACGAGCCGGGCCCGCAGGCCGGCGGCGCCGTCACGGTCCCGCAGTGACAGGAGTGTGTGCACGGCGAGCGGGGACGGCACGTCGACCGCGGTCCGGCCGTAGCGGGACAGCAGTTCGTCCAGGCGGCGCAGTTCGGCCGACGGCCCGGTGGCGCGGGCGGCCACCCCGATGACCGGCGCGTCGGCGCTGAAACCGATCGACACGCCCAGCCGGCGGATCCGTTGCGGATGGGCGCCGTCCGCGGCGGCCAGCCGGACGAGTTCACTCGCGGCGAACTCCCGCGGGCCCGGCGGCCGGAACCGCAGCAGTGCCAGCTTCAGGGCCTCCACCGTCCGGTCCTGGGCCAGTTCCAGCGTCTCGACGTCCGCGTCGGCGTCCGGGTAGAGCACGAGGGTGGCCGCGGGGACCCCGCGGATCGTCAGCCGCGTCCCCATGCCGCCGAACGGGGTCGGCTCCTCCCGCGCGGGCCCGCTCCCCGGGTCCTTCTCGGGGCCGCTGACGGTGATGAGCCGGTCGTTCGCGTCGAAGACGGCGGCCGCCGTCGACGTGTGCCGCACGAGCGCGTCCAGCACCTCCTGCACGCCGGCGCCCTCGGCGAGCAGTTCGGACTGCTCCTGGGAGAGCGCGTCCACCGAGCGCAGCCGTGCCACGGAGTCGTTGATCAGGGCGCCGTTGATCACTTCGGCGACCTCCACGAACGGGACCACCCGCCGCAGCTCGACGACGGGGAAGTCCCGCGCGGCCGCCTCCTCGACGAGCGGCGCCGGAACCTCCCGGAGTTCGCCGCCGGTCTCGATCGCGACGCCCGCGACTCCCCGGACGGCCAGGCTCCGGACGTACGCGCGCTGCTCGTCCTCGCTCGCGCGGGCCAGCATGGTGCCGCCGGTCAGCAGCAGCTCACCGCCGCGCAGCAGCGGCGCCACCTCCAGGACCTCGCTGGAGTGGAGCCAGCGCACGGTCCGCTCCAGACCCCGCGATCCGGCCAGGACCCGTGGCTCGGCCGGTGCGAGGCTCGGATGGGCGAGGACCCGCGACAGCGACATCAGCATGACGATTTGTTTAGCACGGCGGAACAACTGTATGACAGATCGTTTCTTGTTCCGTGTGACCGGGACCACCAGGATTGCGGGGCAAGCGGCCCGCCCAGCGTGCGAACAGGCCGCCTCAACCTGGGGGTCAACCCATGTCTGCTTCTCCCGCACCCTCGTCCCCGCCACCGTCCACCGTCCCCGAGGTCGAGGCCGCGTTGCAGCCCGTCCCGGAGTCGGCCCGGACCAACAGCGTGTCCGGCCAGTTCTGGATCTGGTGCGGCGCCAACATCGCCCCGATCAACTGGGTCCTGGGCGCGCTCGGCATCCAGCTCGGTCTGGGCCTGTCCGACACGCTCGTCGTGCTGATCGTCGGCAACCTCATCGGCATGGCCTTCTTCGGCGTCTTCGTCCTCATGGGCCAGCGCACCGGTGTGACCGGCATGGTCCTGGGGCGCGCCGCCTTCGGGCGTCGCGGCAACTATCTGCCCGCCGCCATCCAGGCGTTCCTGGCGATCGGCTGGTGCTCGGTCAACAC